>NZ_SRTP01000009.1:0-263374 GCF_004791945.1 Mesorhizobium sp. M3A.F.Ca.ET.175.01.1.1 | reverse complement strand
TCAAGCGCATCTACCGCGGCGACGAGGCGATCGCCGACAAGTCGATCCGCGACCAACTGCATGCCTGGGAGCAGGCCGGCTACGGCAAGCTGCCGGTGTGCATGGCCAAGACCCAGTATTCCTTCTCCACCGATCCCAACCTGCGCGGCGCGCCGACCGGCCACACCGTGCCGGTGCGCGAGGTCAGGCTGGCCGCCGGCGCCGGTTTCGTCGTCATCATCTGCGGCGAGGTCATGACCATGCCCGGCCTGCCCAAGGCGCCGTCCTCGGAAAAGATCTTCCTCAACGAGACCGGCCAGATCGAAGGCCTGTTCTAGATCTAACTTAGGATCGGCTGACCCGACTGCCAAAGGGCGCCGCGGCAACGCGGCGCCCTTTTCGCATTCCGCGCCGCGGCTACGCCGCGTTGCGGGCCAGCGCCCGCTGGTTCGACGCATAGATCGAGTCGCGTTCCGGGAGGGCGCCGGTCTTCAGGCAGTCGATCCATTCGGCGGTCTTTAGCACCGCGGCGAAGCGCGATTGCAGCACGACACTCACCACGCGATGAATGTCCTCGGCCGACGCGTAGCCGGCGCTGTTGGCGTAGGGCACCGAACCGCTCGCGTCCGATAGGAACTCGACCGAGAAGCCCATATGCACGGCATGGATGATGGTCGACAGATCGCAATTATGCGTCATGTAGCCGACGACCGTGATCGTATCGATGCCGTTGCCGCGCAGCCAGTCTTCCAGGTTGGTGCCGGTGAAAGCTGAGGGCAGCTTCTTTTCGACATAGTGGTCGCGGACACGCCGGGCGATCTCGGGATGCAGGTCCCCGCCAGGGCTGCCGCTGGCGAAGATCGGCGAAGTCTCGGGCGCCATCTGCCTGACGACGACGACCTTGATGCCGGCCCTGGCCGCGGCATCCATGGCGCGCGCCACGTTGGCGACACTATCGGCGAAGGGCGGATGCTGGATGGCGAGATTGCCGCCGTCATAATCGTTCTGGACGTCGACGACGACGAGCGCGCGGCGCGGCTGGCTGGCTGGTGCTGACATGGCGGTTTCCTTTCGACCGGGTTGACGACCGGAAGCTAGACTGGACATGCTGGCCTAGAAAGTGGCCCGATTGACATTATTCAAAAGAATTGGGACACTTCTCCATCCCAAGCCTTGCCTCACTCCCACGGTGTCTGACTTGCGCAATCCGATCATCGCCGCGATCGCCTTTGACGGCATCAGCGCCTTCCACCTTTCCGTGCCATGCCTGGTTTTTGGTGCGGACCGCACGCAACTTGGCTTGCCGCGCTTCGACTTTCGCGTCTGCGCGATAGAGAAAGGGCAGATCCATACCGACGCCGGTTTGACCATTTCGGTCCCACACGATCTCTGTGCGTGTGATGAAGCCGATATCGTCATCGTGCCAAGCTGGAAGGATCTCGATGTGCCTTTGGCGGAGCCGCTCAAGCATGCGCTGCGCAAGGCGCATCGGCGCGGCGCGCTGATCGTGGGCCTATGCCTCGGCACCTTCGCGATCGCCGCCGCCGGACTGCTTGCCGGGCGAAAGGCGACGACGCATTGGGCCTATGCCGACCAGTTGCAGGCTCTTCATCCCGACATCGCTGTCGATGCCGACGTTCTCTATGTCGACGACGGCGACATCGTCACTTCGGCCGGCGTCGCCGCCGGGCTCGACTGCTGCCTGCACATCGTGCGGGACCGCTACGGCGCCGCGGCAGCGCTTCGCCTCGCCCGCCACGTCGTGCTTTCGCCGCACCGGCAGGGCGGACAGGCTCAGTTCATCGAACGCCCGCTGGCGCCGACGCCCAACGCCGACCGGTTCACCAAGGCCCTCGACGAGGTGCGGACGACACTCGGCCAAGCCCACAGCCTCGATAGCGTGGCTGACAGCGCCGGTCTCACCCGACGTACGTTCACGCGCCGCTTCCAGAAGTCGATCGGCGCCAGCTTCGGTGAGTGGCTGGCCGACCAGCGCGTGGGCCTGGCGCAGCGGCTGCTGGAAGAGACCGACAAATCGATCGATGTCGTGGCCTTCGAGGCCGGCTTCGGCAGTGCCACCTCGTTGCGCCAGCATTTCGCGGCGCGGCTCAAGATCTCACCGCTGCAATACAGGCGAGAGTTTTCCAGGAATGATCGTGACGAGCATCCAGCTCTGGCTGGGAAAAGCCGTGGCCAGAAGCACGGCCTATGCTAGCTTGCCGTCCCCGGACCGCGCAACGATCCGCGAATTGAGGGGTCGATCATGCTTTACATCCTTGCATTGCTGATTGGTGTCGTCGCCGGCCTGCGAGCCGGAACGGCGCTTGCCGCCACCGCTTGGGGCGCCTGGCTCGGCTGGCTGCCGGTCGCGAACAGCTGGGCAAGTTTCATGGGCCACTGGATCGCCGTAGGCATCTTCACCATCCTGGGAATTGTCGAGCTCATCACCGATCAATTGCCGTCGACACCCAGCCGCAAGGTGCCGGAGCAATTCGGCGCCCGTATCGTCGTGGGTGCCTTCTGCGGAGCCGTGATCGGCGCCCCTGCCGGCGCCACCATCGGCGGCCTGATCGCCGGCGCGATCGGCGCGGTGGTCGGCACGCTGGGCGGCGCGGAAGCGCGAGCGCGCTTGGCCGCTGCATTCGGCAGGGATCCGCCCGCCGCCTTCATCGAGGACGCGGTGGCGATCGCCGGCGGCCTGCTGATTGTAGCCGTCCTCACATGACGGCCAGGAGCTTCGACGCCATCATCATCGGAGCGGGCCAGGCCGGCCCGTCTCTCGCCGGCCGGCTTGACACTGCCGGCATGAGCGTTGCGTTGATCGAGCGCAAGTTCGTCGGCGGCACTTGCATCAACACCGGCTGCATGCCGACCAAGACGATGGTGGCAAGCGCCTATGCGGCGCATCTTGCCCGCCGCGCCGCTGACTATGGCGTCGCGCTCTCCGGTCCTGTTGGCGTCGACTTCAAGCGGATCAAGGCGCGCAAGGACAAGGTGACAAACGACGCACGCGCCAATCTGGAAAGCTGGATCGCCGGGATGAAGGGCTGCACGCTTTACCGTGGTCACGCCCGCTTCGAATCCGCGAGCACCGTGCGCGTCGGCGGGCATCTGCTGACCGCACCAAAGATCTTCCTCAACACTGGAGGGCGCGCCTCGGTGCCCGAACTGCCCGGCGTCAAGGACATTCCCTATCTCACCAATTCCTCGATGATGGATCTCGATGTACTGCCCAGCCATCTCGTCGTCGTCGGCGGCAGCTACATCTCGCTCGAATTCGCGCAGATGTTCCGCCGTTTCGGTTCGAAGGTCACGGTGATCGAAAAGGCGCCGCGGCTGACCGTCCGCGAGGACGAAGACGTCTCGGCCGCCATCCTGTCCATCCTCGAAAATGAAGGCATCACTGTCCATGTCGGCGCCGATGACATCGGCTTCGCCAGACAAGGCAACGACATCGCCGTAAGCTTCGGTGCCGGCAAGCCTCCGGCCGTCGGCTCGCATGTGCTGCTGGCGCTGGGACGCAAACCCAACACCGACGATCTTGGCCTCGACAAGGCCGGCATCGAGATCGACAAGCGCGGCTACATCGTCGTCGACGACCAGCTTCGCACCAGCGTGCCAGGCATTTGGGCAATGGGCGACTGCAACGGCAGGGGCGCCTTCACTCACACCTCCTACAACGACTACGAGATCGTCGCCGCAAATCTGCTCGACAACGATCCGCGCAAGGTGAGCGACCGCATCGATGCCTATGCGCTCTATATCGATCCGCCGCTCGGCCGCTGCGGCATGACGGAGGCCGCTGTGAGGAAGGCCGGCCGCCGCGCAGTGGTCGGCCAGCGGCCCATGACCCGTGTCGGCCGCGCCATCGAAAAGGGCGAGACGCAAGGCTTCATGAAGATCCTGGCAGATGCCGACACCGGCGAAATCCTCGGCTGCTCGGTGCTCGGGCCGGGTGGCGACGAGGCGATCCATTGCGTGCTCGATCTGATGTATGCCAAGGCGCCGATCTCGACGCTGGCGCGTGCCATGCATATCCACCCCAACGTCTCCGAGCTTCTGCCGACCATCGCCCAGGAGCTGAAACCGCTGGTCTGAGCTAAGGTCTGTTGCTCTCCCCTCCGGCGCTGCCTCACCGCCAAATGGTTCGGATTGCGCCTACAGCGCGGCTTGCGCTGGACCACTGACAACCGGCTGCGAACATGCATCGCTGGCCTTCCATCGGAGGCACCTCATGCAAAAGACGATCGAGCGCATCGCCGGCGACAGCGAAGGCGTCGCCTACGAATTCCCGGTCTTCCGTTTTGAGGGCAGCGACAAGGCGGCTCCGACCGCCTATCTGCAGGCAGCCCTCCATGCCGGCGAACTGCCGGGCGTCGTCGCCATCGATGCGCTGATGCCGATGCTTGCCGGGGCTGAGACCGAGCGCCGTATCAGGGGTTCGATCACCGTCGTGCCATGGGCGAATCCGATCGGCCGAGCCCAGTATCATTTCGGCGAGCACCAAGGCCGCTTCAATCTCGGCACCCGCACCAATTTCAACCGCGCCCTTCCCGCTGCTTGCCGCGCCGGACGCCAAGCTCCTGCCTGACGCAAGCCTTGGCGGCGCCGACCGCCGGTTGAAGACGCGGCTGCTCGAGCTTTCGCTTGGGCACGACATCGTGCTCGATCTGCACTGCGATGACGAAAGCCTTGCCTATCTCTATATCCACACCAGCCTGTGGCCGGCGATGGCCGATTGCGCGGCCGCCATGGGGGTCGACACGGTGCTGCTGTGGAGCGAGGACAGCAGCGGCACCTTCGAGGCCGCCTCGATCATGCCCTACCAGATTCAGCCGGCGAGCGTCGCGCGCTTCGACCGGCGCGTCGTCACCACGGTCGAGTATCGCGGCATGCTCTACGTCGACGGCGCGTTGGCTGCTTCCGACGCGCAAGGCCTCTATCGCCTGCTGGTGACGCGCGGCGTCATCGATGATCCGTCAGTCGCCAGCCCCCGCAGCTTCACAGGAGCCGTCGTGCCGCTGGAAAACATCGATATGATGCCCTCTCCCAGGGCCGGCGCGATCCTCTACGACGTCAAGCCCGGCGACCGGGTCGAGACGGGCGCCAGGCTGGCCACAATCGTCCATTCACCCGGCGAGGTGGACGGGCGCACGGAGGTGTTCGCCCCGCAGGCTGGATTCATTCTGACCCGGCGTTCGCGCCGCATCATCCGCGCCGGCGAGGACCTGCTGAAGCTTGCCGGCGACAAAAGGAG
Organism: Mesorhizobium sp. M3A.F.Ca.ET.175.01.1.1; assembly: GCF_004791945.1. Classification (NCBI taxonomy): domain Bacteria; kingdom Pseudomonadati; phylum Pseudomonadota; class Alphaproteobacteria; order Hyphomicrobiales; family Phyllobacteriaceae; genus Mesorhizobium; species Mesorhizobium sp. M3A.F.Ca.ET.175.01.1.1. The sequence continues at coordinate 258,138 of NZ_SRTP01000009.1, read as the reverse complement.
CCGCGATGCGCGCTCCGGCACGCTGGAAGACTGAGCGCCGTTCTCGACGGCGCCCTACCTTCACCGTCTGTATTGAATCCAGTTGCGCGGCAGCCCGTTCGCCGCTATGGGAGTCGCCATGAACATGCGTTCGAACAAGACCGTTTGGTGGTGGGCTCGCTGACAGCGGCCAGTTCGAACGCGCGTGCGTAAAGAGAGGGTGGCCGCAGCGGAATGTCCGGGCGGCCATTTGTTTTTTCAAGCCATTCCCGGGTCCGTTGCCCAAAACGCTGATGGAGACGGCAATGACGACAACAGTTCTGGACAACGGGGCGGAGCGCTTCGTCACTGCGGGCGGCGTGACGATCACCCGCGAACGCCATCAGCAGCCCTATGAAGGCGCGATCGACGCCTATGTCGACGGCCTGAATTCCCGTCGTGGCGCGGTCTTCTCCTCGAACTACGAGTATCCGGGTCGTTACACGCGCTGGGACACGGCCATCATCGATCCGCCGCTGGTGTTCTCGGCGCGCGGCCGCGCCATGCGCATCGAGGCGCTGAATGCCCGCGGCGAAGTGCTGTTGCCGGCGATCGGCAAAGCGCTGAGCGGACTTGCCGAGGTCTCCATCACCGAGACTTCGAAGCGGCTTATCCGCCTCGATGTCGCCAAGCCAGGCCGCGTCTTCACCGAGGAGGAGCGCAGCCGCGTCCCGTCGGTCTTCACCGTGTTGCGCGCCGTCACTGCGCTGTTCAGGACAGGCGAGGACGCCAATCTCGGCCTCTACGGCGCCTTCGGCTATGACCTCGCCTTCCAGTTCGACCCTGTCGACCACAAGCTCGAACGCAGAGAGAGCCAGCGCGACCTGGTGCTGTTCCTGCCCGACGAGATCCTGGTCGTCGACCACTATTCGACCAAGGCCTGGACCGACCGCTACGACTATTCCGGCGAGGGTTTCTCGACCAACGGCCTGGCGCGCGACGCCGCCGTCGAGCCGTTCAAGACCGCCGACCGCATCCCGCCGCGCGGCGACCATGAGCCGGGCGAATATGCGAGCCTGGTGCGCCGGGCGATGGAGAGCTTCAAGCGCGGCGACCTGTTCGAGGTCGTGCCGGGCCAGATGTTCTACGAGCGCTGCGAGACCCAGCCCTCCGACATTTCGCGCAAGCTGAAGTCGATCAACCCCTCGCCCTATTCGTTCTTCATCAATCTCGGCGAAAACGAGTATTTGATCGGCGCCTCGCCGGAGATGTTCGTGCGCGTCAATGGCCGCCGCGTCGAGACCTGCCCGATCTCCGGCACCATCAAGCGTGGCGACGACGCCATTTCCGACAGCGAGCAGATCCTCAAGCTGCTCAATTCCAAGAAGGACGAATCCGAACTCACCATGTGCTCGGACGTCGACCGCAACGACAAGTCGCGCGTCTGCGAGCCGGGTTCGGTGCGCGTCATCGGCCGCCGCCAGATCGAGATGTATTCGCGCCTGATCCACACCGTCGACCACATCGAGGGCCGGCTGCGCGAAGGCATGGATGCCTTCGACGCCTTCCTTTCGCACGCCTGGGCGGTCACCGTCACCGGCGCGCCGAAACTCTGGGCCATGCGCTTCATCGAGCAGAACGAGAAGAGTCCGCGTGCCTGGTACGGCGGCGCGATCGGCATGGTCAACTTCAACGGCGACATGAACACCGGGCTCACGCTGCGCACCATCCGCATCAAGGACGGCATTGCGGAGGTGCGTGCCGGCGCCACGCTGCTCTTCGACAGCGTGCCCGAGGAAGAAGAAGCCGAAACCGAACTGAAGGCATCCGCCATGCTCTCCGCCATCCGCGACGCCAAGACCGGCAACGCCGCTGGCGCCGAACGCACCACCGCGCGCGTCGGCGACGGCGTCAACATCCTGCTGGTCGACCACGAGGACAGCTTTGTCCACACGCTAGCCAATTACTTCCGCCAGACCGGCGCCAATGTCTCCACCGTGCGCAGCCCGGTGCCGGAAGAGGTGTTCGAGCGGCTGAAGCCCGATCTCGTCGTGCTTTCGCCCGGCCCGGGCACGCCGAAGGATTTCGACTGCGCCGCCACCATCAAGAAGGCGAGGAGCCGCGAGCTGCCGGTCTTCGGCGTCTGCCTCGGCCTGCAGGCGCTGGCCGAAGCCTATGGCGGGGAGCTCCGGCAACTGCACATCCCGATGCACGGCAAGCCGTCGCGCATCCGCGTCTCGAAGCCCGGGATCATCTTCTCGGGGCTCCCGAAGGAAGTGACGGTCGGCCGTTACCACTCGATCTTCGCCGATCCGGTGCGCCTGCCCGACGACTTCGTCGTCACCGCCGAGACCGAGGACGGTATCATCATGGCCTTCGAGCACCGCAAGGAGCCGATCGCCGCGGTTCAGTTCCATCCCGAATCGATCATGACGCTCGGCCACAATGCCGGCATGCGCATCATCGAGAACATCGTTGCGCACCTGCCGCGCAAGGCCAGGGAAAAGGCTGCCTAGCAACGATGGCCTCGATGGAAGACACGACGGCGGTCGCGGCGAAAGCCGCCGCGAAGCGCAAGGTCGCCAGCCTCGCCTTCTGGTCGATCGTCATCGCCTTCCTGGTGATGGGGCTGAAGTTCGTTGCCTGGCAGAGGACCGGCTCCGTCGCGCTTTATTCGGACGCCCTGGAGTCCATCGTCAACGTGATCACTGCGGCTGCCGCCTTTTGGGCAATCCGCATCAGCCATAAACCGGCCGACACCGATCATCCGTTCGGTCACCACAAGGCCGAATACTTTTCCGCCGTGCTCGAGGGCGTGCTGATCGTCGTTGCGGCGCTGCTGATCATCGCCAAGGTCTGGCAGTCACTCCAGAACCCGGCATCGCTCGAACAGCCCTGGGAGGGTCTGGCGATCAATGCCGGCGCGGCTCTGGTCAACGCGATCTGGGCCTTCGTGCTGATCCGCAACGGCCGCACCGAACGCTCGCCGGCTCTGGTCGCCGACGGCCAGCACATCATGACCGACGTGCTTACCTCGCTCGGCGTCATCGTGGGACTTGTCGCCGCGGTGATGACCGGCTGGCACATCCTCGACCCCCTGCTTGCGCTGCTCGTTGCGCTGAACATTCTCTATCAAGGTTGGAAGCTTACCGGAGAATCGTTGAGCGGCCTGATGGACCGCGCCGTCGACACCCAGGAGCATATGCATATCCGCGACATCATCTCGGCCAATTCGAAAGGCGCGCTCGAGGTGCACGACCTGAAGACCCGCATTGCCGGCCGCGCGACCTTCATCGAATTTCATCTGGTCGTCGATGCCGACATGACGGTCGGTGCCAGCCACGTCATTTGCGACCGCATCGAGGATGCGCTGAAAGCCGAGATCCCGTCGGTGCGCGTCACCATCCATGTCGAGCCGGACGACGAGGCGAAGCTGCCGAAAGGCACCTCGGCGGTGCCCTTCGCCTGAGACTCGCCCTTAGCTTTACCCTTCCTAAGGCCTGTTGAGATTCAGGTCAGGCCGAGTCGAGAACGGTGGCTGCCGAGAACCGGAGCGGAGCGTACTTGAAGTACGTGAGCACCGGCCTCCGCCGGCCGAAGCCTTGTCTTACTCCCACGTCACTTTCATGAATGCTTCGGCCGGCGAAGGCCGGAAGCGCAGGAAACCGCCGTTCGCAGGCCGGCATCACCTGAATATCGACAGGCCTTACGGCGAGCAGGCCGACTGCGGCATTGGATTCAGCCGGTAGATCTTGTCGTCGGATCTCGTCTTGCCGTCCGCCGCCCTCGAGCAGAGGTCGACGATGGCAAGCGCGCTGTTGGGGTTGGCCAGCATCATCGTGCCGTTGGCGCCCCGCTTGAGGAAAATCTCCTTCTGCGAGATGTCGCAGGCGAAATCGCTCATCTTGGCGCTTGCCGAACAGCGCCATTGGTCGGCCTCGCCCTGGCAGGAATAGGTCTGCGTGACCTTGGCTCCCTTCTGGCGGGTGGTGACTGAAACGGCGATGTCGGCGCCGTCGGGCCAATTGGCGGCATCGCCGGTTGACGCGAAGGAGGCGAGCTCGATCGGGCCGCGGAAGACGCGGATCGATTGCGTCGCTTGGTCGGGATGCGACTTCAGATGCGCGTCATCGTAGTCGCGGCCATAGCAGAAGGGCTGGTCGGCCTTCAGCCGCTCGCGCAGCGGATCCCCCAGCGCCGGATCGATCGGGTCGATACGCGCGAACTCCGCCTTGCAGGTGTCGGTCGGCATCGGGTCGAGGCGGAAATTGTCGTCGTCGCTGCCCAGCGCCTGCTTATCGTACTCCGCCGCGCCGAGTTCCTCCTCCGCGCCGGCGTCGAGATAGACATCAGCCTGAAGGTTGGAGACGATGAGCCGGCCCTTGTCGTCGACCTTGAGCGAGGCAAGCGTGCGGTCGCATTCCATGCCGCAACGGATGGCGCTCGCCTTGTCGCTCGGATCCTCCTTGTTGCACCAGCCAGCGGCCCACTCCGGCTTCGTGGCGCCGCGCACCCTGGTGGTGAGAAAACCGTTATAGGCGACGTCCGACATCGTGCTCGGTTCTTCGTTCGGCCGGCTGACCGGGTCGCGACCGTAGTAGAAAAAGATACGCGCCACCTTCTGGTGCGGATGTGCCTTGAGGTGGGCGGCATCATAGACGCGGCCGAAGCAGGCATCGGCGCCATTGGGACTGAGTTCTGTGAGCTTGGGAGCATCTTCGGCAAGTGCCGATCCGGCAACGAACAACACAGCGCCCAGCACTGCGCCCACCGCAATCTTGGACGTCATGTGATCCCTCCTCGCACCGCAGGACGTAGTCGCAACTTATGCTAGTCTAGGGAGAATTCCAGGAGAAGTGTGTAACGGATTCCGCCCGCAATTGCGCAAGAACATACGGTTGGCGAAGCTGGGGCCACGCAGGACTGCGAGAGCCGGCCGATCGAGGAGGATGCGATGCTGCGCCGTGATATTTTCCGCGCCGGCCTGGCCGGAACAGCAAGCCTATTCGGCCTGCGCCGGGCAAGTGCCGCCACGGGCGAGGAACGGCTGAAGGTCGCCTACCACCTCAGCGACGTCGACAAGGTCAATTTCGTGCTCGGCAACATCAAGAACCACTACGAGGGCACCGGCGGCAATGTCGACGTCGTGCTGGTGGTGCATGGCCCGGCGCTCGCGGCCTTCAAGGCGAAAAGCGCGTCCGGCGCGACGTCCAGCCGGTTTGCCGGCCTCGTCCAGCAGGGGCTCACGCCGCAGGCCTGCGGCAACACCATGGACGGCATGAACCTCACGCTCGCCGACCTGCTGGCCGGCTTTCACGTGGCCGACAAGGGCGGCGTGGTCAAACTCGCCGAACTGCAGCGCCAGGGCTATGTCTATCTCCGGCCTTGAGCAACAGCGAGCTTGAACGCCGGGTCGGCAATGGCCTACGAAAGGGCGGGATATTTCGGAGGCCAGACCATCATGACGACACTTGTCATTCCCGACCTGGCCGGCAAGGTGGTGCTGGTCACCGGCGCGTCGACCGGCATCGGCGCTGCACTTGCCCATGCCTATGCCCGGCAGAAATGCCGCGTGGCGCTCCACTACAATTCGAGCCGCGACGCCGCCGAAAGGCTCGCCAATACCATCCGTGACGATGGCGGCGAGGTGTTTCTCACCCAGGGCGACTTTTCGCTGCCGTCCGATGTCGAGCGTGTGGTGGAGGAAAGTGCCGGACATTTCGGCCGGCTCGACGGGCTGGTCAACAATGCCGGCGGCATGCTCGGCCGCGTTGCCTATGCCGACCAGGACGAGGCGCACTACGACGCGGTAATGGACCTCAACGCCCGCTCGGTGCTGACCGCTTCCCGAAAAGCCATCCCGTGGCTGAAGCGCCAGGGCGGCTTCATCATCAACACCACTTCGATAGCCGCCCGCAACGGCGCCGGCGGCGGCGCCGGCCTTTACGGCTCATCCAAGGCCTTCGTCTCCAATGTGACCCGCGGCTTGGCCAAGGAGTTGATCGGCTTCGGCATCCGCGTCAATGCGGTCGCCCCCGGCACCATCCTCACGCCCTTCCATGAACGCTATTCGACCGCGGATCAGGTCAAGGCCATGGTCGCCACCATCCCACAGGGCCGCGCTGGAACGGCCGAGGATTGCGTCGGCGCCTATTTGTTCCTGTCGTCCGAGCTGCTGAGCGGCTACATCATCGGCCAGGTGATCGAGGTCAATGGCGGCCAGTTGATGCCGTGAGCCGCCGACTGCATACTCGCATGGCGCGCAACCTGGAGGGAGTGAGGAATGTACGGACTGATCGGCAAGATGCGGGCGGCGCGCGGCCAGCGCGACGCGGTCATGGACGTGCTGCGCGAAAGCACCGCCGCGCTCCCTGGCTGCCTCAGCTACATCATCGCCACCGACCCGGTCGACGCCGATGCGATCTGGGTGACCGAGGTGTGGACCGACCAGGCGAGCCACAAGGCCTCGCTGCAATTGCCGCAAGTCCAGGCAGCGATCGCCAAGGCGAAGCCCTTCATCGCCGGCTTCGAGTTCCAGGTCGAGACGCAGCCGGTGGGCGGCTTCGGCCTGCCCGCCGATAAGTCTGGCTGACCTGCGAAGCATATTTTCGCCGGAGAAACGGGTTCGCATTTTCCCGCGATCGGTCTAAGAGCGCGATATGGACTCCTCGCCAGAGCAGCCGCCTCTCGACAAACAGCCCATTGAACGCATGGCGCGCATGCGCTCGCCACAGCAGTGGCTGGCGCTGCTGGCGGTCTCGCTGCTGTTCGCCGCTGCGCTGGAACTCGCAGCACTGCCAGCGGCGCTGCTCATTGGCCCGATGCTGGCGGCGATCCTCGCCGGCACCAATGGCGCCACCGTGCGCGTGCCGCGCCTGCTCTTCGGCTCCGCGCAGGCCGTGGTGGGTTGCCTAGTCGCCGCTTCGATCTCGGCCGACATCTTCCCGGTCTTCTATGCCGAATGGCCGCTTTTTCTCGGTGCTGTCACGGCCACGCTCGCGGCTTCCAGCCTGCTCGGCTGGCTGATCAGCCGCTGGCGCATTTTGCCGGGCACCACGGCAGTCTGGGGCTCCTCGCCGGGTGCCGCCACCGCCATGGTGCTGATGGCGGGCGCCTTCGGTGCCGACCAGCGACTCGTCGCCTTCATGCAGTATCTGCGCGTCATCTGCGTCTCGATGACGGCTGCGCTTGTCGCGAAGATGTGGGTCGACACATCCGGCGTCGAAGTGCCGCCGATCATCTGGTTTCCGCCGATCGAACCGCTGCCGTTCGCCGCCACCATCGCCATCGCAATCGTCGGCGGTCTTGCGGGAAAACTCTGCCGGCTGCCCTCGCCATTTTTTCTCGGCACCTTCATCTTCGGCGCGGTAGTCCATCTCGGCCTCGGCGTGCCGATGCAACTGCCGCCCTGGCTGCTGGCCATCAGCTACGCCATGGTCGGCTGGTCGATCGGATTGAACTTCACGCGGCCGATCCTGCGCCACGCGATGCGGGCACTGCCGCAGATCGTCGGCTCGATCGTGGTGCTGATCGCCTTCTGCGGCGGCCTTGCCTTCCTCATCAGTCACCTGACCGGCGTCGATCCGCTGACCGCCTATCTGGCGACCAGCCCCGGCGGCATGGACAGCGTCGCCATCATTGCCGCCGCGGCGCAGAACGTCGACATCTCCTTCGTCATGGCGCTGCAGTCAGCCCGCTTCCTGATCGTGCTGCTGCTTGGGCCGAGCATGGCCCGCCTGATCGCCAGAAGCGTTAGGGAATAGCGCCCGTCGAATCCCGACGCCGCTAAACAGCTTCCGAACAATCGCCCTCCGACGCGCCCGACCAAAGTGCTTTGGCGGCAGTACGGGCCGATATCTCAACAGGCGCAAAAAATACTTGACTCTTATACTCATATTTGAGAGCGCGGGATCGCAATCAAGCATGGGACAGTGGAGACGAGTTGATGCGCAAACGGCCGACGACATGGCGCCAGGAAATAGCAGTGCTGGCCGGAGCCGCCGTGCTTAGCCAGGCGTTACCGGCCGCAGCGCAGGACAGCGCCGACGCCACGGTGCTCGGCAACATCGACGTCACCGCCGAGAGCGATGATATCCTCGTGCAGGACGGTTATGTCGCCAAGGACCGCATCGGCACCAAGATTGATACGCCGATCGCCAAGATCCCGCAGGCGGTTTCGGTCGTCACTCAGAAGCAGATCGAGGATCAGAAGCCGCGCACGCTGAACGATGCGCTGGGCTACACGGCGAGCGCCAATCCCAACAGCTTCGGCTTCGACACCCGCTACGACGCCTTCTTCCTGCGCGGCTTCCAGGCCTTCTACAACGGCATGTTCCGTGACGGGCTGCGCCAGTACAACGGACCTTCGGCCTGGTTCAAGACCGAGCCCTACGGCATCGAGGGCGTGACCATTCTCAAGGGCCCTGCGTCCTCGCTCTATGGCATCAGCGGGCCCGGCGGCATCGTCAATGTCGTCACCAAGCGCCCCAAGGACGAGCCGTTCCACGAGATCGAATTGCTGGCCGGCGAGCACAACCGCTTTCAGGCTGCACTCGATGCCTCCGGCCCGGTGAACGGCGACGGCAGCCTGCTTTACCGCTTCACCAGCCTCGGCCGCCTGAGCGAGACAGACCTGCCTGCCTATCCCGACGACAAGCTCTATCTGGCGCCGGCCTTCACCTTCAAGCCGGACGAGGACACCAAGCTCACCATTCTCGGCGAATATTCGAAGTCCGTCACCGGCGGCACCGCGGCCTTCTACAATTCGGCCTATGGCGTGCTGTCGAATGTCTATGAAGGCGATCCTGCCTGGAACGATTTCAGCCAAGACCAGGGCCGCCTCGGCTATGAGTTCGAGCACCGCTTCAACGACGTGCTGACGGTACGGCAGAACCTGCGCTACGACGCCGTCGACAGCGACATCGAGTATAGCGGCCACTATTCGATCGGGGCCAACCAGCCGCTGCAGCGCTACTGGGGCCACTATACCGAGAAGATGAAGAACTTCGTCGTCGACAACATGGCGCAGTTCGAGTTCGACACTGGGCCGATCAGGCACACCGCGATCGCCGGCCTCGACTATGCGTGGTCGAACTATGACGCCGGCAGCGGCGTGTCCTTCGTCTCCGTCGAAGACATCGAATCCGCGCCGGTTCCCTACTATGGCGGCCAGCGGATGAACCAGCTCGGCACCTATCTGCACGACCAGATGGAGTGGAACGACTTCACCCTGTTCGCCAGCGGCCGCTACGACTGGGTGGACACCACTTCCACTGCTGCCGATTCCAGCCAGTCGAGGCAGAAGGACAGCGCCTTTTCCGGCCGGGTCGGCCTCTCCTACCAGACCGAATGGGGCATCACGCCCTACGTGAACTACTCGACCTCGTTCTCGCCCAACATCGGCTTCGTCTATGACGACATCAACAGCGACGTCAGCCACGTCGCCCGGCCGACCATTGCGACGCAGAAGGAGATCGGCGTCAAATACGAGATACCGGACCGCAATGCCACGGTCAGCGCCGCCCTGTTCGACATCCACCAGCAGGACGGCGTCGTCTTCGATGCCTCGACCGCCATCAACAAGCAGCGTCAGCTTGACCTCAACTCGCGCGGTTTCGAGCTGGAGGGAAATGCCTCCCTCGCCAACGGCTTCAGCTTCATCGCCTCCTACACCTATCTGCGCATGAAGATCGAGCGTGGCGCGGAAGGCACGGTCGGCAAGGAGCTCTCGGCAACGCCGAACCATATCCTGTCGCTCTGGGGCCACTACCAGTTCGAGAACGGCGCGCTGGGGGGACTGGGCCTTGGCACCGGCCTGCGCTTCGCCGGCGCCAGTTACGGCGACGACACCAACACTTTCAAGAACGACGCGCGCGCCTTCGTCGATGCCTCGCTGTCCTACGATTTCGGCTATCGCAATGCCAAGCTGGAAGGCGTGAAACTTCAGGTCAACGCCAAGAACCTGTTCGACAACCAGCAGACGATCTGCTCCGCAGGCTATTGCTACCGCGACGAAGGCCGCTCGCTGTTCGGGAGCCTGCGCTACCGCTTCTGATCTGGTGGGGGGCGGCGACTACTCCTCGCCGCCCTCTGCGCCCTGCGCACCCCGGCGCCAATAGGCGGTGGCCAGATGCCGCTCGCGCGGCAGGCCCCATTCCTTGCGCAGGATTTTTCGGATCTCGCGGAAGTCGGAAAACTCGCACCCGGCCCAAACATAGAAATCTCCGGCCGAAGGCCCGCGCTCGCGCAGCGCGGCCGGCAAGAGACCGGCCGTGCCGGCCTCTTGGCCCTGCCGGTAGAGCCAGTTGACGGCGATGTTGTCGTCTTCCGTAAGCGCAATCCGGTCCTCCGGACCATCGACCTCGACAAGGACCTCGGCGCGGATCGACGGCGGAATTTCCTCCAGGATTCTGCCAATGGCCGGCAGCGCCGTGTCATCGCCGAGGAGAAGCAGATTTTGCGCCTCCGGGACGCCGCCGCCGCCGGGACCGATCATGCCGACGACGTCGCCGGCCCGCGCGCTCAGCGCGAAATCCGCCGCCGGCGTTTCGGTGCCTGGATGCAGCACAAAATCGATGTCGAGCCAACCGCCGGCGACGTCCAGCGCCCGGATCGTGTAGACCCGGACCGTGAGCGCGTCCTCGCCCGAAGGCCACACCATCATCCCGTCGACGCCCATCAACGGCCACACCGGCTGTCGACCGGCGGGCGGCAGCAGGAGCCTCACATGCAGCCCGCCATGGGCGAAACGGCCGAGATCGCGGCCCGCGAAGCGCACGCGCTGCATGTGCGGCGACAGCCGCGTCGAGGATTGCACGCTGATCTCGCGGAAGAAGACGGGTGTGCCGGCATGGCTGCCGTCACCCTGCCAGCGCAGGCCGTTCGTCGTCCCCAACTGCCCGGCTATGTGACCAGCAACGATCATCTTCATATAGGCCAAGCAGGTCTCGTCCTGGGCGGCGACCCGGATCAGCATGCCCCCCTCCTCGGCAGCGGCATGCAGCGAGCCGTAATGCATACGGAGCGCCCACTGATCCGCGTGGCCGATTTCGATTTCGCAGACGCTGTGCTCGGCGCGCAGCCTGTCCATGACCGCCTGGATCCCGTCGTTTCGGATATGGGTTTGCGCGCTGAGCTGAACCATCGCCAGGCCTTTCGACAAAGGTGGAGGCGATCGGCCCTCAGGCCGATGCCATCGTCCCGGCGGGCATGCCACAGCGTCTGCGATGTTTCCACAAAAAGATGACAGGAACAGTCATATTTTTAGATCAATATCGGCGGATGACCGGCACGACGGCTTCAGTTGCAGAAGGCGATCCGATCGGCGCCCAGCGAAAAGGTCATGTCACCGACGCCTTGGCATCAGTCCAATCGCTTCATCAGGTCGTCATCCAGCCAGCGGCCGAAGAAATAGACGAGTTGCTTGTGCCACCATGGCCAGTCATGGCTGACGTCGCCGCCCCAATAATCCACCCAGGCCGGAATGGACTTGTCGCGCAGCACCTGCTCCAGCTCGCGCGTTTCGACCAGCATGCGCTCCTCCCACGCGCCCTGCCCGCAACAGAAGATCAGTCGTAGGGCGCGCAGCCGCCCGAGCAGCTTCTGGTCGACGATGCCGGGCAGATAGTCGAGCGGCGAGTTGAAGTAGACATTGCCCTCGAGCATCCGCCCGAAGAAGTCGCGGGTCGAATAGACGCCTGACAATGAGATCACGCCGCTCGCCAGCTCCGGGAAGCGGAAGACGAAATTCGACGAGTGGTAACCGCCCATCGAGCAGCCGCAGAACAGCGGCTTCAGCGTGCGCCCGCCATTGGCCTTGGCGGCAACCGCCGAAAGTTCCGGCAGCGCCTCCTCGCGCACATAGCGGAAATACGCCTCGTGGCGCGCGATGCGATGGGTCGCATCACCATGCTTGTCGAAGAAGGATTCCGAATCGATCCCGTCGAGTGTGAACAGCTGGATGCGGCCAGTGTCGATGAATTCGCTGAGCGCGCCGACGCCGCCCGAATCCTCGAACTGGTAGAAGCGCCCCTGCGAGGTCGGGAACACCACCACCGGCCGTCCGGCATGGCCGTAGCGCTTGTATTCCATGTCTCGGCCAAGGTTGCGGGCATGTCCCTTATGGTAGGAGACGTCCATCGCTCATGCCTTTTCCGCGTGGATATAGTCGACCGCCTGGCGCAGCGCCTTCGGGTCCTTCGAACGCATCTGGTAGGCGTAGTTGCCCATGGCGCGGCTGAAAACCTCTTCGATGGCCTGGTGGTGGACGATCTTGTCGCCGTGGGCGGCTAGCACGTCCTCATGGCTGTGCAAATAGTCGACATGCCGTTTGCGGCTGGCATAGGCGGTGAAATACTTGCCCTTGTAGGGACCGCCGGCAGCGTTCTTGACCACCATCTCGGCCCATGCCGCATAGACGTCGATGTCGAAGGTGTAGTTGATTGCGTCGGTCATCCAGGCCCCGGGCGGGCGCATGTTGACCTCCAGCGCGATGATGCGCTTGTCGCTGGTCTCGAACAGCTCGATGTGGAAGAAGCGCTCGCGCACGTCGAACGCCTTGAGGATCTTTCGGCCTGCCTGCTCCACCGCCGGCGTGATCTCGGGGAAGCAGGTGTAGCTCATATGGCGGTCGCGGTTGACCACCTCCATGACGCTCTGGTCGTAGCGGTGGCTGGCCGCCAGCACCACCTCGCCGTCGCGGTTGACCAGCCCGTCGAAGGTCACCACCAGGCCCTCGATGAACTGCTCCATGACGAAGCTGACCCCCTCGGGCTTGTCCTTGAAGAACTGGTCTAGTTCTTTTGCGTTGGAGATCTTGAACGTGTTCGAGGCGCCGGAACCTGAATCCGGCTTCACCACCACCGGATAGCCAACCCGCCGGATGAAGGTCATGGCGCCGGCACGGTCGGAGCATTTGCGCTGCGGAATGGTCTCGACGCCGCTCTTGCGAAAGAACGCGCGCATGCGGCTCTTGCGCTTCAGGTTTTTCACGAAATCGAGCTTGGTGCCGAAGACGTTGAAGTCGGTGCGGATGTTGGCCTCGAGTTCCAGCCAATGCTCGTTGAGGGACTCGAAGCGATCGATACGGCCCCACTTGTGGATGAAATGTCCCATCGCCCGGAACACCGTGTCGTAGTCCTCCATGTCCGCCACGCGGTAATACTCGGAAAGCGCCGCCTTGAGCTTGCCGCTCAGCGTTTCATAAGGAGCATCGCCAATACCGAGCACGGTGGCGCCGGCCTTCTTCAGCCGGTCGCAGAAATCGGCGCCGTTGGCCGGAAAATGCGGCGAGAAGAACACGAAATTCATGCACGACCTCCTCCGGGCCACGATGGACCGCGTCGGGCAAGTGTGGCGTATTTGCCTGATGCGGGGAAGAGCCCGCGATCCGTTCGGCAGGGCGGCACTTGCCTCCGGAAAGCCGCTCCTGTAAGAGACCGCCATGGCTACGCGTACCCGCTTCGTCGCTTCCTCTCGCACCGGCTTTGCCGGCGAGACCGTGCGCGCGCTCGCTTCGACCCTGCTTCTTCTCGGCCTTATCGGCGATCGCCGGGCTCGCTGAAGGAGCGCCCGGCGGTCGATGCCCGCCGCTAGAGGCGCACGCTCCTTGGCAAAGTCACATCAAGCGAACGAAATTCTGGTAGAGGCGACGCTCGCCACCAACCCGCCCAAGGCGGGCATGCGAGCCGTCCGGAGAAACGACGATGAACGCAAGAGAAGAAATTCGCGCCGGCGAGGCTGAAAGCGAGAAGCGCACGGCCGGCCACATGCCGGAGGCAGCCCGTAAATACCAACCCTACCCCACCGTCGGCCTCACCGACCGGACCTGGCCGGCCAAGGTCATCGAAAAGGCGCCGATCTGGTGCTCGGTCGACCTGCGCGATGGCAACCAGGCACTGATCGACCCGATGGGCCACGAGCGCAAGGCGCGTATGTTCGCGCTGCTGCTCGACATGGGCTTCAAGGAGATCGAGATCGGCTTTCCCTCGGCTTCGCAGACCGACTTCGATTTCGCCCGCTGGTGCATCGAGGAAGGTGGCGTGCCCCGGGACGTATCGCTGCAGGTGCTGGTGCAGTGCCGGCCCGAGCTGATCACGCGCACCTTCGAGGCGCTGAAGGGCGCGCATCGGCCGATCGTGCATTTCTACAACTCGACCAGCGAGTTGCAGCGCCGCGTCGTCTTCGAGAAGGACGTGCCCGGCATCAAGCGGATCGCCACCGACGCCGCCAAGATGATCACCGACATGGCGGCCAAGGCGGGCGGCGGCTACCGCTTCGAATATTCGCCGGAAAGCTTCACCGGGACCGAGCTCGAGGTCGCGCTGGAGATCTGCAACGCCGTCACCGAGATCGTGAAGCCGACGGCGGAGAACAAGCTGATCATCAACCTGCCCTCGACCGTCGAGATGTCGACGCCCAACGTCTATGCCGATCGCATCGAATGGATGTGCCGCAACCTCGACAATCGCGAGAACCTGATCATCTCACTGCACCCGCACAACGACCGCGGCACCGGCGTCGCCACCACCGAGCTTGGCCTGATGGCAGGCGCCGACCGTGTCGAGGGAACGCTGTTCGGCAATGGCGAGCGCACCGGCAATGTCGACATCGTCACCCTGGCGCTCAACATGTACACGCAGGGCGTCGATCCCGAGCTCGACTGCTCCGACATCAACCGGATGAAGGACGTCTACGAATATTCGAACCAGTTGAAGATTCCGGAGCGCCATCCCTATGTCGGCGAGCTCGTCTATACCGCTTTCTCCGGCTCGCACCAGGACGCCATCAACAAGGGCATGAAGGCGCTGCGCAAGGCCAACACACCGGTCTGGGAAGTGCCTTATCTGCCGATCGACCCGGCCGATGTCGGCCGCACCTATGAGGCGATCATCCGCATCAACTCGCAATCCGGCAAGGGCGGCATCGCCTATGTGCTGCATGCCGATTACGGCCTCAACCTGCCGCGCAACCTGCAGATCGAGTTCAGCCAGGACATCCAGGCGATCACCGACGCGGAAGGCAAGGAGGTTCCGGGCAAGCGCATCCATGACCGTTTCCTCGAGACCTATGTCGATCAGCCCGGCGCGCGGCTGAAATTCCTCGATCACCAGACCTATCCCGATACCGAGGTCAAAGGCCGGCGCGTGGTCGAGGCGGTCATCCTCGACAACGGCAGGGAAGTGACTATCACCGGGACCGGAACTGGCCCGATCGATGGCTTCATCGACGCGCTGTCGCGTCATATCGGCATCGAGATGTCGGTTCTCGACTATTCCGAGCATTCGCTCCAGCGCGGCTCCAATGCCTCGGCCATCTCCTATGTCGAGATGGAACATCCGGCCGGCAAGCTGTTCGGCGCCGGGATAAACACCAACATCGTCGCCGCCTCGCTGGAGGCGGTGGTTTCGGCCGCCAACCGCATCCTCGAGCGCAAGGCCGGCTGATCATTCAAGCCCTTGGGCGCGGCGCGTTCGCGAGAGCGCGCCGGCTCTCGGAACAGATGCCCGCCACTTCGTTAACCGAGCGGGAACTTTCCCGTGGCTTACGCGATCGCATAATACAAGCATTCTTGTGTGCCGGCCCGGGCCCTATATGATCGCGCCCTAACCTGTGCCGACTTCGGAAGGATCGACACTTGGAGCCTGCCACGCCTGCCGCCCCCGCAGTGCGCGAGACATTGGAGCGACTGCTTGCCAGCGAAACGTTCGGACGGTCCGAGCGCGCGCGCCGGCTGTTACGCTACCTGGTCGAGCGCGAGCAGGCCGGCGAAGGCGACAGGCTCAAGGGCCTCTCCATCGCCATGGATGTCTTCGGCAAGGATCGGGATTTCGATCCTGCGACCGATGCCGTGGTCAGGGTCCAGGCCGGGCGGCTGCGCGAGCTGTTGGCGCATTATTTCGACAACGAGGGCGTTGCCGAGCCGGTGCGCATCGCCATCCCTCGCGGCGGCTATGTCCCTTCCTATGAGCTGAATGGCATCCGCCTGCCGGCCGAAGCCGAGCATGCCAAGCCCGGCAAGAGCGCCTCGCCGCCAACCGACGTTGTAGAGCCCGCGCCGGACCGGTTCGAGACCTTGGCGGCAGCGGACGCCGCGCCGCTGATGACCACCACTGCCGCGCCGTCGCTGACGCGCCAATTGCGATTCTTCTGGGCCGCCATGGTTCTCGTCATCGCCATGCTGGGTTTGCTCATCTTTCGTCAGGGCGGCCACATCTTCGCCGGCGGCAGCGACAAGGTCGTGCCGGTCCAGACTGCCGGCACGCCGACCGCCCCTGCCTCAGCCGCCTTTGACGGCTTGCCGCTCATCTACATAGCCCTCAGAGCCGAGGGCCCGGAAGCAGCCCGTGTCGCCCTTTCGCTGCGCGCCGGACTTGCCGGCTTCGACACGATCGACTTCATCGGACGTGACGCCGACGCAAGCCGCGATGAAACGGCTGATCCGATCAGCTTCGTTTTCGAAGTCACGCCCGGACCTGACAGCGGCGACGTGACTGTGGAACTGCAAAGCGTTGCGACCGGACGCGTTCTCCTGTCGCGCAACCTGACCCCGGCCGAAAACGCGCCTTCAGCGGTCGAAGGCAGCATCGCCGGCCTTCTGACGTCGACCATTCCCGCCTCCGGCCTGATCTACAGCTACATCGACCAGAGCGGAGTCCAGACCAGCCAGATCCAATGCCTGGTGCTCGACGATCGTTATTATCTCGACCAGAGCGCCAAGAGCCACGAAGCGGCCTATCGTTGCCTGGAGAAGCTCGTCAGCCAGAGCACCAAGTCGTCGCTCGTCTATTCGGAGCTGGCTTCCCTGCATTTGGAGGCCGTCACCGATCACTACGCCTACCCGCCCGTAACGTCGATCGAGCAGGCAATGTCGTTTGCCCATCGCGCCATCCAGATGGGACCGATGAGCCCGCATGCCCATCGCGCCTACGGCTACATCAATTCTCGCCTCGGCAATACCGACGAGGCGATCCGCTGGATGCGCAAGGCCTATGAACTCAATCCATACGATCTCGGCATGGCCGCTGCCTATGGCTACGGCCTCATCTTCGCCGGCAAGTACCAGGAAGGCACACCGATCCTCGGCCATGCCGTCGACGCCTTCAGCGGCCATCCGACCTGGTGGGACTACGGTCTTTTTATCGGCGCCTTTATGCAGGGCGACATGAAAAGGGCCGCGATTGCCAGCGAGTCGCTCAGAACGACGGCATCGAAGTCGCATTATCTGGCCGCACGCCTGATCGGCGCCAAGATTTCCGGCCGTGACAAGCTCGCAAGCGAGCTCGTCAACGAACTCACCGCCGAATTCCCTAAATTTGCCGCCGATCCCCGAGCGACCTTCGCCGACAGGAAGTATCCCGCCGACCTGATTGACCGGCTGGTGCAATCCTTGCGTGCCGCAGGGCTCGGCAACCCGAGCTGACGGTCACGACAGACCAGCAATCGCGAAGATTTTACTGGCTAACGATCCGGCCAGGGAGCATCCAGCCACGGTCAGGCAATTGCTCCTCGTTTTGCTCCCCAGCCAACTCCGTCCATGCCACTCTACCCTCATGCCGCCGAATGCGGCGTTGGCCCGAAAACGATCGTCTTCCTGCACGGTTTCGGTGGCTGTCATGAGATCTGGCGCGCGGTGATCGCCGCACTGCTGCCGGCCGTCAGGGTGCTGGCCTATGACATGCCGGGGCACGGGCTTTCCCTGGATTGTCAGGCAACGGGCGGCGCCAAACAGGCTGCACTGACCATCCTTGCGGATCTGGCAGACCGCCGTCTGGGAAAAGTGCACCTTGTCGGCCATTCCATGGGCGGAGCCATCGCGACGTTGATGGCGCTTGCCGAGCCCGAAAAAGTGGCCTCGCTGACGCTTCTGGCGCCTGGCGGTTTCGGTCGGGAGATCAACGCGCCGTTGCTGCGCCGCTATGCTGCGGCGGTCGACGCGGACAATATCCGCGCCTGCCTTGCCGCCATGTCCGGACCGCAGAGCGTGCCTCCTGCCGAGACGCTGGACGTGCTGTGCCGGATGCGCGGGCGACGAGGTCAGTCGCGGAGCCTTGTCGAGACGGCGGCGATGATGACCAGGGATGGCCGCCAAGGTATGATCCCGCGGGAACGGCTGGAAAGGCTCGACATGCCGGTCATCGTGGTATGGGGAACCGAGGATCCGCTTCTGCCCGTCTGCCAGGCCGATAGCCTGCCGGCGCATTTCCATCTGCATCACGTGCTGGATGCCGGCCACATGCTGGTCGAGGAAGCGCCTGACTTGATTGCTGAGGTCGTTCGCCGCAACACAAGACGCCGCGGCAGGCGTGTGAGGCCGGCATTCGGCGCGGCCGCCAGCTGACCAGCCGTCCTGCCGTGCATTTTGTCGTAGGCTGTGTTAACTCGCTGTTAACCAACAGCGAGGCAGTCGCCATGGACAGCGGCGAAAAAATCACCCCCATCGAACCGTCGCGAAAGCTGGCGGACGCGATCCGCGACGTCAAGAATGCCTTTGCCGACCGCGACGACGTGGTGGTCGACATGCGTGAGGCGCATCGCATGCGGCTCGATCTGATCGCCGGAGAGCTCGCGCCGGTCTTCGCCGAGGTGCCGGCGGACATCGACAATTTCGACTTCACCGTTTCGTCCGGCCTGCAGCCGCGGCTATGGATCGATGCCGTGAGCCATGTCGCCATGGGGCGCGACCGCCGCACCTACCGGTTCCTCAGGGACACGCGCATCGGCCGCGTGGTGCTGGCCGAATCCACCGACATGAAGTCGGTAGCCGATGCCGTGACGCGCTACGTGGCCGAGCGCGTTGTCGAGCGGCAGCGGATGATGGAAGGCGTGTCACAAAGCGCCGCGCCTGGCCTGCATCGCGCGGCGGTCCTGGAAGCCGAACCGCCGCTCCAATCCGAGACCCGGCGAAACGGCTGGACGACCTTCTTCGCGGGCCTTGGCCTGATTGCCGCCGGCGCGCTGGTCGGCCTGGCGGTTTCGCTCGTGCTGTTCTGGGACCGCATTGCCCAGATGAAGGTCAGCTTCTGACCAGCTGACGAACCGTTTCGGCCGGCACGGCAAGGTCCAACGTCTGCAGGTCCGAGGGCGGCAATGCCGGCCCGGTCAGGCCGCGACGTGTCAGCCGGATGTCCCAACGGCCCGGTTCGCCGTCGATTTCGAACAAATTGTACTGCGCCGCCGGATGCTTGCCGCCGGGCGCCTGGCCGGCGGCGGCGACGCCGACCACCGGGACCTTGGCGCCACGAGTCCCAACGGTGAACAGCGTCGGCAGATGCGAATGTCCATGCAGGACAAGCTCGGCGCCGTGCCCTCGAATGATCTTGTTGAACCGCGCAATGCCGAACAGGCGCTTGTGCTGCGAGACCGCGCCACGCACCGGCGGATGATGGATCATGATGGCTCGGAAAAGCCCTTGTTTAGACGTGTTGTCGAGGATCTTGCCGAGCCGGTCTGCCTGACCCTCCATGAAGAAGCCATTGGCCATGAAGGGAGCCGTGGCGCGCGCCGTCGTGACGCCGATCAGCGCGACATTGCCGCGCACGCGCAGATAGGGAAAGGAATTGCGGTCGACCGGACTGTTGACCCCGTCTCCCGTCATCCACGCCGCCCATGAACGGCATACCTTGTCGAACGCGCCCGGCACATAGGCGTCGTGGTTGCCGGGCACCACGGACACGTCGTTCGGCGAGCCGAGCGTCTCCAGCCAGTGCTTTGCCATCTCGATCTCGCCGTCGAGGGCGAGGTTGACGAGATCGCCGGTCACGGCGAGGTGGTCGGGCGCATTGGCCTTGATGTCGGCGACGATCGAGTCGATGACCGCGTCGTGCATATGGCGACGGCGGTTGCGTTGCCAGTTGACGTAGCCCAGCACGCGCTTGGACGCGAGGTCGCGATAGGTTACATCGGGCAGCGGCCCCAGATGGACATCGGAAATATGCGCGAGCCTGAACATAGCTCATTCTTAAGCGACCCCGCTCGGCCTTTCTACTCACCGTTTCCTGCCAGCTTGCGGTTTCGTGGATGACCGGCGCTACGGATCCAGAAGAAGCGTTCCGCCAGACCGGCTGGCCGGGGTTGAGAGCGAAGCTGTTCCACCTCTATTTTCTGTTGCGGCGTCCGATGACGCTTGGCGTGCGCGGCCTGGTCTTTGACCGGGGCTCGAACGCGATCTTCCTCATCCGCCACACCTATGTTCCGGGCTGGCAATTGCCGGGCGGCGGCGTCGAGGTTGGCGAGACGCTTCTTCAAGCGCTGGCGCGCGAACTGGCCGAGGAAGGCAACATCGCGCTCACCGCGCCGCCGGTCCTGAAGTCGATGCATTTCAACCGGCGCGCCAGCCGGCGCGATCATGTCGCCCTTTATCTGATCGAGACCTTCAGTCAGACCGCACCGAAGCGCCCTGACCGTGAGATTGCCGAAGCCGGCTTCTTCCGGCTCGACCGCTTGCCCGAAGGCACGACGCCCGCAACCCTGCGGCGAGTTGCCGAGATATTCGGTGGGGAAAAGGCCTCGGCCTACTGGTAGTTCACGCCGCCTTCCTGAACCTGCCGCGGTCGTGCGGCGCGGCATAGTCCAGCTCGGGCCCCAAGGGAATGATCCCCGTCGGGTTGATCGATTTGTGGCTGCCGTAATAATGCGACTTGATGTGGTGCAGGTTGACCGTGGCTGAGACGCCCCGCACTTGATAAAGGTCGCGCAGATAGTTCGACAGGTTCGGATAGTCGGCGATGCGGCGCAGATTGCATTTGAAGTGGCCGACATAGACCGGATCGAACCGGACCAGGGTCGTGAACAGCCGCCAGTCGGCCTCGGTGAGGCGATCGCCGACCAGATAGCGCTGTTTTGACAGCCGCTCTTCCACCATGTCGAGAGCGCCGAACAACTCGCCGAACGCCTCCTCATAGGCTTCCTGCGTTGTGGCGAAGCCGGTGCGATAGACGCCGTTGTTGATAGCCGGATAGACCAGCGCATTGATCCTGTCGATCTCGGAACGCAGCGCCTTCGGGTAGAAGTCGCGGCTCGCGTCTCCCCAATCGTCGAACGCGGAATTGAGCATCCGGATGATCTCGGAGGACTCGTTGCTGACGATTGTCTCCTGGCTTTTGTCCCAGAGCACCGGCACCGTCACCCGGCCCGAATAGGCTGGATTGGCCTTGACGTAGATCTGGTGGAGGTAGTCGAGCCCGTAGAGCGTATCGCCGGTGGCACCGTCCTCGGCTTTGAAGGTCCAGCCGTTCTCGCCCATGAAATGATGCACGACAGAGACGGAAATGATGCCTTCCAGCTTCTTCAAGGCGCGGAAGATCAGCGTGCGGTGCGCCCATGGACAGGCAAGCGAGACATAAAGGTGGTAGCGGCCAGGCTCGGCCTTGAAGCCCTGCTTGCGACCCTCCGCCGGCGCGCCGTCGCGCGTCACCCAATCGCGCCATTGCGCTTCCGCACGCACGAACCTGCCGCCACTGTCGACGCTCGGCGCCCGATCCGTCCACTTGCCTTCGACCAGCAATCCCATGCGGAATCTCCTCGTGCGTTTCATCAGTATTTAGGCCTATTGCGGGGTTGTCGAAGCCCACAGACGCTGAACAGTTCGTCAAACGACCAACCAGACCGTCAAGCGGCGGCAGAAAGGTCGAAAGCGCCAATTGCGGAGGCAGGAAATTGATGGTAGCGGAGGCGCCCATGTTCGACTTTGCCTCCATCCGGTTCGACCGACGACGAAAGGGCGCCCGCGCTTCATGAAGCGCTGACTGGCGAACGCTGCCGCTTGCAGCAACCTTTCCTCGCATACCGGAACGCAAAGACCATGAGCCTTGCCGACGTGAAATACCTGCCGGAAACCCCGGCGCATGATCCTCAAATCGAAGACATCAACGAGGAGGCCTTCGGCCCCGGCCGTTTCGTGCTCGCCGCCTACAAGATCCGCGAGTCCGGTGGGCATGACCGGTCGATGTCCTTTGTCGCCGTCGACGGCGACACGGTGGTCGCCTCGGTGCGCATGACGCGCGTTGCCGCCGGCGCCGGGCGCGCCATGATGCTCGGCCCGCTCGCCGTTCGTCCCGCCTTCAAGAATCTCGGCATCGGTCGCAAGCTTGTCGCGATCGCGGTCGAAGCGGCGGCGAAGGCGGGCGCGCCGGCGGTGATGCTGGTCGGCGACGAGCCCTATTATGGTCCGCTCGGCTTCAAGCGGTTTCCACGTGGCCAGGTCACCATGCCGCGTCCGGTCGATCTCGACAGACTGCTCCACCATGAGATCAAGCCGGGCGCGGTGGCCCGCTTTGCCGGAGAGGTCTGCCATGCGGACACGGCGCGAGTTGCGGACCTGGCGCCGGCTGCGGGCCGGACATCGGTCAATCCGCAGGCCTCGATCGATCCGGTCATTCAGATTGCGTCCCAGCAGCGCGCCTCGTAGCATGACGCGAAATCCTGGGAGGATGCAGGCATGAACCCCAATGGCCAGATCGCGATCGTCACCGGCGGCGGCTCTGGCCTCGGCGAGGCGACGGCGCGCACGCTTGTTGCCCAGGGCGCCAGCGTCGCCATACTGGACGTCGGCATCGAGCGCGCGACGAAAGTGGCGGCCGATATCGGCGGCATCGCCGTTCAATGCGACGTTAGCAGCGGCGACAGCGGCACGGCTGCCGTCGCCGAGGTGGCGAAGACGCTCGGCGAGCCGCGCATCCTGGTCAATTGCGCCGGCATCGCCATTGGCGTGAAGACGGTCGGCAAGGACGGTCCGCACCCGCTCGACCAGTTCCGCAAGGTAATCGAGATCAATCTGATCGGCACCTTCAATATGATCCGTCTGGTCGCCGATCGTGCGGCGAAGCTCGATCCTTTGCCTGGCGGCGAGCGTGGCGTCATCGTCAACACCGCTTCCGTCGCCGCCTATGACGGCCAGATCGGCCAGGCCGCCTATGCAGCCTCGAAAGGCGGCGTCGTCGCCATGACGCTGCCGGTGGCGCGCGATCTCGCTCGCTCCGGCATCCGCGTCTGCACCATCGCGCCCGGCATATTCAAGACGCCGATGATGGCCGGAATGCCCCAGGAGGTTCAGGATTCGCTGGGCGCCGCGGTGCCCTTCCCGCCCCGTCTCGGCGAACCTTCCGAATATGCAGCGCTCGCCTTGCACATCATCGAGAACCAGATGCTGAACGGCGAAACGATCCGCCTCGACGGCGCCATCCGCATGGCGCCGAAATAGCGGCATGTCTGGAGCGCCGACAAACATCGGCGTCACCGCCGAGAAGACCGGGCCGCTGGCCGGCCTGAAGGTCATCGAATTGGCCGGCCTTGGTCCGGTGCCGCTCGCCGCATTGATGCTGTCGGAGATGGGCGCAGAGGTGCTGCGCATCGAGCGGACCGGTGGCGATCAACCGCTTCTGCCGCTCCCGGAAGAGTACGACCTGGACCGCCACGGCCGCGCCATCCTGCGCGTCGATCTGAAACGGCCGGGTGGCGGCGAACTGTTGCTGCGCCTTGTGGAGAAGGCCGACATCCTCCTCGAAGGCTTCCGTCCCGGGGTCATGGAACGGCTGGGCCTGGGGCCGGATGCGGCGCTCGAACGCAACCCGGCGCTGATCTACGGCCGCTTGACCGGGTTCGGCCAGCATGGACCGCTTTCCGGCCGAGCCGGTCACGACATCACCTATCTTGCCTATGCCGGCCTCCTGCACGCCTTCGGCCGGCAAGGGTCGCCGCCCGTGCCGCCGCTCAACCTCGTCGCCGACCAGGGCGGCGGCGCCATGATGCTGATCGCCGGCGTGCTGGCCGCCCTCTTCCGGCGTTCCCGCACCGGCAAGGGCGAGGTGATCGACGCTGCGATGGTTGAGGGCGCGGCGATGTTGGCCGCACCCATCCACGCCTTTATGGCCGCGGGCTTATGGAAGGACAGGCGCGGTGAGAACCTGCTCGATTCCGGCGCACCCTTCTACGACACCTATGAGACGGCGGACGGCCGGCATGTTGCGATTGGCTGTCTCGAACCCCGCTTCTTCGCCGAATTCGCCAGCCTGCTGCCGCTCGACCGCGCTTTCGTCCACAGCCAGTACGACCGGAGCTCCTGGCCTCAGATGCGAGCCGCCATAGCCGCCAGGATCAGGCAAAAGACACGCGACGAATGGGCCGGATATTTCTTTGCAACCGACGCCTGCGTCGCGCCGGTGCTTTCATTGAGCGAGGCAAGCGACAACCCGCACAATCGCGCTCGGCAAAATTACGTGACTTCCGGTCCCCTGCACCGGCCAGCCCCAGCGCCACGCTTTTCCGTTGCAGTGCTTGAGCCTGCCGTGGCGCCGAGCTCCGCCGATCGCCAGCCGGAGCTTGTGCTAAAGCGGTTCGGCTTGCTCGAGAGCGACGTCGCGGCCCTTGTCAAATCGGGACTTCTAGACCGATAACCGGATGATGAATATCAACTTACAGCGGTGAGCGCTTTGCCCGAGCAGAAGAAGGCTGTCATCCGCGAGACCGACGCCGGGGCGATCAGGCTGGCGAAGACGCTGCTCCGCTCGGCCCGCTTCGGCGCGCTCGCCGTGATCGAGCCCGGCACCGGCTCGCCTTTGGCAAGCCGGGTCGGCTTGGCGACCGATGTCGACGGGACGCCTCTGATCCTGGTTTCGATGCTTTCGGCCCACACCGGTGCCCTTCTTGCCGATCCGCGATGCTCGCTGCTCGTCGGCGAGCCTGGCAAAGGTGATCCGCTGGCGCATCCGCGCATGACCTTGATATGCCGCGCACGGCGCCTGGACCGCGGGGCGCCCGATCACGCCCGCGCCGAACGGCGCTACCTCAATCACAATCCGAAGGCGAAACTCTACGTCGGCCTTGGCGATTTCTCGCTGTTCCGGCTCGAGGCCGAACACGCCAGCCTGAACGGCGGCTTCGGCAAGGCTTATCTTCTCGATCGCACCGACTTCATCACCAGCGGCCCCCTTGCCGAGGATTTGGCAGCCGGCGAACAGTCGGCGCTCGATCACATGAACGCAGACCATAGCGACGCGATCGCCCTCTATGCCCGTCATTTCGCGAAGGTCGAAGGCGACGGCTGGATCGCTACCGGTTTCGATGCGGACGGGATGGATCTCGCCTGCGCGGACATGACCTGCCGGGTCTTTTTTCCCCAGCCTCTCGAAACGGCGGGTGAGTTGCGCTCCATGCTGGTCGAGATGGCCAGGACCGCGCGCGCAGCCAGCTAGCCACATACCGACAGTTAATCGTCTTGAATCAAAAGCAACTCTTGAGATTTAGATGAAATGATCTACCTTTCGTTGCAGCGCTGATTCAGCGGCGCATATGCGAATCTGAACTTATTGAATCAGGCTCCATTGCCCCCATGGCGCCTTGGATGAGCCGGAATTCATGGGGGATCTATGATCTCGAACAAGCTAATCGCCAATGCCGAACCGGCGGCCGCGTTTCTGACGCTCATGGGCAATGAGAAGCGGCTGCTGATCGTGAGCTACCTGATCGACGGTGAAATGTCGGTCGGTGCCATCGCCGAAAAGGTCCAACTGAGCCAGTCGGCGCTCTCGCAGCATCTCGCCAAGCTTAGGGCGCTGAACCTCGTCGAGACGCGCCGTGACCGGCAGATGATCTATTATTCTTGCAAGTCGGACGCGGTGCGCGAGTTGCTTCGCATGCTGGAAGGCATTTTCGGCGAGGACGATCTTTCCCAGATGGCCTATAGGATGCGTCGCGCCGGGGCTTGACGATCGCTTCTGTCCTTCACTACCTCGCTGACGATTTCCTCGCCGGCGAGCATCGCATGAACCTCATCCCGATCGACGATCCGCACGACCCGCGCGTCGCCGCCTATCTCGATATTCGCGAGCGCGATCTCGTCGGCCGCCATGGGCGCTTCGTCGCGGAAGGCAAGGTGGTGCTCGATCTTCTCTTGTCGAGCCGACGTTTCGCGGCCGAATCCGCTCTCATCCTCGAAAACAGGCTGGCCGGACTCGATCCCGTCTTGCGCAAGGCCCCAGCGGACTTCCCGGTCTATGTTGCCACAGGCGAGGTCATGGACCGGATCGCCGGCTTCCACATGCATCGCGGCATACTGGCGATCGGCAGCCGCGGCGATCCCCAGCCCGTCGAGGCCCTGTTGGCGAGAATGCCCGCCAGCGCGCTGATCGTCGTTCTCGTCGGCATATCCAATCATGACAACATGGGATCGATCTTTCGCAACGCCGCAGCCTTCGGCGCGCAGGCCGTGCTTCTCGATCCCACTTGCTGCGATCCGCTTTACCGCAAGGCGATCCGCGTCTCAGTCGGCGCGGCCCTGAAGGTTCCCTTCGCCGCCTTCAGCGATAGCGCAGGTTTCACCGCAGCACTTGATCGGTTTGGCTTCAGCCAGTTCGCGCTGTCGCCGCGCGGCGAGACCGACATCCGTTCCGCGGACCGCCCGCCACGACTGGCGCTATATCTCGGCACGGAGGGCGAGGGGCTGCCGGAAGATCTGCTTGCTCGCCTGCGCACGTTGCGGATCGGCATGGCGGAAGGCTTCGACAGCCTCAATGTCGCGGCTGCGTCCGCGATCGCCCTGCATCACTTTTCCAAGAGGTAGCAGCGCGTCTCAGGTCGACGGATCGGCCTTCTGCAGCGCCCTCACGCGATCCGCAAGACTGATGCCGCGCTCGCCGGCGCCTTGTTGCCCTTCACGGGACGTTGCCAGGGCTTTGGCGATCGGCGAATCCGGTCCGTCGAGTCTCATGGTCAGATTGACGACCTCCGCCGCCAACTCGTTCATTTGTTCGCGCAGCGCCGCGCCGGCTTGAACGGCATCGCTGCCTGGCCTGGCCGCACCGGCGAGATCAGTCTTCAGCCGCTTGTTCTCGCGGGCGAGCGCCATCAGCCTCGCCTCGAGGCGCTCCCGATCGCCTTCGAGCTTTGCGATCGCCTGCTCGACGCCCTCGCTTGCGCCGACTGGGCGGCGGGTGCCGTTTGCGGCCTCCTGTTTCGGGCGCTCGCGAAACTGCGCGAGCGCCTTCTGTTGCCGATCGAGCTTCTCCTCGCGATCGGCGAGCGTCGCAAGCAGGCGCTCGACTTTCTTGTCCAGTTCGGCGGCTCGCTTCTTCTCAGCTTTCAACGCGTCGCGCACGACCCTGCCCTCGGCTGCGATCTCCTGATTGCGCCGGTCCGCTTCCTTGCGTTGGCTGCGCAGCGTTGCAATGTCGCTGGCAAGTTTTTCCAGCTCCGATTCCCGCGCCACGAGCTCGATCTGGCGATTGCTGGAGGAAAAGCTGGCGTCGTCGTACATCTGCCCGAGCTTTTCGAGCTCCAGCCCCCGCTTTTCAAGCGCGCGCTCGGCCTGCGCCAGCTTTTCGGAAAGGCGCTGCAGCTCTTCCCCGCGCCGCTGAAGCTCCTGGTTCTTGGCTCCAAGATCGGACAGGGCCTGGTCCTTGTCCTTCCTCTCGACTGCAAGCCCTTTCAGGGCCTCCTGGCCGCGGCCGATCTCGACCAGTTGCTCGGCCACCTTCTCCTGCAGGCCCTTGACGGTCATCTCGAGCCTTCGCGTCGTCATTGCGAACTCGGCCCGGACCCGGTCCTTGTCCGCCTGGATCTCGGCCCGGGTCAACGGCATCGAGCGCTCGAGGCGCCGGCGCGTCAGGACGACGGCGCGACGCCAGATAGCGGGCGCGACCAGCGACACCAGAAAGACCGCGCAGAGGAAGCCGAGGGCGAAGAACAGGGCCGACTGGACCAAGGTGGACTATCCGATAGCAGGGTGACGGTGCTCGACTGTGCTGCCCTTGGCATGGCGGAAATCCGCCGCCACGGCAAGAGCGTGCCGAGGCGCAGCGGGAGTTATCCGGTCGCTTGAACGACGTGGACCGATCAGAACGGATTCCAGGTCGGCCTCTGCGTCAGCTTCAGATAGCCGAGGTTGACGCCAAGCCGGGCGCCGACACCGGTGCGGATCGGCACCAGCAGCACCCGGTTACTCTGCAGCACGTTGAAGCCGACGCCCGCCACGACATAGGCCGAGCCGGCAACACCGCCGAAACGGTTGTAGAGGCTGCTCACGTCATCGAGATTATAGACCAGGATCATCACCCGCGAGCCCTCGCCGCCGAAATCCCAGCCGAGCGACGGACCCTGCCAGAACACCTTATGGTCGCCGGCGTTCTTGGTATAGAGCGTGCCTTCGCCATAGGTCAGGCCGCCGATCAGCGCCCCCGATCCCTCCTCGCCGAGCAGGTAGCCGTTGGGCAGGCCGTAGGAGGCGAAGATCTTCTCCACCACGGTGGCCAGGCCGCCGGACGTCGCGCCGAAGAATTTGTGGCCGGAATCGACAATCTCCTGGGCGGTGTATTCCTGGGCCCGCAACGTGGAGGCTGAGAAAACGAGGACCCCCAGGAGGGCAATCGTCATGGTGAGGACGCGGACGCAGGTCCGGTCATAGAATCGGGAAAACATGCTTCCAAATCTCCGTCAGGGAGCACTTTCGCCGACGCCTCGCATCCCCCTACGGCTCTTGCCGGCCGCTTGAGATGACTATCACTGGCAAACTATGCCGTAATCCTTTTTCAACCATTAAGCTTCCACAGGAAGATGGCGGTTCGAAGGCTCCCTTCGCGGCCGCTTGCGGGCGCGGACACCATTTTCACCAGCGGCAATTCTGGATTTGTTGATGCAGGGGCGGGCGCTGTGTATTCAGAATGTCTTGGAAAAGAGCGTGATTCGCGTAGGCGGGCGCGAAAATCGATCGCTCGGCCATGAAATTGTGAACTAGCAGGGATTTCTAAGATGGCCGAGCTCTTCACCCTTACCGCCCCCGACCTGGCAGCTCTTCTGTGCAGCCGAGTCTGCCACGACATCATTTCGCCGGTAGGCGCGATAAACAATGGCCTCGAGCTGCTCGACGAAGGCGGCGCCGACGAAGACGCCATGAAGCTGATTCGCCAGAGCGCGAGGAACGCTTCGGCGCGGCTGCAGTTCGCGCGCATCGCCTTCGGCGCGGCGGGTTCGGCCGGCATGATGATCGACACCGGCGACGCGGAAGCCGTGGCGATTGCCTTTCTCAAAAACGAGAAGCCGGAGCTTGTGTGGAACGGCCCCCGCGCGCTGTTGCCCAAGAACAAGGTCAAGCTGCTGCTCAATCTCATCCTGGTCGCCAACGCCGCCATTCCGCGTGGGGGCAAGCTAGTGGTCACGCTGGAGAATCTCGAGACCGAGCCGCGCTTTTCACTGTCGGCCAGCGGTCCGATGCTGCGCGTGCCGCCGAAATTCCTCGAACTCCATTCCGGTCATAAGCCGGAGGAGCCGATCGACGCCCACTCGGTCCAGCCTTACTACACCCTCCTCCTGGCCCGAGAGGCCAATATGACGATCTCGATACACGCGACGGCGGACGAGATCGTGCTGTCGGCGGCCTGAAGGTACGGTCAAGAACAGGCAAAGTACTGACCCGCGCCGATACTGCGGCCGACCGCGCCAAGGACAGCAACGGCCGATGTTGCGTCGGTATTGGGTTCGGCCGCAGAAAACTGCCTGGCCGCGTCTTTGCAAAAACTTTACCTAACGGCTTTCCCGCTTCTTTACCAGTTTGATCTATGATCCTCCTGGTTACCCGGACGTGCCGGTTCGCCGGTTGGGATAGAGGACCCGGAAATGAAGCGCTGCCTGTTCGTCGACGATTCCAGCGTCATCAGAAAGGTCGCAAAACGCATCCTTGGCGGCTCGGATATTGCGGTCATTGAAGCGGCCAACGGCCTTGAGGCCGCCGAAATTTGCGCGACCGACATGCCAGACGTCATCGTTGTCGATGGCGGCCTGCCGGACATGCCGGCGGTGGATCTCATTCGCCGCATCCGTGCGATGGATGGAGCGGTCAAGCCGCAGATTCTGGTTTCCCTGGTCGAGGTCGATGTCGCCTCGATCATGCGCGCCAAGCGGGCGGGTGCCCAGGGCTACCTGCTGAAGCCGTTCAACCGGGCGCAGTTGCTCGATAGCTTCCGCTCGCTCAAGATCGCTGCCTGACCAAGACGTTTCCAGCCGAAAGACGTGGCGGTTTTCCGTCCGGAATGCCGACAACAAAAAACCCGGCCGGAGCCGGGTTTTTTCCCAAACAATCGTGAAAGGCTTGCTCAGGCGCTGACCCGGATGTCTTCCGGCTCGCGCAGAACATAGCCGCGACCCCAGACGGTCTCGATGTAGTTCTGGCCGCCGGACGCCGCGTCGAGCTTCTTGCGCAGCTTGCAGATGAAGACGTCGATGATCTTCAGTTCCGGCTCGTCCATGCCGCCATAGAGGTGGTTGAGGAACATTTCCTTAGTGAGCGTGGTGCCCTTGCGAAGCGAGAGCAGCTCCAGCATCTGGTATTCCTTGCCAGTCAGATGCACGCGCTGGCCACCGACTTCCACCGTCTTGGCGTCCAGGTTGACCACCAGGTCGCCGGTGGTGATGACCGACTGCGCGTGGCCCTTCGAGCGGCGGACGATGGCATGAATGCGCGCCACCAGCTCGTCCTTGTGGAACGGCTTGGTCATATAGTCGTCGGCGCCGAAGCCGAGGCCGCGAACCTTGTCCTCGATGCCGGCCATGCCGGAGAGAATGAGGATGGGCGTCTTGACCTTGGAGAGCCGAAGCGTGCGCAGCACTTCGTAGCCCGACATATCGGGGAGATTGAGATCGAGAAGGATGATGTCGTAGTCGTAAAGCTTGCCGAGATCGACGCCTTCTTCGCCGAGATCGGTCGTATAGACGTTGAAGCTTTCCGATTTCAGCATCAGCTCGATGCTTTGTGCGGTTGCACTGTCATCTTCAATCAGCAGAACACGCATTTCATTCCCCTTTTCTGCTTCCGGGCCGTGTCATGACCGCCCGGGACCGGAGCAGCGTTTGCCTGAACAGAAGGTGCCACCGACTGGTTAACAAATCCTAATTTCGTGTCGACCACGATAGCAGAATTTTTAACCCCTTTCTACACCCGCTTGAATCTAATAACGAATCACAGACCCAAATCGCTAATGCACCACATTAATAAGCCACGCTAAGTGACTCCAGAGACTCGCAGGCCGCGTTTCCCACCAGCGCCGGAATTTTTACCCGGCCTTAAGTCCTCGGCCGTATGATTAACAATGCCCGTAAACGAATGGTTACCGCCGGCAAAAATCTTTAGGGCTTTGTTTTCCATAGCGCTGGGAAAGCCGGGGGACACGGGCGACGCTTGGGCCTTTCGGGGCGGATTGGACGATATGCAGGTGTGCGTTTGCGGAGTATCGAATCATGAAGTCACGTGAAAACCTCGTTCGGCTGAAGCAGTTTCAGGTGAATGAGAAGCGGCGCCAGTTGCTGCAGCTCGACATGATGATCGCCGAGTTCGAGCGCATGGCCGTCGAGTTGGAGCTTCAGATCGCCGCCGAAGAGAAGAAAGCCGGCATCACCGATATCAATCATTTCGCCTATCCGACCTTCGCCAAGGCGGCGCGCCTGCGCCGCGACAACCTCAGGAATTCACAAAGCGACCTCGCCCTGCAGCGAAGCACTGCCGAATCATTACTCGGCGAAGCTGAAGCGGAGCTTTCCAAGGCGGAGATGCTGGAATCCCGCGACAGCAAGATCCGCGAGGCGGAACTGGGCGGCCGCAGCGCCATGATCGGCTGATCGCCGAACGCCACCATTTCTGTCGGCGAGAATTCCCGGCATGCCGCTAAGCCGCGAGCCAGTTTAACTGCCCCGCCACCGGCGGGCCAGCGTCACGACATTACCGCCATCGTCTCGGTTCGCCGGTCCGCACGGGCATCCTTGGTGCTGTGTTTCGAGCAGTGCCTGTGCTGGGCAACCCACGAGATCGCGGCGGAACTGCCGCAGGCCTTTTTGCGACCCATCCGCCGCAGGCCTTGCAAGGCTAAGCTGGAGCGCCAACAGCGAAAAGGGCGCGAATTTCGCGCCCTTTCCTGTTTCCGGCGATCTAAAAGCCTAGTGCCGGTATTGCTGGATTCGCGTTGTCCGCAACCCGGCAAGACCGTATTCGTCGATCGATGCCTGCCAGGAGAGAAACTCTTCGGTGGTAAGCTTGTAGCGCTGGCAGGCTTCCTCCAGGCTAAGCAGTCCACCGCGCACCGCCGCCACCACTTCCGCCTTGCGCCGGATAACCCAGCGCCGTGTATTCGTCGGCGGCAGATCGGCTATCGTAAGAGGGCTGCCGTCGGGCCCGATAACATATTTGACTCTAGGTCTAACCAGATCGGTCATCGTACTCTCTACAAAAAACTCAAAGACCCAATCCCCGCCACAGTACCGCCACAGCTTTAAAATTTGCCTAAGCGAACCCTAATGACTAGGTAAGGATCGTGAATGTCGCGTTAGGGTTTTGTTCGCAATTTGAATAAATCGCCGGCCGCCCTTGAAATTGCTGGCAGAAATCGCCTCCGGCGGAGCGAAGCTGGCGCACCCGAAAGGCTTGACCTATATTCCCGCCATTGGCATTCAGCGCCATGCACGATGATAGCACCATGAACAGCCTCGATCTCCCTGGACGTCCCGAAGACACCCGCGTCGTCGTCGCCATGTCGGGTGGCGTCGATTCGTCCGTCGTCGCCGGCATCCTGAAGCGCGAGGGTTATGACGTGGTCGGCGTCACCCTGCAGCTCTACGATCATGGTGCGGCCACCCATCGCGCAGGGTCCTGCTGCGCTGGCCAGGACATCGACGACGCCCGCCGCGTTTCGGAGACGCTGGGCATTCCCCATTACGTGCTTGATTACGAGGAGCGCTTCCGCAAGGCGGTCATCGATCCTTTCGCCGAGAGCTATGTCGCCGGCGAAACGCCGATCCCTTGCGTGTCTTGCAACCAGACGGTCAAATTCGCCGATCTTCTTGCCACCGCGCAGGATCTCGGCGCCGATGCGTTGGCCACCGGCCACTACATCCGCTCGCGCGCCAATGGCGCGCATCGCGCGCTCTACCGGCCGGTCGATGCCGACCGTGACCAGAGCTACTTCCTGTTCGCCACCACGCAGGCTCAGATCGACTATCTGCGCTTCCCGCTGGGCGGTCTGTCGAAGCCGCAGGTGCGGGCGATTGCCGAAGAGATGGGGTTGACCGTTGCCGCCAAGCAGGACAGCCAGGACATCTGCTTCGTGCCGCAGGGCAAATATTCCGACATCATCGCCAAGCTGAAGCCGGCAGCCGCCAATCCGGGCGATATCGTGCATATAGACGGCCGCGTGCTCGGCCGCCACGAGGGCATCTTGCGCTACACGATCGGCCAGCGCCGCGGCATCGGCATCGCCTCGGGCGAGCCGCTCTATGTCGTTCACCTCGACGCGGACCGGGCGCGCGTCGTGGTCGGCCCGCGCGAGGCGCTGGAGACGCACAAGATCTATTTGCGTGCCATGAACTGGCTGGGCGATAATCCGTTGTCGGACATTCCCGCGGGCGGGCTCGAGCTTTTCGCCAAGGTTCGTTCGACCAAGCCGCCACGCCCTGCCGTGCTGCATCATCGCGACGGCGTGACCTCGGTGGAACTGGTCGATGGCGAGTCCGGCATCGCGCCCGGCCAGGCCTGCGTGCTCTATTCGGATGACGGCAACGAGGCGCGTGTCTTCGGCGGCGGCTTCATCGAACGCTCCGAGCGCGGCGCCGAGGCCGAGGCCATGCTTTCCAAGCTGACGCAGCGGCCCGCGCAAGTCCCGGCCGAGTAGCCTACGCCCTCGACCAGCCGCCCCAACTCAGGATTGCCTTTATGGACGGCTCAGGCGGACGGACCGCTATGCGTCACCGTGCCCGCGGTCAGGATGCGCAGCACCCTGATCGCTTCCTCGCCGTCGGTGCGCGGTTCGGCGCGCGTTTCGATGCACTGGATGAAATGGGCGAGTTCCCGCGTCAGCGGCATGCCTTCGCCGACAGGCACGTATGACGGTTCGTTGGCGGTGAAGGCCCACTGGCCGCTGTCCTGCCATACGGCGTGCCGATAGACGGCAAGCTTGCGTTCCCAGGGTTCCACGTCGTCGAACACGGCCATGGCCTTGGTGCCGACGACGGTCAGCCGCCGCTCGCGGTAGGGATTGAGCCGCGAAGCAAAGAGATGGCTGCGCAAGCCGTTCGGAAAGCGCATGTGCAGATGCGCGAAGTCGCTCAGATTGTCGAGCAGCGCCGCGCCCTCGCCCCTCACCTCGATCGGCTCGGTGCCGGTGATGGCGAGGATCATCGAGAGGTCGTGCGGCGCGAGGTCCCAAAGCGCATCGTTTTCGGTATGGAACTTGCCGAGGCCCAGCCGGTGCGAATGGATGTAGCGCACCTCGCCGAGCTCGCCACTGTCGATCAGCCCCTTGAGCGTCTCGAAGGCCGGATGAAAGCGCAGCACATGGCCGACCATGAAGACGCGGCCATTGTCCCTTGCCGCCTGCACCGAGCGTTCGGCGTCGGCAACGGTCAATGCGATCGGCTTTTCCACCAGCACGTCCTTGCCGTTCTCGATCGCGCGCACCGCCGTATCGGCGTGGAATTGCGGCGGCAGCGCCATGACGACGGCGTCGACATCTGTGCGGCTGAACAGCTTGTCCGGTTCGATTGCCAGGCAGTCCTGCTCGCTGGCGAAGCCTTCGGCTCGAGCGCGGTTCTCATCGGACACGGCATGGAGCGCGCCGAGCGCCTTGAGGGTGCGGATATGGTTGCTGCCCCAGTATCCGCAACCGAGGACTGCGATGCGCGGCTTCATTCGCTCAAGCTCTAGAGTTTCATCGCCGATGACATAGCGACGTGCCCCGTCGAACTCAACCCCGGCGCATGCGCTCATCCATCTGCCAGGCAACGCATTTCCGGGAGGAGATTATGCTGGCATGCCTGCCGCATCCGCGCTTGACAGCTTTGCCCCGCCAACCTTATATCCGCGCGACCTTGGCGATAGCCTCGAAATTGCCCGCTGAAGCGGGCGGTTCCCTCGAGCTCCTCGCCACTCCTGGCGGAGTAGCTCAGTTGGTTAGAGCACGGGAATCATAATCCTGGGGTCGGGGGTTCAAGTCCCTCCTCCGCTACCATCTCTCCCCTTGTCCGACCCGGAGACATAGGTAACAGCTTGTCCCTAAGACATGGGTGACAACCCTTCGGCGTCTCCTTCGGCCAGACCTGCGGGGCGGCACGCAGGCTTGGCGTTTCGCACTACTGCTTCACCGAGGTCGAGGTGCCCCACGTGTCCGACAGCACGTAGCCCTGCGGGTACGGGTCCGTCGGATCAAGATAGTAATTGTGCTCGCCGGTGATCCAGGCGCGGCCGGTGATCTCCGGAACGACCGCCTTGCGCCCCGCAATGTCCGCAAGCTCCACGATCCTGCCGGTGAAGCG
The DNA here is from genome assembly GCF_004791945.1 of Mesorhizobium sp. M3A.F.Ca.ET.175.01.1.1. Taxonomy (NCBI): domain Bacteria; kingdom Pseudomonadati; phylum Pseudomonadota; class Alphaproteobacteria; order Hyphomicrobiales; family Phyllobacteriaceae; genus Mesorhizobium; species Mesorhizobium sp. M3A.F.Ca.ET.175.01.1.1. The sequence continues at coordinate 222,903 of NZ_SRTP01000009.1, read as the reverse complement.
CGAGCCGATGATCGATTCATGGATCAGCACGTCGCCCACCCCCATCAATCCGCGGGCCCGCAGCACCGCCATGCGGGCCGATGTCCCGGTTCCGGTCGGGCTGCGGTCGGAGCGTCCCGGCGACACGATGCAGGTGTTGCGGGTGACGTTGCCGGGGCCCTGGAAAGGCATCGCGAACTGCACGATCGACACGCCGCGCACATTGTCGAATTCCGGATGCACGACATCGAGCTGTTCGCGCGCCGCGCGGCGGATCTTCTCGCCGGCCACCGCCAATTCGCGAGCCTCGTCGGGGGTGACTGAGAAGCCGAGCGCCTTGGCATCGACGATGGCGTAGAACATGCCGCCATAGGCAATGTCGACCTTCAGCGTTCCGAGCCCCTCGACCTCGATGCTGGCGTCGAGGCGCTCGGCAAAGGCGGGCGCGTTGCGGAAGGTGATCGACAGGCATTTGCCGTCGCGGCATTCGGCGCGCACCTCGATGACGCCGCCCGGCATGTCGAGCTTGAAGCGCGTCTCGGGCTCGTGCATCGGCACCATGCCGGTCTCGAGCAGCACGGTGGCGACGCAGATCGTGTTGGAGCCGGACATCGGCACGTATTCCGTCGGCTCCATGATGATGGCACCCGCTGCGCAATCCTCGCGCGTCGAGGGCACCAGCAGATTGACATGCCGTGCGACGCTGCCGCGCGGCTCGCAGATAAGCATGCGCCGCACATGGTCGTGATCGCGTTCCATGGTGATCATCTTTTCCATCATCGTGCGGCCCGCCGGCGGCAGGACGCCGCCAACGATGACATCGCCGACCTCACCTTCGGCATGGCAGCCGACGACACGAATGCTGGCTTTCGTACGCATTGTTGCTCCTTGGCGACCCGGACTACTTGCCGGAAAGATAGCGTGGATAGCCGCGCGAGTCCTGGATGACCACCGTTTTCAGAACACAAATTCCTCGGCCGCAAACCGGCTCTGGCGCATGCCGCCGATCGGCACCTCCGACGGCACATCCGGCGTCAGCCCAGTTCCAGCGTCGTGATCCCGAAGACCTTGGCGGCGACATTGTCGGGCGTGCCGCCTTTGTACATCCGGGTCGTGGTGAAGCCTGGACGCATGCCGGCGGACTCGAGCGCGGCGATGAGCCCGCCATTGCTGGCTGGCACGTCGACATGCAGCGTCTCGCCTTCCACGCTCTCGGCGAGCTCAGCCAGCAGCCCCAGCGCAACCTCCGTGCCGTCGGCGAACAGCGGCCCGATCTTGAAGCCGTCGCGGCATCGCCGCGCGACGCCATAGCCTGCAATGCCGGTACGATCGCTCGCGATCAGCGCCATCCGCGGCGCTCGCAGCCATCCTTCGAGAAACACCCGCCGCGGTGCTGGAAAGCACTGACGGTCGTAGGCCTGGATAGCCGCGTAGCTCTCCGGCGTCGCTGGCCGGATGTCGGCGCCGCGAATCAGGCCGTCGGGTCGTCCGCTGTAGCGAACCGTCTCATAGGCTGGCACGAAGCCCATGCGCTGGTACTTGGCCCGCTGCTCGGCCACGCCATCGAGGCCGATGATCCGGCCACCGAGCCTTGTCATGCCGGCATCCCAGACTGCCTTGCCATGGCCTTGGCCGCGGTTGCCCGGTCGGCAGATGTAAAGGCCGATGAACCCAAAGCCGGCGCCATAGGCAACGGCCGAAATGCCGGCCACCATCTCGCCGGCGACGAAGGCGCCGATGAACCCTTCGGGATCGGCTGCCCGGAACAGGCCGGCGTCGTCGATGCCTGGGTTCCAACCCTCCCCGGCCGCCCAATCGACGAGCGTTTCCACCTCGCTGGCGGTCAGCGTCCTGATCTCTCTCAGCATTGTTTCACTCGGGCAGCGAACCAGTCGAAAGAACTCTCGCCACGATAGGTCGCGGCCCGCGGCTTTGCAAAGGCTGCACTTTCACGTACGCCCGTCGGAGCGTCGAAGATCACGCTTGCAAGATTCAACGCAGGGCTGTAGGCCAGACTACGGCAGAAAGGGCGTTTTTCCGAGCCAAGACAGACGGTTAGAAAAAACGGCCGCTGTCGTCGGCGATTGTTCCAACGGGCAGCTGGACACAACCGGCGAAGGCTATAAATCTGGATTCGGTCGGGGTGGGCGACGGAAGGGACACCGCAGGGAATGGCGCTGACAGCCGAAGAAATCGCTGGTCATCCGGCAGCGCTTCGCAGTGTTCAGGAGCAATCGCGCGCACTCATCGGCGTCTATGAGACCAGCCCAAGGCTCGCGGGCGTCTTTGCCACTCAGCAGCGCTGGCTGCTCGGCCATGTCGGGCTCGCCATGCATTTCAGGTACGATCCCCAGGACCGCCGTACTGAACTCACAGCCGCCCGCTTCATCGATGTCGTAAGACGCAACTCCGTCGCCAGCCGCAACACTGCCGAGGCATTTCTCAAGGAGATGCTGCACTACAACATCGCCGAATATGTTTCGACGGGCAGCGATGGGCGCGCCCGTCCCATGCGGCCGACCGCTGCCACGATAGAGACATTCGCCGCCTGGATCCATGCCCACCTCAGAACCCTGGACCGCATCGATGATGGAAACCGGCTGGCAAGCTTCCTCGAGCGGCCCAAACTGGTGGCGAGACTGCAGCCGCTGATCTGCGACGGACTGCTTCAGTGCGAGCCGGTGCGGGAACCTGAGCAGACTTTCTCGCTGTTTATCTGGCTGAACAATGGCGGCATCGTCATGGACTGGCTGATGTCCGGTATCGATCCGGAAGACGTCAATTTGGACAGGATCCCGACCGGCGTGATCTCGATCAGCGAATTTGCGCATTGGCTGAAGCTCTCGCGCACCCATCTGGCGCGCAAGCTCCGCGACGCCGAAGCGCTTGGCAGCATCGGCTGGGTTGGCCAGCGCGGACATTCCGTCATGTGGATTTCGCGGAAGTTCTACGAGGAATACATGGCCGCCCAGGCCGCCAAGCTCGCTGTCGTCGACACGGCTTTCGAGGCATGTTTTTCGGGCTGCGGACAAGCTGGCCCCAATGCCGGTTCAGGCTGACCTCGCTGCCTATCCAGCCTTGAGGATCGCCGAGAAGCGCGGATCGAAGGCGCGGCCGATCGGCTCGGCCGCGGCACCGACCGCGATCGCCCAGGGGTCGGTGATGCCGAGTTGCAGGCGCGGCAATCGCCGTCCGGGACGATCGGCGATGGACGGCAGCAGCGGATGCATGGCCTGCAGCAGGCGGCGGGCGAGCGAAGCAGGGGCGCCGCTCGTGAGGATGACCGTCTGTGGATCGAGCATCGTTTCGATCAGATGCACGCTCCAGCGCAGATCGTGCGCGGCAGCCTCAACCCAGGCCGCCACCTTCGGATCGTCGGCCAACGCCAGCGTATCCAGGCGTTCGTAAAGCTGCGCGTCGGCGGGATTGAGTCCCAGGTGCTGGTAGAGAGAAGCCAGCGAGGCTCGGTGTTCGAGCGGCGTCGAGCCTGGGCCCGCCGGCGACAGCAGCGCCAGGCCGATCTCGCCGGCATTGCCGTTGCCGCCGGTGTAGAGTTCGCCGTTGAGTATGAGCCCGGCGCCGATGCCGTAGCCGACATAGAGGCAGACCGCGTGGTCGATGCCATGCGCCGCGCCGACGATGCGTTCCGCCGTGGCGCAGGCGGCGGCGTCGTTCTGCAGGCCGACATCCAGCCCGGTGCCCGCGGCGAGCGCCTCGAGCAACGGGAATTGCTGCCAGGCTGGCATCATCCATTTGTCGTCGGAATTGTTCAACCCGAACGGTCCCGGCATGGCGACGCCGAGCCCGACCAGCCGTCGCTCCGATTGCGCGGAGATGCCTGCCAGCTCATGCCGGACGCGGGCAACGAGATCGAGGATGATCTCGACGCCTGCCGACGGTTCGTCGAAGGGCAGGTTGGCCTCGGCGCGCGCCATCACCTTGCCGATCAAATCGACCACCACCACCCGTCCCAGGTGGCGGTCGATCTGCAGCCCGACGGCGAAAGCGCCCTCGGGCACCAGCCGGTAAGGCGTGAAGGGCTGCCCCCTGCCCTTGCGCACCGTATTCAGCGCCACTACCAGACCGTCGCGCTCGAGATCCTCGATGATGTTGGAAACCGCCTGCTTGGTCAGTTGCGTCGCGCGCGCCAGGTCGGCGCGCGACAGCTGGCCGTTGAGCCGCAGCGCCTCGATCATGACGCGGCGATTGTGGGCACTGGTGCCCTCTTGGTTGGTGCCGCTTTTGGCGCGGATGGGACTGATGTCGTGCACCGTCGTTTCCCCTCTTGACTCCATTTAAGGATTGATCGACTAATTAAGTCAAGCGAATTGACTTAATGGCGCAAGCCCGGCGGATTGAGAAAAAGACGGCAAGGCCAGCAAGCCTCTTGCCGCGCCCCGACGGCAGACCGAGGTCACACGCGATAGTCGTTCGAGAAGGTGGTGCCTTGCCTTTCGCCGCCAACTCGCCAATGCCGAAAATGGGAGATGACAAATGCTGAAATCGATCGGTAGGACAATTCTGGGCGCGGTCTTTGCGGGCGGATTACTGGTGCCGCACGCCTTCGCCGAAACGACTTTGAACGCGCTGTTCATGGCGCAGGCCGCCTACAGCGAGGCCGACGTACGCGCCATGACGGAAGCCTTCACCAAGGCCAATCCCGACATCAAGGTCAATCTGGAATTCGTTCCTTACGAAGGCCTGCACGACAAGACCGTGCTCGCCCAGGGCTCCGGCGGCGGCTATGACGTCGTGCTGTTCGACGTCATCTGGCCGGCCGAATACGCGACCAACAAGGTGCTGGTCGACGTCTCCTCGAAGATCACCGATGACATGAAAAAGGGCGTGTTGCCCGGCGCCTGGACCACCGTCCAGTACGAGGGCAAATATTACGGCATGCCCTGGATCCTCGATACCAAATACCTGTTCTACAACAAGGAGATCCTGGAAAAGGCCGGCATCAAGGCGCCGCCGAAGACCTGGGACGAGCTCAGCGAGCAGGCCAAGATCATCAAGGACAAGGGCCTGCTTGCCACTCCGATCGCCTGGAGCTGGTCGCAGGCCGAGGCCGCGATCTGCGATTACGCCACACTGCTCAGCGCCTACAAGGGCGACTTCATCAAGGACGGCAAGCCCGACTTCCAGAACGGTGGCGGCCTCGAGGCGCTGAAATATATGGTCGCGAGCTACAAGTCCGGCCTGACCAATCCGAACTCCAAGGAATTCCTCGAGGAGGACGTGCGCAAGGTTTTCCAGAATGGCGACGCCGCCTTCGCGCTCAACTGGACATACATGTACAACATGGCCAACGACCCGAAGGACTCCAAGGTCGCCGGCAAGGTCGGCGTCGTGCCGGCGCCGGGCATCGCCGGCAAGAGCGAGGTCTCGGCCGTCAACGGCTCGATGGGCCTCGGCATCACGGCCGTCAGCAAGCACGCGGATGAGGCCTGGAAATACATCGAGTTCATGACCTCGCAGTCGACGCAGAACCAGTACGCCAAGCTCTCGCTGCCGATCTGGGCGTCCTCCTATGACGACCCCGCCGTTGCCAAGGGTCAGGAAGAGCTGATCGCCACGGCAAAGGTCGGTCTCGCCGCCATGTATCCGCGGCCGACAACGCCGAAATACCAGGAGATGTCGACAGCGCTGCAGCAGGCCATCCAGGAATCGCTGCTCGGCACGGCCTCTCCGGAAGATGCCCTGAAGACGGCTGCCGAAAACAGCGGTCTCTGAGCCATCGATCCTCGAATCGCGGGCGGCTTTATGGCCGCCCGTGTTGTTCGGGCCTGCATCTCCAAGAACGGGAAGAGGCGCCTCAATGTCGGGCACCTGGATGACGACACGTGCGTGGCTGCTGATGCTGCCGCTTCTCGCGGTCATGGTCGCCGTCATCGGCTGGCCGCTCGTCGACACGGTCGGCCTTTCCTTCACCGACGCCAAGCTGGTCGGCACGGCGGGCAATTTCGTCGGCATCGACAATTATGCGAAGATGCTGACCAGCTCGAATTTCTCGCGCACGCTGGTCACCACCACCTGGTTCGCGGTCATCTCGGTCGCCGCCGAGATGGTGCTCGGCGTGCTGGCGGCACTGTTGCTCAACCAGGAATTTCGCGGCCGCACGGCGCTGCGCGGGCTGATGATCCTGCCCTGGGCGCTGCCGACTGTCGTCAACGCCACGCTCTGGCGGCTGATCTACAATCCAGAGTATGGCGCGCTGAACGCGGCGCTGACGCAGCTGCACGTCATCGACACCTACCGCTCCTGGCTGGGCGAGCCCGGAACGGCACTGGCTGCGCTGATCGTCGCCGACTGCTGGAAGAACTTTCCGCTGGTGGCGCTGATTGCGCTGGCCGCGCTCCAGGCGGTGCCGCGCGACATCACCGCCGCCGCTTTGGTCGATGGCGCCGGTCCGTTCGCCCGTTTCCGCTTCGTCGTCCTGCCCTATCTTGCCGGGCCGCTGATGGTCGCGCTGGTGCTGCGCACCATCGAGGCCTTCAAGGTCTTCGACATCATCTGGGTGATGACCCGCGGCGGGCCCGCCAACAGCACCCGCACGCTGTCGATCCTCGTCTATCAGGAAGCCTTTTCCTTCCAGCGCGCCGGTTCCGGCGCCTCGCTGGCGCTGATCGTCACCCTGCTCGTCACCGTGCTCGCAGTCGCTTACGCGGCTCTGGTCCGCAAGACCGCGGGGAGTGCCGCCTGATGGAACGCAGGAGCCCGGGCTTCACCGCCTTCATTTATGTCAGCGCGGTTCTGCTCGCCGCAGTGATCCTGGCGCCGCTGGTCTGGCTCTTCGTCATGAGCATTTCGCCGGCGGCCGATCTTGCCGCCAAGCCGCTGCGCTGGTGGCCGCAGAGCGCCGACTTCTCGCGCTATGCGCAATTGCTTTCGACCGCCGAAAACAGCGCCGGAGCCGCTTTCACCGCATCGCTGCGCAACAGCCTGGAGGTCGCCGGCATGGCGACGCTCGCTGCCATCCTGCTTGCGGTGCCGGCCGGCTGGGCTGTCTCGCGCACGCCATCCGTCGGCTGGTCGCTGTCGATGGTGATCGCCACCTACATGCTGCCGCCGGTGGCGCTTTCCGTGCCGCTCTATATGGGCCTGTCCTATCTCGGCCTGCTCAACAACGTCTTTGGCCTGGCGCTGATCTATCTGACCATCCTGGCGCCCTTCACCACCTGGCTGATGAAGTCGGGCTTCGACGCCATTCCCCGCGAGATCGAGGCCGCCGCCATGATCGACGGTGCCGGTCTGTTCCAGACCTGGCGTATGCTTACGTTGCCGCTGGCCGCGCCTGTGGTGGCGACATCGGCGCTGTTTGCCGTGCTGCTCGCCTGGGACGAGTTCTTCTATGCCTTGCTCTTCACCTCGGACCAGCGGGCCAAGACGCTGACCGTCGCCATTGCCGACCTCGCCGGCGGCCGGGTTTCAGACTACGGGCTGATCGCCACGGCCGGCGTCATCGCCGCCCTGCCGCCGGTGCTGATCGGCCTCGTCATGCAACGCGCGCTGATCTCGGGACTGACCAGCGGCGGCGTGAAAGGATAGTGATGACTGCTGAAAGACCCCGCCCCTCCGGGCTCGTCGCGATCGACCGCGAAATGGCGCGCCAGCATGGGGATGCGATCGCCTCGTTCGAGAACAACAGAGATATCGCCGGCAAGGTCGCGGCTTCGCTAACGACAAATGGCCGGCTGCTGCTGCTCGGCATGGGCGGCTCGCATGCCGTCGGCCGCGCTGTCGAGCCGATCTATCGCGCCCATGGCATCGACGCCGTGGCGATCCCGCTCTCAGAGCAGCTCGGCCAGCCATTGCCGCTGACCGGCAGGATGGTCCTCGTCACCTCGCAATCCGGCGAGAGCGCCGAAGTCGTGCGCTGGTTTGCCGAAGCCGGCTTGCCCGCAGATACGTTCGGGCTGACGCTGGAAGCCAGTTCCTTCCTGGCCCGCACGGTCCCTTGCCTCGTCGGCGCCGGCGGCACCGAGCTAGCGTTTGCCGCGACCCGCAGCCTGACCGTCAGCTTCGCACTGCACCTCGCCATCCTGGCCGCGCTCGGCCATGACCCTGCCGCTGCGCTTGCAGCACTGCAAAACCCGCAAGCGATCGAAACCGACGCCGCCTTGGCTGCGCTGAGCGATGTGGCGGCCATCGTCACCTCCGGCCGCAGCCTGCAGGGCCTGGCCGAAGCGCTGGCGCTTGGCCTCACGGAGCTTTCGCGCCTGCCCTGCTATTCCCTCGAGGGCGGTCAGCTTCGCCATGGACCGATGGAGATGCTCGGCCCCAACATCGGCGTCATCCTGTTTCGCGGCGACGATCCGACATCCGACCTCGTCACCGCAATGGCGGCTTCCGTCGTCGAGGCCGGCGCGCCGCTGGTCATCTTCGATGCCTCAGGCAAGCCGCCGGTCGCGGGCGCGGTCACGCTTACCTTCAAACCGGCTTCCGGGCTGGCCGCGATCTTCGCCATGCTGCCTGCGGCGCAGCGCCTGATGATCGCCTTCGCCGATGCCCATGTCGAGAATGCCGGAACGCCGGTTCGCTCCACCAAGATCACTCGGAGCGAATGATGCGGCCGCTTGCAGTGATCGGCAACGTCAATGTCGACCTGATCGTCGGCCCGGTCGCGCCATGGCCGAAGGCGGGAACCGAGACCGTCGTCGAACATGACGATTTGCGCGTCGGCGGACAGGCCGGCAACACGGCGCTCGCCTGGCAGGCCCTGGGCATCGACTTCGACATCGCCGCCAATCTCGGCGACGACCAGTTCGGCCGCTGGCTGCGCGAGGCTTTTGGGTCTCGTGCGGAGACATGGCCGGTTCATCCCGAAGGGACGACGCTGTCGGTGGGCATGACCCATCCGGACGGCGAGCGCACCTTCTTCACCACGCGCGGTCACCTGCCGCGCTTCAGCCTCGGCGACGTGCTTGCCGTTCTGGACGGCAACCGGCTCTCGGGCGGCTATGCGCTGCTCACCGGCTCCTTCCTGACTGACGACCTGACGCAGCAGTACGCCGCGCTTTTCGACTGGGCCGATCAGCATCAGATTGCCGTCGCCCTCGACACCGGCTGGCCGATGGAGGGTTGGACCGCTGCCAACTGCGCTGCGGCCCGCGCGTGGCTGTCGCGATCCGATCTGGCTCTCTTCAACGAGGTCGAGACGACGACGCTAGCGAGCCTGCGGAATCCCGCGCAGGCGGCTCGCGAGATCCGTCACGGCATGAAGGAGCGCGCGACCGTCGTCGTCAAGCGCGGACCGGAAGGTGCGCTTGCCATCGGCCCGGATGGGCAAATCGTCGAAATGTCTGCGCCTCGCGTCACCGTCGTCGACACGATCGGTGCCGGCGATGTCTTCAACGCCGCCTTTCTGGCCGCCCTGGCGCAGGAGCGGCCGCTCGCGTCCTGCCTTTCCGCGGCCACCCGCGTAGCGTCCCGCGCCATCTCAACCTTGCCCCGCGACTATGGCGGGCCGATGCTTTTCGAGGAAGCCGTCAATGAGCGCGCTTGAGATCCGAGACATCCGCAAGAACTACGGCGCCGTCGAGACGCTGAAGGGCATCGACATTGCGTTGGAAAGCGGCGAGTTCCTGGTGCTGCTCGGCTCCTCCGGCTGCGGCAAGTCGACCTTGCTCAACATCATTGCCGGTCTTGCCGAGGCAACGAGCGGTGACGTCTTGATCGGCGGCCGCTCGGTGCTGGGCGTTCACCCGAAGAACCGCGACATCGCCATGGTCTTCCAGTCCTATGCGCTCTATCCGAACCTGACCGTGCACCGGAACATCGGCTTCGGCCTGGAGATGCGCAAGGTCCCGGTGGCCGAGCGCGACAAGGCGGTGCGCGAGGCGGCCAGGCTCTTGCAGATCGAGCCCCTGCTCGACCGCAAGCCTGGCCAGCTATCCGGCGGTCAGCGCCAACGCGTCGCCATCGGCAGGGCGCTGGTGCGCAAGCCGCAAGTGTTCCTGTTCGATGAGCCGCTCTCCAATCTCGACGCCAAGCTGCGGCTGGAGATGCGCACCGAGCTCAAGCGCTTGCACCAGATGCTGCAGACCACGGTCGTCTATGTCACCCACGACCAGATCGAGGCGATGACGCTGGCGAGCCGAATCGCGGTCATGCGCGACGGCCGCATTGAGCAGCTCGGCACGCCGGAGGAGATCTACAACCATCCGGCCACGCTTTATGTCGCGGGCTTCGTCGGCGCTCCGTCGATGAACATGCTGCAAGCGGAGATCCAGGATGGCAAACTTGCCATCGTCGGCGCGAATACGCGGCTGGCGCTGCCGCCCCGCTACGCGAAGCTGTCCGGAGACGACGCTCCGGTCGTCGTCGGGATCAGGCCCGAGGCGCTCAGGCTTGGACCGGGCAGCGGCGCTGAACTGTCCTTGCCGGTCGAGGTCGACGTCGTCGAGTTGACCGGACCCGAGCAGGTCACCACCGCCCGGATCGGCGCACAAAGGCTGACGGCAACCTTGCCGCCGCAGGTCCGCGTCGCCAAGGGCCAGCGATGCACCTTCATTTTCGACGAAGACGCGCTTCGCCTCTTCGATCCCGCGACCGGCAACGCCCTCTGAGCACGCAGGTCGGCCGGCGGAGAGGTGGGGCGGATCAGCGTTCGGCGGAAGGCTGATCCGCTGCAAGGACCTCAGTCGATGTCGAAGGAGACGCCCTGCGCCAGAGGCAGCGCCTTGGAGAAGTTCACCGTGTTTGTGGCGCGGCGCATATACGCTTTCCAGGCATCGGAGCCGCTCTCACGGCCGCCGCCGGTCTCCTTCTCGCCGCCGAACGCGCCGCCGATCTCCGCACCGGAAGTGCCGATATTGACGTTGGCGATGCCGCAATCCGAACCGTCCACGCCGAGGAAACGCTCGGATTCCTGCAGGTCGCGGGTGAAGATCGACGATGACAGGCCGGCGCCGACCGCATTGTGCAGGTCGAGGGCCTCATCGAAATCGGAATATCTCATCACATAGAGGATGGGCGCGAAGGTCTCTTCCGTCACCGGGGCAACCTGCTTCGGCATCTCGACCAACGCCGGGTGCACATAGTAGGCGTCGGGATGACCGTTCTCGACGCGCGTGCCGCCGGTGACTTTGCCGCCATGCGCTTCCGCCTCCTTCAGCGCCTTCTGCATGTTGTCGAAGGCCGCCTTGTCGATCAGCGGACCGACCAGCGCCGATGTCTCCAAGGGATTGCCAACGGAGACGCTCTCATAGGCCTTCTTCAGTCGCGGCAGCAGCGCGTCATAGACGCTGTCATGCACGAACAGGCGCCTGAGCGTCGTGCAGCGCTGGCCGGCCGTGCCCATCGCGCCGAACGCGATCGCGCGCAGCGCCATGTCGAGATCGGCGGTCGGACAGACGATGCCGGCATTGTTGCCGCCAAGCTCCAGCACCGCACGCGCAAAGCGCTTCGCCAGACGCGGGCCGACCTCGCGGCCCATGCGGGTCGAGCCGGTGGCCGAGACCAGCGGCACCTTCGAATGATCGACCAACGCCTCGCCGACGGCACGATCGCCGATCAGCACCTGCAGCAGGCCTTCCGGCGCGTCGGCGCCGAAGCGCTTGGCGGCGCGCTTGAAGATCGCCTCGCAGGCAAGTGCGGTCAGCGGCGTCTTTTCCGACGGCTTCCACACCACCGCGTCGCCGCAGACCAGCGCAAGTGCTGCGTTCCACGACCACACCGCGACCGGGAAGTTGAAGGCCGAAATCACGCCGACGACGCCGAGCGGATGCCAGGTCTCCATCATGCGGTGTCCAGGACGCTCGGTGGCGATGGTGAGCCCATACAGCTGGCGCGAAAGACCGACCGCGAAATCGCAGATGTCGATCATCTCCTGCACTTCGCCGAGGCCCTCGGACGGGATCTTGCCGACCTCGATCGAAACCAGCCGGCCGAGTTCCGCCTTATGCGCGCGCAGTTCCTCGCCGAGCAGGCGCACCAGTTCGCCGCGCTTGGGCCCCGGCACCAGCCGCCAGGCCTGGAAAGCCTTGTGCGCGGCATCGATTGCCCTGCCCGTATCGGCCGCCGAAATGGTCCTCAGCGCCGCGATCTGCTCGCCAGTCACCGGGCTGCGCACAACGAGGTCGCCGCCGGAAAGCGCGTCTTTGCCGACGCCGAGCTTTTCCAGAAGTGAAGCCGTTTCCTTCGCTATGGTCATTGTTATCCCTTTCACATCCCGCCGCTCAGTGGCGATGGGGAGACACCTTGAATCATGCCTGTGGGTGCCGGTTCCGGCACAGTCGGCGCTTTGATGGCGTGGAATTACTCGTTTCAGGGAAAAACCGCCACCCCGGCATGGTCCAACCCCGGTCTGCAAAATTGGGCCAGGCTGCGGAGGTGCGGATCAGCGCGCTTTCTTCTGGATCGGCTTCGCGGCGCTTTCCTTGATCAGCCGGTCGATATGCATGCGGATATGCGCAGCCTCTGCGGCGGTATTGGCAAGCGCGATCGCCCGGTCGAACGCCACACGCGCTTCCTCGTTGCGGCCAAGCTGCATCAGCAGGCCGCCCCGCAGTCCGAAGAAGTGGAAATAACCGGACAGTCTCTCTTCCAACGGCTCGATCAGGGCAAGTGCCGCCTCCGGCCCGCGCACCTTGCTGACGGCGACGGCGCGGTTCAGCGTCACCACCGGCGACGGCTGCATCTGCTCCAGCAGGCCGTAGAGCAGGTCGATCTCGGTCCAGTCGGTCTGCTCGGGCGTTGCCGCCCGCGCATGCAGCGCCGCGATTGCGGCCTGCACCTGATAGGGACCAGGCTGGCGATGGCGCAGCGCCTTGTCGACCAGCGCCAAACCCTCGTCGATCATCTTGCGGCTCCACAGCGACCGGTCCTGGTCCTCCAGCAGCACGATCTCGCCATTCTGATCGAAACGCGCCGGCGCGCGTGCATGCTGGAGAAGCAGCAGCGCGGTCAGCCCCATGATCTCGGGTTCCGCCTGGAAGAGCCGCAGCAGCAGGCGCGCGAGGCGGATCGCCTCCTCGCAGAGCGGAGCTCGCGCCGGCGCCTCGCCGCCATTGCTCGAATAGCCCTCGTTGAAGATGAGATAGATCATAGCCGCGACCGCCGCGAGCCGCTCCGAGCGCTCGACGGCACCCGGCGTCTCGAACGGTACGCCGGCGTCGGCAATCCGCGCCTTGGCACGGGTAATGCGCTGTTCCATGGCGCTTTCGCCGACCAGAAAGGCGCGCGCGATCTGCTTGACGGTGAGACCGGAGACGATGCGCAGCGCCACCGCGATTTGCTGCGTGGCCGGCAGGTCCGGATGGCAGCAGATGAACAACAGCCGCAGGATGTCGTCGCGGTAATGCGCGCCGTCCAGCCGCTCGGCAATGTCGCTCTCGGCATCCTCCAGATCGGAGATATGCTCCTCTTCCGGCATCGGCGCCTGCTTAGCCCGCTTGCGCACCGCGTCGATGCCGCTGTTGCGCCCGACGAAGATCAGCCACGCCGCCGGATCGCGCGGCGGTCCGTTCTTCGGCCAGTTCTTGAGTGCCCTCAGGCATGCATCCTGGAAAGCTTCTTCCGCTGCATCGAGGTCGCGGAAATAGCGCAGCAGCGCGCCCATCGCCTGCGGGCGGGCGGTGCTGATCGCGTTGCTGATCCAGGCAAGCTCGGTCATGCTGGGACCTTGGTCGGGTTGAAGATCGAGATCGGCCTGATCTCGTAGGATCCGCCGCTCGGATTGACTTCGGACAGCTCGCGCGCAAACGCCACGGCCTCATCGAGATCGCGGCAATCCAGCGTGTAGAAGCCAAGGAATTGCTCCTTGGTCTCGGCAAACGGACCATCGAACACGACCGCCTCGCCCTTGACCTTTCGCAGCGTCGTCGCGGCGGTCGTCGGCAACAGCCGCGCCACCGGACCGAGCCGGCCCGCCTTGGCATATTTGTCCTGGACGTTGAGGAGCTTTGCCATGACCTCGTCGTCCTGTTCCTTGCTCCAGGAGCAGACGACGTCTTCAGAGGCGTAGCAGAGGATGGCGTAGAGCATGGTGCGTCCTTTCCGTATCAAAGGACGCGACAGTAGGACCCTTCCCGACACAAGGTCGACAAAAAAATTCATAGGACGATCACGGACTTACTGTGGCGGCGTTCGTCAGGCTCCGTGCGCCTGCAGCCACCTCAGAACCAGCGTCTCCTCCTCGTCGAGGCCGTTGATAAGGCGCTGTCGCTTGTTGGCTTCGGCCATCTCGTTGAGCAGCCTGCCTTCCGACCACGCTTCGAAGACCAGCGGATGGATGTAGCAACGGCGGCACACGGCTCGCGTATTGCCCAGCCTTTCTGCCACCTTGTCGATGATGCTGTTCATCGCCCGCTTCCGCTGGGCGGCACTCTCCGGAAGTTCGGCCTGGGCGAACAGCGACGCCGCATGGATGGTGCCGCCCCATGTGCGAAAGTGCTTTGAGCTGAATTCGGCGCCAGCGGCCGCGCGAATATAGGCGTTGACGTCCTCCGAGCGAACGGGCCGCCGATTGCCGTCTTCGCCGAGATATTGGAACAGCTTCTGGCCGGGCAGATCCTGCGCTCCTCGTACCACTCTCGCGATGCGGCGATCGACCAGCTTCAGCTTCCATTCCTTGCCGGACTTGCCCTTGAAGGCAAAGCGCAGGCTGGAACCTTCGATGTCGACATGGCGGTCGCGCAGCGTGGTCAGGCCGAAGCTCTTGTTGTCCCGGGCATAAGCGGCGTTTCCGACGCGGATCATCGTGTTGTCGAGCAGCCAGACGATCGAGGCGACGACGCGTTCCAGCGGCAGGCCGCGCCGGCGCAAATCGGCGTCGACCTGGCGCCGCAGCCCAGGCAGGCTTTCCGCAAAAGCGACGAGGCTGGAATATTTGACGCCGTCCCGCTCCTCGGTCCATTGCGCATGATAGCGATACTGCTTGCGGCCGCGCTGGTCCCGTCCGGTCGCCTGGATGTGGCCGTTCGGATCGGGGGAGATCCACACATCCGTCCAGGCGGGCGGAATGACGATCGCCTTGATGCGGTCAAGCGTCGCTGGATCGACGGCGCGGCCGTTCGGTCCGAGATAGGAAAATCCCTTGCCTTTTATCAATCGGCGAATGCCGGGATCGGCGTCGCTCACATAGCTCAACGAGGCGCGTTCGGCGGACGTCTGCGCACCGTTCTTCTGCGTTTCCTCGTTGACTGCCAGCTGGTCGGAGGACGGTTGTGCTCGTTGTTGCAACATGATGGCTCCACGGAACTGCGTCCGTAGATAAGCCGCGTGCCCGGGCCTGGTTCCCGCGACGCCGATCGATCGGCTTCAACTCGGCCGTTCGCGTCTCATCAAATGCGCTGCGGTTGGCATTCTGAGGTCGGGAAGCAATCGTGGTCCGCACCGCTATTGGGCGTCACACGTTCTCGACCGCGACCGGGATGACGTCGACGGCTTGCTCGCCGACTTGGCCGCCCGTGGTTTTCAGCACGCCGACGATCGGTGCCACGTCGGAATAGTCGCGGCCGTAACCTGCGGTGATGTGGTCGTTGCTTGCCCGCATGCCGTTGGTCGGATCGAATTCCTGCCACCCGGCGTCCCGACCGCACCAAGCCTTGACCCAGGCATGCATGGCATCAGCCCCTTCGAGCCGCGGTTTGCCTTTCGGCGGTATCGTACGAAGGAAGCCGCTGACATAGCCGGCCGGAATGCCGAGCCCGCGCAGGCCGGCGATCATGATGTGCGAGAAGTCCTGGCAGACGCCACGTTTCAGCGCGAAGGCGTCGCTCGCCCGCGTCTCAACCGTGGTCGCTTTGCCGTCATAGGTGAAATCGCGGTGGATGCGGTTGCAGAGGTCGATGGCGGTGGCGACCGTGGAACCCGAGAGACTTTGCCGCGCATAGTCGGTGATCGCCGCATCGATGCCGGCATGGTCGCTGGCTGCGAGGAAGTGATGCGGCGCCGATGGCGACAGCGAGCGCACCGAATCGAGCTCCGTCTTCAGGCCATGAACGTCCGGGGACACGTCGAGGCCGGGTTCCGGCCGCGAAACCGACACGCGCGCGCTCATCCTGATGTCCAATTTCTCGTGCGCGTCGCGAAAGGCGATCGAGGTGACGCTGTTGCCGAAGAAATCGGCGAAATCGGCGCGCTCGGCCGGCGATGGCTGGAAGGACAGCGAGGCGGCGATCACCCGCTGCACACCGGCGATCGTCTGCGGCATCACCCGCACCTGGTGCCGCCCCCCGCCGGCGGCAGTGGCATAGTCGTAATGCAGATGAAGCCTGATGTCGTACAGCATCGCCGCTTATCCGAAATAGGCCTTGGCCAGCCTGCTGTAGAGGTCGCCGATCTGGTTGGCGAGTTCGTCGAGCACCTGCGCGGTCATATCGGAGGGCTCCATCACGGCGATGGCAGTGTTGAGCTGCAGGACTTCCTTGGCAGCGGGCGACATGTGCCCCTCGCCGCCGACCGAGGGCAGCATGCCGATCTCGGCCTTCAACCGTTCGAGCTGGAACAGGATCGAGCGGGGATTGAGCGGGTCGAGCGCCAGAAGGTCGATCACGGTGCGCCGCCCCGCCTGCACGGGATACTGCCGGCGATGGGTCATGACGCTGTCGCCGATCTCCAGCATCATGTCGAGCGCGCCGTCGGGAGCGTCCGCCCTGGTCAGGCAGGCGAGCGTGCGGGCGATCTGGATGCCGCGCTCGAGCCGGCGGCCAATCTCCAGGAAGCGCCACCCGGCGAAGCGGTACATGTTTTCGTGCAGCAGGCCGGAAAAGCCGGCGAGCTTGCGCAGCATCACCGTCATCGCCCGCGTCGCGTCGTCGCCGGGCGCCACTGTGCTGGCGAATTGGTGGATCGTCTTCGACAGGTCCTTCAGCGCCAGCCAGCCATCCGGCGAGAAGCGGTCGCGGATCTGGCCGGCGCTATAGACGGCGCTGTCCAACGTGCTGATCAGCCCCAGTGGGATCGCGGATTCAACCTCGATGCCGAACGGTTCGAGATAGTCCCTAATGTCGGCGAGCAGCGGCATCTCGGGATCGGAGGTTTCCGCCAGCCGCACGTGATAGGCGCGCAGGATACGCACCGTGTCTTCCGACCGCTCTATGTAGCGGCCAAGCCAGGTCAGGTTCTCCGCTGCACGGCTCGGCAGGCTGCCGGGCATGGTGCGGATGAAGCCGTCGCTTTCCTGCGGCAGCAGGGTCTCGCGCTCGACCGGCCTGTCGCTGACCACCCAGACGTCCGCCGCCTGGCCGCCGCGCTGCATGGCGATCGCCGTCGGATCGAGCGAGAAGCCGACCCGAGCGAACCCGCCCGGCATCACCGTCCAGCCGTCGGGCGTGCGCGCCAGATAGACGCGCAGGCTGGCCGGGCGCGGTTGCAGCCGGCCGTCGGCGAACACCGGGGTCGTCGAAAGCGTCACCGCTTCCTGGCCGACGAAGGCTGCGCCTTCCCTTTCGATGCGCGCGACCAGTTCCGCCCGCTCCTCCGCCGAAAGCGCTGAGCCCAGTCGTGTCGCGCCGTCGTCTTCGAAAGCCACCCGTGTCGACAGCGCCGGACCGACGACCAGGCGCTCGATATTGGCAAGCACATGGTTGCGCTCGGCCTGCTGCCCGCACCACCAGGTGGCGACGTTCGGCAGGGACAAATCCTCGCCCCGCAATTCGCGCGATATCCTGGGCAGGAAGGAAAGCAGCGCTCGCGTTTCCATCAGGCCCGAGCCAAGCGCATTGACCGCCGAGACGGCGCCACGGCGGATCGCCTCGACCAATCCGGGCGTGCCGATCTGCGAATCCGCGTTGAGTTCGAGCGGATCGGCGAAGGCGGCGTCGAGCCGCCGCCACAGCACCCCGATCGGCTTCAGACCAGAGACGGTGCGCACCATCAGCTTGCCGCCGGAGACGGTCAGGTCCTCGCCCTCGAGCAGCATGATGCCGAGATAACGTGCGATATAGGCGTGCTCGTAATAGGTCTCATTGAGCGGTCCAGGCGTCAGGATGGCGACGCGACCGCCGGATTCCTTCGCCATGCCGTTCAGCGCATCGCGAAAACGGCGAAAGAAGCCGGCCAGGCGGTGCACATGCATCTCGCCATAGATGTCCGACAGGGCTCGCGTGGTGGCGACGCGGTTCTCCAGCGCGAAACCGGCGCCCGATGGCGCCTGCGTTCGGTCGCCCAGCACCCACCAGCGACCGTCAGGACCACGGCCAAGCTCGAAAGCGAGCATATGCAGGAAATGGCCGCTGGCCGGCCGGGTGCCGACAACCGGACGCAGATATTCCGGGCTGGCCGCAATCAGCCTGGCCGGCAGGATGCCTTTCTCGACCAGGCGGTTCGGGCCATAGATGTCGGCGAGGATCGCCTCGAACAGATCGGCGCGCTGGATGAGGCCGGCACTGATCTCGGCCCACTCCAGCTCATCGATCAGCAACGGGACATGCGCCAGCGGCCATGCACGCTCGTTGGCGCCGGCCTTGTCATAGACGCGATAATAGACGCCGGCGTCGCGCAGATACTGGTCGGCGCGGGCAAATCGCTGTGCGAGCCTGTCCGCGCCCAGGTCGCCGAGAGCCTCGATGAAGGACCGCCAGGCCGGGCGCGGATTGCCTGAGGCGTCGACCATCTCGTCGACGACCCCTTCGATCGGCCGATAGTGCTCCAGCAGGCTGTTCGCCTGCGGCCTACCGCGCACCCTCTTCTGATTCCCCTTTGCCATTGCCGATCAGAGTCTCTGAGGCCGCCGCAGGTCAAGGGTCATCGGGAACTCCTCGGAAGCTTCCTCTTGTCGCAGCTCATAGGTTCCAGGCGTATGACCGCGCGGCTCGAACCGGGCAAGCCGCCGGGCTTCGGCCTCATTGCCGTTCACCGGGAAGGTGTCGTAGTTGCGACCGCCGGGATGCGCGACATGGTAGACGCAGCCGCCGACCGAGCGGCCCGACCAGCGGTCGTAAATGTCGAAGACCAGCGGCGTGTTGACGGGCAAGGCCGGATGCAGGCCTGAGGCCGGCTGCCAGGCCTTGAAGCGCACGCCCGCCACGGCCACCTCGCGATTGTCGGTGACTTTCATCGGCACGATGCGTCCGTTGCAGACGACGGCGTGACGCTCCGGATTGAGCCCTTCCGTCTTCACCTGCAGCCTTTCCACCGAGGAATCGACGAAGCGGACGGTCCCGCCGATGGCGCCCTGCTCGCCCATCACATGCCAGGGCTCCAGCGCCTGCCTGAGTTCCAGCTTGACACCGGCGTGCTGCACCTCGCCGCAAAACGGGAAACGGAATTCGAGCTGGGCGGCGAACCATTCGGAACGGAAGTCGAAGCCGTTGAGCTTCAAGTCCTCCAGAACGTCCAGGAAGTCCGCCCAGACATAATGCGGCAGCATGAAGCGATCGTGCAGCGAGGTCCCCCAGCGCACGAACCGTCCGTCGAGCGGGTTCTTCCAGGCGCGTGCAATGATGGCCCGGACCAGCAATTGCTGGGCGAGCGACATGCGCGCATTGGGCGGCATCTCGAAGCCGCGGAACTCGACCAGTCCGAGCCGGCCCGTTGGACCGTCCGGCGAGAACAGTTTGTCGATGCAGATTTCCGAACGATGCGTATTGCCGGTCACATCGGTGAGCAGGTTGCGGAACAGCCGGTCGACCAGCCACGGCAAGGGCGCCTCGCCCTTGTCGGGATGCGGGACCTGCGCCAGCGCGATCTCGAGCTCGTAGAGGGAATCGTGCCGCGCCTCGTCGAAGCGTGGCGCCTGGCTGGTCGGGCCGATGAACAAGCCTGAGAACAGGTAGGACAGCGACGGATGGCGCTGCCACTGCAGCACCAGGCTTTTCAGAAGGTCCGGCCGGCGCAGGAATGGACTGTCGTTGGGTGTGGCGCCGCCGACCACGACATGGTTGCCGCCGCCGGTGCCGGTGTGGCGGCCGTCGATCATGAACTTGTCGGTACCAAGTCGCGACTGCCTGGCTTCCTCATAGATCGCCGTGGTCGTGGCGACGCATTCCTGCCAGCTGGCAGCCGGATGGATGTTCACCTCGATGACGCCGGGATCGGGCGCCACGCGGATGACATTGAGGCGCGGATCGTGCGGCGGGGCGTAGCCCTCGATGTGCACAGGCAGGCCGATGGCCTTGGCCGCGTTCTCGGCCGCCGCCACGAGTTCGAGATAGTCTTCCAGCGCCTCGACCGGCGGCATGAACACGCAAAGCCGCCCGTCGCGCGGCTCGACGGTGAGCGCGGTGCGCACCGCGCCGCCGATCTCGGTGATCTCTTGTTCGATGCGGTCCTGCTGGCCGGTCGCGACGGTGAAGGACACCGCCTGCTGGCGCCGCGCCATTTCATCGGCGCCGTCAGGCTCTGCCTGGGCGGCTCTCGGCAGGATTGTCTCGCGCGCCGGCAAGGCCCCGCGCGGCACCGACGGATCGACCGGCACGATATAGGGAAATTGCGCCGGCGGCACGTAAGGAAGTGCGCCGAGCGGCAGGCGGTAACCCACCGGAGAATCGCCCGGCACCAGGAACAGGCGGCCGCGCCGCGTCTTCCATTTCTCCGAACGCCAGCGCTGCCCCGCGGCTTGGCTGTTCCAGCGCTGGACCGGCAGCACATAGCCGGAGGGCCTGGTCAGCCCGCGCTCGAAGACGCGCGCCATGCGGCTGCGCTCTTCCGGGTCCTCCAGCTTCGAGTTGGAAGGGTCGACATTGTCCGGCAGCTTGCCTTCCTTGAGCAGCCATTCGCCCGGATCCTCATAAGCCTCGCTGACCAACGACGGCTCGATGGCGAGTTCGCCGGCGATCGCCTTGAGCAGCTTCTCTGCCTGCTCCGGCCCGACAGCGGTGTTGCCCGTCTCCCGTGCGATCAGCGAGGGGTCGCTCCACACCGGCTCGCCATCGGTGCGCCAGTAGAGCGAGAAGGTCCAGCGCGGCAGGCTTTCGCCCGGATACCATTTGCCTTGGCCGTAATGCAGGAAACCGCCCGGCGCAAAGCGTTCGCGCAGCCGGCGGATGAGCTGATCGGCCTTGTCGCGCTTGGTCGGGCCGACCGCCGCGGTGTTCCATTCGGCGGACTCGAAATCGTCGATCGACACGAAGGTCGGCTCCCCGCCCATCGTGAGCCGCACGTCCTGCTCGCGCAAAATGGCATCGACCTTGTTGCCAAGCGCATCGAGCGCCTCCCAGCTTTCGTCCGAGAACGGCTTGGTGATGCGCGGATGCTCGGCGATGCGGTCGACCCGCATGTCGAAGCCGAAATCGACATTGGCGAAGCTCGCCATGCCGGAGATCGGCGCGGCGTTGCGGTAGTGCGGGGTCGCGGCCAGCGGCACATGGCTTTCGCCGGTCAGCAAGCCGGAGGTCGGGTCGAAGCCGATCCAGCCGGCGCCCGGAATATAGACCTCGCACCAGGCGTGCAGGTCGGTGAAATCGACCGAGGTTCCGGGCGGTCCGTCCAGCGAGACGAGATCCGGCTTGAGCTGGATCAGATAGCCGGAGACGAAGCGCGCGGCGATGCCGAGATTGCGCAGGATCTGCACCAGCAGCCAGCTCGAATCGCGGCACGAGCCCTTGGCCGCGGCGAGCGTCTCCTCCGGCGAATAGACGCCTGTTTCCATGCGCACGATATATGCGATCTCGCGCTGCAGCCGCGCGTTGAGGCCGACGAGGAAGTTGACCGTGTTGGTCGGGCTCCGATCGATGCTTTCCAGGAATTTCGACAGCAGCGGCCCGGCCGGTTCCGGCGTCCGGTAGATGGCCAGGTCTTCCCGGATCTCTTCCGGATAGTCGAACGGAAAGGTTTCGGCCGCCTCCTCGACGAAGAAGTCGAACGGGTTGTAGACCGTCATGTCGGCGACGAGGTCGACCTCGATCTTGAGCTCGTTGACTGGCTCCGGGAAGACGAAGCGGGCGAGGAAATTGCCGTACGGGTCCTGCTGCAGGTTGACGAAGTGATTCTTCGGCTCGACCTTCAGCGAGTGGCTGAGCACCTTGGTGCGCGAATGGGGCGCCGGCTGCAGCCGGATCACCTGAGGGCCGAGCACCACCGGCCGGTCATATTTGTAGTGGGTCAGGTGGTGGACGGCTGCCAGAATTGCCATGGGTCCCCGGAGAATGGCGTTTCAACCGCCTGACCCTGACACAAGTCCCGGGCATTCTCCAAGCGGATGTTGCGCTGCACTTCGTAAGTCCAGGGCGGAGCGACGCGAAGCGGAGCGCAGACTCCCGAATCCATGCCGCGACCTTGGCCGAATCCACAGCGGCTCAGAAGATGGGCTGCTGGGTTGCGATCCTTCGCAGTGTGCACCGCAGCGGCCCTCGATGTCAGGGCATCGATGCTCGGGTCAAGGTCCGAGGATGAGCCATCGGCCGCTCAGAAAAACGCCTGCAGCCCGGTTTGCGCCCGTCCCAAGATCAGCGCATGCACGTCATGCGTGCCCTCATAGGTGTTGACCGTCTCCAGGTTCTGCGCATGGCGCATCACGTGATAGCCGATCTGGATGCCGTTGCCGCCATGCATGTCGCGGGCCTGGCGGGCGATATCGAGCGCCTTGCCGCAATTGTTGCGCTTGACGATGGAGATCATCTCGGGCGCCATTTTGCCTTCGTCCATCAGCCGTCCGACGCGCAACGAGCCCTGCAGGCCGAGCGCGATCTCGGTCTGCATGTCCGCGAGCTTCTTCTGGAACAGCTGCGTGCCGGCGAGCGGCTTGCCGAACTGCTTGCGGTCGAGGCCGTATTGCCGCGCCCGATGCCAGCAATCCTCGGCAGCGCCCATGGCGCCCCAGGAGATGCCGTAGCGTGCGCGGTTGAGGCAGCCGAACGGACCTTTGAGACCCGAAACGTTGGGCAGCAGCGCCTCCTCGCCGACCTCGACGCCTTCCATCACCACCTCGCCCGTGATGGAGGCCCGCAGCGACAGCTTGCCGCCGATCTTCGGCGCCGACAGCCCCTTCATGCCCTTGTCCAGCACGAAGCCGCGGATCTGGTTGTCGTGCGCGGCCGACTTGGCCCAGACGACGAAAACGTCGGCGATCGGCGCGTTGGAAATCCACATCTTGGAGCCGGAGAGCTTGTAGCCGCTCGCCGTCTTCTCGGCCCTTGTCTTCATGCCGCCGGGGTCGGAACCGGCATCGGGCTCGGTGAGACCGAAGCAGCCGATCCACTCGCCCGACGCCAGCTTCGGCAGGTATTTCCTGCGCTGCTCTTCCGAGCCATAGGCATGGATCGGAAACATGACCAGCGACGATTGCACGCTCATCATCGAGCGGTAGCCGGAATCGACGCGCTCGACTTCCCGCGCCACCAGCCCGTAGGTCACGTAATTGGCACCGAGCCCGCCATATTCCTCCGGAATGGTGATGCCCAGCAGGCCGGCCTCGCCCATCTCGCGGAAAATCGAGGGATCGGTCTTCTCGTCGGCGTAAGCTTCCTCGATACGCGGTGCGAGCTTGTCGGCCGCGAATGCGGCCGCGCCGTCGCGCACCATGCGTTCGTCCTCGGAAAGCTGATCCTCGATCAGGAAAGGATCGTTCCACACGAAGGCGTTCTTCTCGGCGGCCATGGCTCCAGTCTCCAGATTGAGATGCCCCGGCTTATCGGCCTGGGGGTCAAAAAAATCAAACAAAATTGCATCACCGATCAATGAGCGTTAGTAATAGATCATGAACGTTCAACGCCGCCTGCTGCCGAACATCAGCGCCCTTGCCGCCTTCGAGTCTGTGGCGCGTCTCGGCTCCTTCACCGCCGCCGCCCGCGAACTCGATCTGACGCAGGGCGCCATCAGTCGGCAGATCAGCCTGTTGGAGGAGCAGTTCGGCCGCCGGCTGTTCGAGCGCGACAGCCGCAATGTCCGGCTCTCGACGGCCGGCGAGATCTATGCCGAGGCGGTGCGTTCAGCGCTTGGTCAGTTGCGCGATGCGGCGCTGGGATTGATGAGCAATCAGCATAGCGGGGTGCTCAACCTCGCCATCCTGCCCACCTTCGGCACGCGCTGGCTGATGCCGCTGATCCCTGATTTCGTCGCCCGCCACCCCGACATCACCATCAATTTCGCCACCCGCATCGGCCGCTTCGACTTCGCCCGCGAGCGCCTCGACGCGGCTATCCATCACGGCCTGCCCGAGTGGCCGGACGCCGATTGCACGCTGCTGATGCGCGAGACCGTCATGCCGGTGGTTTCACCCGAATTTCTGGCTCGCGGTGCCATCGCGACGCCGGCCGATATCAGCCGCCTGCCTTTGCTGCACATGGCGACGCGACCCGGTGCCTGGAGCGAATGGTTCGAAGAGCAGGGTCTCAGCGCGCCGACCGGCCCCGGCATGCAGTTCGAGCAATTCGGCACGGTCGCCCAGGCCTGCATGGCGGGGCTCGGCGTGGCGCTGCTGCCGGAAATCCTGATTGCCGGAGAATTGCAGCGCGGCCAGTTGCTGCCGGCGCCGGGCCAGCCGATGCAGAGCCGCAGCGCCTATTATCTGGTCGTGCCGCATGACAAACGCGGCTATCCGCCGGTCGTCAGTTTTCGCGACTGGCTGCTGGGCCAGATCGCCAAGGAGCCGGCTGTCCTGGCGTGGTAGCTACTTGCACTTCATCGTCTCCGCGAGCGCCGCGCCAAATGCGCGCGCGTCGCCGTTGCATCTCGACGTTCAGTTAAAGCAGTTCCTGCCACCGCCGCGCACCATGAACGACGCGCACGATCTCGGCCCCGCCCTCGATCTGGCGATAGAGGATAAGGTAATTTCCTACAGGAAACGTGCGTAAGTCCGCCCGTACTTCCGGCCGGGCAACGCCCATTCCCGGCATTTCGGCGATGCGCTGGCAATGGGTGAACATCTCGTCATACCAGCGCAACGCCGCCGACGGACTATCCTCGGCGATGTAAAGCGCGATCGCCTCGATATCGGCCTCTGCTTCTGGTCGTAAGCGCAGTGTCATTACGACTTGCGTTCGGCGATTTTCGCTTCGAGCTTGTTTTTGATCCGGGTGAAAGCCTGATTGCCGTCGACCGCGTTGCCGCTTGCCATGCCTTCATCCCAAAGACGGCCCAGTTCGTGGATAGCCTGATCGCGCTGTGTCCTGCGAAATTTCCAGTCGCGCAATGCCTCCCGCATGACTTCGCTTGCCGAGGCGTATTCGCCAGCAGCGACGACTTCCCGCATCATGTTTGCCATTTCGGGAGTGAGGGCAACACTCACTTTCTCTACATTCGCCATGCAGATATGGTAGGCAACCTTACTACCGATTGCAAGGAAGGAACTCTTTACGCGTCCGCCCGCTACTTCCGCTTCATCGCCTCGGCAAGCGCCGCGCCGAAAGCACCCTGCGCCGGCCGTTCGGGCTGGCGCTGCGGCGCCGGCGAGCGCGGTGCGGGCTTGCCGCCGCTGCTGTCACGCTGGCCGCCCCGAGGCGCCCCACCCTGGCCGCCATCCTTGCGCATCGAGAGGCCGATACGATTGCGCTTGATGTCGACATCGACCACCCGCACCTTCACGACATCGCCGGCCTTCACCACTTCATGGGCATCCTTGATGAAGCGGTCGGCGAGTTGCGAGACATGCACCAGCCCGTCCTGGTGCACGCCGATATCGACGAAGGCGCCGAAGGCGGCGACATTAGTGACCGTGCCTTCGAGGAGCATGCCGGGCTTCAGATCCTTGATGTCGTCGACACCCTCCGCGAAGGTCGCCGTCTTGAAGCCGGGGCGCGGATCGCGGCCGGGCTTCTCCAACTCGGCGATGATGTCGCGCACAGTCGGCAGGCCGAAGCGCTCGTCGACGAAGACGCGTGGATCGAGGGCCTTGAGCGCGGCGCTGTCGCCCATCAGCGAACGCACGTCGCGGCCGCAGGCGGCGACGATCTTCTTCGCCACGCCATAGGCTTCCGGATGGACAGAGGACGCATCGAGCGGCTCGGCGCCGTTCGGGATGCGCAGGAAGCCGGCGCACTGCTCGAAGGCGCGCGGCCCGAGGCGCGACACGTTCAACAGTTCCCGGCGCGTCGCGAATGGACCGCCCGCGTCGCGATGCGCGACGATGGCTTCCGCAAGCGAGGGCCCCAGCCCCGAGACGCGCGCCAGTAGCGGCGCCGATGCCGTGTTGAGGTCGACGCCGACGGCGTTGACCGCATCCTCCACGACGGCCTCGAGAGAGCGCCCGAGCCGGTACTGGTCGACATCATGCTGGTACTGGCCGACGCCGATCGACTTCGGCTCGATCTTGACCAGCTCGGCGAGCGGGTCCTGCAGTCGTCTGGCGATCGACACCGCGCCGCGCAGCGACACGTCGAGCCCGGGGAATTCCGCCGCCGCCGTGGCGGAGGCCGAATAGACCGAAGCGCCGGCTTCGCTGACGATCACCTTCAGCGGCTTTGGCCCGCCGTCCGCAGGCAGGCTGGACAGCATGTCGGCCACGAGTTTCTCGGTTTCGCGGCTGCCGGTGCCATTGCCGATCGAAATCAGCTCCACCTTGTGCAGGCGGATGAGCTTCGCCAGCTCGGCCTGCGTTCCGCGCACGTCATTCTTCGGCGGAAACGGATAGACAGTGCTCGTCGCCACCAGCTTGCCGGTGCCATCGACCACCGCCACCTTGACGCCGGTGCGGATGCCGGGATCCAGACCCATGGTGGGCCGCGAGCCGGCGGGAGCGGCAAGCAAAAGATCCTTCAGATTGCGGGCAAAGACATGGATCGCCTCGTCCTCGGCCCGCTCGCGCAGGTCGCGCATCAAATCGAGGGTCAAGTGTAATGACAACTTGATGCGCCAGGTCCAGCCGGCGACCTCCATCAGCCAGCGATCGCCGGGCAGGCTGGCGCCGATCGCGTAGGCATTGGCGATCATGCGCTCGACCGGCCTCACCGGCGAGGCATCGTCGGCATCGACGTCGATATCGAGCGACAGCACCTCCTCGTTGCGGCCGCGCAGCATCGCCAGCGCGCGATGGCTGGGCACATTTGCCCAGCGCTCGACATGGTCGAAATAGTCGGAGAATTTCGCGCCTGCCTCCTGCTTGCCGTCGACAACGCGAGCGCGCAGGAAGGCGCGTTCCTTCATATAGCTGCGCAGCTTGCCGACCAGGTCGGCATTCTCGGCGAACTGTTCCGACAGGATATCGCGCGCGCCTTCGAGCGCCGCCTTGGCGTCGGCTACCTCTTCGGTGACATAGGCGAGCGCCAGTTGGGCCGGAACTGCGGAACGGTCGGCCAGGATCGCCTCGGCCAACGGACCGAGCCCACGCTCCTTGGCGATCTCGGCCTTGGTGCGGCGCTTCGGCTTGTAAGGCAGGTAGATGTCTTCGAGCTCGGCCTTGGTGTTTGCCGCGGCGATCTTGGCCTCGAGCTCTTCAGTCAGCTTGCCTTGCTCGCGGATCGAGCCGAGGATCGTCTCGCGGCGCGCGTCGAGCTCACGCAGATAGGCAAGCCGTTCGGAAAGGTCGCGCAGCTGCGTGTCGTCGAGCCCGCCGGTGACTTCCTTGCGGTAGCGCGCTACGAACGGCACCGTGGCGCCCTCGTCCAGCAGACCGATCGCCGCCGCGGCCTGCTCAGGCCGCGAGCCGATCTCGGCCGCGATGATTGCTGCGATGCGCTTGATGTCCGATGCCATGCCGGTCCCTGTCGAAAAGAACGGGCGACCATAGGCCGGGATGCCGGCCGCGCCAACCGCGCTGTTTTCACCTGGCAGAGAAGGTCCACAGGAAACAGCGACATGGGATCAAGAGTCGACGGTCTCAGACCATCCCGCTGAGCGCCTCGAAAAACGCCACGAGAGCGAGGTCGAGCCCGTTGTCGACTGGCTCCGCCTGAGACGACATCTTGGCGATGACCACCTCGGTCTTCGGGTTGACGTAGAGCCATTGGCCATGGATGCCGATGCCGCAGAAGGCGCCGCTTGTCGCGCCGGTCTGGTACCATTTGTTGCGGTAGCGCCCCTTGGGAAACAGGAACGCCATGGTGCCTCGTTGCCAGGCTTCGTGGCTGCCGCCGGCGGTGATCGTGTCGCGCACCCAGTCTTCCGGCACGATGCGGCGGCCGTTGGCCGTGCCGCCCTGCCGCATCATCTCGCCGATGCGGGCGAGGTCGCGCGGCGTCATCGACATACCGCCGGCGGTACGCGCCGTGCCTTCCATGTCGACCGTGACCGACATTTCGCTGGCGGCGCCGAGCGGCCGCCACAGTTTCTCGGCCAACAGATCGCCGATGCGCTTGCCCGACGCCCGCTCCAGCAGGATACCGAGCAGGTCCGAGTTGGGCGAGCGGTAGCGATAGGTCAAGCCGTGTGGCTCGGCGAGACGCGGCAGCGTCAGCAGGAACGCCGCAAGGCTTTCCAAACCGCCGCCGGGGTTCCACAGGGTCGCACGGCGATAGCGGGCGAAAGCGTTCTCGGGATCGAGATAGTCCTCGTCGAAATCGAGGCTGACGCTCATGTCGAGCACATGCCTGACCCTCGCATCGCCATAGGCCGAGCCTTTTGCCTCGGGCATGTATTGCGTCACCGGCGCTTCAGGATCGAACAGGCCCTCGCCTTCCAGGATGCCGGCGAGAATCGCCGTCACCGACTTGCTGATGGAGAAGACGATATGGCGCGCGCCGAACGCCATGTGCGGTGTCGACCAATCGCCGACCATGCGGCCGGCCTTCATGATCGTCAGCCCGTCGGTATCGGAACGATTGAGGAGGGCTTCGACGGTTTCTGCCCCGCCGGCCAAAGCGAGCTCTTCTTCGAGCAGCGCACCGAGAGGCTTTGCCGGCTCCTCGCCATCCGGTGCGGCTGCAACAGGCACGCTCGGCACCAACTCGCCGACATTCTGGAACGACCATTGGCTGAACGGCCTCAGCCGCCAATTGTCGAGCCGCACATCCTTGCGGGCAAAGCCATAATTGATCTCGAACGCAGTGTTGCCGGCCACGATCTTGTCTTTCTACAGCGAGACGTCAGGCCAGTGCGGCGGCCATAGCGTGCACGGCCTTCAGCGTCGCCACCGAATAGGCGATGTTGGTGAAATCCGGATAGCTCGAAAGCTTCACCACCACCATCCTGTTGCCCCAGTCGATATGGATCAGCTGTCCGAACACACCGCGGCACATCAATGCGCGCGAGCGCGGATCCTCGATCCAGAACTGGTTGCGATAGCTGCCTTCCGGCAGGCTGGGATTGAAGGTGGACGCATGCTTGCCGCTGCGCGTCGCCTCGATCCATTCGCCCGGGATCACGCCGCCCCCATTGTCGAGGATCAGTTGGCCGAAACGGCCATAGTCGCGCAGCGTCGCGTTGAAGCCGCCATCGGCCACCGCGTAGCCGGCGCTGTCGACGGTGAAGCAGGCGCTCTCGTCGGCGCCGAGCTTCTGCCAGAGCTCTTCCGAGACAAGCTGCGCCAGGCGCTTTCCGGTGACCCGCTCCATGACGAAGGCGAGCACGTCCGTCTCGATCGAGCGATACTGGAATGCCTCGCCATGCTCCCGCACCTTGTCCTTCAGCCGCAGGATGAGTTCGAACAGATGCGACGGCCACTGGAAGTCGGGATCGCTGTCCGGCGGGATCGGCTTCCAGCCCGTGGCGACATCGACCTGGCCGATTTCGGAATAGCGATCGGTATACTCCTCGCAGAAGCGCACGCCGGTCGTCATGTCGAGCACGTGCTGCACGCTTGCGCCTTCCCAGCCCGTCGCACCGAGTTCCGGGAGATAGTCTGTCACTAGTTTGGCGGGATCGATCAGCCCGCGGCCGACCAGGATGCCGAAGACCGAGCCGGTGATCGACTTCGCCATCGACTGCGACAGATGCAGCGTGCGCTCGTCCATGCCGTTGAAGTAGCGCTCATAGGCGATCTTGCGGTCCTTCAGCACCAGAAAACCGTCGGTGTAGGTCTCGTCGAGCAATGCGGCGAGCGTCGTCGCAGCACCGTCGCTGTCCAGCACCGGCAGTTCGTCGAGGTCGACCTCGGCCCGCTCGAAACGATGGCGGTGGCCGCTGCCGCGCCAGACCTCGGCGGTCGGCAGGAATTCGCGGATGTGCTGGAAGGCCCAGCGGTTCCACGGCGGCCGGTCCCACTCCAGCTTCGGCAAGACCATTGCCGGCGGCGAGCCCTGCATGATCGGCGGTCGCGGATCGGAATTTCGGTACGACTGCATGAGAATTTCCTTGCCGCATGTGACCACCGCTCTCCTGTTCGCCGCGGTGAGGAGCGGCCAGCACAGCGGACGAAAAGTTCTCGAAGGGCCTTTCCAGTGACGAACACCCGAAGCCATGGCGACAGCAGTGCCGCCAGGCAGATCAGGGGCGGCGCGACGCTGCGAGTTCAGCGCCGCCCCTCATCCGGCCCTTCGAGCAGCCTTCTACCCGCAAGCGGAGAGAAGGAAGAGTGCTGCTACTTCTGAACGTCCGTCCAGATGCGTGTGTAGAGTTGCTGCACCTCGGGCGAGCAGGGGGTGATGAACTCGCCCACTTTTTCGAACTCCGGCGGCACTACCAGTTCGGGCGCATCCTTCATATCATCGGGCATAAACGCCTTCGACCCCTTGATGCCATTGGCATATTTGGCGAATGCGGAGATCATGGCGGCATTCTGGGGATCCATGATGAAGTTCATGAAGAGCTTTGCGTTCTCGACATTCTTCGCATCTTTCAGGATGGCAACACTATCCATGAAGAAGGGGAAGCCCTCCTTCGGGTAGCCGAACTTGACATCGGGGTTCTTGATGCGCGAGCGCATGATGGCGCCGTTCCAGTAGTAGACGGCCGAATAGTCGCCGGCCGGTAGCTTCTCGGTCACGCTGTAGTCCATGGCCAGCCATTTCGGCTTGGCCTCGACGAGCTTGTCGCGCACTTTTTTGAGCAGTTCCTTGTCGTCCGTGCACCAGTTGCCGCCGAGATACTTGATGGCGGCGAACATCACGTCGTTCATTTCCGGTGCGACGTTGATCTTGCCGACCAGTTCCTTCGGCGGATCGAGGAAGATGGCGGAAGTGTTGATGTCGCCGCTATAAACCTTGGTGTTGACGCCTATGCCGGTCAGGCCCCACTGCCACGGAACCGTATAGTGACGGCCCGGATCCCAGGGAACGTTCACCCAGCGCTCGTCGACATTCTTGAAATTCTCCATCTGGTCGGGCCGAGCCTCGAGCAGAAGCCCTTCCTTCACCCAGATCGGCACGTAGTTGGCCGAAGGCACCACGATGTCGAAGCCGTGACCACCGGCGCGCACCTTGGCGAGCGCGGTGTCGTTGGAATCGTAGTCGGTGACCGTTACCTTGACCTTGTAGGTGTCCTCGAACTTCTTGATCATCTCGGGGCTGGTGTAGTCGCCCCAATTGAAGATGTTGAGTTCGCCTCCCGCATACGCACTTCCGGCAAAAGCAAACAATGCTAATGCCGCCGTGGCTGCCGTTGTCTTCCATTTCATTGCTGTTCTCCCGTTTGGCAATGGTTGGTCATGGTTTGCGCCGATTGACGAAGTAGAAAACGGTTACGAGCACCACCGAGAGCGCCAGGAAAACCGTGGCGATGGCATTGATTTCCGGACTGGTTTCGCGTCGCAATTGGCCGAGCATGTAGGTGGGTAGCGTATCCTGCCCGCCGGACTTGACGAATTCGGTGATGACGACGTCGTCGAGCGAAATGACGAAGGCGAGCATGAGGCCGGCGATGATGGCTGGCCTCAAGAGCGGCAGCGTCACGAAACGGAAGGCTTTCCAAGGCGTGGCGTATAGATCGGCGGCTGCGCGCTCCAGAGTCAGGTCCATGCTCTCCAGCCGTGCCCGGATCGGCAGGTAGGCGAACGGGATGCAGAAGGCGGTGTGCGCTGCGATCAGATAGCCGAGCCCTGAATAGCCGGTCCAGACCTTGATGCGCGAGAACACGATTAGGAGCGCGACACCAGTGACGATCTCCGGCACCATCAGGGGCTGGTTGATGAAGGCGTATTTGAAGGTCAGGCCGGGATACGGCGGCGTGCGGGTCGTGGCCAGCGCAGCCATGGTGGCGACAATCGTCGAAAGCGCGGCAGCCGAGATCGCCAACACGAGCGATCGGACGGAGGCGTCTTGCACGGCCGAATTGTGCCAGGCCGAAATAAACCAGCGCAGCGAGAAGCCGTCCCAGCGCGACAGCGAATCCGCCGCGTTGAACGAATAGGCGACGAGCGCGGCCATCGGCAGATAGAGCGCGAAGAACGTCACAAGCGCCACGAAGCCAAAGCCGGGCTGCGCCTGTATGTCGAACGGTCGCTTAGCCATGGACGCCCTGCGAGCGGGAAGCGTTGCGCACGTAGAACAGCAGCGCAATCATCACCAGCGCCATCAGCGTGATCGAGATGGCCGCGCCCAGGGGCCAGTTGCGGCCCGCGCCGAACTGCAGTTCGATTAGGTTGCCGAGCATCATGTTCTTGCCCCCGCCCAGCACACGCGGAATGACATAGGCGCCGAGCGAGGGGATGAAGACCAGGATCGAGCCGGCGATGAGGCCGGGCTTGACCAGCGGAATGATGATACGGCGCAGAACCTGCCAGCGGCCGGCGTAGAGGTCATATCCGGCCTCGACCAGCCGGAAGTCGAGCTTCTCCATCGAGGCGTAGATCGGCAGCACCATCAGGGGCAGATAGACGTAGACCATGCCGAGCAGGATGGCTGTGTCGGTATTCATGATCTGCAGCGGTTGTTTGATAATGCCGAGCGCCATCAGCGCTGTGTTGACCAGGCCTTCGTTGCGGATCACCTGTTGCATGGCGAAGGTGCGGATCAGCAGGTTCGTCCAGAACGGAATGGTCACGAGGAAAACCCAGACCTCGCGCGTCTTCGGCGGTCGCGTGGCAATGAAATAGGCCGTGGGAAAGCCGAAGAGCAACGTCAGTACGGTGGTGTAGGAGGACAGGCTGATCGAACGCCAGAGGATGCTCAGGTGCGCGTCCGCCATGCCCAGCGTATCGTCGAAGATGTCACGCTGGAACAGGACCGATGTCCATCCGTCCAGCGAGAAGGTACCGAACTGCACGTCGCCGTAGTCGCCCTTCAGCATGAAGGAATAGGCCAGCATCACGAAAAGCGGCCCGGTGGCGGCCAGAAGGATGATGACGAGCGCCGGCGTCGACAGCAGCCAGCGCGTGCGCACGTCGCGCCGCTCCGCTTCCTTGGCGACTTGTTCCGCGCTGGCCATCAGTCCCTCAGCACCTGCGCTGCGTCGTTGCCGATCGAGATGCCGACCTTGTCGCCGCGCTCGAAGCCGCAGCCGGCGCTGCGCGAGTTCTGCTGGCGCACGGTGAACGCTTCGCCGCTGTCCAGGCGGACATGGATATGCGTATCGGTGCCGAAATAGACGATGTTTTCGACCGTGCCCGACAGGTCGCCCTTGCCGCTGGTCAGTTTGGCGTGTTCCGGCCTGACCACGACGGTGGCATCGCCCTTCGGCGTGAATCCTTCGGCCAGGGTCGCTTCGATCGTGGCACCGGATTTCAGTGTCGCTCGCGCCTTGCCATTGCCGATGGTGGCGATCGCCGCGGTGAGGAAATTGCTCTCGCCGATGAAGTCGGCGACGAAGCGTTCCGCCGGCTTGTCGTAAATGTCCCAGGGCGTACCGACCTGCAGGATCTTGCCGGCCGACATCACCGCGATGCGGTCGGACATGGTCAGCGCCTCTTCCTGATCGTGGGTGACGAAGATGAAGGTGATGCCGGTCTCGTGCTGCAGCCGTTTCAGCTCGATCTGCATCTCCTTGCGCAGCTTGTAGTCCAGGGCCGACAGCGGCTCGTCGAGCAGCAGCACCTTCGGCTGCGGCGCCAGCGCCCGGGCCAGCGCCACGCGCTGCTGCTGGCCGCCCGAGATCTGGCTGGTGCGGCGCCCCTTCAGCGCCTCCATCTTGACCAGCTTCAGCATCTGGGCGACGCGCGCCTCGATCTCGGCTTTCGGCTTGCCGAGCATTTCCAGGCCAAAGCCGATATTTTGCGCCACCGTCATGTGCGGAAACAGCGCGTAGCTCTGGAAGACGGTGTTGACCGGGCGCTTGAAGGGCGGCAGCGGCGCGATGTCCTGGCCATGCAGCAGGATCTCGCCAGCGGTTGGGAAATCGAAGCCGGCGATCAGTCTCAGCAGCGTCGTCTTTCCGCATCCGGACGGGCCGAGCAGCGTGAAGAACTCGTTCTCGCGGATCGACACCGAGACCGTGTCGAGAGCGGCTACCTCGTTTTCACCGGTTCCAAATACCTTGCGTACACCGCGAACTTCAATCGCGTTCTTATCCGGTTGTTCCGGCACGAGTACCCCATTGAGAGAGCCTGCTCTTGGCGGCAGATTTGTTCCTGTTCGATTGTCACCATAAGCCAATCGGCTTGGCAACTGCGGAGCTTCACTGGACCTAGAGAGCAATTCCTGTGCCATCGTCAGGCCTGATAAGTGATCCTTCCACCACAGATGGTGGTCGCGGTTCGAACGGTGTGCAACGCTTCCGGCGCGGTCTTCTCGATATCGGCCGACAAGACGACGATATCGGCGAGGTATCCGGTTCTCAGGCGCCCCTTGCGATGTTCCATGAACTCGGCATAGGCGCCCTCCACGGTGTAGGCGGCAAG
The DNA here is from genome assembly GCF_004791945.1 of Mesorhizobium sp. M3A.F.Ca.ET.175.01.1.1. Taxonomy (NCBI): domain Bacteria; kingdom Pseudomonadati; phylum Pseudomonadota; class Alphaproteobacteria; order Hyphomicrobiales; family Phyllobacteriaceae; genus Mesorhizobium; species Mesorhizobium sp. M3A.F.Ca.ET.175.01.1.1. Next base: position 188,459 of record NZ_SRTP01000009.1, on the reverse strand, counting down.
CGATTCATGCAGCGAGAAGCGCTGGTCCGGATCGGTTTCTGCCCACGATTTGCGTGTCATCGCCGCCTGAATGGCTCGGATCGGATCGATCGGCGATACCGGCCAGTCAGAAGCGAAGACGACATGGGCACCCGCTTTCTTCAGGGTTCGCCAGGCATAGCTCAGCGGCCAGCGGGCCTGCCCGATGCGCGCCACGGTCGGCTGCAGCGGAAAATCCATGGCCCCGGGCGCATGCGGCGGCTGCATGGAAGCGACGACTCCGAGTTCGGCGAAGCGCGGCACGTCGACCTCGGTGATGACCTCGATATGTTCGATGCGGTGCCGGCTGTCGCGCTTGCCGTTCGCTCTCTCAGCCGCTTCGTAGCCGTCAAGCACGGCGCGTACGGCGCCGTCGCCGATCGAATGCACCGCGATCTGCAGCCCGCGTTTGTCGATGGCGGTGGCGAGATCGACGAATTGCCGGGGCGTGAACAGCGGCTCGCCGGCCCAATCCAATCGGTCGGCATAGGGCTCGATCATGACAGCCGTCCAGGAATCGAGCACGCCGTCATAGAACACCTTGACGATGCCCGACGACAGCCATTCGCTGTTGTAACGCTCGGCCATGGCTGAGGCCTTGCCGAGCATGTCGAGCGTCATGAAATTCTTGTAGTGGAACGGGACCTGCACGCGGCAGGGCAGGCCTTCCTCGGCCTCGATCTCGGCCAGCAGTTCGAGCTGGTAGAGGTTGCCATCCATGTTGTGGATGGAGGTGATGCCGTGGCGTGCGCACCAGGCAAGTCCCCGCCGCATGATATCGCGGTCGGCGGCACGTTCTTCCACCGACGGCATCGTGTCCGGCTCACCGCCGGTGGACAGCCCCAACCGCACACGCCCCTCGCCGGCAAGCTCGAGCACTGGACCGAACGCCTCGCCCTCGCGCAACTCGCCTTCGGCCATACCGTCGTCGCCCATGACGATTTCATTGCCCGGACCGAGCTCGCGCCCGTGCAAAACCCCTGCCCTCTCCAGCGCCCTGGTGTTGGCCCACATCGTGTGGTGGTCGGGAGCGGCCATGACGAAAGGCCGGTCCGGCAGGATCGCATCGAGATGGTGGCGCGTTATCCTCTCGCCATCGAGCACGGTGTAGTCGACGCCCTGTCCAACCAGCATCTTGGCGTCGGGGCGCGCTTGCGCGTAGTCGCGGATCGCCTTTTGCAGCGTTTCGAAACCGTGGACGCCAGCCAGTTGCAAATGGGCAAGCTCGGCCGCACCCGAGAACAGATGCATATGCGCTTCGATGAACCCCGGCAGGACGGACCCGCCCTGGGCGTCGACAACATTGGTAGACGGTCCCTTCAGCTCTTCGACTGCTGCACGGCTGCCGATGGCAATGATGGCGCCGCCCTTGACGGCAACGGCCTCGGCGGCGGGATTGTCAGCGTCCATGGTCAGCACCGGACCGTTGATGACGATCAGATCGGCATGTTGACCCGCACCCGTGACAGACATCGCGACTCCGCGCTTTTGACGGCTGGCTGAGACCGACGCCCGTTGTGCCCAACCACCTGCACTCCGCCGGAGCGGCGGTGTCGGACAAGAAATGATGCCGGCACGCCGTCTTCGAAATTCCCCTTGTTATCCTTGGAGACAGCGTTGATAAAGAATGCGACTAATCATTCGCGTTTGTCAACGTTCGGAATTTCGAATGTATTGTGGACACCACCCTCCGCCTGTTTTGGGACCGGGCGGGGAACGAGGACATCGAGCAGTGAAGCGCAGTTTCGACCGCAAAACCAAGATAGCGCTCGAACCGCGCAAGCAGCCGCGGCAGCAACGGTCGAGCAAGGTGGTCGACAGGATTCTCGACGCGGCGCTGATCTTGACGCGGGAGCAAGGGACCAGGACACCGACGACACTTGCGATCGCACAGCGTGCCGGCCTGTCGGTCGGTTCGGTCTACCAATATTTTCCCAACAAGGAAGCCATTCTTCTCGACCTTGCCCGGCGCTGGCTGTCGTCCTTCCCCGAGGTAATAGCCAAGCGCATCAAGGTCGCTCCGCCCACCAACCGCGAAGAGTTTCGGCGGGAAGTCCGCAAGCTCTTCATCGATACATCCAGGCTCTATCTCGAAAACGCCACCCTGATGCCGGTGATCGAGGCGATATCCGGCAACGCCGATCTCAGGCCAATTCAGAACGAATATGACGACCAGATCATCGCTCTGTACGCCGCATGGCTGCAGCATGTGAACCCGGCTCTCGAAGGCAAGATCGCCAGCCGGCTCGGCCTGGTGATGATGGAAGTCGGGCATGCCTGCCGGCTCGTGGGGCTGAAGAGGGATCGCAGGACGTTCGACCTCATCGAGGACGACGTGGAAGCCATGTGGCTCGCCCTATTGAGCCCCTATCTCAACCTCGACTAAGCCCCCGTTTGGAAAGGAATTTCATGAAGACTGTCTATTCGCCTTTCCATGCCGGGCACGCAGGGCAGATGGAACTGGTTACGTCGCAGATCGTGCCGGGTTTCGAGAAGCCGTCGCGGGCGGAATTCATCAGGGCGCGGGTGGAGAGAGAGAAGCTCGGGCCGATCATCGGGCCGGTCGAGCACGATCTTGCGGCCGCCAAGCGCGTCCACGAAACCGACTACATCGATTTTCTGCCGACGGTGTGGCCGGAATGGGTCGCCGCCGGCTTCAAGGGTTCGGCCATGGGTTTCGCCTGGCCGACGCGCGGCCTGCGCGGTAATGTGCCGCCCAAACGCATCGACGCCTTGCTGGGCTACTATTCCTTCGATGCCGGCGCCACCTTCGTCGAAGGCACCTGGGCCGCGATCAAGTCCTCCTATGACGTCGCCCTGACCGCGGCGGCGCTGGTCAGGGGCGGCGAGCGGAGCGCCTTCGCGCTCTGCCGTCCGCCCGGTCATCACGCCGGCGCTGCCTTCATGGGCGGCTACTGCTTCATCAACAACGCCGCCGTGGTCGCGCAATGGTTCCGCGACCAGGGCGCCAGGCGCGTCTCGATCCTCGATGTCGACTACCACCACGGCAACGGCACGCAGGAGATCTTCTATCGCCGCGGCGACGTCCAGGTGCTCAGTCTGCACGGCGACCCGATGGTCGAGTACCCCTTCTTCCTCGGCCATGCCGACGAACGCGGCGAGGGTGAAGGCGAAGGCTTCAACGTCAACTATCCGATGCCCTTCGGCACCGGTTGGGGCGCATGGAGCGCTTCGCTGGAAGACGCCTGCGCCAAGCTTGCTGCCTATGCGCCGGACGTCGTCGTGGTGTCGCTTGGCGTCGACACTTTCGAGAAAGATCCGATCAGCCAGTTCAAGCTGAAGAGCGAGGACTATCCCAGGATCGGCCGCCGCATCGCCAGGCTCGGCCTGCCGACGCTGTTCGTCATGGAGGGCGGCTACGCGGTGGAAGAGATCGGCGTCAACGCCGTCGGCGTGCTGACCGGCTTCGAAGATCGCTGACGCATCGGGCGAAGGACGAGCCCTCCACGGAGCATCCGAGCGGAGATTTCTTCGCCGCCAGGCAATATAGCCCCGGCTACTGAGTCGCGTCGCGAGTCCATCAGATTCGATTTTGTCAAATCGCGTTTGATGTCGGATTCATCTGCGGGTAGATTAGACCCGAATCAGCCGGTCCACGGGGGGCGCGGCGACCACCCAAAGTCTCAAGTTCCGGCATACGGCCGGTACCAGACGCGGACGGCTTCGCGTTCCCCAAAGGATTCGGCTTGATTGGGCGCTGCGCGCCCTTGTGTGTGTCTTCGTAAACGTGACGCGTTTCGGGTCCGGGCGCTGGCCGATGCCAGCACCGGGCACAGGGATCGATTCCGGCCAGAATATCAAAATGAGCAGTCCCGCCGCGCTTCTCAAATCCGATGCATCAGGTTCACGCCTTGCGTCCCGCGGCGATCTCACCGGCTTCTTCATGCAATTGGCCGCCGAGATCGGCGCCGACAGCTACATGCTGGTTGCCATCGTCCACGACGAGGATCGCAACGATGCGCGCATCGTCGCCTCGAATTGGATCTTCGACGCGATCGAACTGATCGGCAAAAAGCTGATCGCCGGCCTCGCGCTCGGGCCATTGACGGCCGCTCCCGGCACACGCCCGAAGGCTCTGGTGGCGGCGCATGCGCCCGACGCCGGCACCCTGCTGACCGGCGAGGAGGCACGGCTGCTCGACGTGCTCGGCCATGCCGAAGTCTATTCATTGCGGCTCAATGTCGGTCGTCAGCGCCTGTTCGCGCTCTTCTCGGCCGCGGAGCCCGGCAAGATCGACCTGCCGGCGCTGATGAAGGCGCAACTGAAATGCTGCTACGCGCTGTCGGACATCCCGCAACTGATCGCCGCCGCCGCCATGCAGGATCCGCTTTCCGACCGCGAGCGCGAATGCCTGTTCTGGGTGTCCGAAGGCAAGACCACGGATGAGGTGGCGCTCATCCTCGGCGTCTCGTCCAACACCGTCAACAGCTACATCACCCACGCCATCCAGAAATTCGCGGCCAGCAACCGCGCCATGGCGATCGCAACGGCGATCAGGAGCGGCATCATTTGAAACACGCGCATATCAAAGCGACCGCCGAAGCTCTGTTCAACGATCAGCGCAATCCGTTCGGCGCCTTCTCCCTCGGCTCCGAGACCCATCACGCGGTCACGGTTCCGGACGCCGTGCGGCGCTGCCGCTGGATCGCCGTCGACATTAACGCCTCCGCCTTCGGACTGTTCTTCGTCAGCCCGTCGCTCGAGCGGGCGCGCCTCGTTGCCTGCTTCGATTCCGACTACCCTGCAACGGCCGTCGCAACGAAGTTCATCTCCGGCGCCAATGGCGAGGAGATGGTCCGCCACAGCCGCATCTCGACGGCACCGCGCTGGTGGGCCGACGATGTCATTGCCGGCTCGCAGCACACCCTCCAGAACCTTGCCTGGGCTGAGCGCACCGTAGCTCTTGCGCCCGGCACGAACGGAATTGCCTTCCCGGTCCACGCCGAGCGCGGCCAGTGTGGCCTGGTGGTTTTCCTGGGGTCGGAAATGACCCTGTCCGACGACATCATGTATGAGATCCATGCGCGATGCTTCACGCTGTTCGCCGCGGTCGCCCGCATCCGGCCGAGCGATGCCGGTAGGACGCGGTCGATTTCCAAGCGCGAGCTCGAATGCCTGAAGCTGACCGCCAATGGCAACACCAGCGAAGAGATCGCGAAGCTTTTGAAGCTCTCGGTCCACACCGCCAACCAGTATCTCACCCAGTCGACGCAGAAGCTCAATGCCGTCAACCGCAACCAGGCGGTGGCCAAGGCGCTGCGGCTCGGCCTGATCGAGTAGGCCGCTCAGGCCAAAGCGTTCGAAAGCTCTTCGAAATCTTTCTTACGGACAGGCGAGCGGCTCGCTCTTACGCAGGCGGGCCTGTTCGACGGCATCCTCGAGCAGCGCGGTGTTGTGCTCCGGGGTTTCGCCCGGCTTCTCGAACGACACGTAGTTGACCACCACCGAGGCTCCGTGTTCGTTCAGCGTCAGCTGGAAATAGATAGTGACGCCGCGCGGTCTGAGTTCGAGATCGAGCACGATGCGCGGATGGCCGCTCCAGTCGACATGCGCTTCGCCGCCATGGCCAAGCCTCAGCGTGCCCGGCTGGAAGAAGAGCTCGGCCGCCGAGTCCACCAGATCCGACAGGCAGGCGAAATGCTCCAGCCGGATGAAGGCGATGTAGTCGGCGACCTCGATCAGCCTGAGTTCGCCCACCACGCCTTCGATGGCCTTGGCGACGATGAGCTCGCGTGAATTGGCGTGTGGTTGCCGGTTCATGGATAGAAGCAGCTTCCGTTCATGAGGTTACTCTGCGCTCGGCCTTTTTCGAGTAGACGATCCGCACCAGCTCGGCCACGGCCTGGTAGAATTGCGACGGGATCACGCTATCAACCGAAACTTGCTTGTACATGGAGCGGGCGAGCGCGACGTCCTCGAAGATCGGAATGTTGTGTTCGGTTGCGATCTCGCGGATCTTGAGCGCCACCAGATCCTGGCCCTTGGCGACGACCACAGGAGCGGAGTCTTCCTCGCGCACATATTTCAGCGCGATCGAATAGTGTGTCGGGTTGGCGATGACCAGCGTTGCTCGCGGCACCGCCGTCATCATGCGCCTGCGCGCCCGGTCGCGCGCCAGCGAGCGCAGGCGGGACTTCACGATCGGGTCGCCTTCCGACTGCTTCAGCTCGTCCTTCACTTCCTGCTTGGTCATGCGCAGGTCCCGCCGCCAGTGGAAGCGCGACCAGACCAGGTCGGCCACCGCGATCAGCCCCGTGACAAAGACGATCGCCACCAGGATGTCGACGGCGATGCCGCGGATGACCATGCCGAACGCGATCGGATTGGTGATCATGCCGGCGAGCAGCTTGCGATGATCTTCCGACAGCGTGAAGGCAAGCACCGCGATGGCAAAAGCGAGCTTGGCCAGCGATTTCGCGAACTCGACGAGGCCCTGCACCCCGAACAGCCGGCTCCAGCCCTTGGCGATCGAGATGCGCGACAGCTGCGGCCTGACGCGCTCGCCGATGAACTGCGGAAGGTTCTGGAACACCGAGGCGCCGACGCCGGCGACCACCAGCAGCACCAGCAGGCTCACCACGGCCCGGCCGATCTCGATCAGCACCTGCTTGTAGAGCGCGATCACGTCGGTCTCGGTGTCCATCGGCCAGGCCTCAGGCTTTGCCAGGAACATCGACAGGAACATGCCGAGGTCGACGATGGCGTCCTTGGCGTAAAACACGGTGAACACCAATATGGCCAGGAAGGAAGCGAAGATCGCCGTCTCGCGCGAATGGGGCAGCTTGCCCTGCTCGATCGTGTCGCGGATCTTCTTTTCTGTGGCTTCCTCGGTTTTGGAATCCTTGTCGACCGCCTCAGCCATGGTGTCCTGACCGAATTGTCGTCAGGCAGCTTCGGCCGGGCTTTGCGTCGACGGAAGCTCGAAAGCCCCCTCGCGCGACAGCCGGACGGTCGCCACCGCGATGGTCTTGCGGGCCGCCATGATGTCGGCCAGCGCGATGCCTTCCGACCCTTGTCCGAGTTCGGATTCGATCATGCGCCGCGAGCGCGCGCCGATCGCCGACAGCACGGATTCGGTGAGCGCCGGCGGCGCGCCGCGCAGCGCCAGCGTGACGAGTTCCGTCGACAGGCCGTCGAACAGCAGCACGCGCGCCTTCTGCGTCAGCAGCGGCAGATCGTCGAAGGCAAACAGCCGCGACTTAACCCCGGCTAGATCGGGCGTGCCGGCTTCCTCCAGATCCTGCATGAGCTCGTCGAGTTCCGGCTTGGCCATTTCATTGAGCAGGCTGGCGACGCGCTCCTGACCGGCCGAGGTGTCCTTGGTCGTCTTCTCGGACAGCACGCTGGCGCGCAGCTGGTTCTCGACGATCCTGGTTGCCGCGTCCGGAATGTTGGCCATCGTCACCATGCGCTTGATGATCTGGCTGCGCATCGGCTTTTCCATGGTCAGCAGCACATTGGCGGCCGCCTGCGGCGCAAGCTTCGACAGCACCATGGCCGCGGTCTGCGCATGCTCGCCCGCCAGATAGGTCCCAAGGCGCGACGGCTCTAGCTTTTCGAGGTCCGGCCAGATCGGTGGCGGCCCCTCGGCCACGGGCTCGAACTTCCTGTCGCCCATGATGGCGCTCATCTCTTCGGGCGACAGAGACTCGTTGAGGATCGTGTCCATCCTGTCGGCGGAATCGAGCAGGCCGGCACCCTCGGTGAACTCGGCTTCGAATTCGGCGACAATGCGCTCGAGATCGTTCTGGGGAATGGTGCGCAGCAGCCGGGCGCCCTCGATCAGCGCCTTCAGCTCTTCCTGCTTGAAGAATTTGAGCAGCCGGCTGGCCGAGGGCTTGCCCATCGCCACCAGTATTGCGGCCGCCTTCTGCGGACGCGTCAGCGTCAGATTCGTCATCCTGCCTGCCCCTGCCCTCGCCGCATGCGTCCGCCGTCCATGTCTATGCGCTCTTGGCCGCGGCGATGATCTCGGTCAGCCGGATGCCGAAGCGGGAGGGATCGTTCTCCAGAACCGTGATTTCGCCGCGCGCGATCTTGCGGCCGTTGACCACCACGTCGACCGGCTCGCCGATGCGGCGATTGAGCGCCACCGTCGAGCCCTTTTGCAGCGCCATCAATTCCGAGACCGGCATCTCGGTGCTACCGAGAATGATCTGCACGTCGACCGGAATGCTCATGATGATGCCTGAGGTGGCGCCCGTCGGGGAGGAGGCGTCGGGGCGCCTCTCTTCCTCCCGAAGCACGCCGCGCAGTTCCTCGATCGCGCGGTCGAGCTGCTCGTTGGGCTGATCCGGTTCGGCTTCCAACTGGGTCTGTGCCATGCGTCGTCTCCAAGAATTCCGGCCTGGCATCAGCCAGGTATCAGTCCGTCGATGAAGTCCTGTCCGGCATCGAAGGGATGCCTGATGCGGACGGTGTAGTTTTGTCCGAGCTTTCCGAACTCACAGACGAACAGCGTCCTGTCGCGGGCGCTGAGCCTTGCCTGCGCGTGCGCGTGTTCCTCGAATTCGATCACCTGGCCGGGTTGGAAGCCGTCGAGATCGCCAAGCGTCAGTCTGGCCAGCGGCATGGTGGCTTCCAAACGCACCGTCGAGCGCATGACCTCTTCCGAGAAGCGTGCCCGCCAGTCGCCCGTCTGATCGTCCTCGCCGCTGTGGGCCGTGGCGCCGCGCGTGGCCAAGAGAATACGCTGCGGGATCATCACCGTGACCGTGCCGGTGTCCGTCGGGGTTGAGACGCCGAAGACGATGCGGATCGAAGCGCCGTCGCGCAGCACGCGCCGCCTTGCCTCGATGCCCGACATGGCCCGGGGCACCGGCAGGCGCAGTTCGAGCGAACGGCGCCCCGACCCGTTCAGCGCCACTGCCACCTCCTGGAATACCATCGTCGCGACATCGGTCTCGATCTGCGACAGCTCGCGTTCTATGGGGGACACGGGCTGATCGGGATCGCCGCCGAACAGGGCGCAGACCATGACCGCAATCGCTGGCGCGTCGATCACCAGGGTCATGGCATCGGCCGATGTCGGCGACGGAATGATGGTCATGGCGAAGGTTTCGCCGGCGCGCGAGCGCGCCTCGGGAACACGGCCGACTTCCACCGCCTGCAGGTCGACCGTGACCGGTGCGCCGAGTTCGCCGGCAAGGGCTTTCTGCAGCAGCGGCAGCGCCCGTTCCGCCATGCCCCGTCCGACGCCGATCACCTGCGCGGCCTCGCCGCTGTCGCCGACGAGACGCTCGATGATCAGGGCCCGGGTTTGTGACGGACTGCCCGGACTGGTCATGACGGCAAGCGGTCCTGACTGTCTTCGCGCATGATCAGGCCGCCTTCTTCTCGGCGCCCGTGTTCATCGTGCTCTGCTCGACGGCGTCGATCGTCGGCCGCTCATAGGACGAGATGGTCTTGCGGCCGAACTCGATCGCCACCTGCGGCAGGGCGCCGTTCATGTAGGCAAGCAGCGTCTGCTTGACGATGATGTAGAGGCGGTTCCTCTTCTCGCGCACCGTCTTGATCTTGGTGGCGACCGGACCGACCACCGCATAGGAGAGGAAGATGCCGAGGAAGGTTCCCACCAGCGCGGCGCCGATCAGCCCGCCGAGGATTTCCGGCGACTGGTCGAGAGCCCCCATCGCCTTGACCACGCCGAGCACCGCGGCCACGATGCCGAGCGCCGGCAGGCCGTCGCCCACCGCCACCATGGCGTGATAGGCCTTGAGCTTGTCGGTGCGGATGGTCTGGATCTCTTCGTCCATCAGCGCCTCGATCTCATGCGAGCGGGCATTGCCGATGATGATGATGCGGCAATAATCGCAGATGAAATGCGTGAGGTCGTGGTTCTTCAGCACGGTCGGGAATGCCTGGAAGATGGCCGACTCGTCCGGGTTGTCGATATGCGCCTCGACCTCGCTGCGCGATTTCGACCGCAGCTCGCGCATCAGGCTGTGCAGAACGCCGAGCGTCTCGAGATAGTCCCGCTCCTTCGGCACTGCCTGCTTGAAGGCTTCCAATATGCCCTTGCCGGTGTCCTTGACGGTCTTCATCGGATTGGCGACGAGGAAGGTGCCGAGCGCGGCGCCGCAGATGACCACCGCTTCCCAGGGCTGGACCAGCACGTGGAGGTGCCCGCCCATGGCCATGAAGCCGCCGAGGACGCAGCCGAGCGTCACCACAAGTCCGATCAGAATGCCCACGACAGGTCCTTCCGCATGTCACGTCGTCGGATCAGGCTAGTCTTCGTGCCTTGTGTGAGGCTTGAATCCTGCTCCGGAACCCGATTCAGCTTCGCGCAAGGAAACCTGGCTATCGTTTCGTCATAGCTTCGGCCGGAGGCGCCCGCGTGTTGAACACCTATACGAGCTACCAGCTCATCGCCAAGGACATTCCCAAGGCCATCGATCAGGTCGAGTCGCAGCCGGCCGTGAAACGCGAGACCGAGTACTATCTCGCCAACATCGGCAACGCCAAAACCATCGACGATTTCGTCGGCAACACCCGCCTGTTCAACTATGCCATGAAGGCATTCGGACTCGAAGACATGGCCTATGCCAAGGCTTTCATGGTCAAGGCGCTCAAGGAGGGCGTCTCCGACGAGGACAGCTTCGCCAACAAGTTGACCGACAAGCGCTACGCCGAATTCGTCAAGGCGTTCAACTTTGCCGCCCATGGCGAGACCGCCACGATCTACACCTCCGCCCAGCAAGGCACGGTCGACAAGTACATGCGCCAGACGCTGGAGGAAAACGCCGGCGAGACCAATCAGGGCGTTCGGCTGGCGCTCTACTTCCAGCGCAAGGCGCCCACCATCACCAACTGGTACGACGTGCTCGCCGACACCGCGCTCTCCAGCGTGGTTCGCACCGCGCTCGGCCTGCCCGATTCCTTCGCCTCCGCCGACATCGACAAGCAGGCGCAACTGTTCGAGCAGAAGCTCGACATCGCCGATTTCAAGGACACGGACAAGCTGAGCAAGTTTCTGACCCGCTTCACCAGCCTGTGGGAGATCAACAACCCCACATCCACGGCGCAGACGTCGGTCGGCGTGTTGTTCGCCCAGCCAACCACGGTCGGCATCTCCACCGACCTGATGATGGCCATGCAGAAGCTGAAGTTCTGAGGCATCATGCAGGACAGTCTCTACGTCGCCCTCTCCTCGCAGATCGCGCTCGAGCGCCGCCTCGACACCATCGCCGACAATGTCGCCAACGCCTCCACCATCGGCTTCCGCGCCACGGGCGTGAAATTCGAGGACGTGGTTTCCGGCACCGGTCTGAAGTCGGTCTCCTTCGCCTCCTCGGGCAAGACCTATCTTTCCACTGCCCATGGCTCGATGACCGAGACAGGCAATCCCTTCGACTTCGCCATCCAGGGCGATGCCTGGTTCGCCATCCAGACGCCGGCGGGTACCGTCATGACCCGCGACGGCCGTTTCTCGATGAACGAGAATGGCGAACTGATGTCGATCGAGGGCTATCCTGTGCTGGACAGCGGCGGCGCGCCGATCCAGCTCGATCCGCGCAACGGGCCGCCCAAGGCCGGCGCCGACGGGTCGCTGCGGCAGAACGAGCAGCTGGTCGGCGCCATCGGCCTCTACACGTTCGATCCGGGCGAGAACTTCGTCCGCTACGGCAATTCGGGGATCGTTCCCGCGCGCACTCCGGAGCCGGTCACCGACCGCTCCGACGTCGGCGTCGCGCAAGGCTTCCTGGAAGAATCAAACGTCAATCCGGTGCTGGAGATGACGCGGCTGATCATGGTTCAGCGCGCGTTCGAGAACACGGCGGCGCTGATCCGGCAGACCGACGCTTCCAGCGACGAAGCCATCAAGACGCTCGGCTCGAAATAGCGGCATGGCCACCGCACCTTCCTTGATACGCGCTCCTGAGAAGCCGGCGGAGGACCGGCTGGCCGGGCTCGAGCGCATCTGGCGGCGGTTCGACAATCCGCAGACGCTGCTCAGCCGCGGCGGCCGTGTCAGCGAGATCTCTCCCACCCACTACAAGGTGCGCGGGCTTTCCGACATTGCCCGGCTCGGCGATATCGTCGAGCAGCGCGGCAACGCCGGCAGCCGCCGCGGCGAGATCGTCAAGATCGGTCGCGACGAGGTCGTGGTCGCGCCGTTCGAGCGCAGCGCCGACGCCGGCATCGGCGACGCCGTGTTCCGTCGCGGCCCGCTCGCGGTCACCCCGCATGCCTCCTGGCGCGGGCGGGCCATCGACGCACTGACCCGGGCGATCGACGGCGGCCCGCCGCTGATCAGGCCGAATGCCGCCTATGATGCGGAGGCTGCTACGCCGGGCGCCATGTCGCGCCAGCGCGTCGGCACCGGCTTTCTCACCGGCGTGCGCGTCATCGACATCTTCACCCCGCTCTGTTTCGGCCAGCGGCTTGGCATCTTCGCCGGCTCCGGCGTCGGCAAGTCGACGCTGCTCGCCATGCTTGCCGGCTCCGAGGCCTTCGACACGGTCGTCGTCGCTTTGATCGGCGAGCGCGGCCGCGAGGTGCGCGAGTTCCTCGAGGATACGATCGGCGTCGAAAGCATGGCCAAGACCGTCGCCGTCGTCGCCACCAGCGACGAGAGCGCCATGATGCGTCGGCGTGCGCCCGACACCGCCATGTGCGTGGCCGAGCATTTCCGCGACCAGGGCCACCGCGTCCTTCTGGTACTCGATTCGATCACCCGCTTCGCGCACGCCTTGCGGGAGGTGGCGACTGGGACCGGCGAGCCGCCGGTCGCGCGCGGCTACCCGGCCTCGGTCTTTACCGACCTGCCGAAGCTGCTCGAGCGCGCCGGACCCGGTGCCGAGGGCCCCGGGGTTAGAGGCAAAGGCTCGATCACCGCCATCATCTCCGTGCTGGTCGATGGCGACGACCACAATGATCCAGTGGCAGACTCGGTGCGCGGCATTCTCGATGGCCATGTCGTGCTCGACCGCTCGATCGCCGAGCAGGGTCGCTATCCGCCGGTCAATCCGCTGTCGTCCATCTCGCGTCTCGCCGACAAGGCCTGGAGCGCCGAACAGCGCATGCTGGTGACCCGGTTGAAGTCGATGATCTCGCGCTTCGAGGACACGCGCGACATCCGCCTGCTCGGCGCCTACCAGAGCGGCGCCGACGCCGAGCTCGACATCGCCGTGCGCCAGGTGCCGCTGATCTACGAAGCGCTCACGCAATCGCCGAGGGACCGTGCCTCGGCGGATCCGTTTGCCGACCTCGCCCGCCATCTCAAGGGGAAGCTGAATGGCGATCAAGGAAACTGAGCTTCAGTACACCGAGCGCCTTTTGCGCGAGATGATCGCCGAGGCCCGGGCCGCAGAGGAAGCCGAAGCAGACATTGCCAGAGCTGCCAACGCGAAGGCTGCCCGCGCCATGGCTGGCAGGGCCGCCGCCATTCTCGCCAGGGCAACCAGGCCTCCCCTGCCCAGGGCTCCGCAGCCTGAGACCGTCGAGACCATGCAGGCCAGCCGCGAGTCGCTGATCGAGGGGCTGTTTCCGCGCACCGATTGGCCGCAGCCGCCGCGATCCGAGTTCCCGCGCCTGACAGACAAGACGGCCGACCGGCGCAGCGATTTCGTCATCGCCGCCCTCGGCATCGCGCTCGGCCTGATCTGTGCGCTGTTTCCGTGGTACATCTTCTTCAATCAGGACCAGTTCGGCGTGCAGGCGATCAAATTCGGCGGCAGCGGCACCAATGACGGGCGCGTTGCCGGCGAATCGCAGCTGGAGAATCGAGGGGCGCCGCCGACGTCAAAGAACGTTCCCGATCTCGACCTGCTCGCCACCGGCACCTTGCAGGACGAGCCGGAAGACCCCGACAAGGCGCCCGGGCTCGACGAACAGCCCTTCCCTGCCGCGGTTTCGGAATTCAAGATGGTGCATGTCGCCAATGGCCGCGCCATGATCGAGGACGACACCGGCCTGTGGATCGTTCAGCGCGGCTCGGTGCTGCCCGATTCCAGCCGCGTCAGCTCGATCGAGCAGCGCGGCGGCAAATGGGTCATCGTCACCAGCACCGACAAGGTGATCGAGCTTTCCAGGTAATCGACGGTGGACAGCGCTGGCGGCTGCGGCCTGCCGCGCAAGGTCCGCGCAAGACTGGCCACCTAGTCTTGTGCGCACTCGCCCGGAGATTCCCATGGAACCCGTCAACCTATTCGATCTCGCCACCAGGCAGTCGCAGTGGCTTGCCGTTCGTCAGTCCACGGTTGCATCCAACATCGCCAATGCCAACACACCGGGCTACACGGCAAACGATGTCGAGCCGTTCGAAAAGGTTCTGGACCGGACCGCGGTCACGCTCAGCGCCACGCAGTCCGGGCATCTTGGCGCCGAAACGGCCAATGCCGGTTTCGCCGTCAAGCCGCAGGAGGACAACGGCTCGATCATGCCGTCGAAGAACACGGTGGTGCTCGAGGACGAGTTGATGAAGGCGGGCGAGATCCGCCGCTCCTTCGAGCTCAACACGGCGATCGTCAAGGCCTTCCATTCGATGCTGACGATGGCGGCGAAGGGCTGACGATGGACGCGCTGACCGCAGCCCTCAAAGTCGCTTCGTCCGGCCTTGGCGCCCAGTCGGAGCGCCTGCGCGTGGTGTCGGAAAACCTCGCCAACGCCCAGTCGACCGGCACCTCGGCGGGCGCCGATCCCTATCGCCGCAAGACGATCACCTTCGCTTCGGAGCTCGACCGCGCCACCGGCGGCTCTCTGGTCGAGGTCAACTCGATCGACCGCGATCCATCGGACTTCCCGGTCGAATTCCAGCCCGGCAACGTGGCTGCCGACGAACGGGGATATGTCAAGATGCCCAATGTCAACGTGCTGGTCGAAATGGCCGACATGACGGAGGCCAACCGCTCCTATGAGGCGAACCTCCAGGTCATCAAGCAGGCGCGCGATCTGATCTCCATGACCATCGATCTGATGAGGAACCAGTCATGATCGGCGGTATCGGCGCGCTGCAGTTCAAACCGGCAATCGATGGCGCCGACGCGGCGGCGCCTGGCCTGCTGCCTGGCGGCGCGGGTCCGCAAGCCGGCGAGAGCGTCGGCAGTTCCTTCGCCGACCTTCTCAGCCAGGCCGCATCGAAGACGGTGGGCACGCTGCAGAACGCCGAACAATTGTCGATCCAGGCGCTCAAGGGCGATGCCGACACGCGCCAGGTGGTCGATGCCGTGATGAGCGCCCAGCAGGCGCTGCAGACGACGATCGCCATCCGCGACAAGGTCGTCTCCGCCTATCTCGAAATCAGTCGCATGAATATCTAGGACCGCGTCATGAAAGCCCTTGCCATCGCCGCGACCGGCATGAATGCCCAGCAGACCAATCTCGAGGTCATCGCCAACAACATCGCCAACATCAACACCACCGGCTACAAGCGCGCCCGAGCCGAATTTTCGGACCTGCTCTACCAGGTCGACCGCACGCAAGGGGTGCCCAACCGCTCGAACACCTCGCTGGTGCCGGAAGGCGTTTCCATTGGTCTCGGCGTCAAGACCACGGCCGTGCGCAACGTCCACACCCAGGGCGAGCTGACCAGCACCGGCAACAGCTTCGACCTGGCGCTGACCGGCAGGGGCTGGTTCCAGATCGAGGGCGCCGACGGCGGCACGCTCTACTCACGCGCCGGCGCCTTCAACACCAACGCCACCGGGCAGTTGGTGACCGTCGACGGCGCCAACGTGATCCCGGCCATCACCGTGCCGACCGACGCGGTCGAGGTCATCGTCAACAAGACCGGCCAGGTCTTCGCCCGCATCGAGGGCCAGACCGACCTCCAGCTCCTCGGCCAGCTCCAGCTCGCCAATTTCGCCAACGAGGCCGGCCTGGCGCCGCTCGGCGACAACCTGTTCCAGGAGACGGCGGCCTCCGGCCCGGCCAATGTCGGCGTGCCCGGAGATCCCGGCTTCGCCACGATCGAACAGGGCTATCTGGAGTCGTCCAACGTCGATCCGGTCAAGGAGATCACCGAACTGATCTCGGCGCAGCGCGCCTACGAGATGAACTCCAAGGTGATCCAGGCTGCCGACGACATGGCGTCCGTGGTTTCCAAGAACATCAGGTAGCGCACCATGGCGAAGCCGATCTCCTGCTCCGCATTCCGCTGCGCCGCGCTGGCACTGGCGCTGGTCGCCGGCGGCATGCCGGCATTTGCGCAGGACTCGGACGGTCAGTCGGCGAACCAGATCGCGGCCGGTCAGGCGGCCGGCGAAGCGGTGCTGATACCCAATCGCGTCATCTATCCCGGCGAGGCCATCGAGCTCGCCGCGCTCCAGCAGGTGACGCTTATTGCGGGCAAGCACAGACCGGACGGCATGGCGACACGCGCCGAGGAACTTGAGGGCAAGGTTGCCAAGCGCACCCTCGTGCCCGGCCGGTACATTCCGACAGCCGCCATACGCGATGCCTGGCTTGTCGAGCAGGGTGCCTCGGTGCAGGTCTACTTCACCGCCGGCGCGCTCACCATTTCGGCGACGGCCGTCACCTTGCAGCCGGGCGCTGCCGGCGACCTAGTCAAGGTCCGCAACGTCGACAGCGGCAAGATCATTTCCGGCACGGTGATGGCGGACGGCAGCATCAGGGTCGGCGCGTCGTGATGCGTGCATTGGCCATCCTGCTGAGCGCGGCAATCGGTCTTCAGCCCGCGCTCGCCGATGGGCTCACCCCCAAGGCCAAGCGCGAGCTTGTTTTGAAGAACGGCACTGCCTCCAGCGATCCGGAATACGACCCCGAGACCACCACGCGCATGTTCCGCGTCTCGACCGGGCCGAGCACGCTGCCGCCCGGCCAGGTCGCCGCGCGCATCAAGGACATCGCCCAGCTGCAGAGCGCGCGCGACAACCAGCTCGTCGGCTACGGCCTGGTCATCGGCCTGGCGGGAACCGGCGACAGCCTGCGCAACTCGCCTTTCACCGAACAGTCGATCCGCGCCATGCTGGAGAATCTCGGCATTGCCACCGAAGGCGGCAGCGCGCGCGCCAAGAACGTCGCCGCCGTCATCGTCACCGCCAACATGCCGCCCTTCGTCCAGTCGGGCGCCCGCATCGACATCGACGTCTCCTCGATGGGCGACGCCTCCTCGCTTGCCGGCGGCACGCTGGTGATGACGCCGCTGAAGGCTGCGGACGGCGAGATCTATGCCGTCGGACAAGGTTCGGTGATCGTCGGCGGCTTCAGCGCCAAGGGCCAGGCCGAACAGCTGACACAAGGCGTTCCGACCGCCGGTCGCGTGCCGAACGGCGCCATAGTCGAGCGTTCGGTGCCGGCCGAATTCGACGACCAGGGCGTGCTGACGCTGCAATTGCGCAATCCCGATTTTTCCACCGCCATCCGCATTGCCGACGCCATCAACGACTATACGTCGCAGCGTTTCGGCATGCGCGTCGCCGCCGAGCGCGACGCCCGCACCGTGCAGATCAGGCGGCCGAAGAACGTTTCCGCTGCGCGCTTCTACGCCGAGATCGAAAACCTTGTCGTGGAGTCGGACGCGCCGGCGCGTGTCGTCATCGACGAGCGTACCGGGACCATCGTCATCGGCAACAACGTCAGGATCTCGCGCGTGGCCATCAGCCACGGCACGCTCACCGTGCGCATCACCGAAGCGCCGAAGGTCGTTCAGCCCGCGCCCTTCTCCAAGGGGCACACAGCGGTCGAGCCCTTCACCGCGATCGAGGCGACCCAGCCCAATGCCCGCGTCGCAGTGCTCGACGGTCCCGATCTCGAAACGCTCGTCTCCGGCCTCAACCGCCTCGGCGTGAAGCCCGACGGCATCATCGCCATCCTGCAAGGCATCAAGTCGGCCGGTGCCCTGCAGGCCGATCTGGTCCTCCAATAGGCACGCCGATGATCGACCTCTTCTCCCCGAACAAGCATAGCCTGCTCGCCGCCGCCGTGCTTGCCTTGATGGCCAGTGCCTCCGGGCATGCGGAGGAAGTGCGTCAGGTGCTGCCCGGCGGCCAGGCGCCGGCACAGCCGGGCCAGCTGGCACACCAGAAGGCACCGGACGAAAGCGAGATCCAGCGCTTCTGCTCCAACATCGCCGACGCCGCGCGCGACCGCCGCTATGCCTTGCAAGCCGAGGAGCTGAAGCAGCTTCAGGCCGGCGTCGACGAGCGCATCAAGGCGCTGGAGGAAAAGCGCGCCGAATACGAGCAATGGCTGAAGCGCCGCGAAGTCTTCCTGGCCCGCGCCGAGGACAGCGTCGTCAAAATCTATGCCGGCATGAAACCCGACGCCGCGGCGGAGCGCCTGGCAATGGTCAATGCCGAGCTCGCAGCCGCCATTCTGATGAAGCTCGATTCACGCAAGGCCGGCGTCATTCTCAACGAAATGGACCAGAAGGCGGCGGCGGCGCTCACCGGCATCATGGCCAGTGCGGCGCGAAGGGTTGATCCATCATGAGAAGCAGGTTCCTCGTCCTTCTCGCCATCGCGGCACTTTCCGGCTGCGGCACCGACCTCAAGGAGGTCGGCCGGGAACCTGCGCTGTCGCCCGTCGGCTCCGGCATCGGCAATGGCGGCGTGGCCCCCTACAGCTACCCCGAGCCGCCGGCCGCACCAGTCAAAAAATTTTCGCTCTGGGACGACCGCCAGAGCCGGCTCTTCACCGATCCGAGGGCGCTGCGCGAAGGCGACATCCTGACCGTCAACATCAAGCTGAACGACAAAGCCAATTTCAAGAACCAGAACGACCGAAGCCGCACCGCGGCACGCAAGCTCGGCTATGACGTCATGCTCGGATGGGACGGCACGAGCACAAGCGGCAAGGGTGACGCCGGCCTGAGCTCCAGCACCGAAACCAATGCCGATGGCGAGATCAAGCGGTCGGAGAATCTGGAGCTCAACGTCGCGGCGGTCGTCACCGCGGTGCTGCCCAACGGCAACCTGATGATCAGGGGCTCGCAGGAGGTGCGCGTCAACTACGAGCTTCGCGTGCTGACCATCGCCGGCATGGTGCGGCCGTCCGACATTGGCGCCGAGAACACGATCCCCTATGAGCGGATCGCCGAAGCGCGCATCTCCTATGGCGGCCGCGGCCGCGTCAGCGAGATCCAGCAGCCGGCCTACGGCCAGCAAATCCTCGACCAAGTTCTTCCATTCTAGCACGGGGGCACCGCGGACGTGGCGAATGTCGAGCAGGCGCAGCCCAGGAAGGGACCATCTCTTGTGGTCCAGCTCGCCATGCTGCTGGTCATGACGGGCGCCGCGGTCGGCATGGGCTGGGTCTCCGGCGGCTATCTCAAAGAGGGCGAAGGCCCGAAGCCGGTCCCCGTCGCACCGGAAAACGCCGGCGAGGGCGAAAGGCCAGCCGAAACCGGCAAGCCGGTTGCCGGTCCCACGGTTGTCCCGCTTGCGGCGATCACCACCAATCTCGCCTCGCCCAGCGAGGTCTGGATGAGGCTGGAGGCATCGGTGCTCTATGACGCGCCGCAATCGTCGGAAATGACCGACCAGATTCATCAGGACCTGCTCGCGTTCATACGCACGCTGAAGATGCACCAGATCGAGGGCGCCAGCGGCTATCAGCATCTGAAAGCCGATCTCGAGGAGCGCGCGGCACTGCGCAGCGGCGGCCACGCCAAACAGATACTGATCAGGACGATGCTGCTCGAATGAGAAAGTTCCTCGTCGCCACGGCGCTCGTCGTCCTCACCACTTCGCTCGCCACGGCCCAGCAGCTCGATCTCGGCGGCATCGGCCGGGCCGACGGCACCACCGTCGGCTACATCATCCAGATGTTCGGCCTGCTCACCGTGCTCTCGGTGGCGCCGGGCCTGTTGATCATGGTGACGAGCTTCACCCGCTTCGTCATCGCCTTCTCGATCCTGCGTGCGGGCATCGGCCTGCAGTCGACGCCGGCCAACCTGATCCTCATCTCGCTGTCGCTGTTCATGACCTTCTACGTCATGGCGCCGACTTTCGATCAGGCCTGGAATACCGGCGTCAAGCCGCTGATGGACAACCAGATCACGCAGGCCGAGGCCTTCGACAAGATTTCCGACCCGTTCCGCACCTTCATGCTGCACAATGTGCGCGACAAGGATTTCGACCTGTTTGCCGACCTGGCCCGCGAGCGCGGCCAGACCGTCTCGCGCGAGACCGTCGACCTGCGCATCCTGGTTCCGGCTTTCATGATCTCGGAAATCAGGCGCGGCTTCGAGATCGGCTTCCTCATCGTGCTGCCGTTTCTCGTCATCGATTTGATCGTCGCCACCATCACCATGGCCATGGGCATGATGATGCTGCCGCCGACGGTGGTCTCGCTGCCGTTCAAGATCCTTTTCTTCGTGCTGATCGACGGCTGGAACCTTTTGGTCGGCAGTCTGGTGCGATCCTTTACCTGACTGCCGCATGCGGCGCCGGGCTGGTGCCGTCACGCGCAACTATCGCACAAATACAGCTTCGATTAACCGTCGGGTTTAGCTCTTTGGTAGGGACTCATCTGCATAGTCCCTCCAGATGGCGGGTGATCGGGTCTCAGCGATCATTGGCATGATGCCGCACCGTCATACCGGAAGAGCCGGTATGTCAAAAAAACCAGCGTAAAAAAATCAAGGTACGAGTAGCCATGTCCAGTATCATGACCAATTCTGCGGCTCTGACCGCCCTCCAGAGCCTGAACAACACCAACAAGCAGCTCGAGATCACCCAGTCGCGCATTTCGACCGGTTATCGCGTCGCCACCGCTTCCGACAACGCCGCCTACTGGTCGATCGCCACGTCGATGAAGTCCGACAACAAGGCTCTCTCGGCCGTTCAGGATTCGCTCGGCCTCGGCGCCGGCAAGGTCGACACCGCCTATACCGCCATCAACGACGTCAAGGACCAGGTCGACGAGATCAAGACCAAGCTGGTCACTGCCCGCGGCGCCAGCCAGGAAGACCAGCAGAAGATCGCGACCGAAATCAAGGCCATCCAGGACCAGATCAAATCGTCGGTCACCAACGCCAACTTCGCCGGCTCGAACCTGCTGCAGAACGACGGCACGGCGGCGTCCGACCTGAAGATCGTCGCTTCCTATAACCGTACCGGCGCGACCGTCACCATCGACACCATCAACGTCGCTGCTGCCGACACCCAGGTTCTCGACGTCGCCGGCACCGGCGGCATCGTCGGCGGCCTGCTCGCCGCGACCTTCTTCGACCCGAGTTCGGCTGCCGTCGCTGACACGGCCATCGACACCGCGCTCGGCACGGTTGAAACGGCGCTCGGCAAGCTCGCTACCGGCGCCGCCTCGCTCGGTGCCGCCAAGTCGCGCATCGATACCCAGCAGAGCTTCCTCTCGAACCTCTCCGACTCGATCGACAAGGGCGTCGGCTCGCTGGTCGATGCCGACATGAACAAGGAATCGACCCGTCTGCAGGCGCTTCAGGTGCAGCAGCAGCTCGGCATCCAGGCGCTGTCGATCGCCAACGGCAACTCGCAGTCGATCCTGTCGCTCTTCCGCGGCTGATCGCTCCAAACGCTCCAGTCATTTGCATCGGGCCGCGCGACCAGCGCGGCCCGATTTTCGTTGCGTGAATGTTTGCCTTCCCGTGTTCAGAGCATGGCTTTAACGCGCCATTAACGATGACGCGCTAGTTATGGTTAACCAATCGCTATGACGGGCAGACCGGTAGGTCGAAAGGCATGACGCCCCCGCCGAAGGTTGACCGGCATGCGCAGGCATGTCTGCTTTGAAAGGGGTGTATCTTGGCAAGCATCATGACCAACGCCGCGGCATTGACCGCGCTTCAGAGCCTGAACAACACCAACAAGCAGCTCGAGACCACCCAGGCGCGAATCTCGACCGGCTATCGCGTCGCAACCGCTTCCGACAACGCCGCCTATTGGTCGATCGCCACGTCGATGAAGTCCGACAACAAGGCTCTCTCGGCCGTTCAGGACGCGCTCGGCCTCGGCGCCGGCAAGGTCGACACCGCCTATACCGCCATCACCGACATCAAGGACCAGGTCGACTCGATCAAGGCCAAGCTGGTTACCGCCCGCGGCGCCAGCCAGGACAACCAGCAGAAGATCGCGACCGAAATCAAGGCCATCCAGGAACAGATCAAGTCGTCGGTCACCAATGCCAGCTATGCCGGCTCCAACCTGTTGCAGAACGACGGCACGGCCGCTTCCGACCTGCAGATCGTCGCCTCCTACAACCGTACCGGCACGACGGTAGCCATCGACACGATCAACGTTGCGGCCACCGACACGCAGGTGCTCGACATCGCCGGCACTGGCGGCATCGTCGGCGGCCTGCTCGCCACGACCTTCTTTGATCCGAGCTCGGCTGCTGTCGCTGACACGGCAATCGACACCGCCCTCGACAGCGTCGAAACGGCGCTTGCCAAATTAGGGACCGGCGCTGCCTATCTCGGCGCCGCCAAATCGCGCATCGACACCCAGCAGAGCTTCCTGTCGAACCTCTCCGACTCGATCGACAAGGGCGTCGGCGCGCTTGTCGACGCCGACATGAACAAGGAATCGACCCGCCTGCAGGCCCTGCAGGTGCAGCAGCAGCTCGGCATCCAGGCGCTGTCGATCGCCAATGGCAACTCGCAGTCGATCCTGGCCCTGTTCAAGAGCTGATCCCCAGCCTGACTTCCTCGCTCTTCGGAAGGCCGCGCCCCCAGCGCGGCCTTTTTTGTTTCGCGGCGGGTCGGTTCCACCGCACGGGCGTCGGACAGCGCACTATCATCCTCGCACAAGCTTCACCGTCTAGTCTGCCGGCGGACAGTCATGCTGGGAGCGGTTGAATCGTGCCGGAACAGATCCAGAGCATCATTGCGAATCTGCGCAACTTCGGCGTCAGGCGTCTCGCTCTGATGGGCGGCATCGCTGCCCTGGTCATGACCGTCATCGGCGTCGCCTCGATCTACCTCAACCGTCCCGCCTACGAGACGCTCTATGTCGGGCTCGATCGCTCCGATGTGAACCAGATCGGCCTGGTGCTGGGCGAGGCCGGCATCGGCTTCGATGTCGGTGCCGACGGCACCTCGGTGCTGGTGCCCGCCGGGACCACGGCGCAGGCGCGCATGCTGCTGGCCGAAAAAGGCCTGCCCACCAGCGCCAATGCCGGTTACGAGCTGTTCGACAATGTCGGCTCGCTCGGCCTGACCTCCTTCATGCAGCAGATCACCCGCGTGCGGGCGCTGGAAGGCGAGATCGCACGCACCATCCAGTCGATCGCCGGCATCAAGGCAGCCCGGGTCCACATCGTGATGTCCGAGCGGGCCAACTTCCGCCGCGACGAGCAGCAGCCTTCGGCATCGGTCGTCATCCGCTATTCCGGCATTGACGCCCAGAAGAGCGCGATGTCGATCCGTCACCTCGTCGCCGCGGCGGTGCCCGGGCTCTCGGCCGACAAGGTCACGGTGCTCGATTCCAACGGCAACCTGCTTGCTGCCGGTGACGATCCCTCCAACACCAGCGCCGCCCGCACGCTCGGCGTCGAGCAGACGGTCGAGGCGCAGATCGGCGACAACATCCGCCGGGCGCTGACGCCCTATCTCGGTCCCGACAATTTCCGCGCCAGCGTCAAGGCCGACGTCAACACCGATACCCGCCAGACGGAAGAGACCATCTTCGATCCGGAATCGCGCGTCGAGCGGTCGGTGCAGTCGGTGCGCACCAACGAGGCCAGCAACCAGAAACAGGCCACGACCCCGACCAGCGTCGAGCAGAACCTGCCCCAGACCGAGGCGCCCAGCACCGAAGGGCCGCAGTCGTCCTCACAGAACGATCGCAAGGAAGAGATCACCAACTACGAGATCAACTCGAAGAAGATCGCCACCGTTTCCAACGGCTATTCGGTGAACAAGATGTCGATCGCGGTGGTCGTCAACCAGGAGCGGCTCAAGACCATCCTCGGCAAGGACGCCACGCCGGAGCAGATCGCCAAGCGCGTCGCCGAAATCCAGAAGATGGTGGCTTCCGCCAGCGGCTTCGACGACAAGCGCGGCGACGTCATCGACGTCTCTGCTGTCGAGTTCATCGACGGCCTCGACGGCGAGCCGGTCGACCAGCCTGGTATCCTCGCCTCCATCGGCACGTACACCGGCACGCTCATCAATGCCGGCGCCTTCATCATCGTCGTCTTCCTGGTCGCCTTCTTCGGCCTGAAACCGATGGCTGCCGCGCTGACCGCCTCGGCCAAGCCGGCGGCTCTCACCGGCCCGAGCTTCGACGACGTCCAGCGCTCGCTGCCGACACCCGAAGCACCGGTGGCCGCGATCACCGCCGAGGCCCCGCCGCCGTCCATCGGCGCCATACCGGGAACACGCCCCGGCGCCACCCCGCTCGATGACCTGCGCCAGAAGATCCGGCCGGCTCCGCAGGAGCGGCTGGCGCGCATGGTCGACCTCAATGAGGAGCGCACCGCGCAGATCCTGCGCAAATGGGCTGCAGCGCCGGAGGCAGCGGTATAGGCCATGGCTTCGGCACTCTTCGATCTCCTGCCCGATTTCGGCGCGCGCGCTCCTCGCGCCGGCCAGGCGCCGCCCGCCGCCGAGCACAAGCCGGCCGAACCGGCGCCGCAAGCCGATATCGGCGCGCTGATCGCCGAGGCGGTCGCCGATGCAGAAGCCGCGCTGGAGGCGCGTCTGGCGCTGGCGCACCAGGCGGCGCTCGACGCCGAGCGCCAGGCTAACGACGAGGCCGCGCAAGCATTTCTGGAAAGTTTCGGCGGCGATCTTGGAGCGGCGGTCGCCGCCCGCATCGACACCATGGAGGCCCGCGTCAGCGAACTCGCCGGCGCGACCATTGCCCGCATCATCGGTGGCCTCCTCAGCGAGGATCTGCAAAAGCGTTCGCTGGCCGCGCTTTCCCGCGCGATAGGCGCCGCAGTCGCCGACAGCGAGGCGGTGCGCATCGGCGTTCGCGGACCGCTTTCGCTGTTCGAACCGCTGAGGCAGGCGCTTGGGTCCCGTGCCGCCAATCTCGATTTCGCCGAAGTCCCGGGCTTCGACCTCACCGTGACGATCGATGAGGCGGTGTTCGAGACGCGCATCGCCGAATGGTCGGCCTCGCTTTCGGAGGCCTTGTCATGAGCGCCGTCGACCACGGCGAGGCCGTTCACGAGATCATCATCGTCAAGCGCAATCACGACGGGCATGACGACGGCCACCACGGCGGCGTCTGGAAGATCGCCTTCGCCGACTTCATGACCGCGATGATGTGCTTCTTCCTCGTCATGTGGCTGATCAATGCAGCCAACGAGCAGACCAAGGCCGCCGTCGCCAGCTACTTCAATCCGGTCGAGTTGATCGACCGCAACTCCAGCCGCAAGGGCCTGGAGGACCTCGGCGACGGCCCGAGCAAGGTGGGCCTGACCGCCGACAACCCGCAGGATGGCGCAAGCAAGGCGGGCGAGGACGGCAAGGGCGGTGCCGGCTCTTCCGATCGCAAGCAGACGAAAGAAGCCACGCAGAAACCGTCCGACTTCTCCGACGAGCATCTATTCGCCGATCCCTATGCCGTACTCGCGGAAATCGCCACCGACACCGGCGTGATGCAGAACGTCAGCGCCAAGGGCGAAGGCGGCGCGCGGAATGCCGGCCCGGCGACCGGCGCCTCCGGTGGCGAATCCTATCGCGATCCGTTCGCGCCTGATTTCTGGTCGCAGCAGGTAGCCACGCCCGGTGCCGAAGCCAGTGCCGAACGACAGAAGATCGAAGGCGATCCGGCCAAGCCCGGAGACAAGATCGCCGAGAGCCAGGTGCCGAAGGTCAAGGCCGTGCCACCGGCGCCGCCGCAATTGGAAGCGCCGCTCGAGCCCTTGACGGGGCCGCAGAAGCCGGGCGCCAAGCCAGTCGCCGGATCGGCTGGGGCGAAAGGCGCGGCCGGCGAAGGCGAAGAGAGCAAGGGCGAGAAAATCCGGGGACGGATAGCCGAGGTCGACAAGGCTGAGGCCGAACAAGCTCAGGCCGAACAGGCCATCGCGACCGATGCGAAAACCGAAATCGAACAGGCCGAGCCGGCCAAGCCGGAGATGGCAGAGGCTGAGCCGGTTTCCGACAAGGGCGAAAGGGGCCCGAGCAGCGCCGCCCTCGAGGCCGCGGCCGAAATCAAGCAGGAATTGGCCAAGGCCTTCGCGCCGGGCGAGAAGCTGGCGGAGGGCGTCTCCGTCGAGGCCACCGACAAGGGCGTCGTCATCTCGATCACCGACCAGCTCGACTTCGGCATGTTCGAGATCGGCTCCGCCGTGCCGCGACGCGAAATGGTGCTGGCGATGGAGAAAATCGGCCACATCATCAACGAGAAGAAGGGCACGATCACCATCGGCGGCCATACCGATGCGCGGCCGTTTCGCAGCGATGCCTATGACAACTGGCGGCTGTCCACCGCGCGCGCCCATTCCGCCTACTACATGCTGGTGCGCGGCGGCGTCGACGAAAGCCGCATCACCGAGGTCGCCGGTTTCGCCGACCGTCAGCCCAAGATCGCAACCGATCCGCTGGCGGCGGCCAACCGCCGCATCGAGATCCTGATGGCGACCGGCGGATGAGAGCCAGGACCGTCATCGGCCGCGCCATCGGTCTGCTGCTGCTCGGTGCAGGATCGATTCCCGCGGCCTTCGCGCAGGACGCCTTGCAGCCTTACCAGCTGGTCCGCTCGCTGCAGTTGGTCCAGGATCGCATTGCCGGCGGTGACCATGCCGCGCTGCCCATGCAGGCCAAGCTTCTCGAGCTGGCCGATGCCAGGCTGCGCGCCGCCGATGCCGAGGACTTCAAGGACCCCAAGAACTTTCGCGCGTTGCTCGTCTACGGCATGAGCGGCGGCAATCCCGTCACGGTCGCGGCAGCGGCTTCGCGTGCGACGGCCGACCCGCAGAGCCTCACCATCGCCAAGGGCATCGTTGCCTACCTGAACGGCCAACCCGCGGTGGCGATCGAAATCCTGAGGCCGATCGATCCGATGAGCGTCCCGAGCGACCTTGGTGCCTTCCTGGCCTTGGTCAAGGGTTCGCTGCTTGCGCCCGAACAGCCCACCGCGGCGCTTGCCCTGCTCGACGAGGCCCGCCTGCTCAGTCCCGGCACTCTGGTCGAGGAGGCGGCACTTCGCCGTTCGGTCGGCATCGCGGCGGCGCAGGGCGACGCGGCACGCTTCGCCCTTGCCTCGACCCAGTATGTCGAAGCCTTTCTCTATTCGCCCTATGCCAGCCAGTTCGCTGATTCCTTCGTTTCCGGGGTCATCGCGCTGCATATGTCGATCAGCCAGGACAAGCTCGCCGACATCACCGCGATGATGGATCCCGAGCGCGAGAAGGTGATCTATCTGCGCATCGCCCGCCGGGCCGCGATCGATGGACTTGCGGACCTTTCCGCCTTCGCCTCGGCGCGTGCCGAGCAGGGCCGGGACGGCAACGACAATCAGGACGATCCCCGTGCCCAGCTCTACTCCAGCCTGTCCACGGTGACCTCGGCCACCATAGAAGACGTACGCCAAAAGCTCGGCAAGATCGACCGCGGCAAGCTCTCCGAGGGCGATCGCGCTTTGCTCGACGCAGCGCAAGCCATCGCCGACGGGGTCGTTGCGCGGCCTGCCGCTGCCTCGCCAGAAGCGGTAGCAGCAGGCCTTGCGCCCAAGCCCGTCGAGGTGCCTGAGCCGCAATCGGCGGCTGACAACGCCGCGGAGACCGACCCAGACGCGGCGGGCCTGCCGCCGGTGGAAGGCGCGACGTCCGAGAAGCCGGCCGTCGCGGCATCGAGCGAGCCAGCCGCGCCCGCGCCTCTGGACGCCTCGGCACCTGGCGACGCGCCCCCAACAGCACCGGCATCGGCAGAGCCGACGGCCGCCGCCGCGGAACCGGCAGCGCCGGGAACGGTCGTGCCGGCCCCCGTCGTGCCAGCTTCGGCATCGGCGCCGGCAGGGCTCGATCCCCACGACCCCACCGACGCCGCCATGATGACCGCGCGCCGAAAACTCGAACAGATCGACCAGCTACTTGGAGCAGCTCCCCAATGACCCCCAGCCTTGGCCAGGCCCTTTCGGGAATTGTGTCCGCCGCTGCCCACTCGAAGCCGTCCGCTGCGGATGCCAAGAGCAAGGATGACAGTTTCGGCGACATGGTGAAGGGCACCGAAAAGCAGCCGGGCCGGCACGCTCAGCGGCAGGCAGCACTGCAGACCACGCCACCGTCGGCGCGCGCAGCCAGGGATTCCGCGCAGACGAAACTGGCCGACGACGAACCGGACGCCGCTGCTTCTTCAGGACCGACGGCCGGCAAGGCCGAGAAGGAGCACCGCGAGCCTGGGCAGCTCGACGCCGGCGTCGGCGGCGACGCGACCGGCGTGGCCGCGAATATGCCTTCGCTTCAGGACCGGCTACCGCTGCTCGTAGCGCTGCATGAGATGAGGCAGTTCTCGACCTCGCCCGGCGCCGCCACGGACGAAGTCGCTGCGGAAACCTCGGTCCCGGCTGGGACCCACGAACCGCGAATTCCCGAACTCTTGGCTGCCGGCGATAAGGCGCAATCCGTGCTGGCCGAAGATGCCGCCGCCGGCGCCGTCGCTCGCTTCAGCCGCGCCACCACCGCCACTGCGTATTCGGCTATCGAACGCAGCCAGGCATTGACTGCCGGGACCGGGTTCGACGAACCGGTGCAGCGTGGCGATCGGTCGCCTGCACAGCAGCAGGACCGTGACGCAGTCGATATCGCGGAGCTGACCTCCAAGCGGCCGGCGCCGGAGACGAAGGAGCCCGAGACAATCAAGCTGTCCACCTCGTCCGCGCAGGTGAAACAGGCTTCGTCGGCCGGGCGCATCGATGTGGTCGCCCAGCAGAGCTTTCCCGTGCCGGCGCAAAATCCGATGAGCCAGACGGCATCGGCGCTGATCGAGGCGATCGCCTCGGACGAAGGCGTTCAGCAGGCCTTCTCGAGCGCTCCGACGCGCTCACAGCCGACCAATTCTGTTGCCGTTCCGACACATGTCCTGAAGATCGAGTTGCACCCTGCCGAGCTTGGCGCGGTGACGGCCAGCCTGCGCCTCTCCGGGGAGCAGCTTTCGATCGAGATGAAGCCGGAGACGCACGAGGCTCACCGCCGTCTGACCGCCGACAGCGATGCCATCGTCAAGTCCATGCGCAGCCTCGGCTTCGACGTCGACACGGTCACCATCCTGCAACCCTCGATAGCAGCCCATGCGGCCGGCCGCGCCGATGCAACCAGCGCGTCGCCGCTGTCGGGGGGCCGTGATCAGCCTTCGTTCCAACCGGGGAATTCGGGAGGCAACAGTGCCGGGGGCGACCGGCAACCGGGAAGGAACGACGGCCATGGCGCACAGGAATTCGGCCGCGCGGCTTCGCCTCTTCGCGAGCGCGCTGGCGACGATATGTATATTTAGCGTCGGTTCCGGCGCCGCAGCCGCGGCCGCCAACCCATGCGAGCCGGAGATCCTGCGCGCTGCCGATCGTTATGGCGTGCCGGCCGGGATCCTTTATGCGGTCGGCCTCACCGAGACCGGCAAAAAGGGCAGCCTTCAGCCTAACGCCATGAATATAGAAGGAAAAGCCGTCTTTCCGCGCAGCCGGGGCGAGGCGCTTGCCAGGTTCGAGAGTGCCCGCCGCGAAGGCAAGACGCTGATCGACCTCGGCTGCATGCAGATCAACCATCGCTATCACGGCGCGCAGTTCAGCAGTGTTCAGGACATGCTCGACCCGCACCAGAACGTCGATTACGCGGCGCGCTTCCTGGCCAGTCTCCATGCCCGTCACGTGACCTGGTCGATGGCCGTCGCCCGCTACCATGCCGGCCCCGACAACGACCCCGCGCAGAAGATCTATGTCTGCCGGGTCATCGCCAACATGGTCGCGACCGGCTTCGGCAAGTGGACGCCGAACGCCAGCGCTTTCTGCAACCAATAGTTGCTACGTCGGACGGCGGCCAACCATCCTCTCCGCGCGCCGTTCTCAGAGGCCCGGCGTCGCCTGCGCCTTGTCGCTGCCACGTCACCCGCGCGACCGCTTTATTACGGCTCTCCAAAAAACTCCCAAGAAAATAGCTACAAGAAATGACGGTTTTTCAGGATTCGCCGCACCCGCTAGGCCTTTCCGCACGGGGCAGATGAGATGATTCGGAGGGCGGGCCGATGATCGTGATCGTTGATGAGCGCGAGCTCGTAACTGAAGGCTACAGCTCACTTTTCGATCGCGAGGGCGTTGCCACCGCGGGGTTCGCGCCGGGCGAGTTCGGCGAGTGGGTGAGTTCCGCAGCCGACACCGATCTGAGATCGGTCAGGGCCTTCCTCATCGGCGACTGCCGCGAAGGCGCCATCTCGCCGCGCCAGATCCGTGACCGCACCGGCGCGCCAGTGATCGCGCTCAGCGAACAGCATTCGCTCGAACACACATTGCGGCTGTTCGAAAGCGGCGTCGACGACGTGGTGCGCAAGCCTGTCCATATCCGCGAGATTCTGGCCCGCATCAGCGCCATACGCCGCCGAGCCCATGAAGAAGCGGCCTATACCGAGGTCGGCTCGATGCGCATCTTCATGGACGGGCGCGATCCGGAGATCGATGGCGAGCCGCTGCCGCTGCCGCGCCGTGAGCGCCGGATACTGGAATATCTGGCCAGCAATCGCGGCCGGCGCGTGACCAAGACACAGGTCTTCAACGCCATCTACGGCATCTTCGACGAAGAGGTCGAGGAGAACGTGGTGGAGAGCCACATCAGCAAGCTGCGCAAGAAGCTGCGCGAGAGGCTCGGTCACGACCCGATCGATTCCAAGCGGTTCCTCGGCTATCGGCTGGTGTTTTGATGGCCGGCGCAACCATTTGCCCCGCCAGCCTCGCGCAAGACAAGAGGCATAGCTTGTAGCTTCCACCAGGCACTGCGGAGAAGTATCGATGAGCCTCTACGGAATGATGCGGACCGGCGTTTCCGGCATGAATGCCCAGGCCAACCGCTTGTCCACCGTGGCTGACAACATCGCCAACTCCGACACCACCGGCTACAAGCGCTCCTCGGCGGAATTCTCGACGCTGATCATGCCGACCACCGGCGGCGCATACAATTCCGGCGGCGTCACGACCACCATCCGCTCGGCCATCGGTTCGCAGGGCGTGCTGCAATACACGACCTCGGTCTCGGATCTCGCCGTCAACGGCGACGGTTTCTTTGTCGTGCAGGATGCCGGCGGCACCCCTTATCTCACGCGCGCCGGCGCCTTCGTGCCGGACGCCGAGGGCAAGCTGGTCAACGCCGCCGGCTATCAGCTGATGGCCTACAGCTACGCCAATGGCGATCCGGCGGCGACCGCCAACGGTTTCGAAGGCCTCGTGCCGGTGCAGATCTCCGATCAGGAGATGACGGCGACGCCGAGCACGGAAGGCAATTTCAATGGCAACCTGCCGGCCGGCGCGACGCCGCCCTCCGGTCCCTTGCCCTCCAGCAACGATCCCACCGCCGAGTACACCTCGAAGTCCTCGCTGGTTGCCTACGACAATCTCGGCAACAAGGTGCTGCTCGACGTCTATTTCACCAACACCGGCACCGGCACCTGGGAGGTCTCGGTCTTCGACCAGTCGCAAGCGACCGCCGGCACGTCCTTCCCGTACACGGGCGGCGCGCTGGGCACAGCCAATCTCACCTTCGACACCACCACCGGCAAGCTCACCGGTGCGACCACGGGCATCTCCTTCACGGTGCCGAACGGCGCGACCCTCGACCTCGATCTGTCCAAGCTGACGCAACTCGGCGCCGGCTTCACCGTCTCCAATGCCAACGTCAACGGCAATCCGCCAAGCACGATCGAGAAGATCCAGATCGGCAGCGACGGCATCATCTACGCACAGTTCGAGGACGGCTCGACCAAGCCGCTCTGGAAAATCCCGCTGGCCGACGTCCAGAGTCCCGACAACCTCACCGCCATGCCCGGCAATGTCTACGTGCAGAGCGCCGACTCCGGCACTGTGCGCATCGGCTTCGCGAATGAAGGCAAGCTTGGCTCCATCGTCTCGGGGGCTTTGGAGAACTCCAACGTCGATATCGCCGAGGAACTGACCAACATGATTGCAGCGCAGCGCAGCTACACTGCCAATTCCAAGGTCTTCCAGACGGGTTCCGATTTGATGGATGTCCTGGTCAACTTGAAGAGATAACCGGCGGGCGCCGGCCCGCGTGAAAGACCCGCATGTCGCTTTCCACCGCATTGAGCATCGCCCAGTCGGCGCTTCTGGCCACTTCGAAGCAGACCAGCGTTGTTTCGCGCAATGTCGCCGACGCGTCGAACACAGACTATGCTCGCCGCGTCGCCGTGGTCACCAGCACGGCGCCCGGCGCCCGATCGGTGGAAATCCAGCGGGCGACCAACGATCTCCTGTTTCGCCAGAACCTGAGCGCGCTTTCGGCTTCCAGCGGCCAGAGCGCGCTGTATGCCGGCATGGACCAGCTCGACCTGTCGGTCAACGGCGTCGACAACGCATCGTCCGCCTCGACCGCGATCGCCAATCTGCAGCAGGCGCTGCAGCTTTACGCGACGACGCCGTCGAACCAGAACCTCGGCGCCAACGTCATCGACGCGGCCAAGCAGGCGGTGCGATCGCTGAACGACGGCACCACGGCAATCCAGGACTTCCGCACCCAGACCGACAGCCAGATCGCCACCGCCGTCAGCGATCTCAATTCGCTGCTCGGTCAGTTTCAGGACGCCAACAAGGCTGTCATCTCGGGCACCCGCTCGGGCACCGACGTCTCCGACGCGCTCGATCAGCGCGACGCGATCCTGAAGAAGATCGCCGAATACGTTCCGATCTCGACCTTCACGCGCGGCGACAACGACATGGTGATCACCACCACCGACGGCACGACGCTGTTCGAGACGGTGCCGCGTTCGGTGACATTCACGCCGTCGTCCGGCTATTCGGCCGGCGCTGCCGGCAGCAGGGTCTACATCGACAACGTGCCGCTGTCGGCCGGTTCCGGCGACAACACCACCGCCGTCGGCAAGCTTGCCGGCATGATCAAGCTGCGCGACAGCGTCGCCTCGACCATGCAGAGCCAGCTCGACGAAATCGCCCGCGGCCTCATCACCGCCTTCGCCGAGACCGCGCCGGCACAGCCCGACGCCGCGGGCCTGTTCACCTGGTCGGGCGCGCCGTCGATCCCGCCGGCGGGCACGTTGGTCGACGGCCTCGCGGGTTCGATCAGCGTCAACGCCGCCTTCGATCCGAGCGCCGGCGGCAACCCCGCGCTCCTGCGCGACGGGGGTGCCAACGGGTTGGCCTATGTCTCAAACACCGCTGGCGCCGCTTCCTATTCCGACCTGTTGATCGCCTACTCCGACAGGCTGGATCAACCGATGGCATTCGATACGTCTGCCGGCATCACCATCACCTCCGGCGTTTCCGACTATGCGGCCAACGCGATCGGCTGGTTCGAGGGCGTGCGCCAGCAGGCATCGACCAATGCCGACGCCAAGGAGGCGCTGGCCACGCGCACGGCCGAGGCGCTGTCGAACGACACCGGCGTCAATGTCGACCAGGAAATGTCCCTGCTTCTCGACCTCGAGCACACCTATCAGGCATCGGCCCGCATGATGAAGACCGTCGACGACATGCTGGATGCCCTGCTGGGCGCGGTGGGATAAGCCATGAAAGCGACAGCCGTTTCCTCAGCCGCCATCTCCAACGCCCTGCGCTACCAGCAGATGCGCATGCAGGCTGATCTCGTCAAAGCGACGACGGAAACCCAGACCGGCAAGGTGGCGGATGTCGGCCTCGCGCTTGGCGGGCGCACGACCCAGGCCGTCACCTTCCAGCGCGATCTCGACCGGCTCAACGGCATCATCGATTCCAATTCGCTGGTCGCCGCGCGCCTGACATCGACGCAGGATTCGCTTGGCCAGCTGTCGGATGTCGCGCAGGACCTGCTGACGGCGCTGACCAGCGCCGTGTCGGGCGACTCCTCGACCAGCGTCACGCAGACCTCCGGCGCCACCGCGCTGCAGCAGATGACGGCCATCCTCAACACCAGCGTGAATGGCGAATATCTGTTTGCCGGCACCAACACCGACGTCAAGCCGATAGACGATTTCAGCGCCGCCGGTTCACCCGCCAAGGCAGCGTTCGATGCTGCCTTCACCAGCTACTTCGGATTCCCCCAGAACGACCCGGCCGCCGCGGGCATCACCGCCGCCCAGATGGACGATTTCATCACCACCGCCGTCGAGCCGCAATTCCTGGGCTCCGGCTGGCAGACCAACTGGTCGAGCGCGACGGACGATCAGATCACCAGCCGCATCGCCTTGAGCGAGACCACCCAGACCTCGGTCAGCGCCAACGAGCAGGGCATCCGCAAGCTCGCCATGGCGGCTGCCATGGTCAGCACTCTCTTTACCGGCAAAATCAGCGAGGCGGGCCAGAACACGATCGTCAGCCGCGCGCAGAAGCTGGTCGGCGAAGCCATCGGCGGCATCGTCCAGGTGCAGTCCGAAGCCGGCCTCGCGCAGAAGCGCGTTTCCGACGCCAGCGACCGCATGAAGACCCAGGTCGATCTCTTCGAGAAGCACATCATCGACCTCGAAGGCGTCGATCCCTCCGAGGCCGCGACCCGCGTTGCCGACCTGACGCAGCATATTGAGACGTCCTTCGCCCTGACCGCGCGCCTGCAGCAACTCAGCCTGTTGAACTACCTGACCTGACAACCGGAACCGAGCTTCCACGATGTATCAATTCTCCTACGCCGACATCCAGACCGACTCCGTCGCCGATGCCAAGGACCGGGAGCGGCAGCTCTTGACCCGTTCGATCGACATGTTGGCCGCCGCAGCGGCCGTCGGCCATGACTCGATGGAAGCGGTCGAGGCGCTGCATTTCACCAATCGCATCTGGACCACCTTCGTCGAGGATCTCGGCTCCAGCGAGAATGCCCTGCCGAAGGAACTGCGCGCCAACCTGATCTCGATCGGCCTGTGGCTGCTGCGCGAGACGGAGGACATTCGGCAGGGCCGAACCAGCAATTTCGAAGGCTTGATCGAGGTGTCGCAGATCATCCGGGACGGTATCCAATGACCAACACGCTCAAGATCTCGCTGAAGCCGAACGAGAAGATCTACATCAACGGTGCCGTCATCCGCGTCGACCGCAAGGTCTCGCTCGAGCTGATGAATGACGTCCAGTTTCTGCTGGAGAGCCATGTCATCCAGGCCGACCAGGCCTCGACGCCGCTGAAGCAGCTCTATTTCATCGTGCAGATCATGCTGATGAACCCGCAGGGCGCCTCCGAAGCCCGCGAGATGTTCCGCCGCTCGCTGCCCTTGCTGATCGCCAGCTTCGAAGACGGTGAAATCTGCAGCGCGTTGAAGCAGATCGATCGCATGGTCGGCGAGGATCACATTTACGAAGCGCTGAAGGCGATCCGGGCGCTGTATCCACTGGAACGCCGCGCGCTTGGCGGCAATGACGACGTTGTGGAACCGCCGCGCGCGCTGGCAATGGGAGCATAGGGGACGATGACCGTTGACATGACGACGACCATTCCGGCGGGCGCCAACTCGACCACCACGGCGACCTCCAAGACCGCGGTCGACTACCAGTCGTTCCTGAAGCTTCTGATTGCCGAGATGAAGAACCAGGATCCGACCAAGCCGATGGACTCCACGCAATATGTCGCGCAGCTCGCGACGTTCTCGCAGGTGGAGCAGTCGGTCCAGGCGAACACCAAGCTCGACCAGATCATCCAGTCCTCGGCGCTGTCGCAGGCAGACGCCCTGATCGGCCGCTCGATCACCTCCGCCGACGGCAAGACGACCGGAACGGTTGCTTCGGTGAAGCTCGCCAGTAGCGGCCTGATCGCCGTGCTGCAGAACGGCACGGAAGTCCCGGTCGGCACCGGCGTCTCGATCAAGCCGGCCAGCTAGGCAGACAGCGCGATCCAGCCATGAACGAGGCCGACGCCCTCGATATCGTCCAGTATGCGGTGTGGACGGTGCTCACCGCCTCCGCGCCGGTGGTGCTGGTGGCGACGGCGGTCGGCATCGGCATCGCGCTCATCCAGGCGCTGACCCAGATTCAGGAGATCACGCTGACCTTCGTGCCGAAGATCGTCGCCATCATGCTGGTGGTGGCGTTGACCGGCCCGTTCATCGGCAGCCAGATCTCGGCCTTCACCAATGTGATCTTCGAGCGCATCGAGCACGGCTTCTGATCCGTGCCCGTCACCTCGATGTCCTGAGCCGGAAGACCGCTTGCGGCCCGTCTTGTCGCGGCTAGAGCAATTCCAGGAAAAACGTGAAACGGCTTTCCGTCCGGAGTTGCGTCAAAACAAAGGGATAGAGCGGTTTGCCGTTTCCGTGAAACGGTGAACTGCTCTAGATTGTGACCCGCGCCGTCTTCGGCGGTGTAGGACGGTCTTCGGGGACGCGATGGATCAGGCAAAGGCGGCCGAGGGGCCATGTGCGGGATAGCCGGCGTCTGGCGAAAGCGCGCTCCGATCGGCGCCGGTGATCGTTCCGACATTGCCCGCATGATGCAGGCTCTGGCGCATCGCGGCCCTGACGATCACGACAGCTGGAGCAACGCTAGGCTGGCGCTCGGCCATCGCCGGCTCAGCATCATCGACCCCTCCCCTGCAGCGCGTGAGCCGATGCTGACCGCGGCCCGCGACGGCGTGCTGTGCTACAACGGCGAGGTCTTCAATTACCGCTCGCTGCGCAAGAACCTGGAAGCGGAAGGCCTGCAATTTCGCACCGTCTCCGATACCGAGGTGGTGCTCCTGGCCCTGCATCACTGGGGCCCTGACAAAGCCGTGCCGCTGTTCGACGGCATGTTCGCATTCGCCTATTTCGATGCCCGCGACGGCGCGCTTTGGCTTGCCCGCGATCGGCTGGGGATCAAGCCGATGTCGTTCGCCGACACCGGCCAGCGGCTGCTGTTTGCCTCCGAGGATAAGGCGATCCTCGCCTGCGCCGGCTTTGCGCTGAAAGCAGACGCGCGTGAGATCACATTGCGGCTGGCCTGGCAGAGCCGCGATTCGAGCTTCAGCGTCTTCGACGGTATCGAACGCCTGCCGCCTGCGGGGCTCTGGAAGATCACCGAAGACACGGTCGAGAAACGCCGGTACTGGCATGTGCTCGACGTCCTCGACACATCGCGCATCGTCGGCGACAGGACGTCCGACGCCGAGCAGATGGCGGCGCTTGCGGGACTGCTGGAACAAAGCGTGGAGCTGCACTGCATCGCCGACGCCAACCTCGCCACCGCCTGCAGCGGCGGCATCGATTCCGGCCTGATCACGGCACTTGCGAGGCGCTACAGGCCTCGGATGCACGGCTATGTCGTCGATCCAAAGCTCGGCCGCAGCGAGGCTGGGAGCGCCGAGCGGACCGGACGCCACGTCGGCGTCAGTCTCCGCCGCGTGCCCATCGACCGGGACGGGTTCTTCGATCTCTGGCCGCGCGCGATCTGGCATCTCGAAAGCGACGGCTGGCACGCCAGCGTGGCCGGCCTGTTGGCGCTCGCCGACCGATGCCGGGCAGATGGCGTCAAGGTGCTGCTCACCGGCGAGGGCGCGGACGAACTGTTCGGCGGCTACAAATGGCAGGCGTCCACCATGAGGTTGTGGCGCCCCTCGTGGCTGCGGCGCCTGCTTCGCTCAAAGTCGGTCGATCGGAAATTCGCGCAGCTTCGCCGCGCTCCTTTCCGCAACTCGATCGGCCGCGGCTCGCCATGGGATCGCAACATCGTGCTGAGGGCCTTGTCGCCGGAGTTGAATTTCCTGCAAACCAAGCTGTTCGACCGGCTCGAGGGCGTGAACCCGGAGAGCGACCGCGCCTTCCTGGCAAGTTGCCTTTACGATCTCTATTCGCATCTGCAGGACCTGCTGCACCGGCATGACCGTCTCAGCATGGCTGCGTCCGTCGAGCTTCGCGTTCCCTTCCTGGAGAACCGGCTGATCGATTTCGCCATCCATCTGCCGAGGCGTCAGAAGTACCGCAACAGAACCGGCAAATGGCTGCTGAAGAAGGTCGCGGAACAGCACCTGCCGCGAGAAAACGTCAATGCGTCAAAGATCGGTTTTGAGATGTCAGCGGCATTCTCGGCCGGAACGCAAGGCCTGCTGCGCGGCGGTCACTTGCGTGACGCTATGAAATGGTCGGCATCCGAGCTGGATGATCTTATCGAGCTGGCAAGGAGCCAGGAATCGTCCCGGCTGCGGCTCGTCGGCATGGAAATGCTGCTGCGCCTCAATACAGGCGGCGAAACGATCAGCGGCCTGACTGAGGCGCTGCACGCCGCAGCAAGGGACGGCCGCTAGCGCAGTTTCAGGAAGGGCTGGTTGGTCCAGACCCGCAAGATGCTTGGCCTAAGGCCGCACCGACGCATTTTCGCCTTTGCCTTACTGTTGTTGGACCACGATCCTTGGCGAGTCGCCGCGCGGCCGAGGCTTGTGGGGCGGGCGGAAACCTGCAGCAAAGGCGGGACAACGATCATGATCGATGACGAGCCGGAAAGCGAACGCGTCTCCGCGCTGGCGCCTTTCCAGCACGGCATCTTCCGCGCCGTCTGGTCGGCCAGCCTGGTGTCGAATTTCGGCGGCCTGATCCAGGGCGTCGGCGCCGCCTGGATGATGACCACCATTGCCACCTCTTCCTACCAGGTGGCGCTGGTCCAGGCCTCCACCACTTTGCCGATCATGCTTTTCGCGCTCGTCGCCGGCGCTATCGCCGACAGCTTCAACCGCCGCAAGGTCATGCTGGTGGCACAGATCTTCATGCTGGTCGTCTCGGCGCTGCTCACCATGTTCACCTGGTTCGGCTGGATGACACCGTGGACGCTGCTTGCCTTCACCTTCCTGATCGACAGCGGCACGGCGCTGAACAGCCCGTCCTGGCAAGCCTCCGTCGGCGATATTGTGCCGCGCGCCAAGGTGCCGGCCGCCATCGCGCTCAACTCGATGGGTTTCAATATCACGCGCAGCGTTGGCCCGGCGATCGGCGGCGTCATCGTTGCCGCCGCTGGCGCAGCCGCCGCCTTCGCCGCCAACGCCATCAGCTATATCGGCCTGATCTTCGTGCTGTTCCGCTGGAAGCCGAGCCTGCCCGAGCCGACGCTGCCGCGCGAGTCGCTTGGCGCCGCGATGGGCGCCGGCCTGCGCTATGTCGCCATGTCGCCCAACATCGCCAAGGTGCTGGTCCGCAGTTCGGCTTTCGGCTTCAGTGCCGGCGCGGTGCTGGCGCTGCTGCCGCTGGTGGCGCGCGATGTCGTCAAAGGCGATGCATTGACCTACGGCATCATGCTCGGCGCCTTCGGCATCGGTGCCGTCGGCGGCGCGCTGATCAGCGTCAGGCTGAGACAACTGCTATCCAGCGAGATGATGGTGCGCATGGCCTTCGCCGGCTTCGCGCTCTGCGCCTTCAACGCTGCCGTCAGCCTCAATGCCTGGCAGACATCGGCGGGCTTGCTCATCGGCGGCGCCTGCTGGGTGATTGCGCTCTCGCATTTCAACGTCACGGTGCAGATGTCGACGCCGCGCTGGGTGGTCGGCCGCGTGCTTTCCGTCTACCAGACAGCGACTTTCGGCGGCATCGCGCTGGGCAGTTGGATCTGGGGTGTCGTCGCCGACGCGCATGGCGCCGAGACCGCATTGATCGCGGCCGCGGTCGCGATGCTGGCCGGCGGCGCCATCGGCTTCTTCCTGCCGCTGCCGCAGCAGCCGACGCTCAATCTCGATCCGCTCAACCGCTTCAAGGAACCGATGCTGGCGCTCGATCTAAAGCCACGCAGCGGCCCCATCGCCATCATGATCGAATACATCATTCGCGAGGAGGACGTGCCGGAGTTCCTCGCCACCATGGCCGAGCGCGGCCGCATCCGCCGCCGCGACGGCGCCCGCAACTGGACGCTCGCCCGCGATTTGGAAAATCCCGGCATCTGGATCGAGCACTACCACACACCGACCTGGATCGAGTACATCCGCCACAACCGGCGTGCGACCCATGCCGACGCCGTCGTCGGCGAGCGCATCCGCGCTCTTCACAGCGGCGAGAACCCACCGCGCGTGCGCCGCATGATCGAGCGCCCGACGACCGCCGGCACGGCCCTTGTCTCGCCAAAGGGCCCGATCGAGCACTGACTTCTACCCCTCGCCGGAGAGATCCCGCCGCGCCTTGTCGAGTTCTTCGGCATAGCGCCGCATCAGGTGGCTTTCAGTGAGCAGACCAAGAACGATGCGATCGTCGAAATCCTCCACCACGGCCAGTTCCTCGGCGCCCGCGCGCTGGAAGGTTTCGGCGGCCGACTGGACGTTCATCGACGGCACCAGCACCGCATCCTTGAATTGGGCCATCGCCCGCACCGGTGTGGCGCCGTCCGACAGATCGCTGTGCAGTTCGGCGACCAGCAGCACGCCGACATAGTGCTGGCCCTGCTCGACCGCGATGACGCGCTGCGCCGAGCCGAGCGGGATTTCCTTGCGGAACTCGGCCAGCGTCGTCGCGGCATCGATGGTGCGGACGTCCTTGCGCATCATCGACCCCGCGGTGAGGCTGCGCATCCAGCCGACGTCGTGGGCGCTGCGGATGGTCTCGCCGCGCAGATGGAAGCGCCAGGTCGAGAACGAATACCCGAAGGTTTCGCGCACCAGGATCGCCGATATGATCGAGGCCGCCAGCACCACGCCTGTCAGCGTCAGGTCGCGTGTCGATTCCAGCGCCAGGAAGGTCATGGTCAGCGGGCCGCCGACGACGCCGACGGCAAGCGAGGTCATGCCGACGACGGCGGCGACCGCCGGGTCGATGCCCGTCGCCGGCGCGGCCAGCGCCATCACGCCGGCAAAGACTTTTCCGAGCAGCGCACCCAGGAACAGCGAGGCGAAGAACAGGCCGCCGCGAAATCCCGAGCCCAGCGAGATGGCGGAGGCGGCAAGTTTCAGTACGAAGACGCTGGCTACCACGCCAATCGCATAGTTCATCGCGAATTCGCGGTGCAGTGCGCCGTGGCCGCTGGAAAGCACCTGCGGCGTGACCAGCCCGAGCAGCCCGACGACGATGCCGCCGATGAAGGGTCGAAGCGAGGCGTCGATCGTCAGTCGCACGAACAGGCGTTCGACGATGCTCACCAGATGCATGATGGCGATCGAGGCGGCGCCGCCGAGCAGACCGAGCAGCAGGAACGGCACATATTGGCTGGCGGTCAGCGTCGGCAGGCCGGACAGTTCAAGCGGAAACGGCACGCCGCCGAACATTTCCGCCGTCAGCGAGGCCGCGATCGATGCCGTCATCACCGGCGCGACATTGGCGACGGAATAGATGCCGATGACCAGCTCGAAGCCGTAGAATGCCCCGGTCAGCGGCGCGTCGAAGGCGGCCGCGATCGCACCCGCGGCGCCGCAGCCGACCAGGACGCGGACGTCGTTGCGGCGCAGTTTGAAGGCGCGCGCCAGCCGCGAGGCGATGCCGGAGCCGATCTGGGTGTACCCTGCCTCGAGCCCGACCGAGGCGCCGAAGCCGCTGGAGATCATCGTCTGGCCGACGATGATGAACGTATCGGTGAGCGACATGCGCCCGCCATAGAGCGCATTGGCTTCGATCGGGTCGACCGGCGTGCGGAATTTCCGCTTCCGCAGCCAGATCACGGAGAGGCCGAGCAGCAGGCCGCCGATTGCCGGAAATGTCGCCTGCGCCGGGCTGGCCAGCGAAAACATCGCCGAGAGCCTTCCGCCCGGCTGCACGTCGAAGAGCAGCC
The DNA here is from genome assembly GCF_004791945.1 of Mesorhizobium sp. M3A.F.Ca.ET.175.01.1.1. NCBI lineage: Bacteria > Pseudomonadati > Pseudomonadota > Alphaproteobacteria > Hyphomicrobiales > Phyllobacteriaceae > Mesorhizobium > Mesorhizobium sp. M3A.F.Ca.ET.175.01.1.1. The sequence goes on along the minus strand of NZ_SRTP01000009.1, from coordinate 146,757 downwards.
AGTGCATGCCTTGCACGAACTCGCTCATGCCGGTGACCAGCGCGCCCGCGATCACGCCGACAAGGCCCGCCATCAGCACGATGACGATGCCGCGCGCCTCGAGCACGGGGATCGAACTGATCAGCACCGCGCGAAGCCGGCGGGCATAGACTTGCGGTTCGTTTCTGGCAGGCAACGGAGCGGCTCGCCGGCGTATGCGGGTGATGGAAAGCTGCCGTGCCTGATACGCCCGGCGGCATTGCGTGGCAACCGCAATGCCGATCGCTTGTGGCGCCATTTTGGCGCTGCGCCGAAATACGAAGCTCGGGACGTAGCCGGTCTCCCACCTTCGCGCAAGCTTGGAGGACTACGGTCGAAAGGCTGCCTTGCGCGGCAGACTGGAATTTGGGGACGATATGGCGATCAGCGAAACACTCCCGTCGGGCCTGGTGGCCAAGAACGGCCGCGACGTCTTCTTCGCCCTCGGCATCGTCGTCATCCTGGCGGTGCTATTCCTGCCGATCCCGGCCTTCCTGATCGACATCGGCCTCGCCTTCTCGATCGCGCTCTCGGTGCTGATCCTGATGGTGGCGCTGTGGATCCAGCGGCCGCTGGATTTCTCGTCCTTCCCGACGGTGCTGCTGATCGCGACCATGCTGCGGCTGTCGCTCAACATCGCCACCACCCGCATGATCCTGTCGCATGGCAACGAAGGCACGCATGCCGCCGGCTATGTGATCTCTGGCTTCTCCAAGCTGGTGATGTCGAGCGACTTCGTGATCGGCCTCATTGTCTTCATGATCCTGATCGTGGTGAACTTCATCGTCATCACCAAGGGTGCCACCCGCATCGCCGAGGTCGGCGCGCGCTTCACCCTCGATGCCATCCCCGGCAAGCAGATGTCGATCGACGCCGACCTCTCGGCCGGCATGATCGACGAGAAGACGGCGCAACTGCGCCGCCGCGAGCTGGAGGAGGAATCCTCCTTCTTCGGCTCCATGGACGGCGCCTCCAAATTCGTGCGCGGCGACGCCATCGCCGGCCTCATCATCACCGCCATCAACATCGTCGGCGGCATCGCCATCGGCTACCTGCGCCACGGCATGGGCCTCGGCCAGGCAGCCGATGTCTTCATCAAGCTGTCGGTCGGCGACGGTCTCGTCACCCAGATTCCGGCGCTCATCGTCTCGCTCGCGGCTGGCATGCTCGTCTCCAAGGGTGGCACCCGCGGCTCGGCCAACCAGGCCGTTTTCGGCCAGCTCGGCGCGCATCCGCGCGCGCTTTATGTGGCGGCCTCGCTGCTCATCATCCTGGGCCTGATGCCCGGCCTGCCGCTGTTCCCGTTCTTTGCGCTCGCCGGCGCCATGGCCGGTCTCGGCTACGTCATACCGCTGCGCCACAGCCGGGCGCTGGCCGTCGCCGAAGCCCAGAAGAACAAGGAGAAGGCCGACAAGGCCGAGGAAGAGAAGAACTCGGTCAAGGCCTCGCTTGCCACCGCCGAGATCGAGCTTTTGATGGGCAAGCAGCTGTCGACCAGGCTGCTGGTGGCGCACCAGGAGCTGGTGTTCCGCATGTCCAAGATGCGCAAGAAATTCGCCCAGCAATACGGCTTCGTGGTGCCGGAAGTGCGCGTCGCCGACGACTTCGCCATTCCGCCGAAAAGCTACCAGATCAAGGTCCACGGCACGGTCGTGGCCGAGTACCAGATGCGGGTCGGCGAGATCATGGTGCTGCTCGGCACGCGTGGCGTGCCCGACATCCCCGGCGAGGAGATCCGCGAGCCGGCCTTCGGCATGCGCGCCTATTCCGTGCTGGAGACTTTCGCCGAGGATCTGAAACGCGAGAACTTCACCTTTGCCGACAACATGTCGGTGCTGCTCACCCATCTCTCGGAGGTCATCCGCAACAACCTGCCGCAGCTCCTGTCCTACAAGGACATGAAGGCGCTGCTCGAACGCCAGGACCCCGAATACCGCAAGCTCGCCGACGAGATCTGCACCTCGCATATCTCCTATCCCGGCCTGCAGGCGGTGCTGAAGCTGCTGCTTGCCGAGCGCGTCTCGATCCGCAATCTGCACCTGATCATCGAGGCCATCGCCGAGATCGCGCCGCATGTGCGCCGCACCGAGCAGATCGTCGAGCATGTCCGCATCCGCATGGCGCAGCAGATTTGCGGCGACCTCTCGGAGGGCGGCATGCTGAAGGTGCTGCGCCTCGGCAACCGCTGGGACCTCGCCTTCCATCAGAGCCTGAAGCGTGACGCCAAAGGCGAGGTGCGCGAGTTCGACATCGACCCGCGCCAACTCGAGGAATTCGGCCAGGACGCCACCAAGGCGATCCGCAAGCATCTGGAGGCCGGCGAGCGCTTCGTTCTTGTCACCGCGCCGGACGCGCGCCCCTATGTGCGCATGATCATCGAGCGGCTGTTCACGACGCTTCCCGTGCTCTCCCATGTCGAGATCGCCAAGGGCGTCGAGATCAAGGTGCTCGGGACGATCTCGTGAACGCGCTCTCGCAAGGCGTCGTCATCGCCGCCTTCCTCGCCTTCTGCCGCATCGGCGCCTGCTTCATGCTGATGCCGGGCCTGTCGAGCGCCCGCGTGCCGCTCCAGGTCCGGCTGTTCGTTTCGGTCGCCGCCACCGGCGGCCTGCTCGCCTTCCTGTGGGACCGCATCTTCCCCTTCGTCGATCCGCGTCCGCAGATCCTGGCGCCGATGATCGTCTCGGAGCTTCTGGTCGGCGGGCTGATCGGCGCCATGACCAGGCTCTACATGGAGGCGCTGCGCTTCATGGGCTCGGCTATCGCCATGATGATCGGCTATGGCGGCTCCGGCGGGCCGGCGATCGAGGAGCCCGAGCCGCAGGCGGCGCTTGCCGCCATCATCTCGTTTTCGGCGCTGCTTCTGCTCTTCGTCTTCGATTTCGACCACGAGATCGTGCGCGCGCTGGTCGCGTCCTACACGGTCGCCCCGGTCAACGTCTTCTTCAACCCGCAGGCCGCGCTGGTCGACCTCACCGACACGGTGTCGGACGCGTTCTTCCTGGTCATCCGCCTCGGCAGCCCCTTCGTCGCCTATGCCATCCTGGTCAACCTGACCATCGGCTTCGTCAACAAGCTGACGCCGCAGATTCCGGTCTATTTCATCTCGCTGCCCTTCGTCATCGCCGGCGGGCTGATCATCTTCTATTTCGCCATCGGAACCTTGCTGTCGCTGTTCGTCGATGGGTTCGTCGACCTGACGCTGGCGAGGTGAAATGACCACGCGCAAGGATCGCCTGAAGAAGCTGGTGCTGGTGCAGGAGCAATTGAAGGCGCTGCACGAGACCCGCCATGCCGGCTTCCTCGCGGCCGCCGCCGCGGCCGAAGCCGAGGCGAGGCAGCTTACCGAGCGTTTCGACGCCGACGGCTCGCTGGCCGGCCTGTTTCCGGAGCTATACCATCGCCGCATCGCCAATGCGCTGGAGCAGCAGGAGGCGAACCTTGAGAGTGCTCGCCAGGAAGCGGCGCTGATCGCCACCGCGACGGCACGCACCAACATGGTCGAGCGCGCCTACAAGGATGTTCGCCGTCGCGACGAGCGCGAGCGCACCGACCGCGAGCGGCTGGACCTCATCAGCCAGAAGCGGGGACATGAATAGAAGCGGTCTACCGCGGCGAGGAAAACTCGCGTCAGCTGCCAGTCGCGGTCGTCCCGACCGGCTTGGCGGCCCCGATCCGCTCCCAGCGCCTGCCATTCCCCTGCGCCTGTCGAGCGAAATAGCTGTAAGGCGTGCTGGCCCAGTCGCGAACGGAGTTCGTGAGATTGTCGAGCACCAGATCGCCTTCGCTGGTGCGCACCGTCAGCACCGTGCCCTTCGCCGTGACGGCTTGCCACGGTAAGCAGCAGCGCCGAGGGCGGCCAGCCGCGCTTCATCAGCTCAAGCTTCTTCAAGATCGCGATATCCTCGCAATCGCCGGAAACGGTCGGCACGCGCCACTCGTCGTCCTTGCCCACTGTGGCTTGGTCGCTTAGCTCGGTGATGCGTGAATTGACCGAGCGGTTCACCTGGTTCAATTGCGCGCTCAGCCCAGGCCGCAGCGTGACGACCTTTTTCTCGCCCGCCGTGCTGCACAGGCCGGGTTGGCGGCTGCAAAACGAATAGAAGGCGGGCGGTGCGAACACCTTGCCGCTGGTCTCCATCATCGTCCCGGCCTGCGCGGCAAATGGGCAGGCAAGCGACAGCAAAAATGCGAACAGCGCGACATCGCGTTTCACAATCGAGGTCTCCAATGCGTGGCTTTAAGGATGAGCGGGCCGAGTTAATGAGCGGTTTCTAAAGCGCCAAATCTGGCCGGCAGCGGGGCACGGTCGCTAACATATTACAACGTCGGAAAATAACACTTGAGCTATGAGCGGAAAGCCAAGGCCGTGCAGGATGGGCTTCGGCCGCGTTCAGACGCTCCCACGGCTTTCAATATGAAATACTATCCATGTCACCACATTGATGCGTTCGGTCATCGGCGGGATCGAAACGAAGCGGACTCGGCCATGGCCCAAGCAGGACCGGGTTCGGCCGCGACATAGAAGGAGATCCCAAGCGGGGCCGCCGCTTGTGATTCTTACAGCAGAGTGTGCCTGCCGCCTTTCCGCTCCTCGCAAGCCTGCCACAAGCTTGTTGAGCCATTGTGCAGATACCAAAGCGCGGCAAAAGGCGGACCCTTCTTGGCGATCTCACCCCCCAGCGACATCGTGATGGACGTTGCGCGCGCCGCCGAGCCGGCCGATGTCGAGGCTGCGCGTGCGGCGCTCGCGAAGCGCGTTGGCGCTGCGGCGGGACCGTTCTCGGTTGACCAGACCGCATCCGTTGATGCCGGTTCGCTGCTGTCGCGCGCGACGGCCGACAAGGCCGAAGCGGCAAACCCTGCGAAGAAATTCCAGCGCTTCGAGGCGATGGTGCTGCAGACCTTCATCCAGAACATGATGCCTAAGGATGTCGAGGGCGTTTACGGCAAGGGCCTGGCCGGCGACATGTGGAAATCGCAACTATCGGAACAGCTCGCCAATGTCATGGCGGCGCGCGGCGGCATCGGCATCGCGAAATCGATGCTGACCGACCACTATCTCGACGGACAGCGCAAGGTGCCGGTCGGCCCGGTTTCCGGCGGGCCGCAGAAGACGGAGATCGACCAGCAAACCAGACTGTCTATCTCGATGCTCGAGGAACTCGAGCGCAAGGCCGCGCGGTCGATGACCGGCGACGACGCGGCAACAAAGACTGACATCAATATCTAGGGACATACATGGCCGAACAATCGGACTATTCCTATCTGCCTGCACGGACCGGCGCGCCGGAAACGCCGGCCGCCTTCGCGCGGCCGGGCAACCTCGCCGCCATCATCGGCCGCATCGAGGAAGCGGTGGATGAGGAGACGGCCGGCATCCGCAGTGGGACCAGTTACGACCTGAAGGCTTCGAATGCGCGCAAGAGCCGCTATCTTTACGAACTGACCCGCGCCTTGAAGGGCGCCAACGAGATCGAATTCCTCGAGCAGCATCGCGAGGGTCTGTCGAGGCTGCGCCAGAAGCTGGCCAAGAACGAGGCCGCGATCCTTGCCCACCTCAACGCCGTCAACGAGGTCGCCACGCTGCTGAAGAACGCCATCCAGCGCGCCGATGCCGACGGCACCTACTCCGCCAGCGAGTTCGGATGGGCAAGAACATGATCCCGGACCGCTGGACTGCGTGGGCAAAAAGTGCTGCCGGTCCTTGGACAGGCATCATGCTCAGACAGACCGATAAAGCATGATCAAGTTCATCGCCGCCGCGCTGTGGATCTGCGCCGTGACGCTCGGCGCAGTCTTCTTCTCGTTCCAGGCGGCGAGCGAGCGAGGCGTCGGCGAACCGCCGAAGCCGATGCTGGGCGGTCTCGACTACGTCAAGACCGACATCATCTCGGTGCCGCTGATCCGCAACGCCAGGATCGACGGATACTTCCTGACCAAGCTGGTCTACACGGTGGAGCCGGACCAGATAAAGAAGCTGTCGATCCCGGCGCCCGCGCTGATCACCGACCAGGTCTATTCCTACCTCTACTCCAACCCGCAGATCGACTTCACCAAGAAGGACACGATCGATCTCGATGCCTTCCGCAAGGCCCTTCGCGACACCATCAACGCCCGCGTCGGCGTCGAACTGGTGCATGAGGTGCTGATCGACCAGGTCAATTTCCTGTCCAAGGACGAGATCCGCGACAACGCCCTGCGCCGCCGCAAGGGCGCCGGTGAAACCGCGCAGGAAATGACCAAGGCATTCAAGACCGAGCATTGATCGCGCGATGCATGTGGCCCAGAAGTGTGCAACGGTTCTGGGACAACGACATGCATCAGAATAAAGGCCTAAAGCGTCCTTCGCGCGGCGGCGCGACATGGCGCATGGCGACCGCGTTGACGTAAACGTCAATCCGAAGCTATATGCGGCAGCGACCGTGGTCGCGACATGCGGCTCGGCCGAGAAAGCGCCGATGCGCTTCAATGCAATGAATAGGAGAACCGCCATGGGCGTTCAGGAGATTGCCGAAAGCATCAGGTCGCGCGTGGCGAGCGCGGGGTTCGAGCATTCGGTCAAGTTCGACACCGGCAGCGACGGTGTCATCGTCATCGACGGCGCCACAGTCTCGACGACCGACGCCCCGACCGATTGCACGGTCAAGCTTTCGCTCGAGGACCTCGACTCGCTGATCGCCGGTGACCTCAACCCGACCATGGCCTTCATGGCCGGCAAGCTGAAGGTCGAGGGCGACATGACGGTCGCCATGGCGCTCAGCCAGCTGCTCGGCTGATCGACCATAAGAAGTTGGCGCGATGCGGCGCCGCGAGACGCCGCATCGGCAGCACCAGGTGACGAGTTCGTTCCGCGTCAGGCGGCGAAGCCCAGCGCCCGCCCCTTGATCTTGCGGCCCGCCGCCCTGATCGTGCCCTTGACGCCGTTCAGCGCACCTTCCTTCAATTCCAGCGCAAGCAACCGGTGCCGCTCGTAAGGGCCAGGCATCGCAAGGGAGCCGGTGCGATCGGCCGAGAAGCCGAACCGCCCGTAATAGGGCGCATCGCCGACGAGCAGGATCGCGCCATGGCCGAGCCGCGCCGCCTCGGCGATTGCGTGCTGCATCAGCGCCGAGCCGATGCCGGCGTTCTTGGACGTCGGCTCGACGGCGAGCGGGCCAAGCAGGAGCGCTGCCGGACCATTCTCGCCAAGCGTGATGTCCCAGAGCCGCACGGTCCCCACGATCGCGCCCGACAGATCGCGTGCCACAAAGGCGAGGCCTTCCGACGGCCGCCGGCCGCGCCGCAGCTTCTCGGACGACTTCTTCTTGCGCTTCGGCCCCATGGCCCGGTCGAGCAGAAGCTCGCGCGCCGCCACGTCGGCGATGCCTTCGGCAACAATCGAAAACGCGCGGGCAATCTCGCCGCTCGAGTGAGAAATGTCGCCGAAGTCGACTGAGGGGGTCGCCGCGCGTGGAGCGCCCCTGTCCATCTGCCGCAGGCGGCCGAGTCGGGTCAAACCGACCCCCTCGGGCCGATGCGCGGCAATCTCTCCCTCGAGGGGAGAGACTACCCAGCGCACGGAATTCTCAACTATGAAATCTGCAACGTCCATATCCGCGATCCTTCACCGGCGGAGATCTGTTCCACAAGCGAGCCGGAGCGGGCGGTGAATTCGCCCGCACCGGATGATCTGAAGGCTTGCGCCTTCAGATCACGTAGGATCGGAGAGGCTCGAAGCCGTTGAACGCCACCGACGAATAGGTCGTGGTGTAGGCGCCGGTGCCCTCGATCAGCACCTCGTCGCCGATGGTCAGCGACAAGGGCAGCGGATAAGGCGTCTTCTCGTACATCACGTCGGCCGAGTCGCAGGTCGGACCGGCGAGCACGCAAGGCGCGGTCTCCGAGCCGTCATGGCGAGTGACGATCGGATAGCGGATCGCCTCGTCCATGGTCTCGGCGAGGCCGCCGAACTTGCCGATGTCGAGGAACACCCAGCGCACGTTGTCGTTGTCGGCCTTCTTCGAGATCAGCACAACTTCCGACTTGATGACGCCGGCGTTGCCGACCATGCCGCGGCCCGGCTCGATGATCGTCTCCGGCAGCGCGTTGCCGAAATGCTTGCGCAGCGCCGAGAAGATCGCCTGGCCATAGGCCTGTGCCACCGGCACGTCCTTCAGGTAACGGGTCGGGAAGCCTCCGCCCATGTTGACCATCTTCAACACGATGCCTTCCTCGGCGAGCGTCGCGAACACCTTCTTGGCATCGCCCAGCGCGCGATCCCAGGCCGTCAGATCCGTCTGCTGCGAGCCGACATGGAACGACACGCCGTAGGCGTCGAGTCCCAGCCCCTTGGCGTGGCGAAGCACATCCACCGCCATCGCCGGCACGCAGCCGAACTTGCGCGACAGCGGCCATTCGGCGCCCTCGCCGTCGGTGAGCACGCGACAGAACACGCGCGAGCCCGGCGCGACGCGAGCGATCTTCTCCACCTCCTCGACGCAATCCACCGCATAGAGGCGGATGCCCAGCTGATAGGCGCGCAGGATGTCGCGTTCCTTCTTGATGGTGTTGCCGAAGGAAATGCGGTCCGCCGGCGCGCCGGCATCCATCGCCATCTCGACCTCGGCAACGGATGCGGTGTCGAAGGACGAGCCCATCGAAGCAAGCAGGCGCAGGATCTCCGGTGCCGGATTTGCCTTCACCGCATAGTAGATCCTGGAATCGGGCAACGCCTTCTGGAAGGCGCGGAAATTGTCGCGCACGACGTCGAGATCGACGACGAGGCAGGGGCCGTTGGGACGTCGGGTGGCGAGAAAGTCGAGGATGCGCTGGGTTGCCATCAAAGTCTCTCCATCTGCGCCTTGCGGCGCGCACAAAGGCTGCGGGACGCGGGCGCTCGGCCTCGCGAACTCGCGGTGGACAAAGGCGGGACGGAAAATCCATGGAACCAGCCGGTGGAGACCCCGGAACCACGGATCGCCGTCTCGCGGCGGTGAACCTTGGCCTTGCCCGGCCTCGGTTCGCTTTGTCTGCCTTGGCTTGGATGGGAGAACCCGTCCGCACTGCCGGCAATGAAGGTGTGCCTCTTTAGTAACCCCGGTCTTTGGACAACCGGAAGAGAACCAGAAAGGCCCGCACCGTCGTTGCTTCAAGGTGTCCTCGATCTTGTGGTTGGCCACTGACCGACTGGAGTGGTTGGCTCCAGTTACCTTACCGATTGCCCTCACCATTCGAGGATCGGCGGACACCCACAGGCACGTGCGACTTTGGGCAACCGCGATATAAGAGCGAAGGTTTTCACAATCAATAAAAATCGTAGGCGCCGGTTGTAAAATTTGCGGCATCGAACAATCTTTGGGACACCGTATCCGGAAATCGAACGATGCCAACAACTCATGGCCCACTGAACGCCTTCCTCGATTTAGGCCAACTACCCGTAATCAATGCGGAATCTGGTCCGCTTGCCGGCCTGCGCCTGGCCATCAAGGACATCTACGACGTCGCCGGCTTCCGGACCGGCTGCGGCAACCCGCGTAAGTTCGAGGATGCTGCCGCCGCCAGCCAGACGGCGGCCGCCGTGCAGGTGATTCTCGATGCCGGCGCGCGATTCGTCGGCAAGACGCAGACCGACGAGCTTGCCTTCTCGCTGATGGGCCAGAATGCGCATTTCCCCTTCCCGGTGAACCCGGCCGCGCCCGAGCGCGTCACCGGCGGCTCGTCGTCGGGCTCGGCTGCGGCAGTGGCGGGCGGGCTCGCCGATATCGCCGTTGGCTCCGACACCGGCGGCTCGATCCGAGCGCCGGCCAGCTTCTGCGGCTTGATCGGACTGCGCGCAACGCACGGCCGCATCTCGCTCGACGGTGCGATGAAACTTGCCCCCAGCTTCGACACATTCGGCTGGTTCGCGCGCGACATCGATATTTATGAGAGGGTCGGCAAGCTCCTGCTGGGGGCCGATCCGCATCAGCAGGCGCTCGATCGTCCATTGTCGATCGGCTGGCTGGACGCCTTCGTCGCCGGTCCGGCCGAAACCGGCGAATATGGGACGATGAAGGCGCGAGCAGCCGACGTCTTCGGCGAAACGGAGGCCGTCGATCGTCAATTCGCCTCCTCGCCAGACGAGCTCTATTGGTGCTTTCGCCGGCTGCAGGCTTTTGAAGCCTGGCAGGTGCATGGCGAGTGGATTTCGAGCGGCGATCGTGGGCTGGGCCTCGGAGTCGACGAGCGCTTCGCTTTCGGCCGCGCGATCGACGCCAAGACTGTCGAGACCGAGACCGCTCGTCGGCTGGCCTTCCGCTCCGAGCTCGCCGATCTGCTCGGCGCCAATAGCTTTCTCGTGCTGCCGACGGTTCCGGGCGCGGCCCCGCTCATCGGCAATTCGCCGGACCAGTTGCAGGCCTATCGTGAGCGGGCGCTGCATCTTCTTTGCCTCTCCGGCCTGTCCGGCTTCCCACAGATCACGCTGCCGCTCGGGTCTGTCGACGGCGCGCCATTCGGTCTGTCGCTGCTAGGCCCTTCCGGCAGCGACATGGCCTTGATACGGCTCGGCCGCAAACTTCTCGAGGCGGCGCGAAAGGCCTGAGCCATGGACACATTGACCCGCATGCGCGCCTTCATCGACGTGGTCGAGGCGGAAGGTTTCTCGGCCGCCGCGCGCAAGATCGGCCGCTCGAAGGCGCTGCTGTCGAAATATGTGCGGGAATTGGAGGACGAGCTTGGCGCGCTGCTTCTGAACCGCACCACGCGGCAGTTCTCGATGACCGAGGCCGGCCACACCTACTATCAGCGCGCCTCGGAAATCGTGCGCGAGGTCGACAGCCTGGCCGATGCCGTGCGCGAATCCTCCGGCGACGTGCGCGGCAGGATCAAGCTTTCCGCGGCCCGCACCTTCGCCGATGCGCCGATCGGCCAGTCGCTGATCGACTTTGCCAAGCAGCATCCCGACATCGTGCTCGACATCCATCTCGACGACCGCTTCGTCGACCTTGTCGAGGAGGGCTTCGACCTTGCCGTGCGCATTTCGCGGCTGGAGAATTCGTCGCTGATCGCCAGGCGCCTGGCGCCGTTCTCGGTCAGGCTCTGCGGGTCGCCGGAGTTCCTTGCAAGGCATGGCAAGCCGACGCGCCCCCAGGATCTCGCCAGCATGCCTTGCATCGTCGACACCAATGGCCGCTCGCTCGCCAACTGGCGCTTCAAAGGTGACGGCGAGGATACGGTGAGCGTGACCGTCTCCGGCCCGATCGAAGTCAACAGCCCGATGGCGGCTCGGGCTGCTGCCGTGTCGGGGCTGGGGTTCACCATCCTGCCCGATTTCATCGCTGCTCCCGACATCGAGGCCGGCCGGCTGGTCAGCGTTCTCGACGATCGCATCCTGTCGGGCAGCGGCATCTTCGCCGTCTACCCGCACCGCCGCTATCTGCCTGCCAAGGTGCGTGTCTTCGTTGATTTCCTGGTGCACTGGTTCAGGACCCGCGACGGCGCGTGATGCATGTCGCCCAGAAGTCTGCAGCGTAAGAGCGCGCCGGCTGAATCCGTTTCGCGCGACACGCTTTGGCGGCACGTCCCAATTTCGCCCGCTTTCTGATAACTCTCGGGGCCACCTCCGAAATCGATGGAATCGCAGCCAGAATGAACTTGAAACGGCACGCAGCCATGCTGGCTTCGGCCATTGCCGCAACATTCACCACGGTCGAACCTGCCGAGGTGCATCCGCATGTCTTTGCCGAAGCCCGCCTCGACGTCATTCTGGGTGAAGATCACCAAACTGTGAAAGCGTTGCGCCATCTCTGGCGTTTCGACGACCTTTTTTCGAGTACGGTGATGATGGAGTTCGACAAGAACTCCGATCTGAAGCTTGACGACAACGAGCTCAAGCAAGTGGCCGACACCGTCCATTCCTCGCTTGCCGAGTTCAACTATTTCCAGCTTGTCACCCAGGACGGCAAGGACGTGCCGATGGTTCCGCCGCCGCATCTGATGGCCAATTTCGACAATGACCAGCTGATCATCCTGTTCGAATCCGAGCCGAAGACGCCGATCAAGCTCGCCGGCAAGATCGACATCGGCGTCTACGATCCGACCTTCTATACCGCGATCGACTTCACCGACGACGCCAACCTCACTGTGGAGGGCCTGCCATCTACCTGCACCAAGAAGGTCGTCCGTCCCGATCCCGACGAAGCGATAAAGGAAAACCAAAAGACCCTGACAGAAGCCTTCTTCAACGATCCGACCGGCACCGACATGAGCAAGATCTTCGCCACCAAGCTCGAACTGAACTGCCAGCCAGAAGGATGACCCGGTGATGAGACCATCGCTGCGCTTGGCAGTCGGCCTTGCGGCCGCCACCCTGGTGATGACGCATACTGCCGGCGTCGCCCACGCTCAGAGCTCGCTCGGCATCGGCACCAATGACGGGATGGCTCCCAGCACCACCGGTCCGTTCGCCCATGTCCTGATGTGGATCAATCTCAAGCAACAGGAATTCTATCATTCGCTTGCCGCCGCCATGAAGGCGATGCGCCAGGACGGCAGCAAGCTGTGGCTGCTGGTCGGCCTTTCGTTCGCCTATGGCATCTTCCACGCCGCCGGGCCTGGCCACGGCAAGGCGGTGATCTCCTCCTACATGGTCGCCAACGAAGTGGCGCTGAAGCGCGGCATCATGCTGTCCTTCGTCTCCGCATTGCTGCAGGGTCTCACGGCGGTCGTCGTCATGGTGCTTGCCTATTTCGTGCTGCGCGGCACCGCGGTGTCGATGACCGATGCGGCGTGGTTCCTCGAAATCTCGAGCTATGTGCTGGTGACCCTCTTCGGCGCCTGGCTGCTCTGGCGCAAGGCGGGCCCGGCCATCCTGCGCCTGTTCGGCGCCCGCCACGCCCACAGCCTGTCGGCCGCCCATGCCGGCCATTCGCATGCTGGGCACACGCACGCCGGGCACTCGCATGCAGGCCCTTCGCACGCGCATGCGCATGCGGCCCATGTCCATGCCTTGCACGCGCATCACGACCATGATCATGCAGGGCATGCGCACAGTCACGAGGTCCATGACCGCAGCGCGCACCACCATCACGACAATTCCGCACACGATCATGCTGGTCATCATCATGACCATGGTCCCGGCGAGGTCTGCGACACCTGCGGCCATTCGCACGCGCCGGACCCGGCGCTGCTTTCGGGCGACCGCTTCGACTGGCGCACGGCCTGGTCGGCGGTGGCGGCCGTCGGCATCCGTCCCTGCTCCGGTGCGCTGATCGTGCTGAGCTTCGCGCTGCTCAACGGGCTTTGGATGGGCGGCCTGCTGTCGGTGCTGGCGATGTCGATCGGCACCGCGATTACCGTTTCGGCCCTCGCGACGCTCGCCGTGACGGCCAAGAACTGGGCCGTCTATTTCGCCGGCGAGGGACGCCTTGGCAACCGCATCCATTCGATCGTCGAGATCGGCGGCGCCGCCTTCATCTTCATGGTCGGGCTGCTGCTCTTGTCGGCGAGCCTTAGCGGCGGCGCCTGAACACACGGACGCTGCGACTCCGCTTTAGCTAGCCGATCTCCCCGCTCAGCTCGTCCTCGATATGGGCGCGGATGATCTCGTCGAAATTCTTCTCGGCGACAAAACCCAGTTCCCGCGAACGCCGCGCCTCGAATCGCGTCGGCCAGCCTTTCACGATCGCCCAGACCGTCTCGTCGGGCTGCTCGCGGATCCGCTTCACCACCTCGGCTCCGGCGATGCGCTCCAGCGCCTCGATCTGCTCGCCGACCGTCACCGCGACACCCGGCATGGTGAGGTTGCGGCGCGGCCCGACCGCATCGCCGTCGATCTCGGCCGCATGGATCAGGAAGTTCACCGCCGAGCGCGGGCTGGCATGCGTATGCAGCACCGAGCGCGGCACCGGCAGGATCGCTTCCTGGCCGCTGAGCGGCTCACGGATGATGCCGGAGAAGAAGCTGGAAGCGGCCTTGTTGGGCTTGCCCGGACGCACGCAGATCGTCGGCAGCCGGATGCCGACGCCGTCGAAGAAGCCGCGCCGCGTATAGTCGGCAAGCAGCGCCTCGCCGATCAGCTTCTGCGTGCCGTAGGAGGTGAGCGGCGTCGGGTGGAACTCGTCCGGGATGACGTCCGGGAACGGCGCCCCGAACACGGCGATCGACGAGGTGAAGACCAGGCGCGGCGCAAACGCCGCCAGCCGCACGGCGTCATAGAGCGCGCGCGTGCCGTCGAGATTGACCCGGTAGCCGAGGTCGAAATTGGCCTCGGCCTCGCCCGAGACAACACCCGCAAGGTGGAAGATCACGTCCGGGCGTGAGGCGACAAGGCTTGTCGCCGCGCCCGCTGCCGCGAGATCGCCGGTGTGAATTGAGACATCCACGCCTTCGATCGCCGGCGCCTGCGGCGGCACGATATCGTGCAGGTCGAGAGCCGATATCTTGCGCCCGCGCAGCATCCCGTCCCTGGCCAGCCGCGCGGTCAGCTTGCGGCCGACCATGCCGGCCGCGCCCGTGATATGAATTCTCATGTCAAAGACCCTTCTTGCGCTGGCTGCGCCCGCGCAGCCACAGAACCACGAATAGCCCCACCATGAAGATTGCGGCGATGACAGCCGCAAGGACCGTTGATACTTTTCCGGCGGCCAGCATGACAGTCGGCAGGAAATAGGCGGCAAGGCCAAACAGCAGCAGTATCAAGCCAGCGGCGATCGCCGCGTTTCGCGTCTCGCGATCCATCAGCAGGCGCTCCTCGCTTCGAGGCCGTTCGGCATCATCATGGAATTGGGCATCAGTGATAGTGGCGTCGATCGCGTGGCGCATCATGGGAATGGTCGAGGTCATGATGGTGGCCGTGCTCGTCATGGCTGTCGGTGCATTGGCCAAACTCAGGCTCCACCGTGGCATGATCGATGCCGTGCATGGCCGCAAGCCGCTTCTTGATGGCGCTGACGGCGGCGTAGGCGTCGACACCATCGTTCAGGCAGGCATGCAGCGTCGCCATGTTGCTGGTTCCGTCGAGCGACCAGACATGCATGTGATGCACCTCGCGCACGCCATTGACGGCGCCTTCCAGATCCTTGGCGATCAAATCCCTGTCGAGGCTTGCCGGCACGCCCTCTAGCAGCACATGGGCGGCCTCGCGCATCAGCGACCATGCCGTCGACAGGATCAGCAGTGAAACCAGCACGGAAAGGATCGGGTCGATCGGCGTCCAGCCGGTCGCCAGGATGATCAGGGCTGCCGCGATTGCCGCGGCCGATCCCAGCAGGTCGCCCAGCACGTGCAGTATTGCGCCGCGCATGTTGAGGCTTTCGCGATCGCCGCCATGCAGCACGAAGAAGCAGGCGATGTTGACCAGCAGGCCGGCGAGCGCCACCACCAGCATCGGCCCGCCCAAGACTGGCGCGGGATGGATCAGCCGCCCCCACGCTTCATAGACGATCCACAGCGCGATGGCGAAGATGGCGACGCCGTTGGTGTAGGCGACCAGAGTCTTGACCCGCGCGAACCCGTAGGTGAGACGCCCCGTCGCCGGACGTCCAGCGAGATGGAAGGCGTACCAGGCGAGGCCGAGCGCGATGGCGTCCGCCAGCATGTGGCCGGCATCGGCAAGCAGCGCCAGCGATCCCGTCAGCAGGCCTCCCAGCGCCTCGGCAACCATGAAGCCGCCCGTCAGGCAAGCAGCGATCAGCACCCGCTTCTTGTCGGCCGCGCCATGCACGTGACCGGCCCCATGGCCGTGCCCATGTGAGGCGTGGTCATGTGAGGCGTGGTCATTGTCATGTGGGGCGTGGTCATGTCGTTCATCGTCGTGCGCCATCGCCGAACTCCTGTTACGCCCCGAGCCCGGCGCGGAAATCTTCGAGCCGCCGCCTCTGCTGGCCATCGCCGTCGAAATTCGCCGGATCGAGCCAGGCCTCATAGGCTTTGCGCAACGCCGGCCACTCCTTGTCGATGATCGAATACCACGCCGTATCGCGGTTTTCGCCTTTTACCACAAGATGCTGGCGGAAGATGCCTTCGAACTTGAAGCCGAAACGCTCAGCCGCCCGCTTCGACGGCTCGTTGCGGTTGTTGCATTTCCATTCGTAGCGACGATAGCCGAGTTCGTCGAAAGCATATTTGGTGAACAGGAACTGGGCCTCGGTCGCCGCCGGCTTGCGCGAGATCAGCGGCCCCCAATAGATGTTGCCGATCTCGATGACGCCGTTGCCGGCATCGATGCGCATCAGCGTCTGGCGGCCGGCGACCTTGCCGCTTGCCTTGTCGATGACGGTGAAGAACAGCGGATCCTCGCTCGCCTCGACCTTGTCCAGCCAGGGCTGGAACGCAGCTCTGGTTTCCGGCGGATAATCCGGCAGCCAGGCGAAGCGGCCCCCGGCATCGGGCACCGACGAGGCTTCGTACAGCCCGTCGCCATGCCTTGCAGCGCTCAATGGCTCGAGCCTGACATAGCGACCCTCCAGCGCCTTGCGCTCAGGGCGCGGGCGCGGCTGCCAATCCTTGAGGTTTTCGGGCACCGGGAACTCCAATCCGTTTGACATTTGCCAGCGGACGCTCACAAAAACGTTCGCTCACAGAAAGAACCACAGGGACGGGAAAAATGCTCCACACGATTGCGGCCTTCGACCGTCTCGGCGAGGAAAACGCGTTCGCGGTGCTCGCGCGCGCCACGGCCTTGGCACAGCAGGGCCGCGACATCATCAACCTGGGCATCGGCCAACCGGACTTCAAGACGCCGCAGCATATCGTCGAGGCGGCGGTCAAGGCGTTGCGCGACGGCCATCATGGCTACACGCCCGCCAACGGGCTGCTCGCCACTCGCGAGGCGGTGGCGCGCCGAACGCTGACCACCACCGGCGTCGAGGTGTCGCCCGAGAACGTGATGATCCTGCCCGGCGGCAAGCCGACCATGTTTGCCGCGATCCTGATGTTCGGCGAACCGGGCGCCGAGATCCTCTATCCCGATCCCGGCTTTCCCATCTACCGCTCGATGATCGAGTTCACGGGGGCGGCTCCTGTGCCGGTGCCGATCCGCGAGGAGAACGGCTTCGCCTTCTCGGCCGAGGAGACGCTCTCGCTGATCACGCCGAACACCAGGCTGCTGATCCTCAATTCGCCGGCCAACCCGACCGGCGGCGTGACGCCGCGCGCCGAGATCGAGAAGCTGGTCAAGGGGCTGGAGAAGCACCGCCAAGTCGCCATCCTTTCCGACGAAATCTACGATGTCATGACCTATGACGGCGAGATGCATTGCTCGCTGCTTGGTTTTCCGGAAATCCGCGACAGGCTGATCGTCCTCAACGGCTGGTCGAAGACCTGGGCGATGACCGGCTGGCGCATGGGCTGGTCGATCTGGCCGAACGGCGAGAAGGGCGCCCACCTCTACGACAAGGTTCGCAAGCTCGCGGTCAATTGCTGGTCCTGCGTCAACGCGCCGAGCCAGTATGCCGGTATCGCCGCAATCGACGGCCCACAGGACGATGTCGAGAAGATGATGCGCGCCTTCGACAACCGCAGGAAGATCGTCGTCGAGGGGCTGAATGCGCTGCCCGGCGTTTCCTGCATCACGCCCAAGGGCGCCTTCTATGCCTTCCCCAACGTGTCGAAGACCGGCTGGAAGGCGAAGAAGCTTGCCGCGGCATTGCTCGAGGAGGCCGGCGTGGCGCTGATCGGCGGTCCCGATTTCGGCATTCTCGGCGAAGGCTATGTCAGGCTCTCCTATGCCAATTCCGAGGAGAACATCCTGCGCGCGCTGGAGCGGATCGAGGCCTTCCTGAAGAAATAAGCGCCGGGTCGCTATCCGCGCCCGACGAAGGGCATCTTCGTCGCCATCACCGTCATGAACAGCACATTGGCGTCGAGCGGCAGGCTCGCCATGTGGAGCACGGCGTCGGCGACGCGCTGCACATCCATCACCGCCTCGGCCGCGATGGAGCCGTTGGCTTGCGGCACGCCGACCGTCATCGCCTGCGCCATGTCGGTCAGCGCATTGCCGATGTCGATCTGGCCGCACGCGATGTCATAGGGCCGGCCGTCGAGCGCCAGTGTCTTGGTCAGCCCGGTGATGGCGTGCTTGGTCGCGGTATAGGGCACCGAGCCCGGCCGGGGCGCATAGGCCGAGACCGAGCCGTTGTTGATGATGCGGCCGCCCATCGGCTTTTGCCGGCGCATGGCGCCGAAGGCGGCGCGGGCGCACAGGAACGAGCCCGTGAGGTTGACGCCGACGATATCGTTCCAGACCTCGACCGGGATTTCGTCGATCGGCGTCGATTTGTAGCCCATGCCCGCATTGTTGAAGAGCAGGTCGACGCGCCCGAAAGCCTCCAGCACGGTCTCGAACATGTCATCGACCTGGTCGGCCTTGCTGATGTCGCAGGCAACGGCCAGCGCCTTGGCCTCTGTCTTCCCCGCCTCGGCGATCGCGTGTTCGAGCACCTGCTTGCGGCGGCCGCAGAACACCGTGTTCCAGCCAGCCGTAAGCAGCGCCGTGGCGACGCTCTTGCCGATGCCGGTGCCGGCGCCGGTGACGATAGCGGTCTTCTCTGGCATGGCGGTCATCGACGTGCTCCCGGGTCATTGCTGGAAGAACGTGTGGCATCGCAAATGACGCGGGCCGTGGCAAGCAGCTGTTGTCGACAGGGGCCGACAAAAAGGGCGGTCATTGTCGACCGCCCTGATCTGAACCGTGCTTGGGAGGAGGAAAGCCGGTCCGACTGGTTAGAATGATGCGCTTGCGGGGTTAACCAAGGCTTAACGACCGGAAAAGGCTCTCCTCCAGCGTTTACCAAGCTGGGCTACCAGCGCGGATTGGGCGAGGTTCCCGCCGGCACCTTGGCAGCCGCCACTGTCGCCTCGACATGGTCGACCAGCGCGTCCGGCAGGCCGAGGCGGCCAGCGAGCAGGTCGAGATAGCCGCGCTCGGTGCGGGTATCGGGATCGATGGTGAGGCGCGAGGCGGTATAAAGTTCGAGCTTCTGTGCGTCGGTCTTGGCGCTTGCGACCAGCGTGTCGAGGTCGAGCGGGCGCTCGAGCTCGTCCATCAGGAACTTTTCCGCTTCCGCGCCGATGCCGGCAAGCTTGAGCTTGTCGGCAATCTTTTGCCGCTCCTCGTCGTCTATGTGACCATCGGCCTTTGCCGCCGAGATCATCGCCCGCACCAGGGTCAGGGTGAACTCGTCCTCGCCCTGCGGCGCCTGCGAGGGATGGAAAGCGGTATCGGCCGGCGGCGGCAGCAGTTCGGGCTCGCCGGCTGCCGGTGCCTGGGCCGGTTGCTGTCCGCTTTTGTAGTTCTGGTAGGCCTTGTAGGCGAGGCCGCCGATAGCGGCCAGTCCGCCGAGCTTGATGGCGGCACCCGTCACTTCCCGGCCGGCGCCTGTGCCGAGCAGCACGGCGGCCAGCGCGCCGGCGGCCAGCGGATTGTCCTTTGCCATCTGCACCGCCTGCCCCGCCTTGTCGCGGACCGTCGATCCCGTGCCAGGAACTTGCGAGCCGAGAAGATCGTCGAGCAGCTTCTTGGGGTCGAGCATCAATGCCTCCAGAATTGGCCCGGCCGAATACGCCGGGCGGGGTGTCGGACCGGCAAGAGGTAGGCTTCAGGCTTTGACATTACAATGACGGGAAGCGTTTTGGTGAAACTGCGGCGCTCAGCTTCCGATGTGACGCCTGCCGCCGCGCGCTTGAGCCATTTCCACCTGGCGATGACGCTCGGCATAGCGGGCGCGGTCCTCGTCCGAACGCGTCTCGAAGCAATGCGGACAGGAAATGCCGGCGGCATAGCGCGGCGAAAGCCGGTCCTCGACGGTGAGCGGATGCCGGCAGGCGCGGCAGAGTTCGGCCTCGCCCTCGGCCAAGCCATGCGACACGGACACCCGCTCGTCGAAGACGAAGCACTCCCCCTGCCACAGGCTTTCGGCGGCGGGTACGTCTTCGAGATATTTCAGGATGCCGCCCTTGAGATGAAAGACGTTCTGAAAGCCGAGAGACTTCACATAGGCCGTGGCCTTCTCGCAGCGTATCCCTCCGGTGCAGAACATCGCGACCTTGCGGCCCTCGAGTTCCTCTCGGTGCTGTTCCACCCAGGCCGGAAATTCACGAAAGCTGGCGGTTTTCGGATCGATCGCGCCCTTGAATGTACCGATCGATACCTCGTAGGCATTGCGCGTGTCGATCACCAGCGTATCCGTATCCGAGATCAGCGCATTCCAGTCCGCCGGCGCGACATAGGTGCCGGCGCTTGTCGCAGGATCGATATCGTCTATGCCCATGGTGACGATCTCGCGCTTCAGCCGAACCTTCATGCGATGGAAGGGCATCTCGGCCGCGCCGCTGTATTTGACCTCCAGGCCGGCCAGCGCTTCGATCGCCTGAAGGTGGTCGATCAAGGCGGCGATCGCGTCTTCGCTGCCTGCGACCGTGCCGTTGATGCCCTCATGCGCCAACAGCAGCGTGCCTTTGATGCCGCGGCCGCAGCAGAAGGCCGCAAGCGGCGCGCGCAAGGCCTCGAGGCCCTCAAGTCGGGCAAACCTGTAAAGCGCGGCGACGCGGACCGGCTGAATTTCCTTGGCTGTTGTCATGGCCATGCCACTAGACCGTGCTGAAAGCGGTTTCAAGGCAGGGGAAAATGGGCCCGGCTTTGCGGTCCGCTGCGTGACATCGCGACACGCCTGCCTTCGTGGACTTGGGATACCCCATCTGCTAATCGGTTGAAATCGATCGGAACGGAGAGACCAGCGAATGCCCAGCAAGACCGAGAAGCTCCTGTCGCTGCTCAACGGCCAGCCGGTCATTCCGGTGCTCAAGATCGCAAGTGTTGCCGATGCCGTGCCGCTTGCACGGGCTCTTGCGCGCGGCGGCCTGCCGGCGATCGAGATCACCCTGCGCACCGCCGACGCGCTGGAAGCGATCCGCCGCGTGGCCGCCGAAGTCGAGGAGGCTGTTGTCGGCGCCGGCACCATTCTCGACGCACAGCAGTTCGACGAGGCAGCGCGCGCCGGCTCGAAATTCATCGTCAGCCCCGGCGTCACCGGCCAGCTTCTCGATGCTGTAAAGGACAGTGCCGTGCCGCTTCTGCCCGGCGCCATCACGCCCGGCGAAATCCTGGCCGCGCGCGAGGCTGGTCTGCGCTTCCTGAAGTTCTTCCCGGCCGAGCAGTCCGGCGGCATCGCCTCGCTGAAGGCCTTCGCCTCGCCGCTCGCCGACGTGAAGTTCTGCCCCACCGGCGGCATCACCGCCAAGAATGCTCCCGACTATCTCAGTCTGCCCAACGTCATTTGCGTCGGCGGCTCGTGGGTGGCGCCGGACGATCTCATCAAGGCCGGCAAGTGGGACGAGATCGAAGCGCTTGCGCGTGAGGCCAGCAGGCTGAAGAAATAGCCCCTCCCCCGGCGCAAATCCGACCGCCTTTCGCCGATCTGGCAACGGGCTTGGGGTGCAGTCAGCAGCAGACCTTGACCTTCTCCACATTCCCTGGCGGCGGTGAGCCGAGTGCATCACCAATCTGGTCATGCAATGCCCCGTTGACGACAACGGTTTCGGCCTGCCTCGCTGCCACGCAGCCGATGCGGCCGAGCAAGAAACCGATGCCAATAAAGTGTTCGTCATGAATTTCCCCAGGTGGGGACGTGGGCGATTTAATCTGCCAATGAATTTCTCACCAACACTATCGCAGCGACAAGCAAGGGCGACTCAGGCGGACCTTCACCGGCATCCGCCTGGCAGCAAACCGGAATAGAAGAATGCACGGCTTCGCGGCGATATTGAAAAGGGCGATCCTCGCCAAGGCGCCCGGCGACCCGCGATCGATGTTGATCGCCGTCAACAGGGACGACGGGCTCGGCGGTCGCCTGCTGGCGATGGCGAACGCCAAATCCCTGGCCGACAGGCTTGGCTACCGCTTCGGCTTCAGCTGGAACAGCAAGGCCGTCACCGACCAGCAATCCCACACGGTCGACGTGGTCGAAAAGATATTCTCGGCCGAGTTCATCGATCGGTATTGGCTGGGCGACAAGATCAAGGCGTCCAAATTTGGCGTGCTCGGCGGGGCTCCTTTCACACCGTCGGACCTCGATGCCGTAGCAAGGCAGGGCAAGCTGCGCGGCTGGGTCTGCGATCATTTCGACGTCCTCGACTACTTCCGTGACGGTGGGGCCGAACCGGTCCGCAGATCCGAAGCCCTGCGGAGCTTCGGCTTCTCGCGCGAGGTGCGGCAGGCGCTTGAAGCCGCCGGCAAATGCCGCTTCCCCGGCCCAATGGCCGCCCTTCACCTGCGCAGCGGTGACATCATCTACGGTCATCATCGCCGACGGCTGGTTTTCGCCGAGAAGGCCATCCCGTCCACCTTGGCCAAAGCGATCGTTGCGGAGCTTTCAGCCCGGGGACTGAGAACGCTTCTGATCGGCCAGGATCGCACCACGCTCGATTATCTCAAGGCCGAGACAGGAGCATGGCGGACCGACGATTTCGGCGCCGGCGAATTCAACGACGAGACCCAGCATACCTTCTTTGAAATGGCGCTGATGGCCAGATGCCAGCAGATCCATGCAGGAGGCAGCATCTACGCGGCGGTTGCGTCGGCGATGGGTGATGTGCCCAGCGCTGCCGCGGTTTTCGGCAATTCCCAGGCTTCCGGGATCATCCTCGAGGAGTTGCGCAAGCATGGGTCCGACTACCATCCGCTCGATGCCGCCTTCGGATATCAATGGGCCTTCCTGGCCATGGAAGACGATCTGAGCCCCGCGCGGGCAAGAGAAATCCTGGAGAGGGCATCGGCGCTGGATCCGGCAAACGACGCCTATGACCTGAAATTCGCCGCGGTGTGCTTTCGCCAAGGCGACCATGCTGCCGGCGAGGCCAGGCTGAAATCATTGATGGGGAGCCAACACGGGAGCCGGACGCGCAGGAGGATCCTGCCGATGCTGGAGCTCTTGATCAAGGTGGTTGGGGGGCGCTGCATGTTCACCAGGGACCTTGAGGCTTTCCTTGCCGCGGCAAGGGCCGGGCATCCGCACGCCATGGCCTGCGCGGCCTACATGCTGGCCGACATAGCGGGAGAGGCGCGGCAGGCGCTGGAGATGGCGACGAGGCTGGTTGAGGCAGAGCCGAACAACCGAATCTTCCGGCAAATCAGGCGTCGTGCAGCGCAGGGCAAGAAGCCGAGGTCGGGCCGGCTGGCGAAGGCGCGCTGGCGGCTGGGCCTGCTGCGCTGGCGCTGATCCCTTCGACGATCGTGTCGGTCACCGGCATCTTTTTTCGCCGGCGTCTCGAAATTTCCGTGAACCATTTCCTTGGGGCATGCGACCCAGCGCTGCACAACCAAAGCGGTTCCACCAAGGAGAGCATATGAACTACGCTGTTTCGAGAAACGTCTTCCTCGCCGTCGTCGCCGTTTCGCTACTGGCCGGCTGCAAGACAACCACCACAAGGACCTGCGACCAGCTGAAGCCGACCGTCACCTACCACGGCAAGTGCTGCGGGGTGGGCGATGCGCCCTGCCGCGAAGGCAAGGGCGGCAACCAGGGGCATTCACCTGATCCGACGCCGCAATAAGCCGCCAGACCGTTCTCGCCTGCCCTGGTCCTGCCGGGGCGGGCGGAGCCGTAGCCGTGCTCTCACAAGACGGCAATCGGCGTCTATCGATCAATTGGTTTGGCTGGATGGTGGGCGTGACAAGGATTGAAC
Source organism: Mesorhizobium sp. M3A.F.Ca.ET.175.01.1.1 (assembly GCF_004791945.1). Lineage (NCBI taxonomy): Bacteria > Pseudomonadati > Pseudomonadota > Alphaproteobacteria > Hyphomicrobiales > Phyllobacteriaceae > Mesorhizobium > Mesorhizobium sp. M3A.F.Ca.ET.175.01.1.1. The sequence goes on along the minus strand of NZ_SRTP01000009.1, from coordinate 123,096 downwards.
TTGTGACCCCTGCAATGTCAATGCAGTGCTCTCCCGCTGAGCTACACGCCCATCCGAAGCCGCGCATACACCATTTTTGGTTCGGCGCGTCAATAGCAGGAATGGGAAAAGAAAGCTTCGCTTTGCCGCACCGGCGGGAGCCGCCGATGCGACGCCCGACGAATATTTCAGGCCGCCTGCAGCATCTTCTCGACCTCGTTGACGAGGTCGCGCAGATGGAACGGCTTCGACAGCACCTTGGCGTCTTTCGGCGCCTTGGAGTCCGGGTTGAGCGCGACCGCGGCGAAGCCGGTGATGAACATCACCTTGAGGTCGGGATCGATCTCGGTGGCGCGACGGGCAAGCTCGATGCCGTCCATCTCCGGCATGACGATGTCGGTCAGAAGCAGCGAGAAAGGCTCCTCGCGCAACCGCTCATAGGCGCTGGCGCCATTGTCGAAATCGCTGACCTGATAGCCGGCGCGCTCGAGCGCCTTGACCAGGAACCGGCGCATATCCTCGTCGTCTTCCGCCAGCAGAATGCGTGCCATCATATCCCGTCCGAATCACCCGCCCCAAGCCTGCCGCCGGGCAAGCCCGTTAACCATCCTGTATATGAGGATGTGACGGTAAACATCAAGTGAACGATGGGCGTATCAGGCCTACTTCCAAGGGGCGTTCCGGCTACCGAAAAGCTGGACATGCGGGCCCCGGAATGGCAGGCTTCAAATCATGATGCAGTGCTGTTTCCTGGTTCGTTCAAATTGAAGACGGCAGCCGAGGATTTTTCGGTCGTTCCACCCTTCGAAATCCGATCGGGCGCCGAGCAACGCGTCCCCTTCCTCTTCAACTCGCCGCACAGCGGCCGCCACTATCCCGAACGCTTCCTTGCCATGGCGCGGCTGGACCGCAATGCCATCCGCCGCTCGGAAGATTGCTATGTCGATGAGCTGTTCGGTGGCGCCGTTGCGCTCGGCGCGCCGTTGCTGGCGGCAAACTTCCCGCGCGCCTATCTCGACGTCAACCGCGAGCCCTGGGAACTCGATCCGCGCATGTTCGCGGAACCGGTGCCATCCTTCTGCAACATCCGCTCGGCCCGCGTCGCCGGCGGCCTGGGCACCGTGCCCAAGCTGGTTGGCGAGGGTCTCGACATCTATCCCGGGCGCTTGCCGCTGGCCGAGGCCGTCGGGCGTATCGAGACCGTCTACAAGCCCTATCACGAAACGCTGAAGCGGTTGCTGACGCGGACCCATGCCAGGTTCGGCTATGCCGTGCTGATCGACTGCCACTCCATGCCGGCCAGCATCCGGGTCGGCGACAACGGGGCGCGGCCGGACTTCATCATCGGCGACCGCTTCGGGATTTCGGCGAGCGCGGCGCTGACCGAGACGGCAATCGGCCTGCTTACCGGCCTGGGCTACACGGTCGCGCACAACAAGCCCTATGCAGGCGGCTTCATCACTGAGCACTACGGTCGGCCCGCGCGTCATCTGCATGCCCTGCAGATCGAGGTCAATCGCGGCCTTTACATGAATGAGCGGACATTTCAGAAGTCAGGCGGCTTCGATGCACTCGCCGACGATCTGACGCGATTTGCGGCCGACCTCATGTCGATGCCCGACCATCACTTCGTCGACCTGCCGCTTGCCGCGGAGTGATGAGCCGATAGCGGGTCAAAAAAAGACCGCATCGTTTTCACGACACGGTCGAAGTCTAGGGAGGAAACGCCCAAGGAGGGCATGGACAGGACAGCCTGTCCAAGAACAAAACTATTGTGCGATGCACAAATGTCAATCGACTTCAGTCTTTTTTGATTCAACATGATGTGGAAATTGCGATTCGTTGACGCGTACGTGGCATTCGGGCAACAGTTGCCGCGGCGTTAGGCAGGCCCAAGGGCCTTGTCCCAGCCCGGAAACAGCGGCAAACGACAGGTTGCTGCAAGCGGGAGAATCACGTGGATATCAGCATCGACTTCATGCGGCGTATCGCGCATGCCGCCGCCGCCGAGACCTTGCCGCGCTTTCGCAGCCAGGGCGCCGTGACCAACAAGGAGGCTGCCAGCTTCGATCCCGTGACGGAAGCGGACCGCGAAGCCGAACGGGCCATCCGGTCACTGATTTCCGCGGAATTTCCTGAGCACGGCATCCTCGGCGAGGAGCACGGCAGCGAAAATATCGCCAGCCGCCATGTCTGGGTCATCGACCCGATCGACGGCACACGTGCCTTCATCTCCGGACTGCCGGTGTGGGGCACGCTGATCGGGCTGACGGTCGACGGGGATGCCGTCGCCGGTCTGATGTCGCAGCCCTTCACCGGCGAGCTGTTCTACGCCAATGGCTCGGGATCGCACTATGAAGGTCCGGGCGGACCGCGCCGGCTCGCCACCCGCAAGACGACGGAGCTTGCCAAGGCGACGCTGTTCACCACCACGCCGGCGCTGTTCAAGGGCGACGCGCGCTTGCGCTATGATGCCTTCGAAAAGCAGGTCCAGCTCGCCCGTTACGGCACCGACTGCTATGCTTTCGCAATGGTCGCGGCGGGAAGCGTCGACATCGTCGCCGATCCAGGGCTGAAGCCTTATGATATCGTGGCGTTGATCCCGATCATCGAGAAGGCCGGCGGTGTCGTGACCACCTTCGAGGGCGGACCGGCGGAAAATGGCGGCGACATACTGGCCGCCGCAACGCCGGAGTTGCACGCCGCGGCGATGGCCGCGCTGCGGAACTGATCGGCAGTCGGGGCAAGCGGCTGCGATCGGGCGATCAGTCGGCGTCGCCGGTTCCCGGAATGAAGGCATCGAAGGCCGCGAGAAGCTGCTCGCGATAGAGATCCCTTTCCTGCAGGATCTCATGACGAGCGCCGTCGATCATCAGCAGCGAACCGACGCGCAGCCGCCTCGCATAGACCTCAACCGCCTTTGTGGAGACGACCTGGTCGGCGCCGGCGGCGACGATCAGCATCGGCACCTGGATCCTTGCCATGAAGCCGGGATCGCTGATCGCCTCGGAAGCCTTGGCGGCAGCCCTCAGCCAGCGAATGGTCGGGCCGCCAAGAGCCAGCTCCGGGTACGTCTCGTAGATGCGCGTGTTGCGCCTGTAGCGCTGCGGATCCGACGTCACCTTGTTGGCTTCGAAGGGCAAGGTTTCTCTTGGCCGAGGCCCCCACGCGGCATAGAGGCGGCCAAGGCCGAGCCAGCAAAGCACCGTGCAGATGCGCCGCACGGTGGTGATCGAGACCGGCAGATCCGGCAGGGTCAGGAATGGCGCAATCAGCACCATGCGCCGCACCCGGTTGACCATTGAAGGCGAGGCAAGCAGCGCAACCACCGCTCCGGCCGAGTGGGCCAGGATGTAATAGGGGCCGCGGCAATCCGGCAGCACCACCTCTCCAAAGAACTGCTCCAGATCCCCGGCATAGTCGAAGAAGCTGCGGACATAGCCGCGCTGCCGGTTGCGGATCAGCCGGCTTGATCCACCCTGGCCGCGCCAGTCGAGTGTGGCGACGCCGAAGCCTCGGTCGGCAAGGTTGCGGATGGTCTCGAAATATTTTTCGATGCACTCGTTGCGGCCGGTGAGCAGCACCACCGTGCCCTGCAGCGGCCGGGAGACGGCGCCGAACACGCCGTAGCGAATTTTCTTGCCGTCGCGGGTGGTGAAGAGCCCGCCGCCGGCGTTCTGCGGTGCCGGGTTGTCCTCGGTCTGATGGAAGAGATCCGTCATTCGGCGCTTCGTCGCGTTGTCGCCCGATTGTTTCTCAGCCGCCTGGGGCGAGGCGTCGGCATGGTGATAGACGGCCATGCGGCAAAAGCAAAGGCGTTGTGGGAATTGCCCTGAACAGGGAAGGCCGGAAGCACCTGTGGCGCTTCCGGCCTCTGTCGATCCGGGAGGAAGGGACGTTAGCACCCGGCTCGGCCTCATGCGGCGCCAACAGCGTCGCTTGTCTGGGATCCTGGCCACAGAACTAGCGCATCGTGGCTGAACGGATGCCGAAGCCGCGGTTCATCTGGCGTTCATCGGCGCGCAGGTCCCGCCAATTTGATCGGTTGAAAAAGTCTTGAAATGGCTTTTGCCCATCCCCAAATGACTTTTGCGGCCGCCAACCATGGGGTCGCTGGCCCATCCGGAACGCCTTTGAAGGGTTTCGCACCGGCCATACGCAAACCATGTTGCTCACAGGAGAACACACCATGCGTCACGTTGATTTTTCCCCGCTTTATCGTTCGACCGTCGGCTTCGACCGGCTGTTCACCATGCTCGATTCGCTCGGCCAGCCCGAGACCGCGCAGACCTATCCGCCCTATAACATCGAGCGCACCGGCGAGAACGCCTATCGCATCTCGATGGCCGTCGCCGGTTTCTCGGAAGACGAGATCTCGATCGAGGCGCACCGCAATGTGCTGACCGTCAAGGGTGAACGCAAGGAAGAGGGCAATGGCGAAGGTTCCGAGCTGCTCTACCGCGGCATCGCCTCGAGGGCCTTCGAGCGCCGCTTCCAGCTCGCCGACCATGTCGAGGTCGAGGGCGCCACGCTGAAGAACGGACTGCTCTTCGTCGACCTCAAGCGCAACATTCCCGAGGAGCTGAAGCCGCGCAAGATCGCTATCACCTCGTCTTCGGACAAGGCCAAGCAGATCGAAGCCAAGGCCGCGGCGTAACCCAGGAAAAGAGCCGTCTTGTTCCCAGACGAAGCGGCGCCGCGAGGCGCCGCTTTTTCCTTGTGCCATCGGCAACCGGCGCTTGTGGCCCTTTTGAAGCCCGTATTGCCCGTTCATGAAGGGCCATGTTCGATTCTTCCCTGGCTCTCACCTCCACCATCGCAATCACCTTCCTGCTGGCGGGCATCGTCAAGGGCGTCACAGGCATGGGGCTGCCGACGCTGGCCATGGGATTGCTCGGCACTGTCATGCCGCCGGTCACCGCCGCCTCGCTGCTGATCGCTCCATCCTTCATCACCAATGTCTGGCAACTGTTCGCCGGCCCAAGCGTCGCTGCGATCCTGCGCCGGCTCTGGCTGATGATGGTGGGCATCGTGCTCGGCACCGTTGCAGGTTCGCAACTGCTCGCCAGCGACAATGTCGAATGGACGACCGCCGGCCTCGGCGCCGCGCTCGTGCTCTACGCTGCCTACACGCTGCTGGCTCGGCAGCCCAGCGTTCCCGCGAAAGCCGAGCGCTGGTCTTCCCCCTTTGTCGGCTTTCTCACCGGCCTTGTCACCGGCGGCACCGGAGTGTTCGTGGTTCCAGCCGTTCCCTACATCCAGGCGCTCGGCCTGAGCCGGGACGATCTCATCCAGGCGCTCGGCCTTTCCTTCACGGTTTCCACCATCGCCTTGGCGCTGGGCCTTGCATCGCATGGCGCCTTCGATGTCGGACATCTGGCGATGTCGTCGCTTGCGGTAGCGCCTGCCTTGCTCGGCATGTGGCTGGGGCAGGTGCTGCGGCAGCGGATCAGTCCGGCGACGTTCCGCCGCTGGTTCCTGATGTTCCTGATCCTGCTGGGGCTCGAGCTTTTGACGCGGCCCATTTTCGCCTAGACCAGAGTTTATCCAGCCAGCAACCGACCGAGGCGATCGACTTCTTCTGTCGTGGTCGCGAAGCTGGCGACGAAGCGATAGATCGCTTCGCTGTCGCCGAGGTGGCCATCAAAACCCTGCGGCACGCCCCATTCATAAAACTTGGCACCGGCCGCCTGCAGCCGTTCGGCAACGGCGCGGTCGAGGACGGCGAACACTTCGTTGGCCTGCGGCAGCCAGGCGAGCCTGCCCGCCGGCGCGTCCTCGATCGTCTCGCCCAGATGCGCAGCCATGGCATTGGCGTGACGCGCCATTCTCAGCCACAGTTCGTCGGTGAAATAGGCTTCGAACTGGGCCGAGATGAAGCGCGCCTTGGAAAAGGTCTGCCCGGCGCGCTGGCGCAACAGGCGCAGATCCCGACCGAGGTCGGGATTGAGGATGACGACCGCGTCGGCCATCCAGCAACCATTCTTGGTCGCACCGAAGGAGACGAGGTCGACGCCGCTCTTCCAGGTCATTTCAGCGGGCGAGACACCGGTGGCGGCGATCGCGTTGGCAAAGCGGGCACCATCCATGTGGAGCGGCAGCCCGTGCCGGCGACTGACCTCGGCAATCGCCTTGACGTCGTCCACGGTATAGACCGTGCCGACTTCCGTCGCCTGGGTGATGGTCACCGCCATCGGCTGGCCGGCGGGCGCGAGATCGCGCGAATAGCGCCTGATTGCCGTGTCGAGAGCATGCGGGTGGATGCGCCCCAAAGGCCCGGGCACGGGCGCCATGCGTGCTCCGCCGGTGTAAAAACCCGCCGCGCCGAATTCATCGACATTCATATGTGCTTCGGAATGGCAAAGCGCGATCCCGCCGATGCGGTTCAACGCCGCCATCGAGAGCGCGTTGGCTGCCGTGCCGGTCGCCACGAACAACACTTGAACGTCGCGTTCGAAGATCTCGCTGAAGCGCTGGTAGACGGCGCGGTCCAGGTCGCCGTCGCCGTAGGCGGTTGCAATGCCGGTGGCGTGGCGGGACAGGTTGGCCGAAATGTCGGGATGGACGCCCGCCCAGTTGTCGGATGCAAAGAACATCGAATGGTCCGTAGCTGATTGCTGAAACGGGCGCGACTTGATCGCTTTGGTTTTCCAAGCGCAAGGGCCAGCCGGCTCAAAACCGGTAAAGCCAGTCCTCTGACGGAAACGATCGAGACCGAAGCTTTCGTGTTGCGCCATTCTCACGAAATTTTGTGTCGCCGCCGAGCCAAGTTTTTTGTGAATCGGTCTTGTGCGCTCCCCTGATTTCTGTCATAAAAATTTAGGACAGTAGTGCTGTCTTATTTTATCGCGCAAAGCAGGCTGGACTGGCGTATCATTGCTGCCATCCCGGCCATTGTCGCGAGCGATGGGTAGACGGCTCGGCTCTGGCCTGTACGATACCGGATGCGAACCGGGCGTATAGCCGTATGGTTCGGTAGATTTCGCGAGACGTGCAGCAAGGATGAAGGGAAGCGTTGCGCTTCCCAAGGCAAACCAGCGCCCGAAGGCAATCAGCGCCAAGAGGACGGAACGGAGGACAGGACGATGACGCAACTGACGCCATCTGCGATCGACGGCCAGGCCGCGCAGACGAAAGCGGCAGCCGTCAAAAATCTGACCCGCACCGCCGACGGTCCCACCGCACAAGGCCTTTACGATCCGCGCAACGAGCATGACGCCTGCGGCGTCGGCTTCATCGTCAACATGAAAGGCGCCAAGTCGCACCAGATTGTCGAGGACGGTCTGGCGATGCTGGAAAACCTCACCCATCGCGGCGCCGTCGGCGCCGATCCGCTGGTCGGTGACGGCGCCGGCGTTCTGGTGCAGATTCCGGACCGGTTCTTCCGCGAGGAGATGGCGGCCCGGGGCGTCGAACTGCCTCCTGCCGGCCAATACGGCATCGGCCACTGGTTCATGCCGCAGGACGCGACCCTTCGTTCCCATATCGAGGACATCATCGCCGAAGCGGCGCAATCCGAAGGACTGCCGCTGCTCGGATTCCGCGATGTACCGGTCGACAATTCATCGCTGTCGAAGGCGCCCGGCATCGTGGCGTCCGAGCCGTTCCACCGGCAGGTATTCATCGGCCGCACGCCGGACATTCCCGATGACGAGGAGTACGAGGCAAGGCTCTATCTGCTGCGCAAGGTCATCTCCGGCCGCATCTACGCCGAGAACGACAACAAGGATATCGGCGCCTACTGCGTGTCGCTGTCGGCGCGCACCATCGTCTACAAGGGCATGTTCCTGGCCTATCAGGTCGGTGCCTATTACAGGGATCTGTCCGATCCGCGCTTCGAGACGGCGCTGATTCTGGTCCACCAGCGCTTCTCCACCAACACCTTTCCGTCGTGGAAGCTGGCGCATCCCTATCGCATGGTCGCGCATAACGGCGAGATCAACACGGTGCGCGGCAACAACAACTGGATGGCGGCGCGCCAGGCCTCCGTCGATTCCGAGCTGTTCGGCAACAACATCTCGAAGCTGTGGCCGATCTCCTACGAAGGCCAATCGGATACCGCCTGCTTCGACAACGCGCTCGAATTCCTGTTCCAGGGCGGCTACAGCCTCAGCCACGCCATGATGATGCTGATCCCCGAGGCCTGGGCCGGCAACAAGCTCATGGATCAGGACCGCAAGGCCTTCTACGAGTACCATGCCGCGCTGATGGAGCCGTGGGACGGACCGGCGGCGGTCGTCTTCACCGACGGGCGCCAGATCGGCGCCACGCTAGACCGCAACGGGCTGCGTCCGGCGCGCTACATCGTCACCGATGACGACCGCGTCATCATGGCTTCGGAAGCCGGCGTGCTGCCGGTGCCGGAGGACAAGATCGTCCAGAAGTGGCGCCTGCAGCCCGGCCGCATGCTGCTGATCGATCTCGCCAAGGGCCGCATCATCTCCGACGAGGAGATCAAGGCGGAGATCGCGACCAAGCACCCCTATAAGACCTGGCTCGCCAACACGCAGCTCATCCTGGAAGATCTGAAGCCGGTCGAGCCGCGCGCGCTGCGCAAGGACGTCAGCCTGCTCGATCGCCAGCAGGCCTTCGGCTACACGCAGGAAGACACCAAGCTTCTGATGGCGCCGATGGCCACCACCGGCCAGGAAGCGGTCGGCTCGATGGGCACCGACACGCCGATCTCGGCGATGTCGGACAAGTCGAAGCTGCTCTACACCTATTTCAAGCAGAACTTCGCCCAGGTCACCAACCCGCCGATCGACCCGATCCGCGAGGAATTGGTGATGAGCCTGGTGTCCTTTATCGGGCCGCGGCCTAACATTTTCGACCTGGTCGGCACGTCGCGCCGCAAGCGGCTGGAAGTGCGCCAGCCGATCCTGACGAATGGCGATCTCGAGAAGATCCGTTCCATCGGCCATACCGAGGACCGCTTCGACACCAAGACGATCGACATCACCTACGGCTCGAACGAGGGTGCGGGCGGCATGCAGGGCGCCATCGACAGGCTCTGCGAGCGGGCGGAGGCAGCGGTCGCCGGCGGCTACAACATCATCATCCTATCCGACCGCCAGGTGGGTCCGGACCGGATCGCCATCCCCGTGCTTCTGGCGACGGCGGCGGTGCACCACCACCTGATCCGCAAGGGTCTTCGCACCGCGGTCGGGCTGGTCGTGGAATCCGGCGAACCGCGTGAGGTGCATCATTTCTGCTGCCTCGCCGGCTATGGCGCCGAGGCGATCAACCCCTACCTCGCTTTCGACACGCTGCTCGACATGCACAAGCGCGGCGAACTGCCGGAAGAGGTCGACGAGCACGAGGTCGTCTCGCGCTACATCAAGTCGATCGGCAAGGGCATCCTCAAGGTGATGTCCAAGATGGGCATCTCGACCTATCAGTCCTACTGCGGCGCGCAGATCTTCGACGCCATAGGTCTGAAGTCGGACTTCGTCGAGAAGTATTTCACCGGCACGGCGACGCTGATCGAAGGTGTCGGTCTGGACGAAGTCGCCGCGGAAACGCTCAGCCGCCATTCCGATGCCTTCGGCAGCGATCCGGTGCTTCGCAACAGCCTCGAGGTCGGCGGCGAGTACATGTTCCGCATGCGCGGCGAGGCGCATATGTGGTCGCCGGATGCGGTCGCTACCTTGCAGCACGCCGTGCGCCAGGGCTCCTGGGACACGTTCAAGGAGTATTCGGCCCAGATCGACAGCGCGACCGCGCGGGCGCAGACCATCCGCGGCCTGTTCAAGATCAAGTTCGCCGAGGAAACCGGCCGCAAGAAGGTTGCCCTCGACGAGGTGATGCCGGCCTCCGAGATCGTCAAGCGCTTCTCGACCGGGGCGATGTCCTTCGGTTCGATCTCCAGGGAAGCGCACACCACCCTGGCGCGCGCCATGAACGCCATCGGCGGCAAGTCGAACACCGGCGAGGGCGGCGAAGAAGCCGATCGCTACCTGCCGCTGCCCGGCGGCGGCAAGAACCCGGAACGTTCCGCGATCAAGCAGGTCGCCTCGGGCCGGTTCGGCGTGACGGCGGAGTACCTGGTCAATTCCGATGTCATGCAGATCAAGGTCGCGCAGGGCGCCAAGCCCGGCGAAGGCGGCCAGTTGCCCGGCCACAAGGTCGACGCGACCATCGCCAAGGTCAGGCACTCGACGCCCGGCGTCGGCCTGATCTCACCGCCGCCGCATCACGACATCTATTCGATCGAGGATCTGGCGCAGCTGATCTACGACCTGAAGAACGTCAACCCGGCGGCCGATGTCTCGGTCAAGCTGGTGTCGGAGGTCGGGGTCGGAACGGTTGCAGCCGGCGTCGCCAAGGCGCGCGCCGATCACATCACCATCTCCGGCTATGACGGCGGCACCGGCGCCTCGCCGCTGACCTCGCTCAAGCATGCCGGCAGCCCATGGGAGATGGGCCTTGCCGAAACGCACCAGACGCTGGTGCTCAACGGTCTGCGCTCACGCATCGCGCTGCAGGTCGACGGCGGCCTGCGCACCGGGCGCGACGTCATTATCGGCGCGCTGCTCGGCGCCGACGAGTTCGGCTTCTCGACCGCGCCGCTGATCGCGGCGGGCTGCATCATGATGCGCAAGTGCCATCTCAACACCTGCCCTGTCGGCGTGGCGACGCAGGATCCGGTGCTGCGCAAGCGCTTCAAGGGTACGCCCGAGCACGTCATCAACTTCTTCTTCTATGTGGCCGAAGAGGTGCGCGCGCTGCTCGCCGAAATGGGTTTCACCCATCTCGACCAGATCATCGGCGACACCGATCTCCTGGAGAAGCGGGACGTCATCCAGCACTGGAAGGCGCGCGGGCTGGACTTCTCGAAGATGTTCTTCAAGCCCGATGCGCTGCACGATGCGCTGCACTGGACCGAGCGGCAGAAGCATCCGATCGACGACGTGCTCGACCGCAAGCTGATCGAACGGGCCAAGCCGGCGCTGGAAGCCAGGCAGCCCGTCACCATCGAGCTGCCGATCCGCAATGTCGACCGTTCGGCGGGCGCCATGCTGTCGGGCGAAGTCGCCAAGCGCTTCAAGCACAAGGGCCTTCGCGAGGACACGATCCAGGTGAAGCTCACCGGCACGGCCGGCCAGTCCTTCGGCGCCTTCCTTGCACGCGGCGTCTCCTTCGAGCTCGTCGGTGCAGGCAATGACTATGTCGGCAAAGGCTTGTCGGGCGGCCGCATCGTCATCCGGCCGCCGGAAGAGGCCAAGATCGTGGCGGCTGAATCGATCATCGTCGGCAACACCGTGCTTTACGGCGCCACGGAAGGCGAGGCCTATTTCGCCGGCGTCGCCGGCGAGCGCTTCGCCGTGCGCAATTCCGGCGTCGTCGCGGTCGTCGAAGGCGTGGGCGACCACGGCTGCGAATACATGACCGGCGGCATCGTCGTCGTCCTCGGCAAGACCGGCCGCAACTTCGCCGCCGGCATGTCGGGCGGCGTCGCCTATGTGCTGGACGAGAAGGGCGATTTCGCCGAACGCTGCAACATGGCCATGGTCGAGCTGGAGCCGGTTCCGGAAGAGGACGATTTGATGGAGAAGCTGCTCCATCACGGCGGCGACCTCGACCATAAGGGCCGCGTCGACGTCTCCGGCGACATGACCAGCCACGATGAGGAGCGGCTCTATCAGCTGATCTCGAACCATGTCCATTACACGGGTTCGGTGCGCGGTCGCGAGGTCCTCGATAACTGGCAGGCTTTCCGGCCGAAATTCCGGAAAATCATGCCGGTCGAGTACCGGCGCGCGCTGATCGAGATGGAACGCATGCGCATGAGCGTGGCGGCGGAATAGGCATCGGCCAGGCCGGGGAGATGAATCTCCGGCCGCCATCCTCACCAACAATCCTGGCCCCGGACTGCGGTTGCCACGGCAGCCTTATGGGGTTAACGGGTGCGCGACAAAAGCGTGCCTTCGGAACAGCAGGGACTGGACTATGGGCAAGGTAACTGGATTTCTCGAGATCGACCGGCAGGTGCACAAGTACCAGCCAGCTTCCGACCGCATCCGGCATTTCCGCGAATTCACGCTGCCGATGTCGGACAAGGAAGTCGAGAAACAGGCCGCGCGCTGCATGGACTGCGGTATTCCGTTTTGCCATGGGCCGACCGGCTGTCCGGTCCACAACCAGATCCCCGACTGGAACGACCTCGTCTACAATGGCGACTGGGATGCCGCGATCCGCAACTTGCACTCGACCAACAATTTTCCGGAGTTCACCGGCCGCATCTGTCCCGCACCGTGCGAGGAAGCCTGCACGCTGAACCTCGAGGACATCCCGGTCGCCATCAAGACGGTCGAGCAGGCGATCGCCGACAAGGCCTACGACACCGGCCATATCCGCCCCTATCCGCCGGAGAGGAAGACCGGCAGGCGCGTCGCTGTCATCGGCTCCGGTCCGGCCGGCATGGCGGCGGCGCAGCAGCTCGGACGCGCCGGCCACGACGTGCATGTCTATGAACGCGAGAGCCGGCCTGGCGGGCTGATGCGCTACGGCATTCCCGACTTCAAGATCGAGAAACACTATATCGATCGCCGCATCGAACAGATGCAGGGCGAGGGTGTGACCTTCCATTGCGGCATCAATGTCGGCGTCGACAAGAAGGTTTCGGAACTGCTCGCCGATTACGATGCGGTGCTTTATTGCGGCGGCTCGGAAACGCCGCGTCCGGCCAATATTCCGGGCGACGATCTCGGCGGCGTCTATGACGCGATGCCCTATCTGGTGCAGCAGAACCGCCGCGTCGGCGGCGAGCCGATCCAGTCGGTGGCATGGCCCTCGCATCCGATCCTCGCCAGCGGCCAGCATGTCGTCGTGGTCGGCGGCGGCGACACCGCGTCCGACTGCATCGGCACCGCGTTCCGGCAAGGTGCTGTGCGCGTCACCCAGCTCGACATCCGTCCGCAGCCGCCCGAGAAGGAAGACAAGCTCGCGGTGTGGCCGTACTGGGCGACGAAGATGCGCACGTCTTCCTCGCAGGCCGAGGGCGCCGAGCGCGAATTCCAGGTGGCGACGCTCGAATTCATCGGCGAGGACGGCCAGCTCACCGGCGTCCGCTGCTGCGAGGTCGACGAGAAGCGCAAGCCGATCGCCGGCACCGAATTCGTCATCCGCGCCGATCTCGCCTTCATCGCCATCGGCTTTGCCGGTCCGGCGTCCGACAGCGTGATGAAGGAACTCGAAGGCGAGATAAAGGTCGTCACCGACAGCCGCCGCTCCAGGAATGTCGAGGCCAACGACCGCGACTACAAGACCAGCGTCGACAAGCTCTATGTGGCGGGTGACGTTCGCCGCGGCCAGTCGCTGGTGGTGTGGGCGATCCGCGAGGGCCGCCAGGCGGCGCGCTCCATCGACGAAGCGCTGATGGGATCGAGCGTCCTGCCGCGTTAGAGCGGTTCACCTTTTCAGGGAAACGGCCAACCGCTCCCATCTATTTGTTCTTGTCGCAATTCCGGGCGGAAAGCCGTCGCCCGGATCCGTTTCAGCGCTAAGCGTTTTAGCGATTGATCGCCGTCGTCGTGTCCGACGAAGCGGTCGGTGTCTTCGGCGGCCAGGAGAAATCATCGGCACGGCCTGGCGAGGCAGCCGGCGCCTTGCCCTCGACCGTCAGCTTTTCACCCGGCAGGTTCGGGTCGGGCTTGGCGGGCGGTGCAGCACCCAGAAGTTCGGAGCCGCCATCGAGGGCGGGATCGCTGAGCAGCATCGGCGGCGTGCGGTCGACGATGACGGGTGCCGAGGCCGGCTTCGACTCCTCCACGGGAGCTCCGGCCGGTGCGGAGACCGTCGTGACGCTTCCAGGCGCAGCCAGTCCGAGTATCTTGGCCAGCGGCTTTTCCGTATAGAAGGCGAGCTTGCGCTTGCCGGCCTTGCTCACGTTGATGCCGTCGTCGGAGCGCAGGCGCACCGCCTGGCCGTTGACGTCCGGACCCGAGGTGACGAAGGCGCCGTTCTCGTCGACGAAGCCGTCCCAGACATCGACGAACTCGCCGCCATGATTCTCGGCGGCCGAGTGATAGATGTCATTGAAGGCCAGCATATCCGAGGACATCTTCGCCACTCGAAACGCCGGCATGCCGACCCACAGGAACGGCACCTTGGCGTCCTGTATGGCCTTGCCCATGGCATCGGTGCGACGCTCATATTCCTTGGTCCAGTTCTCCGAACGCGGCTGCTCGCGCACGTCGCCGACCCGCATCTGCTGGCGGTCGTTGGAGCCAAGCATGACGATCACAACGGATGGTTTCTCCGTCTCGATCAGCGACTTGATCTCGACCGGCCAGTTGTAGAAATCGTCGCGCACGAAGCCGGAAGAGCCATTGCTGCGCGACACCACCCTGACGGCTGCGTTGTCGGCGAAGGCGGTGTCGAGGCCTTCAGCCAGCCCGCTCGCCATGAAATCGCCGACCACCAGCACCACGCGCGCATCAGGCGCCTTTTCGACGACCGGGATCTCCGGTTCGGGCGGCGGGCGCGGCTTGGATTTCCTCAGCTTCGGCTTTTGCCTTGGCCTCTCGAACTCAGGCAGCGGCTCGATCCGCTCGCTGCGGCGCGGAAACAGAAGGTCGCGCAGCGACCAGCCGCGGCTTTGCTCCTGCGCGAAGGCAGGCGTGTGGAAAGCACTGGCGCCGGCGACGGCAAGCACGGCGACGGCCACAACGAGGATCGGCAGGCGGCAAACGATCGACCAGATACGCGCAACCGGAACCAATCGTTTCTCCATCCCTTGCCGCATGACCGGGTGACGCGGTCAGTCATGCGCGAGCCGAAGCGCTACCGCATCCTGGCCGTCTTGAAAAGGATACCTCGCGCCATGGTCGGCCCTACTGCTTGCGGAGCCATTTCAGCACTTCCAGGCTCGGATAGCCATCCTGGGTCAAGCCAACCTTTGCCTGGTAGGCCATGATGGCGGCCTTCGATCCTTCGCCGATCTTGCCGTCGAACTTGCCTTCGTAATAGCCGTGCTCAGAGAGCCGCTTCTGCAACTCCTGCCGCTGCTCGAACGTCAGCTTGGTGAAGGGCCGCTGCCAGTCCTGCACCAGGCCGTTGCCGCCGGCGATCTCGTCGGCCAGCAGGCCGACGGCCAAAGCATATTTGTCGGCGTTGTTGTAGGCCTTGATGACCGAGAAATTCCTGACCATCAGGAAGGCCGGGCCGCCCCTGCCGTCCGGCACCTTCAATGTCGCCTTGTCGCTCAGGTTCCTGAACGGTTTGCCGCTGGCCCGGACGACGCCGAGCGCCTGCCATTGCGCCAGCGTCTTCGCCCCGGCGGGCAACTTGCCCGGCGGCAGGGTGACCTCGTAACCCCAGGTCTTGCCGGCCTGCCAGCCATTCTTCTTCAAAAGGTTGGCGGAGGTCGCCAGCGCATCGGGGATGGAATTCCAGATGTCGCGGCGGCCGTTGCCGTCCATGTCGACCGCATAGCGCTGGTAGCTGGTCGGGATGAACTGGGTCTGCCCCATGGCGCCGGCCCACGAGCCCATCAGGTGGCTCTCGTCGATGTCGCCGGTCTGCAGGATCTTGAGCGCGGCGATCAGTTGGGTGCGGGCATATTTCGACCGCTTCGGGTCGCCATAGGCAAGCGTCGCCAGCGAGCGGATGACATTGCGCATGATGTCGTCGCGCTTGAGAATCTCGCCATAGTTCGATTCCATCGACCAGATGGCGAGAAGGATGTTGCGGTCGACGCCGAACCGGGCCTCGATTCGATCCAGCCACGGCTTCCATTTGCGCGCCATCGCCCGTCCGTTGGCCACCGACTGGTCGTGCACGCGATTGTCGAAATAGTCCCAGGCGGGAGCGGTGAATTCCGGCTGCGTGCGGGCCTTTTCCAGCACCACCGGATCGGGCTCGATGCCCCGCATGGCTTGGTCATAAACAGTGCCCGAAACGCCGCCGGCCACCGCCGTGGCCCGGAAGCCGGCGACCCATTGGCGGAACCCCGCATCAGCGAAAGCGGGTCCTGCGGGCACCAGCAAGGCGAGCGAGAGGCTGGCGGCGGTCACCAGTGCCGTCAGGCGCCTTGCAGTGTTGCGAACGGACATCTTTTCCTCCTTCGTCAAATCAGGAAGATCATTGAACGCCGAAGCCGGTTAGTATTTAGTTTACCATAGGTGCCGCCGGGAACGAAAAGAGGTCCCGACGCTTTCAGGCCCAGTCAAATTTTTCAATAGTTGTTTGTTAGTCCATGATTTCGGCGTGAAGATGTGCCGGAAGCGAGTTTGGCAGCAGACCCCTCAAGCGGATAATTGGCATCATGAAACGAGTTCGCAAGGCAGTATTCCCAGTCGCCGGCCTCGGCACACGGTTTCTACCGGCCACGAAAGCCATTCCGAAGGAAATGCTGACTGTCGTCGACCGGCCCGTCATCCAATATGTGGTGGATGAGGCGCGCGATGCCGGTATCGAACATTTCATTTTCGTGACCGGCCGCAACAAGGCGGTCATCGAAGACCATTTCGACGTCCAGTTCGAGCTCTATGACACGCTGGCCCAGCGGGGCAAGGACGACCAGTTGACTCGCCTGCAACGGCTGCAGCCGGCCCCTGGGCAGACCAGCTTCACGCGCCAGCAGGTGCCGATGGGGCTTGGCCATGCCGTGTGGTGCGCGCGCGAGCTTGTCGGCGACGAGCCCTTCGCGCTGCTCCTGCCCGACATGATCATGCAATCGGAGAAGAGCTGCATGAAGGACATGGTCGAGCTCTACGCCGAGACCGGCAACAACATCATCGCCGTCCAGGAATGCGACCCGGCCGAGGCGCATAAATACGGCATTGTCGGCCGCGGCGAGGACACCCATCACGGCTTTCGCATCACCGGGATGGTGGAGAAGCCGAAGCAGGGCACGGCGCCGTCCAATCTCTTCATCAACGGGCGCTACATCCTGCAGCCTGAGATTTTCGGCATTCTCGAAGGCCAGGAGCGCGGCGCGGGCAACGAGATTCAGCTGACGGATGCGATGCTGAAGCTCGAGAAGCAGCAGCCCTTCTACGGCTATCACTATAAGGGGCGGACCTTCGACTGCGGCTCGCCTGAGGGCTTCGTCGAGGCCAATGTCGCCTTCGCGCTCTGGCGCAGCGACATGAACGAGAGCATGGCCGGTGTCATTCGCACCCTGCTCGACGAGGTGCGTCCGGCGGAGCGGCGCGCCGCGTCCTAGCCTGATCGGGTGTTGCCCGGACCCCGCTTCGGTGGCACCGTCAGCGTTGCACCTTCAGGCCGAGATAGACGCTGTTGGCGATGTAGTCGCGGCCCGGCAGGTTGCTGGTGAGCTTTTCAGTCCTGACCCGCGTGGTGAGGCCGGCATAGCGGTTCAGCCACCATGTCAGCCCGGCCTCCGCGCCCAGGATCAGGTCATGCCCGTCGGAGCCGGTATAATCGCGCCAGTCGAGGCCAAGCGCTGAATTCGCCGTCAGGTTGGCGCGAACCTGCCGCTCACCGGTGAGCCGGCCCGAATAGAGGACATCGCCGCTCTCGCCGGCCGTGGTGGTGCTCTCGATCGTGGTCTTTCCGGTCAGGCCGATGATGGTGCCGCGTTCGGGCGACCATTTGAGATCGGCGTTGACATAGGGCCCCACATTGGCCGGCAGTCGGTCGTCGTCGATGCCTTCGCGCAGCCATCCGACCGAGAATTCGCCGGACAGCTTCTCATCCATATCGAGCTCGAGGCCGGCGCGCGCGCCGAACCGTGTCGAGGAGCGTTCGAAGCCGTTGGAATCGACGCGCTGATCGTAGATCCGGCGACCGACTTCGACTTCGCCGAACGGGGTGATGGCCGGCGAAACCTGATAGCCGGTGCGCAAGGTCGCCGAGTAGAGCGTGGAATCGCGATCCTTCTGCGACAGCATGGTGCCATCCGAGAGCTTGGCGTCCCCGTAAAAGTCGTGCGTGACGGCGCCGGTCAGCGCGTAGCGCATCTTGCCGACATCCTTCTCGATGCCGAGGCTGCCGTCCACGCTCTGCCGCAGCGGCTGCGAGGTGACGCCGGCAATGGCATCAGGCGAGGAGGCCGATTCCGGCACCGCTTCGTAGCCGAGCCTGGCGATGGCGCGCAGTTCGTTGTCGAGATCGACGTTCAACTGGCCCTCGATGCGGCCCTGCGCATCGTTGATGTCCTCGCCCGACAGCGTGTTGCGGAAGATTCCATAGCCGTCGATGACGGCCGAATTCTCGCGCCAGTCGGACGTTGCCGAGAACCGCAGCGCCGTCTCGGACAGCACCGCCGGGCTGCCGCCGCTGCTGGAATTGGCGTTGGACGTTGCGGTGACGCCTTGTTCGAGCGTCGGCCGCAAGACAAAGCTGCCGACCTTGATGCCGGTCGCGGTGAATGGATCGTCTTGCGGTTTCGCCTTCTGGCCTTCGATCGAGCCGGTGCGCTCGGCGCCGGGATCGAGCTTCTGCTTGTCGAGGCTATCGATCGTGACGGCGCGGCGGTTGGTGCCGTCATCGTCCGCGGTTGCGGTATCGGCCCGCTCATCGATGGCGGCGGTGTTAGCCGTGCTGCCGGCGGACTGGCCGGGCTTGTTGTTGGTTTTTTTGCCGGCAGGCTTGGTGTCGTTTTTGGCGTCGCCGTCGGCCCCGCGCCGGCCTGCGGTCGAGGGCCGGCGCGGCTTGGCCGGAGGCTGATTGGCTGCGAACGGGTCGTCACCGGCCTGCGGCTGGTCGAAAATGCTTGCCGTGGCACCCGCAGCCTGGTCTTCGTCCGCGACCGCACCTGGGCTCACCGGCTGGTAGGTATTTGCTGGCGTTGCGTCCTGAGCAGTCTGGACCGCCGGCGATGCCTGGTCCAGCGATCCCTGCGCCCTGAGCTGCCTGGCCTTGCGCTGCTGGTCGGCCAGAATGGCCGATTCGGAGACCTCGCCGCGCAGCTCGGTCTCCTGGGCATGGAGTGCCACCGGGCGCAGCAATGCCAGAATGCTCGCCGCCACCAGCAGCGTGCCGACGGCTATGCCCTTTTGACCTCTCTTCGTATCAGGCTGGGGCCCGGACATCGTCACCACTGCTCGCGCGGCGCAGGCGCGCCATACTTACCGAACCGTAAAAGCGGATGGTTAACGGAGGGTTGAGGCAGGCCGGCTCCGCTACCTCAAATAGCCGCCAAACGGCAATTCCGTTGGACAGGCGGGCGGCATGGCGCTAATGGCATCTGCCATGCATGCGGGGTCCTCGGAAAGAAAGCAGCCGGACAGACAGGCTGCCATTGAATCGGCGCTGAGAACGGTGGCGACGGAACAGGCTGGCGTGGCGGTGCTTGCCGCGGCGCTCGGCAATGGCCTGGCCGAGCCGTTCGCAGCCGCCGTCGATACCATCTCGCGAATCGAAGGCCGGGTGATCGTCACCGGCGTCGGCAAGAGTGGCCACATCGGGTCGAAGATCGCGGCCACCCTCGCCTCGACCGGCACGCCTGCCTTTTTCGTCCACCCGGCCGAGGCCAATCACGGCGATCTCGGCATGATCGCCAAGGACGACGCCATCATCGCCATGTCCTGGTCGGGCGAAAGCAAGGAGCTGATGGGCATCGTCGCCTATTCCCGGCGCTTTTCGATTCCGCTGATCGCTATCACCTCGGGCGAGAGTTCGGCCCTGGCGCGCGCCGCCGACGTGGTGCTGCTGTTGCCGCCGGCCCCTGAAGCATGCCCGCACGGGCTGGCGCCGACGACATCAACTCTGCTCCAACTCGTCATGGGCGACGCGCTGGCGATCGCCCTGCTCGAGGCGCGCGGCTTCACGCCCGACCATTTCCGCACCTTCCATCCGGGCGGCCAGCTCGGCGCCAATCTGGCCCTGGTGTCGGAGATCATGCGCACCGGCGATCAAGTTCCGCTAGCCCTTGTCGGCACCAAGATGCCGGAAGCGGTGATGACGCTGTCGCAGAAGAAAGTCGGTTGCGTCTGCATCGTCGATACGGACGGCAAACTGGTCGGGATCGTCACCGACGGCGATGTTGCGCGCAACCTGCACCGCAATCTGGCCGACGTCACCGTTGACGAGGTCATGACGCGCACGCCCAAGACGATCGATGCGCAAACGCTTGCCGGCACGGCGATCGCCATGCTCAATGAGCACAATATCGGCGCGCTCGTGGTGACCAAGGACAATACGCCAATCGGCGTGGTTCATTTCCACGATCTGTTGCGCATCGGCGCTGCTTGACCGGCTAAACTGATCGCTTGGAGCATCCCGCTCCGGGCGCTCTAGACGGCCTCCACCGTCAGTTCCAGATCGGTGTCGGCGGCGCCGGTCACACGCACCTGCGTGCCGACAGGCAGGTCCGGACCGGAGACGCGCCACAGCGTGTCGCCGAGGCGGATGCGTCCACGGCCGTTCTTGATCGGCTCCGCCAATGTCGCTGTGCGGCCGACCATCTGCGCGCCGCGGCGGTTCAGCAGCGGCTGGTCCGCATTGGCGTTGCGATCACTCACCACCTTCTTGCCGATGAAGGCTGAGACCAGCGACAGCACGAGAAAGGCGAGGACCTGGAGCTGCCAGGTCCAGAACGCGGCCTCCCAGACCAGCAGCGACGCCGCGCCGATGATGAGCGCGGCGATGCCGATCCACAGCATGAACACGCCAGGCGCCACGATTTCCAGCACCAGCAGCACGAATCCGAGGACCATCCAGTTCCACGGCCCGAGTTCCGAGACGATGCGCTCGATCATTGACGTTCTCCCACCAAGATGGCGTGACTCAGCTGTCCGACGGGCGCACGACCGGCGTGCGCGAGCCCTGCCGTTGCGGGCCGGAAGGGCCATCGGCCTTGAACACTTCGCGGGCAATCTCGCCGATGCCGCCGAGCGACCCGATCAGCGACGAGGCTTCGAATGGCATCAGCACGATCTTGTTGTTGCTGGACGAGCCGATCCTGGCCAGCGCCTCGGTGTATTTCTGGGCGATGAAGTAGTTGATCGCCTGCACGTCGCCCTTGGCGATGGCTTCCGACACGACCTGGGTCGCCTTGGCCTCGGCTTCCGCCGAGCGCTCGCGCGCTTCGGCGTCGCGGAAGGCGGCTTCCCTGCGGCCCTCGGCCTCGAGGATCTGCGACTGTTTCATGCCTTCGGCGGCGAGGATCTGGGCGCGCTTGTCGCGCTCCGCTATCATCTGGCGGCTCATCGAATCCACCAGATTGGCCGGCGGGTTGATGTCCTTGATCTCGACGCGGGTGATCTTGATGCCCCAGGGGTGCGCGGCCTCGTCGACGACGCGCAGCAGGCGTTCGTTGATCGCATCGCGGTTGGACAGCAATTCGTCGAGATCCATCGAGCCCATGACGGTACGGATGTTGGTCATGGTGAGGTTGAGGATGGCGTTCTGCAGCCCGGAGACCTGGTAGGCCGCCTGTGCAGCATTCAGAATCTGGAAAAAGGCGATACCGTCGACGCCGACGATGGCGTTGTCGCGGGTGATGATCTCCTGCGTGGGGACATCCAGCACCTGCTCCATCATGTTCATCTTGGCGCCGACGCGCTCGAAGATCGGGTTGATGATGTTCAGGCCGGGCGTCAGCGTCTTGGTGTAGCGGCCGAAACGCTCCACTGTGTAGTTATAGCCCTGTGGCACCGTCCTGATGCCTTTGAAAAGAAGGAGGATGACGAGGAATACAAGAACAATGATGGCAATGTCGAAACCGCTAAAGCCCATTTCGTTTCTCCCTCAAAAGGCGGCGACCTCACGGAATCACTTAAGTGTGTTTCCGAAGCGTTACAATCAGGTGATCACGAATATTGATTAGCGAAGGCTTGTGTGCACTGGTTTTGCAGCCTTGCTGCCGGCACCTCAGACCCAGCCCGACAATTCCCGGCGCACCATCGCTTCGACGACCGCCATGCCCTCGGCGCTGTCGTTCAGGCAAGGGATGTGGGCGAAATGCTTGCCGCCGGCATGATGGAAGGTCTCGGCCGCTTCGCGGCCGATCTCGTCCAGCGTCTCGATGCAGTCGACGGAAAAGCCCGGATTGACGATGGCGATCGACTTCACGCCCTCTTTCGCCAGCTTCTCGACCGTCACGTCGGTATAGGGCTGCAGCCATTCCTGCGCGCCGAAGCGTGACTGAAAGGTGGTGATGAGCTTCTTCTCGTCCCAGCCGAGCCTTGCTCGCAGCAGCCGAGTCGTCTCGAGGCAATGCGCCTGATAGGGATCCCCCTTGTCGGCATAAGGCTTGGGGATGCCGTGATAGGAAGTGATCACCACCTCCGGCTCGAAATCGAGGCTGGTCAGATGCTTTTCGATCGAACGCGCGAGCGCCTCGATATAGATGGGCTCGTCATAGTAGGGCGGCACGCTGCGGACTGCCGGCGCGTGCCTGATCTTCATCAGCGCGCGGAACAACTGGTCGTTGGCGGTCGCCGTCGTCGTCGCTGAATATTGCGGATAGAGCGGAAAGGAAAGGATCCGGTCACAGCCCTGCTCGACCAGCCGGCGCGTGACGCTCGCCGTCGAAGGATTGCCGTAGCGCATCGCCCAGTCGACCACGACGTTCGGCAGGTCGCCGAGAGCTTCCGCCAGCTTGTCGGCCTGCGCGCGGGTGAAGGTGCGCAGCGGAGACTCGTTTTTCTCGGTATTCCAGATCCTGGCGTAGTTGGCGCCGGATTTTTTCGGCCGTGTGGTGAGCACGAGGCCGTAGAGGATCGGGTACCAGATCGCCTTGTTGAGCTCGATGACGCGTGGGTCGGACAGGAATTCCCGCAGATAGCGCCACATCGGCTTGAACTCGGTGCCGTCCGGCGTGCCGAGGTTGATCAGCATGATGCCGATCTTGCCCGTCCGCGCCGCCGCGGCGCCCGTCAGCGCCGGGCCGATGGTCACGGCGGCTTTTGCGTCGGCGGGATCGGCAAGCGTCATCAACTATCTCCGGGATCGGTGCGAAACTAGCGATGCCGCGCCGGTTTTCAATGCTGCCTGTGGCCGCACCTTATCCCGTCACCGTTCGAAAACGGAACACCCGCCCGGTGTCCCGGACGGGTGCCCATGAGTTCCGGAGGAAGCCTACTTCGCGGCCGGGGGAATGGTCAGCGTCCCGCCGAGCGGCAGCCGGCGCGGCTTGTAGTCCTTGTTGGCCTCGGAGATCAGCTTCCATTTGGTGCCGTCGCCATAGGCTTTCTTGGCCAGGTCCCAGTAGGTGTCGCCGGCGGCGATCACGTGGCTGCTCTCCGGGCTGCTCCCGGCCGGCTTGGCCTCCGTTGGGGCTGTTTCGGCAGGCTTTGCTGCTTCGGCTGGTGCCGACGTTGCCGTTTCAGCCGGAACGCTGGGCGGCGTGCCGGCGATGTCGCCGGAATTTGACGGCAGGGCCGGCATTGCTGGCTCAGCGGTCGCGGGCGCCATCTCCGCCGGCTTCGCCGGTTCGGCGGCCGGCGCCGTCGCGGCCGGTTTCGCGGGCTCCGCTGCCGCTACGGTCGCGCCGATCTCGGTGATGCGGCCGTCGAGCTTCGGCGTGTAGGGCCGGTGCGCGCCAAGATAGTCGGCCACCACCTGCTCAAGGCCCGGACCATAGTCATAGGCATCCGAAGCCTTCTCCGCGAAGACCTTGTAGCCGTCGCCGCCCTGGCGGACATAGTTGTTGGTGGCGACGAGATACTGCTTGTCCGGATTGATCGGCGTCCATGCGCCGTTTTCCATCACCTCGACGGATTTGACGCGACCTGCGTTGGGGGCGGCCGATTTGTCGAAGGAATATTTCAATCCGGCGACCTGCGGGAAGCGTCCGGCGCCATCCTCGATCTGGCTGAGGCCGCTTTCCAGGGCGGCCACCAGATCCTTGCCGGAGATCTTGAAGGTCGCCAGCGTGTTCTGGAAGGGCAGCACGGTAAGCACCTCGCCCATGGTCACGACACCCTGGTCGATCGAGGCGCGCAGGCCGCCGCCGTTCGTAATGACGATCTCGACGCCCTGGCCCTTCACGCGATCGAGGACGGCGTCCGAGACGAGATTGCCCATCTCGCATTCGCGGGCGCGGCAATTCTCCCGGCTGCCGTCGATGGGCTTGGTGGTCTCGGCGACTTCCTTGTTCTTCAGCGCCTCGATGGGCGCGCCCAGTTCCTTGATGCGGGCGAGAACGGCAGGATCCGGCGTGATCGACTTGTCGAGATAGATCGGGTCGCCGCTCGCTTCCTTGACGACGCCGTTGTCGTCGAACACCACCTTGAACTCGCCGAGATATTTCGAATAGGACGCCGCCTGCACCACCGGCACCTTGGAGCCGTCGGGGTTGTCGACCATCGTCGGATAGGGGCCAGCCGCCTTCGGATCAGTGTTGGACAGAAGCGTGTGGCTGTGGCCGCCGACCACGATGTCGACGCCGGGGATCTTGGCGATCACGTCGCGTTCGCGGTTATAGCCGATATGGGTGACGGCGATGATCTTGTTGACGCCTTCTCCCTTCAGCTTCTCGACCTCGGCGGTGATCGATTTGACGTCGTCCTCGATGGCGATGTTCGGCCCGGGCGAGGCGAGCTCCGGCGTGTCGTTGGTGACGGCGCCGACAATGCCGATCTTCTGTCCACCGACGTCAAGCACGATCGACGGCTTGATCTTGCCCGCGGCGCCAGACTTGTCGTTGGGCACCACATTGGCGCTGACGATCGGGAACTTCGCCTTGTCGAGGTAAGGCACCAGCGCGCTCTCGCCGTCGTCGAACTCGTGATTGCCGAGCGTCACGGCGTCGGGCTTGATCTGGTTGAGAAACTCCTCCTCCGCCGCACCCTTGTAGGTGATGTAGAACAGCGACCCTTGGAAGCTGTCGCCTGCGTTGAGCAGCAGCACATTCTGGCCCTCGAGCTTCTTGCGCTCCTGGGCGATCGCGGTGATCAGCCGACCGGCGCCGCCAATGCATTCGCCCTTGGTTTCCTCCTCGGCAGAGCAAGTCGATTCGTACTTGTTGTTGCCTTCGATGCGGCTGTGCCAATCGTTGAAATGCAGAATATTCAGCGTGTAGTCGGCAAAGGATGCTCCGGCCGACAGGCCAAGCGTCGAGGCAGACAGGGTTAGAATGGCGGCAATCTTCTTCATCTTTGTCTCCCGGATAAGCTGACTCGAAGGTGCTTAATCCCCTCGCTTGACCGCAACATTACAGTCAGCTCGGGATCATGTTCACATCGCGTTTCGGTCGATGCAAGCGGAAATCAGGAGCGGTTTGCCGGCACAAAAAAGGACGGCGGCTTCACGCCGCCATCCTTCATTCATGTCGATATTTTTCCGGATCTGACCTGACGCATTTGCCCGACGTCAGGGGAATGCACCTGCTGCAAATTGCCTACTGCATGTCGCGCAAAAGTGTGCAGCGGTTTTGCAAAAGCGACGTGCATAAGAACAAAGACCTAAAAGCGCGTCGCCTGATCCGTTCCAGCGCGATGCGCTCTAGGCCCGGCGCGTCAGGACGAAGTTCTGGCCGCTGGCGCTGGTGCAATTGAGCTGGCTGGTCGAAATCATCAGGCAATTGAAGCTGACCGGAGTCTGCCGGATCAGCGAGGTGCCATGGATCTCGACCGAGGTCGGGCCGGTCATGGTGTAGCTGCCCTCGGACAGCTTCTGGCCGGTGTCGGTCGCGACAGTGGTGAAGCTGCCGGCGGCAAAGGTCGACAGGCCAGTGCCCTTGGCGTCGATCCAGTTGCCTTCGACGCCCTTGGGCGCCGTCATTGAGGGCTGATCGGACGGGCCGGTGGTGGTGCAGGCGGCAGCGGCCAGAAGGCCTGCCGCGGCGCCCGCCGAAAGCAATTTGCGCGCAACGGTCATTTGAAAATCCTCTCCTCATTCCGCGCCTTTTCAATCGCCCGATTTCCGGGCGATTGCAAGGCGGAGACCGCAGCAGGCCTGGCTGCTATCGCACCAGGATGTTGCGGAACTGCCACGGGTCGTTCCGGTCGAGATCCTCGGGGAAAAGACCCGGACGATTGTCGAGCGGCGTCCAGTCGGTATAGTAGCCCTTGACCGGTCCGAGGTACGGAAACTGCACGTCGAGGCAGCGCCGGTAATCCATCTCGTCGGCCTCGACGATGCCGGCCATCGGATTTTCCAGCGCCCAGACCATGCCTGCAAGCACCGCTGAGGTGACCTGGAGGCCGGTGGCGTTCTGGTAGGGGGCAAGCCTGCGCGCCTCGGCCAGCGACAGCTGCGAGCCGTACCAGTAGGCGTTCTTGTCGTGGCCGTAGAGCAGCACGCCGAGTTCGTCGATGCCGTCGACCAATTCGTTCTCGTCGAGGACGTGATGCACTGGCTGCGCCTTGCCGGCGGCGCCGAACATCTCGTGCAGCGACAGCACCGCGTCGTTGCAGGGGTGGTAGGCATAATGGCAGGTTGGGCGATATTGCACCTTGCCCTTCTTGCCGCGCAGGGTGAAGAAATCGGCGATCGAGATCGCCTCGTTGTGGGTCACCAGGAAACCGTATTGCGGGCCGGGCGTCGGACACCAGCTGCGCACGCGCGTGTTGGCGCCAGGCTGCTCCAGGAAGATGGCCGCCTGCGAGCCATCCTTGTGCTTCCTGCCGTTCTTCGGCATCCAGTTCTCATGCGTGCCCCAGCCGAGCTCGGACGGCTGCATGCCTTCCGAGAGAAAGCCCTCGACCGACCAGGTGTTCCAGAACACGTCCATCGGCTTCGGCTTCTTGGTGCGCTGGGTATCGCGCTCGGCGATGTGAATACCCTTGACGCCGGCCTTCTTCATCAGCCTCGCCCAGCCCTCGCGGTCATGCTCCGCCGGCTCGCTGAACTCGAGCCCGAGATCGGTGGCAAGATTGACGAGCGCCTGCTTGACGAACCACGAGACCATGCCCGGATTGGCCCCGCAGCAGGAGACCGCCGTGGTGCCGCCGGGGCTCTTCTCCTTCTCCTGGCGCACGCTTTCGCGCAGCGCATAGTTGGTGCGCGACGCGTTGTCGGCCGTGTCGTCGAAATAGAAGCCGAGCCACGGCTCGACCACCGTGTCGATGTAGAGCACGCCGAGCTTGCGGCAAAGCTTCATCAGCTCGAGCGAGGAGGTATCGACCGACAGGTTGACGCAGACGCCCTGGCCACTGCCATTGGTGAGTAGCGGGGTCAGGAGCTTCTTGTAGTTCTTCCTGGTCACCGCTTCCTGCACGAAGGCTATCCCCCGCTCGTCAAGGAGCTTGCGGTCGGTGTCGCGCGGGTCGATGACCGCCATGCGCGACTTGTCGAACTTGAAATGGCGTTCGATCAGCGGCAGCGTCCCCCGCCCGATCGAGCCAAAGCCGATCATCACGACAGGGCCGGTGATTTCACCGTAAACGGGCCAGTTTTCATTCGCCATTTTTTCGCACACTCCTTCGAACCCGGGCAAAGCCGGCAATTTTCGCCGGTAGCCCTACACCACAGATCACTGTCATAAACCAGCGAAAAGCGCCAATTGCCGGCGATCTCTTCAAGCCCCCTTGGCCATTTGAGCGAGGTATCCGACCAGACGGTCACGGTCGGCGGTCAGGCCCTTGTAGTCGAGCTGCGCCTGGTCGAGGGCATTGAGCTGTTCGGCAAAGGAAGCCGCCAGCGCAATCCTGTCGGCATGGCGGGCGAGCACGGACAGCGGATCGAGATGGATGCGGATGGTGAAAAGAATGTCGCGCGAGACCGGCAGCTTGCGCAGCGTCTGGCGCTCGACGCGGATAAAGGCGTGGGCGTTGATGTCGCCGTCCGCGAAGCGCGTCGGACGGTTGGTGGCGCGGTCGATGCGCTGGGCGCTGTAGAGCGGATGATAGAGCGCATCATCCGCCTGGATCGACCAGTTGAAGCGTTCCACCGCCTGGCCCTGCAGTCCGTCGAACATGCGGTTGATGAGATCGGCCGGGCGCGTGCCGGGGCCGAACCCCGGCACCGGCGCATGGATTTCCTGCAGCGGCTTGCCGAATTTTTCGAGCAGGGACCAGGACGAGGGAAAGCAGAGCGAGCCCGCCGCGAGCCGCCAGCCGTTCCCGCCGCGACGCATCAGGATAAGGTCTTCCTGGACCAGCAGGGAAGCCCGGAAGAGCGGTGCCTCTCGCAATCCGGAGGGCGGCTCGTCGACCGCTCCTTCGAGGCCGATCACCTCGACAGTTGAGCCAGCGGCGCGATGGCTCTCGGGGTATTTTGCCGGGAGATAGGCGCTGAGAAGGTCGAGCACTTCCTGCTGCGCATCGCGGGTGCCGTGTTCCTCGACAAAGACTTTTTCCGGGATTTCGGCGTAAAGCCGTCGCTTTTCGGCAAGGTGCGGCAAAAGAAATTCATCGACCTCGATCCAGCGTTCGAGTTCGAGCGGCTTCAGACCGATGGTGAAAAGTTTCGAGGACCCGTCATAGGGCGTGTGGGTCGGCTGGCGAATGGTCATGCTTTCTCAAACAGAAACGGCTGCCCGATCCGGCGTCAGCCCAATTGCGCCGGAATCAGCCCGCGCAGCGAATTGCCGACGAAGATCGCCTTCGCCGAGTTCAGATCGTCGAAGGTGTAGATGGCTTCCGCGGCGCGGCCTTCGTCCAGAAGCTCGCCGCGCAGTATTCCAGGCAAGAGGCCGCAGTCGAGCCGGGGCGTCGCCAGCACGCCGTCGCCAAAGTCGGCAAAGAGGTTGGTGATCGTGCCCTCGCAGAGTTCGCCGCGTTCGTTGGCGAGCAGAACTTCGTCGGCCTGGTTGGTGAGATATTCCGCGCGTGCGTGCGTGAAGACCTGCCGCCGGCTGGTCTTGTGGCGCAGCAGCATGTCGCCGGAATCGAGCCGGGTTCGTGCCAGCCGCAAGCGCCAGACCTTGTCGGCAGGAACCGGCTCGTAAGGCTGCGCTGCTGCTGTCGCCTCGCCGCTGCGCTGCAGGGCAAGGCGGACGCGCAGAGCGACCTGCTGGCCGCCGACAGCATCCATCAGCGCCTTGCCGATCGGCTGCGGCTCGCAGTCGAAGCCCAACTCGCCGGCGGACGCATAGAGCCTTGCCAGGTGGCGGTCGAAACGCAGGAAACCCGAAGCCGGCTCCCAGCGCATCGTCTCGATCAGCTCGAAGTCGGCACTGTTCCCGTCGCGAAGCGCGCTTTGAGCAGACACTCCCGATACTCCTCCTCAGCGGTGGAATCGAAGACGACGCCGCCGCCGACATTGTAGACGGCCTCGCCATCGGCAAAGAGCGAGATGGTGCGGATCGCGACGGAAAAGCGCATCGTGCCGCCGGGGGCGATCCAGCCGATAGCGCCGCAATAGACGTCGCGCGGCACGCCCTCCAGATCGCGCAGGATCTCCATGGCGCGGATCTTCGGCGCGCCGGTGATCGACCCGCACGGAAACAGTGCGGCGAAGATCCGGCGGATGCCGACATCGGGCAGCAGCCTCGCGCGCACCCGGCTCACCATCTGGTGCACGGTCGGATAGGTCTCGATGCGAAACAACTCCGGCACCTCAAGCGTGCCGACCTCGCTGATCAGCGAGATGTCGTTGCGCAGCAGGTCGACGATCATCCGGTTCTCGGCCTGGTTCTTCTCGTCGTTGCGAAGGAACGCCTTCAGCCGCGCATCCTCGGTCCTGGTCGAGCCGCGCGGCGCCGTGCCCTTCATCGGGTGCGTCTCGATCATGCCTTCGGCGTCGATCTCGAAGAACAGTTCGGGCGAGCGCGACAGCACGACCGGGTCGCCGAGCGAAACCAGCGCGCCGTATTTCACAGGCTGGCGCGCGGTCAGCGCGTTGAAGGCGGCCAGCGGATCGCCGGACCATTGCGCGTGCACCGGAAAAGTCAGGTTGCCCTGGTAGCAATCGCCCTTGCGAAGGTGGTCGTGAAGCCGCGCGAAGCGGATGGCATAGTCGTCTGCCGACCAGGCCGCCCTGGCGTCGAAGATCGGACCGTTGGTGGCGGCCCCGTTGCTGCCCGGCACGGTCTGCTCGACGGGAGCGTCGAAGACGCCGAGGCAGATCAGCGGCGCACGGCGGTTTTCCGGCAGCAGCGGCACCAGCTTCGGCTCGAGCAGGTAGCCGGCCTCATAGGAGAAATAGCCCGCCAGCCATCTGCCCTGGTCCGATGCCGCCTGCGCGGCTTCCAGCGCGGGCGCGAACTCGTCCGCGCTGCGCGCGACGATGATCTCATGCGGACGATCGAAGACCAGCTGGCGAGCGGTCTCGTCGTTGCGGAAGATTGCGGAAGGCAGGGACATGAGCCTCGAATGCGATCAATTGCCGTCGATCGCTCTATATGGGGGCTCGGCGAGGTGCAATCGACAGAACGGCGTCGGGCGGCGCAAAGCCGGCTCTGGTCCAAATACCTGCCCCAAAACGGCGCCCGCGCCGAACGCCGCTTTCGTTGAGGTAGGCGAGCGGCATCAGCTGTTGCTGGCGGTTCCCGCCGAGGGGAAGAGACGGGCGAATTCCGCCTCATCGCCGGCAGCCAGCAGTTTCGCCTGCTCGACCCACTTCTCGCGCGCAATACGCCCGTCGAAACTGAGCACTTCCTCGATACGCTTGACGTCGTCCTCGCTCCAGGCGGCGATCTGGGCATAGGTCGTGACGCCCTGTTCCCTGAGCAGCCTTTCGTTGACCGGCCCGATGCCGATCAGGCGGCGCAGTTCGTCGGCCTTGCCACCCGCCGCATTGAGAGCGGCGCTCTTCTTCGGAGCCACGGCAGCCTTTTTCGGCGGCGCAGCCGCCGTTGGCGCGGCCGGCTTCCTGGCAGGCTTCGATCTTGGCGTTGAGGGCTGGGCGGCAGCAGGTGTCGAAATCAGCGCCGAAGGCGCCGGCGCCGAGGCCTTGTCTGCACCGACCCCGGCAGGCTTGGTAGGCGCTTCGCGAAGCTGGCGCTCGATGTCGTCGCGGGCGCGGACACATGCGTCGAGTTCTCCGGCCAGCCGATCGGCGTCGGCACGCATCCTGTCGCGGTCACCGCGCGTGCGATCAAGGTCGGCGCGAAGGCTGTCGAGGTCGCTGCGCAATCGGCCCCATATGAACCAGCCCAGCAAAACACCCGCAACGAAGGCCAAGAGCATGTAGAAGAAGGTGCTCATTCTCTCCTCGTCCGATGCCGGCCAGGGCCCAGAGGGGCGACCTTGCCGCAGTCATCGTCATTGGCTTCGCAGTCGAGAAAACCCGGCCTCATTCAGCTGCCGGCCACTGGCCTTCGCCGATGCCCCGTCCTCGCGTTCGCCGAGCGCAACGAGAGCCCGCTCTGGCTGCCTGATCCGTCCGGCTGAGCTTGGCTGGAGGCTATCATAAGGCGCAGACACGTGGAAGAACAGATATTTAGGTAAGAAATAGACCTGGCCCGAACACGCGCTTTCTGGCTTGTGCTCCCCTAGCACACGCCGTCACCTTTCGAGCGCCTCCAACTCATCGATGAGGGCCCCGATCACGCCGAGGCCGATCTGCCAGAAGCCCGGATCGGTGGCATCGAGGCCGAAAGGCGCCAGCAGCTCGGAATGATGCTTGGTGCCGCCGGCGCGCAGCATCTCGAAATACTTCTCCTGGAAGCCGCGCTCCGCATTCTGGTAGACCGCGTAAAGCGAATTCACCAGGCAATCGCCGAAGGCGTAGGCATAGACGTAAAAAGGCGAATGGATGAAGTGGGGTATGTAGGTCCAGAAGACCTCATAGCCATCGCGCAGCTTGATCGCGGGTCCAAGGCTCTCCGCCTGCACTTCCAGCCAGAACTGGCCGAGCCTGTCCGAGGTCAGCTCGCCGTTGCGGCGCTCGGCATGCACCTTGCGCTCGAATTCATAGAAGGCGATCTGGCGCACCACCGTGTTGATCATGTCCTCGACCTTCTGGGCGAGCATGGCCTTTCGTTCGCGTTTGTCGGCCGTCTGGTCTAGCAGCGAGCGGAAGGTCAGCATCTCGCCGAAGACGGAAGCGGTCTCCGCCAGGGTCAGCGGGGTCGCCGCCATCAGCGCGCCCTGGCCGGCGGCCAGCACCTGGTGCACGCCATGGCCGAGTTCATGCGCAAGCGTCATCACATCGCGCGGCTTGCCCATGTAGTTGAGCAGCACGTAAGGGTGCGCGGACGGCACGGTTGGATGGGCGAACGCGCCGGGCGACTTGCCGGGCCTTACCGGCGCATCGATCCATTTGCGGTCGAAGAAGCCGCGCGCGATTTCCGCCATCTCGGGCGAGAAGCGCTGATAGGCCGACAGAACCGTATCCCGGGCGTCGTCCCAGCGGATCACCGCCTGCGGGGTCTCCGGCAGCGGCGCATTGCGGTCCCAGTGGTTCATCACCTCCATGCCGAGCCAGCGTGCCTTCATCGCATAGTAACGGTGCGACAGGCGCGGATAGGCTTCCCGCACGGCAGCGGCCAGCGCGTCGACCACGTCGCGCTCGACGCGATTGGCGAGATGGCGTGAATCGGCGATGTCCTCGAAGCCGCGCCAGCGGTCCGAAATCTCCTTGTCCTTGGCCAGAGTGTTGGTGATGAGGGTGAAAGTGCGCAGATTCTTGCGAAAGGTTGCGGCGAGCGCCTCGGAGGCGCGGCGGCGCACTTCGCCGTCTGCGTCCTGGAGCCGGTTGAGGGCCGGTTCCAGCGCCAGTTCTTCGCCGTCGAGGTCGAAGCGCAGATCGGTCATCGTCTCATCGAAGAGGCGGTTCCAGGCCCCGCGACCGGTCACCGACTTCTCATGAAACAACTGCTCGACCCGGTCTTCCAGCTGATAGGGCTTGTCCTTTCTGAGGTCGAGCACCCAGGGTCGGTAATGCGCGAAGGTCGGATCGGCGGCAAGCGCGCCCTCGACCATCGCATCCTCGATCAGGTTGAGTTCCAGCGCGAAGAACAGGAGATGCGCGCTGGCGTCCGTCATCTTTTCCTGGACATCGCCGTAAAGCTTGGCGCGCTGCGGATCGGCGGTGTTGCCGGCATAGATCAGCCCCGCATAGGACACGATGCGGCCGATGAGTTCCTCCAGCGCTTCGTAGGCCTTCAGCGCTTCGCCGAGCCTGCCGCTGCTGCCGCGCCCGGCCTCTGCGGCGAGCGTCCCTTTCCAGCGGGTCTCGAAGGCGATGGCATCGCTTGCAGCCCTGGCGATGTCACGCTTCAACTCCGGTGCATCCATGCCGGCATAGAGATCGGCGAGATTCCATTCCGGCAGGTCGCCGAGTTCCGCCGCACCCTGACCGGACGCCGTCGCTGCAAGCCCCCGACCAAACATCATCCGCATCAGCAATACCTTTTTGAATCACGACCAGAATCAAAGGGAAAGGAGAAGCCGGTCAAATCCTAAGGAATTCGTTCACCGGGTTTTTTGAAACCTTATTTAGAACCCTGTGCCAAGATGATCCATGGGGTTTCTCGGGCAGGCAACTCAAGACAGTCATGACAGGTTCCATACTCATAGTCGATGACGATCCCGTGCAGCGCAGGCTGCTCGAGGCCGCGGTGACGAGGTTCGGCCACACCGCGATCGTCGCCGACGGCGGCGAGGCAGGCCTCGATGTGCTCGACGGGTCGAATGCGCGCGAGGTGTCGGTCGTCATCCTCGACCTGGTCATGCCCGGCCTAGACGGCATCGCCGTGCTGAAGGCGATGCGCGAGCGCGGCATCAACGTCCCGGTCATCGTGCAGACGGCGCAGGGCGGCATCGAGACCGTGGTTTCGGCGATGCGCCAGGGCGCCTTCGATTTCGTCGTCAAGCCTGCCTCGCCCGACAGGCTGCAGACCTCGATCTCCAACGCGTTGAAGGTCGAGGCAATCGAGGACGAGGTGAAGCGCGCGTCGCGGCGGCGCGGCGGCCATCTGACTTTCAAGGACCTGATCACCCGCAGCCCCGCGATGGACCGGGTCATCCGCCTCGGCCAGAAGGCAGCAGCTTCGAACATTCCGATCCTGATCGAAGGCGAATCGGGCGTCGGCAAGGAACTGGTGGCACGCGCCATCCAGGGCAGCGGCGATCGTCGCTCGAAACCCTTCGTCACCGTGAATTGCGGTGCCATCCCCGACAACCTCGTCGAGTCGATCCTGTTCGGGCACGAAAAAGGCTCCTTCACCGGCGCGACCGACAAGCACACCGGCAAGTTCGTCGAAGCGCATTCGGGAACATTGTTCCTGGATGAGATCGGCGATCTGCCGCTCGACGTGCAGGTGAAGCTGCTGCGCGCCGTGCAGGAGGGAGAAGTGGACCCGGTGGGCGGCCGTTCGACCGTGAAGGTCGACATTCGTCTCATCTCGGCGACGCATCGCAACCTTTTGCAGCAGGTCAAAGATGGCAGATTCCGCGAGGACCTGTTCTACCGCCTGAACGTCTATCCGATCTTCGTGCCGCCGCTGCGCGACCGCCGCGACGACATCCCTTACCTCGTGCGGCACTTCATGGAAAAGGTCGCGCCCGCCGATCCGCGCCGCCGCCTCACCGGCATATCTGCCCAGGCGCTGGCGATGCTGCAGGCCTATGACTGGCCGGGCAACATCCGCCAGCTGGAAAACGCCGTCTTCAGAGCCTCCGTGCTCGCCGATGGCGACCTCTTGACCGAGGAGGAATTCCCGCAGATCCGGGCCCAGGTGGAAGGCACGATCATACTCGAGGCGGAGCCGGCATCGGCCGTCGCCGAAATGGCCGTGGACGAACCGTCGGCGGTCAATGGCGTCGCTTCCGCCGAGGACAGCGGCGAGGGCGCAGGATATGGAGCGCCGGCGAGGCTGCAGCCTCGCTTCGGCACGCTCAGGGCGCTCGACGAACGCGGCAACGTGCGGGCGTTGGCCGAGGTCGAGCTCGAGATGATCAAGCTGGCGATCGACCGTTATAACGGGCAGATGAGCGAGGTCGCCCGGCGCCTGGGCATAGGCCGGTCGACACTCTACCGAAAGTTGAAAGAATATGGCATTGATCCCGAAGCGGGTCGTGTCGATCGGCTCGCCTCCTGAATCGGAAGACCCCGGCGGGCCCCTCGGTTTCAAGTTTGAATCAATTTTTTGGCTCCCGACTCGGGCAGCCTGGATTTCCTGCGATTCGCACGCTGCGATCACGCAATAAGGCTGGCGGTAACAGATCGTGTTTCGGCTTGAGCCGAATTCATGATCTAAACCAGTGATTTACCACGAAACGCAGTGCATCATTTTTGACGGGATATCGCCATGGTGTTACCGCATTTCGGCTTCAATAAGCGATGATTAACCATTAGGGTCGATATTCGGATGTGCTAGTTCTGCATCCGTTTGGTCAAATCCGGGGACAAACGGCAGCCTGCAAGGCCATTTGATTTGAACAAAGTCGAGCGATACAAGAACGGGCGGCATTTCCACATGAGCGTCTGGCCGAGATGGCTGGCTGCCGTGATTCTGGCCGTCGGGGTTCTCTCAGCTGCCTCGTCCGGGGCGAGGGCCGAAGTTCGTTCGCTGAAGCTCTATCACCTGCACACGCACGAAAAGGCGGAGATCGTCTTCAAGCGCAATGGCCGCTACGATCCGGAAGGCCTGCGCAAGATCAACATCCTCCTGCGCGACTGGCGCCGCAACGAACCGACCAAGATGGATCCGCGGCTGCTCGACCTCGTGTGGGAAGCCTATCGGCAGGCCGGGGCGACGGACTACATCCAGGTCGTCTGCGGCTATCGTTCGCCGGCCACGAATTCGATGCTGCGCAGCCGCAGCAGGGGCGTTGCCGAGAAAAGCCAGCACATGCTCGGCAAGGCGATGGACTTCTACATTCCCGGCGTGCCGCTGAAGAAGCTGCGCAATATCGGGCTCAAGATGCAGGGCGGCGGCGTCGGTTACTATCCGACGTCGGGTTCGCCTTTCGTGCATATGGATGTCGGCAATGTGCGCCACTGGCCGGGGATCAGCCGTCAGGAGCTGGTCAGCCTGTTCCCGAACGGCAAGACATTGCATGTGCCGAGCGACGGCAGGCCGCTGCCGGGCTACGAACAGGCGATGGCTGCCTACAAGGCACGCAAGGGTGCCGGGACGCCCAACATCGAACTCGCCAGTGCCGGAGGCTCGACCAAGCGATCTGGCGGACTGCTTGCAGCCTGGTTTGGTGGCGGCGCAGACGAGGCCGATGATGACGCCGATACCGGCGGCGGCGCTCCGGCGCCTCAGCAGAAGGTCGTGAAGCAGGTGGCGATGGCCAAGAGCAGCAATCTGCCGGGCATCGCAATCGTCGCTCCGAAGGACGCCAAGCGCGCCAACATTCCGCAGATCGCCGACGACGGCAGCGACGATTCGCAGCCGCAGCAGGATACGCCTGAGACCATCATCGCCGCGCTGCCGCCGAAGGAGATTCCGTTGCCGGCCTTCGCGCCGCGTCCGAAGGCCGATGTCGGCCAGGCGCCTGAGAATGTGCCATTCGGTATGGCGGATGCCACGGCTACGACCGAGCAGGCTGTAGCGACCGCTCATGCGCCGGCCAATGTGCCGTTCGGCATGGCCGACTCCGGTGCGCCCCAGACCGGCGCCGATCCGGCCCAGGTCGCGGTCAACAACGTTCCGCTGCCCACCCGGCGGCCGGATTTGCCGGCGGAGCTGGCGCCCAAGGACAAGGCTGTGCTTCTGGCTCTGGCCGATACGGCTTCGCAGGACAAGAGCGCGACCGATGCGTTCTCGGTGCTGCCGACCGAGCGGCCCGATGCGAGCAAGCCGGATGAGATCAAGGCAGTTCTCGAACAGGCCAACGCAACGACCGAGGCCGGCGCGAGCGGCGCCGAATATCAGCTTGCGTCGCTGACGGAACCGCAGCCCCGTTCCGCTTTCAACGATCCCTCGGGTCTCGACGCGGCATCGCCGCGGGACGCCATCGCTGCCCGCCCCGCCGGGACCGATCCTGCGCAGGCGATCGGCGCCGGCGTGAAGACAACGCGCAAGGAAGCCAGGCCTTCCACCCGGGACCTGAAACCCGGGCCGAAGGCGATGGTGGTCGCAGCGCCGCCGCAGGCGGCGCGCTGGGCCCTGGGCAGCGGCGAGAATATCGCCGCCGTTTCCGACCCGACGACGGGTCCGCGCTATGCCTACAACATCGTCCATACGGCGCCGAGCGAGGTCTACACGGCGGGCTTCCAGACGGACGGCGAGGTGCAGGATGCCAGCCGGTTCAGCGGCAATGCGGTGAAGTTCCTTTCGGTCGCACGGTTTCAGACGAAATAGCGGACTTGCCATCCAGAGAAGCCGCGCCCGGCAAGAGCGCGGCTTTTTTTCGTCATGGACTAGGTGGCGCAAGGCACCGTTGCGGCGCTTCCAATCCAATGGGCGGAAACCAGCCGACGACAGCGATCGGCAACGGCAATCCGTCCGAATCCGAGCCAGCCAAATTGTCCCACGAAGCCGGAAGCGCCGAGGCCGTCAGACACGCCGTGACCCTGCCGGCAGCGCCTCACTGCATGTCGCGCAAAGGTTTGCAGCGGTCTTGCGAAAACGACATGCATAAAGACAAGGACCTAATGCATATCGCCCAGAAGTGTGTAGCGGTTCTGGGGCTACGACATGCATCGACTTAAAGCACGTCGCCTGAATCCGTTTCAGCGCGTCACGATTTAGCGAGCCTGCCCCAGCCGGATCTCGCCCGTCTCGAGACGCTCCAGAAACCAGCCGTAGGTCTGTTGCAGTCCGTCGCGCAGCGAATAGTTCGGTCGCCATCCGGCTGCGAACAGGCGCGACACGTCCATAAGTTTGCGCGGCGTGCCGTCCGGCTTGGTCGGGTCGAACACGATCTCGGTGCCGGCTCCCACGACCGACACGATGGTGTGGGCGAGTTCCGCGATGGTGACGTCCTCGCCCGAGCCGACATTGACATGGCTGTCGTCGGAGTAGTTTTTCAGCAGCCAGACCAGTGCATCGGCTGCATCGTCCACATGCAGGAACTCGCGCCTGGGCCTGCCTGAACCCCAGACCTCGATCGTCTTGCTGCCGCTCCGCTTCGCCTCATGCGCCTTGCGCATCAGGGCCGGCACGACGTGACTGCTGTTGAGGTCGAAATTGTCGCCCGGGCCATAGAGGTTGGTCGGCATTGCCGAGACGAAATCGGCGCCATACTGCCGCCGGTAGGCCTGGCACAGTTTCAGCCCGGCGATCTTTGCGACCGCGTACCATTCGTTGGTGGGCTCGAGCGGACCAGTCAGCAGCGCATCCTCCGGGATCGGCTGCGGCGCCAGTTTCGGGTAGATGCAGGATGAGCCTAGAAACAGGAGCTTTCGGACCTCGCTGCGGAACGCAGCCTCAATGACATTGGTTTCCACGACAAGGTTTTCATAGAGAAAATCCACCGGAAGCCGGTCGTTGGCCAGGATCCCGCCGACCTTGGCCGCTGCCATCACCACGGCATCGGGCCGATGCTCGTTCATCCAGCGCCGAACCCCGGCCTGGTCGAGAAGATCGAGCTCATCGCGCGGGACCGTCAGGGCTTCGCAGTCCTCGCACGCCAACCGGCGCACCACCGCCGAGCCGACCATCCCGCGATGCCCGGCAACGAAAATCCGCTTGCCCCTCAGGTCGAAGATTTCTCCCATCGACACGTCCTACGCTGAATGGCCGCCATGCCATGCGCCGCTTGCGGCAGAGGCCATGTCGGCTTTCACCATTTCCGCCACCAATTCCCTGAAGCCGGTCGTGTGCGACCAACCCAGGCTGCGTTTGGCCTTGGAGGCGTCACCGAGCAGCGTGTCCACCTCGGTCGGGCGGAAATAGCGCGGGTCGATGCGCACCAGCACCGATCCTGAGGCCGCGTCGATACCAATCTCGTCGACGCCTGCGCCCTGCCAGCGAATGGTCCTGCCGGTCTCGGCGAAAGCCAGCTCGACGAACTCGCGCACCGAATGCCCCTCGCCCGTCGCCAGCACGAAATCGTCCGGCTCGTCGTGCTGGAGTATACGCCACATGCCCTCGACATAGTCGCGCGCATGCCCCCAATCGCGCATGGCATCGATGTTGCCGAGGTAAAGCGTGTTCTGCAGTCCGTGATGGATCGCGGCTACGGCGCGCGTGATCTTGCGAGTGACAAAGGTTTCGCCTCGCATCGGGCTCTCGTGATTGAACAGGATGCCGTTTGCGGCAAACATGCCGTAGGCCTGACGATAATTCACCGTGATCCAATAGGCATAGAGCTTCGCCGCGGCGTAGGGCGAACGCGGTCGGAACGGTGTCGCTTCGTTCTGCGGAACTTCCGCCACCTTGCCGTAAAGCTCCGACGTCGAGGCCTGGTAGAAGCGCACCGACTTCTCCAGGCCGAGGATGCGGATCGCCTCAAGCAGCCGGAGCGTTCCCAGCGCGTCGGAGTTGGCCGTGTATTCCGGCGTTTCGAAGCTGACCTGGACATGGCTTTGGGCGCCGAGATTGTAGATCTCGCTCGGCTTCGTCTCCTGCACCAGCCGGATCAGATTGGTCGCGTCGGTCAGATCGCCATAGTGCAGGAAGAAACGCGCCCCGCTCTCATGCGGATCGACATAGATGTCGTCGACGCGCTCGGTGTTGAAAGAAGACGACCGGCGTTTGACGCCATGGACGACATAGCCCTTCTGCAGCAGCAGCTCTGCAAGGTAGGCTCCGTCCTGCCCCGTTACACCCGTAATGAGGGCCACTTTGCCTGCCATTGCCGTATTTCATCCGCATGCATTTCGGCAAGCGAATACAGATTTGGCCTGAGAACGCAAATCAAACCGGCGAGATACTCTTCAGCCACTCCTATAGTCGGCTCAGACACCGGCAACGGCGCAGAGAGCTTTCATTCTGGCGACGGCAAGGTCCGGGTCGGCCAGCAACCCTGCCTGATCGGCGAGCCGGAAGACGTCGGCATAGTGGCCTATGCCGCGTGCCGACTGCATGCCGCCCACCATCGCAAAATGATCCTGGTGCCCGTTCAGCCAGGCCATGAAGACGATGCCGGCCTTATAATACTCGGTCGGCGCCTCGAAGATCTTACGCGACAGCGGCACGGTCGGCCCCATCAATGCGTCGTAGCCGGCTCGATCATTCTCGGCCAGCTTCGCCAACGCCGCGCTGGCTACCGGCGCGATGGCGTCGAAAATCCCGAGCAGCGCATGCGAATGTCTCTTGCCGTCGCCGGCGATCAGTTCGGGATAGTTGAAGTCGTCGCCGGTGAACATGATGACGCCCTCCGGCAGCCGGTCCCGCAGCGCGAGCTCCTTGTCTGCATCGAGCAGCGATATCTTGATGCCCTCGATCTTGTGCGCGTGGCGATCGATAATCGCAACGACGGTGTCGAGCGCCGGTTCGAAATCCTGGCTGCCCCAATAGCCTTTCAATGCCGGATCGAACATGTCGCCCAGCCAGTGCAGGATGACCTTGCCGGAAGCCTGCGAGAGAAGACGGTCGTAGACATGGGCGTAATCGCCCGGGCCCCTGGCGGCTGCAGCCAGCGCGCGGCTCGCCATCATGATCGCTTTGCCGCCTTCGCCCTCGATGAAGGCGAACTGCTCCTCATAGGCGTGGATCACGTCGGCCAGCGTCTTTGCCGCCGCTGGCGCCAGATGGTCGGTCCCCGCCCCGGAAGCGAGGTCGGCGCCCTTTGCCGTGCGCGCTTCGGCAATGGAGCGCCGGATTAGTTCCTTCGCGCTTGTCCAGTCGAAACCCATGCCGCGCTGCGAGGTGTCCATCGCCTCCGCGATGCGGAAGCCCAGCCGCCACAGATGATGGCGGAACGCCATTGTCTTGTCCCAGTCGATGACCGGCCGCGACCATGGATCCGTCATGGCGAATGGATCTGCAACGACATGGGCGGCGGCATAGGCGATGCGCGAGAATTGCGCGCCGATCCGGGGTTCGGCCGGTTGGCCGACCAGCCGATAGCTGGCACGGCTGCCATTTTCCGAAGGCAGGGTGATGACCATGAAGCTCTCCCTTTTCGGCGGCTATAACTGGAACGTTCCAACAAATCAAGGCGCTTCGTGACTCGGCGTTCCGTGATCCGAACTGCCGCGCCCTACACCTGCGGAGCTTCCGAATTTCCACGTTTTCCGATGCTGGTCAGCGGTTCTGGTCGGTTTCGTACGAATCGGGATTGACTCTCATTTGTCGCGATGATTAGAACGTTCCAATAGCTTTTGTCCAAGAAGGGAGACGCTTCGGGATGGCCAGCCGGGCCAAGGCGACGATCCTGGACATCGCCCGGGAAGCCGGCGTGTCCAAATCGACGGTGTCGCTCGTGCTGCAAGGCAGCGGGCTGATCCGGCCCGAGACCGCGACCAGGGTCCGCAAGGCAATCGAGGACGTCGGCTATGTCTACAACCGCGGCGCCGCCAATCTGCGCAAGGCTCACTCCAACGTCATCGGCATGGTGATCAACGATCTCACCAATCCCTTTTTCGCCGAGCTTGCAGTGGGCATGGAGCGAGTCTTTCAGGCTGCCGGCATCGTGCCGTTCATCGCCAACACCGCGGAAAATCCCGTCCGCCAGGAAGAGGTGCTGAAATCGCTGATGGAACAGGGTGTTGCCGGCCTGATCGTGTCGCCGGCCCGCGGCACCACGCCGGGCGCCTTCCGCCGCATCGAAACGGCCGGCGTGCCGATCGTCTTCGCGATGCGTCGTTTGCCCGAAAGCCGAATTCCGGTGATTGCACCCGACAATCATCGCGGCGCTTTTCTCGCCACCGAGCATCTGATCCGCAAGGGGCATCGCCGCCTGGCGTTCTTCGGCGGCTCCTCCGACCTCGTCGTCTATCACGAGCGCCTCGGCGGATTTCTGGAAGCATGTGACGCGCTTGGCATAGCCGAGCGGACCATCGTCGAGGGCGAGACCAGTCGCAAGGGCGGCATGGCTTGCCTGGAGACCGCCTTGGCGGCGTCCGAGCCGCCCACGGCTGCGCTCTGCTTCAACGACGCCGTCGCCTTCGGCGTCATGTTGGCGCTGCGCAAGCGCGGGCTCGAAGCGGGAACGGATTTTGCGGTCGTCGGCTTCGACGACGTGGTCGAGGCGGAGCATTACATGCCGGCGCTGACCAGCGTCGCAGTCAACACCGCAGGCCTCGGCGAACGCGCCGCCCATGCCATGCTGAAGATGATCCAATCGCGCACCACACGCGCCGAGGACCATATCGGCGCCATCAGCCTCGTCGTCAGGGAAAGCTGCGGCCCGGATCGCAACACCCAGCGCATCGGAACAGGAGATCCGGCATGACCGTGAAATGGGGACTGATCGGCGCCAGTACGATCGGCAAACAGTTCATGATCAACGCCATTCGCGCCCAGGCCGACGGCGAGATCGCCGCCGTTATGAGCTCCAGCGCCGAGCGTGCCCGGGCCTATGCCACGGAAAACGGCATTGCTGCCGCTGTCTCCTCGCTCGACGCACTCCTCGCTGCAGACATAGACGCCGTCTATATCTCGACCACCAACGAACTGCATCTCGACCAGGGTCTCGCCGCCATCAAGGCCGGCAAGCATGTGCTGTGCGAAAAGCCGCTGGCGCTGACCAGTGCCGATGCCAGAAGGATGGTCGCCGCCGCCAAGGCTGCCGGCATCGTCTTCGGCACCAACCACCATCTGCGCAATGCCGGCGCGCACCGCGCCATGCGCGAGGCGATTGCCGCGGGTCGGATCGGCAAGCCGATCGCGGCGCGCGTCTTCCATTCCGTGTTCCTGCCGGAGACTTTGCAGGGCTGGCGCGTCACCAGGCCCGAAGCCGGTGGCGGCGTTGTGCTGGACATCACCGTACACGACGCCGACACGCTGCG
Organism: Mesorhizobium sp. M3A.F.Ca.ET.175.01.1.1; assembly: GCF_004791945.1. Classification (NCBI taxonomy): domain Bacteria; kingdom Pseudomonadati; phylum Pseudomonadota; class Alphaproteobacteria; order Hyphomicrobiales; family Phyllobacteriaceae; genus Mesorhizobium; species Mesorhizobium sp. M3A.F.Ca.ET.175.01.1.1. The sequence goes on along the minus strand of NZ_SRTP01000009.1, from coordinate 80,580 downwards.
CTTCGTGCTCGGCGTCGATCCGGTCGAGGTCTCAGCCTTCACCCAGTCGGCCGGCATGGCCAGCGGCGGGCTAGAAGACGGCGCCATGTGCATCTGGCGCTTCAAGTCCGGCGTCATTGCCCAGTCGCATGAGGGTTTTACGACCAAGTTCGCCGGCACCGGCTTCGAAGTGCATGGATCGGAAGGTTCGCTGATCGCCACCAATGTGATGACGCAGAAGCCGGTCGGCTCGGTGCTGCTGCGCACCGCGGCTGGCGAGGAAGAGCTGAATTTCGACCGCGAGGATCTCTACACCCGTTCGCTGCGGCAGTTCCATGCCGCAATCCGGGGCGACGGCCAGCCCTCCGCCACTGGCGAGGACGGTATCTGGTCGCTGGCGTCCGCCGAGGCCGCGCTGCAATCCGCCAGGACCGGCAAGGCGGTTATGATCGATCCGCAACTGGGGAGCCTCGCGTGAGCAAGCTCGTCTCGGCGGCTTACGCCGCCAACCTGATCGAGGACGGCATGGTCGTGTCGGTGTCGTCGTCTAGCGGCCTTGGCTGCCCCGACGCCGTGCTAGCCGCGATCGGCGCGCGTTTCGATACGGATGGCCATCCGAGGAACATCACCACGCTGCACCCGATCGCCGCCGGCGACATGTACGGCATCAAGGGCATCGACCACCTCGCCAAGTCAGGGCTGTTGAAGCGAACGCTCTGCGGCTCCTACCCCTCCGGGCCCTCCTCCGCCGAGCCGCCGCGGATATGGCAGATGATCGGCGACAATTCGGTCGCCGCCTACAACGTGCCCTCCGGCATCCTCTTCGACATGCATCGCGAGGCTGCGGCCAAGCGGCCGGGCGTGCTGACCAAGGTCGGCCTCGACACCTTCGCCGACCCGCGCCACCAGGGCTGCGCCATGAATGCCGCGGCGGGCGAGCCTATCGTCTCGGTGCAGCAGTTCGACGGCGAGGAATGGCTTTATTTCCGCGCCATCGTCCCCAACATCTCGATCATCCGCGCCACCACGGCCGACGAGCGTGGCAACCTCACCTACGAGCATGAGGGCGCCTATCTTGGCGGGCTGGAGCAGGCGCTGGCGGCCCGCAACAACGGCGGCATCGTCATTGCACAGGTCAAGCGGGTGGTCGAGAACGGCACGTTGAAGCCGCATGACGTGCGCGTGCCGGGCGTGCTGGTCGACCATATCGTCGTCGCGCCCGATCAGCTGCAGACCACGCAGACGCCTTACGATCCGGCAATCTCGGGTGAAATCTTCCGGCCGCTCTCGACCTTCCGCACGCCGGAGATGAACATCCAGAAGGTGATCGCGCGCCGCGTCGCCATGGAGTTGCGCGACGGCATGGCCGTCAATATCGGCTTCGGCATCTCAGCCAACGTGCCGCGCATCCTTCTCGAGGAAGGCCAGCACGGCAAGGTCACCTGGGTGATCGAGCAGGGCGCGGTCGGCGGCGTGCCGCTGCTCGATTTCAAGTTCGGCTGCGCCTCGAATGCCGAGGCGATCATGCCCTCGCCCCACCAGTTCACCTATTTCCAGGCCGGGGGCTTCGACGCTTCGCTGCTGTCCTTCCTGCAGATCGACCGCAACGGCTCGGTCAACGTTTCGAAGCTCTCGGCCAGACCACATGTGACGGCCGGCGCCGGCGGCTTCGTGGACATCACGTCGCGAGCGAAGAAGATCGTCTTTTCCGGCTTCTTCAATGCCGGCGCCAAGCTTTCGCTCGCCGATGGCGCCATCCGCATCGATCAGGAAGGCAAGGTCAAGAAGATCGTCGAGGAGGTCGAGCACATCTCCTTTTCCGGCAAGCGCGCCGTCGCGCAAGGACAGGACATCACCTATGTCACCGAGCGCTGCGTGATGAAGCTGACGCCTGACGGGCTGATGGTCACGGAGCTTGCGCCCGGCATCGACCTCGAACGCGACGTTCTTGGCCAGGCCGACACACCGCTCGCAGTCGCCAACGACCTGAAGGTGACGCCCTCGCCGCTCTACCATGACCGGCCGATCGGCCTGTCGTTGAATGGCGACGCCTCGCTCGGAGGCGCGCATGGCTGAGCGTCTCGTCAGCTTCGAGCAGGATGGCGCCGTCGGCATGGTCACGCTGCGGCGGCCGGAAAAGTTCAATGCGCTCGACATCCCGATGCTGCGCGCGCTCGAATCGGCGCTCGACGAGGCGGAACTGGGCGACGGCGTCCGCGTCGTGCTCCTGCGCGGCGAAGGCAAGGGCTTTTGCGCCGGCGGCGACGTCGAGGCCTGGGGTGCGATGAGCGCAGCCGATTTCCAGGTGCAATGGGTCCGCTATGGCCACCGCGTTTTCGACCGGCTGGCGCGGCTCAGGCAGCCGACCATCGCGGTGCTGGCGGGCCACGCGCTCGGCGGCGGGCTGGAACTGGCCGCGGCCTGCGATTTCCGCGTCGCCGAAACCCAGGTGAAGCTTGGTTTCCCCGAAACATCGATCGGCGTCGTGCCCGGCTGGTCCGGCACGCAGCGCGCCGTCCGCCGCTTCGGCGCCCAGGCAGTCCGGCGCATGGCGCTCGGCGGCGAGATCTTTCTGGCGGCCGATGCATTTGCCCTGGGCATCGTCGACCGCGTTGTCGATACTGGAAGGGCGTTCGACGAAGCGAAAGCGTGGGCAGACAAGATCGCCGAACGCGGGCCGCTGGCGAGCGAGGCCGCCAAGCTGATGATCGCCGTCGCCGAAGGCGAGGAAAGCGCTGCCGCCACCGAGGCGCTCGCCAGCGGCTTCATTGCGCTGACGACCGATCTCAAAGCCGGCGTCGGCGCCTTCAAGGCCAAGCGGAAGCCGGCCTTTTCGAGATCCTAGAGGAATATCATGAACGCACCCCTCAACATCGCCATGCCGGCCGAGGCGTCTGCAGCGCCGAGGAGCTACAAGCTCCTGATCGACGGCAAGCATGTCGACGCTCGCGACCGCCGCACCATCGAGCGCAGCAGCCCCGGCCATGGTTTTGCCGTCTCGCGCTATGCCCTGGCCGGTGCTGCGGAAGTTGAAGCTGCTGTGCAGGCCGCGCACAAGGCGTTCGAAACTGGCCCTTGGCCGCGCATGAAGGCATCGGAACGTGCTGCGGTGCTGCTCAAGGCGGCCGACTTGATCGAGAGCCGGCTGGAAGAGATCGCCCGCCTCGACGCGCTGGAGTCCGGCAAGCCGATCGCCCAGGCGCGCGGCGAGATCGGCGGTGCTGTCGACATCTGGCGCTACGCCGCCTCGCTTGCCCGCACCCTTCACGGCGAGAGTTATGCCAACCTCGGCGATTCCATGCTCGGCGTGGTGCTGCGCGAGCCGATCGGCGTCGTCTCGATCATCACGCCGTGGAACTTCCCTTTCCTGATCATCAGCCAGAAACTGCCCTTCGCGCTCGCGGCCGGCTGCACGGCGCTGGTGAAGCCGAGCGAGATGACCTCGGCCTCGACTTTCGTGCTCGGCGACATCCTGCTCGACGCAGGCCTGCCGGCCGGCGTCGTCAACATCCTTGCCGGTCTTGGCAGCGACGTTGGCGCGCCGATGGTCAACCATCCGCTGGTCGAGATGGTGTCCTTCACCGGCTCCACCCGGGTCGGCAAGATGACCATGGCCGCCGCGTCCAATTCGCTGAAGAAGGTCTCGATGGAGCTCGGCGGCAAGAACGGCCAGATCGTGTTTCCCGACGCCGACCTCGAAGCGGCAGCCGATGCTGCTGTGTTCGGCGGCTTCTTCAACGCCGGCGAATGCTGCAACGCCGGCAGCCGGCTGATCGTCCATGAGGCGATCGCCGACGACTTTCTCGGCGCGGTCAAGTCGCTGGCGCAAAAGGTCAGGGTCGGCGATCCGCTCGACGACCGCACCAAGGTCGGCGCCATGATCTCGTTCGACCACCTCGCGAAAGTCGCCGGTTATGTGGCGTCAGCCGCCAATGACGGCAGCGAAGTCTACTACGGCGGGCGGCAACTGGCCTCGAATGCCGGCCAATATCTCGACCCGACCATCATCTGCGGCGTTACCGAGGACATGGCGATCGCGCGCGAGGAAGTGTTCGGGCCAGTGCTGTCGGTGCTGACTTTTGAAACGATTGAAGAGGCATTGCACATCGCCAACAACACGCCCTATGGTCTGTCTGCGGGAGTGTGGAGCGCCGATATCGACACATGCATGTCGGTGGCGCGCGGTGTGCGTTCGGGGACGGTTTGGGTGAACACGTTCATGGAAGGTTATCCCGAACTGCCCTTCGGCGGCTACAAGCAGTCCGGTCTAGGACGCGAACTCGGCAAACGCGCCGTCGAGGATTACACCGAGGAAAAGACTATCCAGTTTCATCGCGGCCAGCGCACCGGATGGTGGGTCGGCTGAGTTGGGAGCGCCCGGCGGACATCCGCCGGTCATATGCATGCAACAAGGGAGGTAGTACATGTTGCGCAAATTGCTTATCGGAACGGCTCTTGCGACGAGCTTTGCATTCTCGGCGCATGCCGCGGACGTCAAGGAAGTGCAGATGCTGCATTGGTGGACGTCGGGCGGCGAAGCGGCTGCTCTGAACGTCCTCAAGGAGGATCTGTCCAAGGAAGGCTATGCCTGGAAGGACGTGCCCGTGGCCGGCGGCGGCGGCGACGCTGCCATGACCGCGCTGAAGGCGATGGTCGCGGCCGGCAACTATCCGACCGCCTCGCAGATGCTCGGCTACACCGTACTCGACTATGCCGCCGCCGGCGTCATGGGCGACCTCACCGAAACTGCCAAGAAGGAAGGCTGGGACAAGTCCGTTCCGGCCGCCCTGCAGAAGTTCTCCGTCTATGACGGCAAGTGGGTCGCGGCTCCGGTCAACGTTCACTCCGTCAACTGGCTGTGGATCAACAAGGCGGTGATGGACAAGATCGGCGGCACCGAGCCGAAGACCTTCGACGACTTCATTGCCTTGCTCGACAAGGCCAAGGCAGCGGGAGTCATCCCGCTCGCGCTCGGGGGACAGAACTGGCAGGAAGCCACCATGTTCGATTCCGTCGTGCTGTCGACCGGCGGCCCGGAGTTCTACAAGAAGGCGATGAACGACCTTGATGAGGAGTCGCTCAAGTCCGACACGATGAAGAAGTCGTTCGACAACCTCGCCAAGCTGGTCACCTATGTCGATCCGAACTTCTCGGGCCGCGACTGGAATCTCGCCACCGCCATGGTCATCAAGGGCGACGCGCTGGTTCAGGTCATGGGCGACTGGGCCAAGGGCGAGTTCCACGCCGCCAACAAGACCCCCGGCACCGACTTCCTCTGCTACCGTTTCCCGGGCACCGACGGCTCGGTGATCTACAACTCCGATATGTTCGGCATGTTCAACGTTCCGGAAGACCGCAAGGCCGCCCAGGTCGCTTTGGCCACCGCAACGCTGTCGAAGAGCTTCCAGTCGGCCTTCAACGTCGTCAAGGGTTCGGTTCCGGCCCGCACCGACGTGCCGGACACCGACTTCGACGCCTGCGGCAAGAAGGGCATCGCCGATCTGAAGGCCGCCAACGAAGGCGGCACGCTGTTCGGCTCGCTGGCCCAGGGCTACGGCGCGCCTCCGGCCGTCGCCAATGCCTACAAGGACGTGATCTCGAAATTCGTCCATGGCCAGATCAAGACCTCGGACGAGGCCGTGACCGAATTGGTCAAGGCGATCGACGACGCAAAGTAACGCGTTTTGCTGGGGCAATTCCAGGAAAAGTGCATAGCGGTTTTCCGTCCGGAATTGCATAAACAAAACCACTCGAGTCTCCCCCGCTCAGGCGGGGGAGGTCTCCTGTCGAGACATGTTCGGGATTGTCGCCTGGCGCCCCGCGCCGGCACGTCCCCACGAACCGGTACTGGATGAGCCGATGAGCACAGTTGCCGAAACACGCATCAAGCTGACGCCGGAGCACGACGCCCGCCCCACCGCGACAGTCCGCTCGCGGTTGCAGGATCTGTTGCCGAAGATCGTTCTAGCGCCGAGCTTCGCGGCGACGATCGTCTTCGTCTATGGCTTCATCCTGTGGACGATCTATCTGTCGTTCACCAACTCCAAGACCTTCCCGTCCTATGACATCACGGGCGCCCGCGCCTATCAGCGGCTGTGGCGCTGGACCTTCGAGAGCGACCCGCCGTCGAGCTGGTACACCTCGATCACCAACATGGGCATATTCGGCTTCCTCTACATCCTCATCTGCCTTGCGCTCGGCCTGTTCCTGGCGATCCTGCTCGACCAGAAGATCCGGGGCGAAGGCGTGCTGCGGCCGATCTACCTATACCCGATGGCGCTGTCCTTCATCGTCACCGGCGTCGCCTGGAAATGGTTCCTCGACCCAGGCCTCGGTCTCGAGCAGACGCTGCATCAATGGGGCTGGACGAGCTTCCATTTCGACTGGATCAAGAACAAGGATTTCGTCATCTACACCGTGGTCATCGCCGGCGTCTGGCAGGCCTCGGGCTTCATCATGGCGATGTTCCTTGCTGGCCTTCGCGGCATCGATGGCGAGATCATGAAGGCGGCGCAGATCGATGGCGCCACCACCTTCCAGCTCTACCGCCGCATCGTCATTCCGCTGTTGCGGCCGGTGTTCCTGTCGGCCTTCATCGTGCTCGCTCACCTCGCCATCAAGTCCTACGACCTGGTCGTGGCGCTGACCAGCGGCGGGCCGGGCGGCTCGGCGTGGCTGCCGTCCAACTTCATGTACGAGTTCACCTTCAAGCGCAACGAGATGGCCGTCGGCTCCGCCAGCGCGGTGATCATGCTGATGACGCTGACGGCGATCATCGTGCCATACCTCTATTCCGAGCTCCGGGAGAAGCCGCGATGAGCGCCGTCACCTCACCTGCCCGCCAGGCCTCGAGCGGCGCCGGCGCCAGGACGCTCAACCGCATCGTCATCTACGGACTGCTCGCGCTGTTCGCGCTGTTCTACCTGATGCCGCTCTTCGTCATGCTGGTCACCTCGTTCAAGAGCATGGACGAGATCCAGAACGGCAATATGCTGGCGCTGCCGCAATCGCCGACCATCGAGCCCTGGTTCAAGGCCTGGGGCGAGACCTGCGTCGGCCTGACTTGTGCGGGGATCAAGGGTTACTTCTGGAACTCCATCAAGATGGTGGTTCCGGCGGTGCTGATCTCGACGCTGCTCGGCGCGCTCAACGGCTATGTGCTGACCAAATGGCGCTTCCGCGGCCACACGCTGGTCTTCGCGATGATGCTGTTCGCCTGCTTCATACCGTTCCAGTCGGTGCTCTTGCCGATGGCGACGATCCTCGGCAGCCTCGGCCGCTTCGGCGTCACGCTGCAGAACGCGACCGGCTTCAATTTCGGCCTCGGCAATTCGACGGTCAACCTGGTGTTCGTCCACGTGGTCTACGGCCTGGGCTTCACCACGCTGTTCTTCCGCAACTATTACGAAGCCTTCCCGACGGAGCTGATCAAGGCGGCGCAGGTCGACGGCGCCTCCTTCTTCCAGATCTTCCGCCGCATCATGCTGCCGAACTCGATGCCGATCTTCGTCGTCACCGTCATCTACCAGTTCACCAATATCTGGAACGACTTCCTGTTCGCCTCCGCCTATGCCGGCACCGGCGATGTCATGCCGATGACGGTGGCGCTGAACAATGTCGTCAACACCTCGACCGGCGTCGTCGAATACAACGTCAACATGGCTGCGGCGATGATCGCCGCCCTCCCTACCCTGATCGTCTACGTCGTCGCCGGCCGCTATTTCGTGCGCGGGCTGATGGCCGGCGCGGTCAAGGGCTGACCCTCTTTCTTGAAGGAACGACCATGGCTTTTCTGGAAATTGATGGGCTGAAGAAGCGCTTCGGGAATGTCGAGATTCTGAAGGGCATCAATGTCGAACTCGAAAAGGGCGGCTTCCTCGTGCTGGTCGGTCCATCCGGCTGCGGCAAATCCACTCTGCTCAACACCATCGCCGGGCTGGAGAACATCTCCGAGGGCGAGATCCGCGTCGAAGGTCGCGCGATCAACGATCTGCACCCTTCCAAGCGCGACATCGCCATGGTCTTCCAGAGCTACGCCCTCTATCCGAACATGACGGTTGCCGGAAACATCGCCTTCGGCATGGAGATGCGCGGCGTGCCGGCAGCCGAACGCCAGGCTGCCATCGACAAGGTCGCCAAAACCCTGCAGATCGGCCACCTCTTGCAGCGCAAGCCGAGCCAGCTTTCCGGCGGCCAGCGCCAGCGCGTCGCCATGGGCCGTGCGCTGGTGCGCGACCCGAAGCTCTTCCTGTTCGACGAGCCGCTCTCCAACCTCGACGCCAAGCTGCGCGTCGACATGCGCATCGAGATCAAGCGCCTGCATGCGACGACCGGCACGACCATCGTCTATGTCACGCATGACCAGATCGAGGCGATGACGCTGGCGACCAAGATCGCCGTCATGCGCGACGGCGAGGTGCAGCAGTTCGGCACGCCGGCCGAGATCTACAACAATCCCACCAATGTCTTCGTCGCCGACTTCATGGGCTCCCCGGCGATGAACCTGATCCCGGCCAAGATCGGCGCCAATGGCAGCGGCTTTTCTGTGGTGCTCGATCGCGAGGCGCGCCAGCCGATCACGCTGGCGCTGCCCGGGGCGCCGGCGGGCCTTGCGGCCTTCAGGGACAAGCCGGTGATCTTCGGCGTCCGCCCGGAGGCGCTGACCGATCCTGAAGGCGCCGAGCGCAACGGGTCCGACATCGCCACGGCCGATTGTCATATCGAGGTGGTCGAGCCGGCCGGTTCCGACACCTTCGCCGTCACCAATCTCGGCGGCAAGGGCGTGGTGGCGCGGCTGCGCGCGGATGCCCGGATCCAGCCCGGCACCAGCACGCCGCTCGCCTTCAACCTCAGCAAGGCGGTGTTCTTCGATCCGGCCACCGAGAAGCGCATTCTCTAACCCACCATGACAAATCCGGATATCGTCATCATCGGCTCCGGCATTGGCGGCGCCACGATCGCCGCCGGCTTGGCCGGCAGCGGCGCCTCGATCCTGATCCTGGAGCGCGGCGAACCCTTGCCGGCGACGCCGCATGCGCGCTCGACCCGCTCGATCTTCGTCGACGAGCACTACCGGCCGAAGGAGATGTGGCGCGAAGCCGGCGGGCCGGCCTTCAACCCCGGCAACTACTATTATGTCGGCGGCAATTCGAAATTCTTCGGCGCCGTGCTGATCCGCTACCGCAAGGAGGATTTTTCCGAGCTGGAGCATTTCGGCGGCATCTCGCCGGCCTGGCCGTTTTCCTATGACGAGTTCGAGCCCTGGTACTCTAGAGCCGAGCAGCTTTTCCGCGTGCGCGGGACGCTCGGCGAGGATCCGACCGAGCCGTTCCATTCTATGCCCTACCCCTTCGAGGCGGTGCCCGACGAGCCGCCGATCGCGCGCGCCCGCGCCGAGCTGAAAAGGCTCGGGCTGCATCCAGCCTCGCTGCCGCTCGGGGTCGACATCGAAGCCTGGCTGAAGGACGGCAGGACCGGTTGGGACGCTTTCCCGAACACCGGCCAGGGCAAGATCGATGCCCAGACTGGCCCTCTGGCGGCCGCGCTCGACGACTCCAACATCAAGCTGGAAACCGGCGCCCATGTCGATTGGCTGGAGCCCGCGCCGGACGGCAAGTCGATCGCCGCCATCCACTACACCCAGGGTGGCGCGCAGAAGAGGCTCACGCCGAAGCTCGTCATCGTCGCGGCCGGCGCGGTCAATTCCGCCGTCATCCTGTTGCGCTCGCCTTCCGCCAACAACGGCAAGGCAGGCGGCAAGGGTCTCGCCAACAGCTCCGACCAGGTCGGCCGCAATTTCATGAACCATAATTCCAGCGCGATGCTGGCAATCGATCCGCGCCGCCGCAACGATGCCGTCTATCAGAAGACGCTGATGCTCAACGACTACTATCTGTCGGACGGCAAGGGCGGCAAGCCGCTGGGCAACGTTCAGTTGCTCGGCAAGATCGACGGCAACATGCTGAAGGCCAACGTCAAGCTTGCGCCGAAATTCGCGCTCGATTTCATGGCCGGCCATGCCGTCGACTGGTACCTGATGTGCGAGGACCTGCCCGATCCGGAAAGCCGCATCATGGTCGACGGCAAGGAGATCGTCATGCAGTGGCGGCGCTCCAACATGCAGTCGCTGGAAGGCCTGACCAAGGTCATGCGCGAGAATTTTCGCGCCTGCGGCTATCCCATCGTCCTGTCGCGTCCCTTCGACAAACGCACGCCCTCGCATCAGTGCGGCACCGTGCGCATGGGCAACGATCCGGCGACGGCGCCGCTCGACCCGTTCTGCCGCGCCTTCGACCACCGAAACCTCTTCGTCGTCGACGGCAGCTTCCTGCCGACCTCTGCAGCGGTCAATCCGGCGCTGTCGATCGCAGCCCAGGCGCTACGCGTCGCCGACCACATCCGCAGGACGGAGCTTTCTGCATGACACGACAGCGCTGCCCCTCATCCGCCTGCCGGCACCTTCTCCCCGTGAACGGGGAGAAGGGGGATGGCCGCGTCCCCGGCGTCCTTTCCTTAGCGCTGGCGATTGGTGAAAGCGCCGATGACAGCGCCCTTCTCCCCGTCACTATACGGGGAGAAGTGCCGGGCAGGGCGATGAGGGGCAGCGCCAACTTCCACAGGACCAATTTCCAATGAGCCGCCCCGCAGCCATCGTCACCGGAGGCGCGCGCGGCATCGGATTGGCCTGTGCCGAGGCGCTGGCCGACGCCGGCTTCGACATCCTTGTCGCCGAGCTCGCCGAGAAGCCCGCTGATGGACTTGCCGACACCATCACCGGACGCGGGGCGAAGTTCGCCTACGCGCGTTGCGACGTCGCCGATCTTGCCCACCATGCCGCGCTCGTCGAGGCCGCGACGGATGCATTCGGCCGCATCGATTGCCTGGTCAACAATGCCGGCGTCGGCGCCGTGGTGCGGGGCGACCTTCTGGAGCTGAAGCCGGCGAATTTCGACCGCGCGATGGCCATCAACCTGCGCGGCACGGTATTTCTCAGCCAGGCCGTTGCCAAGGCCATGCTTTCGGCGCCGGCAGGTTCGGCCAGATCGATCATCACCATCACCTCGGTCAGCGCCGCGATGGCGTCGCCGGAACGCGCCGACTACTGCATCTCCAAGGCCGGCCTTTCCATGTGGGTGAAGAACCTGGCGCTGCGCCTGGCAGCGGAAAACATCGGCGTGTTCGAGGTGCGGCCGGGCATCATCCGCACCGACATGACCTCGGGCGTTTCCGCCAAATATGACGCGCTGATCGACGGCGGGCTGGTGCCGGCCAAACGCTGGGGCGAAGCCGCCGACGTCGGCGCGGTGGTCGCAGCGCTAGCCTCCGGCAGGTTCGGCTTTTCGACCGGATCGGTCATCGATGTCGACGGCGCGCTTTCCGTGCCTCGCTTGTGAGTGAGTGGAACCATGGCTGACTACATCATCGTTGGCGCCGGCCCGGCCGGCTGCGTTCTGGCCAACCGGCTGAGCGAGGATCCGTCCCATTCGGTCCTGCTCCTGGAAGCCGGCGGCAAGGACTGGCATCCCCTGATCCACATGCCGGCGGGCTTTGCCAAGATGACCAAGGGCATCGCCTCCTGGGGCTGGTCGACGGTGCCGCAGAAGAACATGAAAGACCGGGTCTTCTGGTACACGCAGGCGAAGGTGGTCGGCGGCGGCTCGTCCATCAACGCGCAGATCTACACGCGCGGCAATGCCCGCGACTATGATGCCTGGGAGAAAGAAGAGGGCCTGGCCGGCTGGAGCTATCGCGACGTGCTGCCCTATTTCAAGCGCGCCGAGAACAACCAGCGCTTCGCCAACGACTATCACGGCGACCAGGGACCGCTCGGCGTCTCCAACCCGATCTCGCCGCTGCCGATCTGCGAGGCCTATTTCCGCGCCGGCCAGGAGATGGGCATCCCCTTCAATCCGGATTTCAATGGCGCCAGCCAGGAAGGCGTCGGCTATTATCAGCTCACCCAGAAGGACGCGCGACGCTCGTCCGCCTCCGTCGCCTATCTGAAGCCGATCCGCGCGCGCAAGAACCTGACCGTCCGGACCGACGTGCTCGTCACCCGCGTCGTCGTCGAGAAAGGCCGCGCCATCGGCGTCGAGCTTGTCGACAAGCCTGGCGGCGAGAAGACGATCCTGCGCGCCGAGCGAGAGGTTATCGTCTCCTCCGGCGCCATCGGATCGCCGAAGCTGTTGATGCAATCCGGCATCGGCCCGGCCGACCATCTGCAGTCGGTGGGCATAACGCCGGTCCACGATCTGCCCGGCGTCGGCTCCAATATGCAGGACCATCTCGACCTGTTCGTGATCGCCGAATGCACCGGCGACCACACCTACGACAACTACGCCAAGCTGCACCGCACGATGTGGGCGGGCCTGCAATATCTGCTGTTGAAGAAAGGGCCGGTGGCCTCCAGCCTGTTTGAGACCGGCGGCTTCTGGTATGCCGACCCGACCGCCGCCTCGCCCGACATCCAGTTCCATCTCGGCCTCGGCTCCGGCATCGAGGCCGGCGTCGAGAAGCTGAATAACCCCGGCGTGACGCTCAACTCCGCGTTCTTGCGCCCGCGCTCGCGCGGCACGGTGCGACTGAAGAGCGCCGACCCGGCCGACCATCCGCTGATCGATCCGAACTACTGGTCGGATCCGCATGACCGCGACATGTCGATCAAGGGTCTGCGGCTGGCGCGCGAGATCATGCGCCAGAAGGCGCTCCAGCCCTATGTGCTGCGCGAGGTGCTGCCGGGCCCTGCCCTGCAAAGCGATGCCGACCTCTTCGACTATGCCTGCCGGACATCCAAGACCGACCATCACCCTGTTGGTACCTGTCGAATGGGCCATGACGGGATGAGCGTGGTGACGCCGGATCTGAGGCTGCGCGGCATAGAAGGCCTGCGCGTCTGCGACGCCTCGGTGATGCCGCGCGTGCCTTCCTCCAACACCAATGCACCGACGATCATGGTCGGCGAAAAGGGTGCCGACCTGATCCTCGGCCGCGAGCCGCTGCCGCCGGCCGTGTTCAAGGGCAACCAGGCGGCGTGAGGGCCAAACGATGATCCGCCACTGCGTCTTCGTTCGCTTCCGCGACGACGTTCCCGCCGCTGAACGCACGGCGATCCACGCCGATCTCGAAGCGCTGCGCTCCTTGATCGACGGGATGGGGAAGGTCCATTTCAGCGTGAATGTCAGCCCCGAGCCTTTCGCGCGCGGCTGCACGCATGGCTTCACCGTCGACTTCCGCGACGCAGCAGCCCGCGATGCCTATCTGGTCGATGAAGCGCATCGGCGCGCCGGCGCCAGGCTGGTCGCGGCGCTCGAGGGCGGCACCGACGGGCTGATGGTCTTCGACCTCGAGCTTACGCAAATGTGACCGCCGGTTTACCGAAAACCGGCAAACGGACGGTTCTCTTTTGTGCCTTTGGGAACATATCGTTCGCCGGGGGATGCAAAGGAGGACCGCCTTGAATCTCACCGCCGAGCAGAAGAAGACCGTCGTCGCATCCTTCCTGGGCTGGACGCTCGACGCGTTTGATTTCTTCCTTTTGACATTCCTGCTCACCGACATTGCCACTGAATTCCACTCCGACGTGCCGGCCGTCTCGAAGGCATTGTTCCTGACCCTGGCGACGCGCTTCATCGGCGCATTCGTCTTCGGCATGCTGGCCGACAGATACGGCCGCAAGCCCATCCTGATGCTTAACATCGTCAGCTATTCGGTGATTGGCGCGCTCGCCGCCTTCTCGCCCAATCTCGGCATATTCCTGGCCCTGCGCGCCCTGTTCGGCATCGCCATGGGAGGTGAATGGGGGCTGGGCAGCTCGCTTGCCATGGAATCCATTCCGCCCAGGGCCCGCGGCATGGTCTCGGGCATCCTGCAATGCGGCTATCCGGCCGGCTACCTGCTCGCCGCGGTGGTCTACGGGCTGATCTATCAGCAGAAGATCGGTGGCTTCACCGTCGGCTGGCGCTTGATGTTCCTGCTCAGCTTCGTGCCGGCGCTGATCGTGCTGTTCATCCGCACGCACGTGCCGGAATCGCCGGCCTTCGTCGAAGGCCGCGCGCAGGCGCGGCCCGGCCTTGTCGAGACGCTGCGCAGACACTGGGGCATCGCGCTCTATGCCATCGTGCTGATGATGTTCTTCAACTTCTTCAGCCACGGCACCCAGGACCTCTACCCGACCTTCCTGAAGAAGCAGCACGGGTTCGATCCGCACACGGTGAGCTGGATAACCGTCGTCGCCAATATCGGCGCCATCGTCGGCGGCTTGGCCTTCGGCGCGTTGTCGGAGAGGATCGGCCGCGTCAATGCGATTACCCTTGCCTGCGTGATTGCCTTGCCGGCCATCCCTCTCTGGGCCTATTCGACCACGCCCTTCATGCTCGCCATCGGCGCCTTTGTCATGCAGGTCGCGGTGCAGGGCGCCTGGGGCGTCATTCCGGTGCACCTCAACGAGCTTTCGCCGGGCGCCGTGCGGGCGACCTTGCCCGGCTTCATCTACCAGGCCGGCAATCTCGCCGCTTCCTATGGCGGACCCTATCAGGCCGGCATCGCCGAATCCCCCGGCGGCAGCTACGGCCACGCTCTGGCCCTGTTTGCCGGTGTGGTCGCCGTCTGCATCATCGTCGTCATCCGCTTCAGTCCGGAGCGGCGCGGCCAGGTCATGACGGTGCTGGACCACGAGGTCGGAGCAGTTCCAGGAAAAGTGTGAAGCGGTAAGGCTCGGCGACTTTGCCTGAGCACTCCGTCCGGAGTTGCCTCAAAACAGCAGGATGGAGCTGTTGATCAGGCGCTCTATCCGAGCCTGAGCGCGACGACGCCTGCGACGATGCTGAGCGCGGCAGCGCCGCGCCAGCCCGTCATCTTCTCGCCCAGCGCGAAGACCGAGATCATCATGGCGAACAGGATCGAGGTCTCGCGCAGCGACGCCACCGAAGCGATCGGCGCCTTGGTCATCGCCCACATGACGATCCAGTAAGCGGCACCGCTGAGCACGCCGGTGAGCAGCCCCGCCTTCCAGTCGCGCGCCAGCACCGGAAGCGACTGCGGCCCACGAAAGGCCAAGCACAGCACCAGCGCCCACGCGGCGTCGCAGACGAACAGCCATGCCGCATAACTTGTCGCGGTTGCAGCCAGTCGCGCGCCGCTGCCGTCGGACAGCGTGTAGCTGGCGATGAAGATCGATGTCCCGAGCGCGAAGGCCACGGCGCGCAGATTGAGCCGCTCAAGATGGGCGCCGCCGCGAAACGACATGACCAGCGTTCCGGCCGACAGCAGCAGGATGCCGAGGATGGCAAGCGGCGCCGGAACCTCCCGCACCACGACGATGCCGCCGAGCGCGGAGAGCAACGGCGCGGTGCCGCGCGCCAGCGGATAGGTCTGGGCAAAATCGCCGGCCTTGTAGGCGCCGATCAGGAATGTCCGATAACCCATGTGGAAGAACACCGAGGCGAGAATGAATGGCCAGACCTCGGCCTTTGGCACGTCGACGAAAGGCAGCACCACGAGCGCGGCGGCGCCCATGCCGAGCGTCATCAATGTGATCGACAGGAAGCGGTCGAGATGGACCTTGACCAGAGCGTTCCAGATCGCGTGCATGGCTGCCGCCGAAAGCACTGCAAGAAAGACGAAGAGCGTCACTGTTTCACCTGTCCGCCGACCTTGAGACGATCCCCGGCGTCTCGAGATCGATTTCGACCCTCAGCGGAAAGTGGTCGGAAGCAACCTCGCCGATATCGGCGCCGACCGAGCGCACCCGCGGCGCCAGCATGCCGGCGATGAAGCAGTGATCGAGCCGGCGCCTCGCCAGCTTGCCGTCGATGATCTTCTCATGCGTATGGAAGTCCCGCACGGGCTCGCTGGCAACGGCAGCGGCATCGACGAAGCCGTCGATGTAGACGGCGCCGCGGTGATAGGGCGTGCTGCCGACGATGCGCCGGTATTCAGCACTTCCCGGCTCCATGTTGAAATCGCCGAGCCAGATCGCCGCCTGCGGGCATTCCGGTTCCGGCTGGCCATTGCTCCAGTTGCGTTCCGGCTCGTCGTCGGCACCGCTCCACGGGCCACCCTCGGATGGCGCCCGGCGATGCTCGGCAAGCAGGTAGTCGATCTGTGCCAGCCGCTCCTCGGCCGCAACATGCGCAAGATGCAGCGAGAACAATCGCACTGGTCCGGCCGGCGTGCGGATCATGCATTCGAGCGCCGCGTTGCGGGTGTTGAGCGGCCTGAGCGTGCGGCGCAGCGGCAGCGTGTGCAGCCGCGACCAGACGATGGGCAGCTTCGACAGAACCATCGTGCCGAACTGCCGGCGGCGGTTGAGGAGACGGCCGTCGCGCCTTTCGCTGGCGTCCATGTCGAAGGCCGGGCCGTACACCCAGTGATAGTCTGGCAGCAGCCTGGACAGCATCTCCGGCTGGTCGTCCTCATTGCTGCGCTGCCAGTGACGCTCGACCTCCTGCAGGGCGATGATATCGGCGCCGTCGACGAGGCGCGCGGCGCGCGCCAGATCATAGCGGCCGTCGCTGCCGAACCCGTACTGGATGTTGTAGCTGACCAGCTTCATCGATTAACCGGCTGAATATCCGGCCCGGCAGTAGCGCCTCGGCCGGAGCGTTGCAATGGACCGCAGCAGTGCGCGGCATGGTCCAGCCGCGCATCCGCTCTACTGCATGTCGCGCAAAACCGTGCAGCGGTTTTGCGAAAACGCCATGCAAAAAACATAGACCTAAAAGCGCGTCGCCTGGATCCGTTTTCAGCGCGACGCGCTCTAAGTGGTCAGCGGCTGGAACCGCCCCGCCGGCGACGCCGCCAGTTCCGACCAGTCGATCTCTTCTTCCAGACGGTGATAGGCCTCGTCGCCGATCGTCCCGTCGCGGCGCAATTCCTCCAGCGTATCGCGCTGGCGCTTGATGGCGTAGAGGCGCAGCCGGTCGTACTCGGTCGCCGCCTGCGCATCCTCGTGGTTCTCCGCGACCCGGCGCTGGGCCTCATATTGCTCGCGCACCACGGCCGCCGCAGCCGACGTCTTGCGGCTCAGCACGTCGAGCGCGGCCTGCATGATGGCGACCCGCGCCTGAGCCACTTCGCGGTCTATCGTCGTATCCCTTTCGAAGTCGAGCAGGCGCAACAGCGGCTTCAAGCTCATGCCCTGCAGCACCAGCGTGCCGAGAACGACCGCGAAGGCGGCAAGCACGATCGGATCGCGCCCCGGGGAATTGCCGGGCAAGGCAAAGGCCACCACCAGCGTCACCAGCCCCCGCATGCCGCACCAGCCGACGAGCACGGCCCCGCGAAACGTCGGCGCATCCCGACTTTGCTCGTCGCCGCCGAAGCGGGCAAGCCGTCGTATGATCGCGACGTATCCCAGGACCCAGACGAGGCGGGCCGCGATGACGACGGCCAGCACCGTTGCGGCGAAGAGAAATGCATCGCCTTGCCCGTCCCCGGAGAGCCGGCCGACGATCGACCGCGCCTGCAGCCCCATCAGCACGAAAGCCAGCACGTTGAGCACGAACACCGCCGACTCCCAGACCGAATAGGTGCTGACGCGCCTGCGGGCCGACATATGGCGCGGCGCCGTGCGGGCGATGGTGATGGCGTAGACGACGATCGTGATGATGGCCGAGAGACCGATCCTGTCGGCGATGATCCAGACCGCGAAGGTTCCGGCGAACTGCACCACCGTGCTGCTCGCCGCATCCTCGATGCGCGTCAGCGTCAGCAGCGAGAAACGGCCGAACAGATAGCCGGCGGCAACGCTGCCCACCGTCGACAAAAGGACGACCGGCACTGCGTCCTTGAGCATGACCGTGCCGACGGCAGCCGAAACCGCGATCCGGTAGATCAGCAGTGCGGTGGCGTCGTTGAGCAGGCTCTCGCCCTGCAGGATGGCGGTGAGGCGGTGCGGCACCTTGAACTGCCCGAGCACGGCGCTCGCCGCCACCGCATCAGGCGGTGCGACGATGGCGCCGAGGGCGATGGCTGCCGCGATCGGCAGCCCTGCCATCTTCCAGCCGACGAAGGCGACCACCACGGTGGTGAAGATGACGGCGCCAAGCGCCAACAGCACGAGCGAAAGCCGGTAGCGCTTCAGGTCGCGCAGCGAGGTGTCGTAGGCGGCATCGAGCAGCACCGGCGCGATGAAAAGCGCGAGCGCCAGATCCGGATCGATCTCGATCATCGGCGCGCCGGGCAGGAAGGCAATGCCCGCCCCGGCGAGCGCCAGCAACGACGGATAAGGAACCTCCAGCCACCGCGACACCGCCGTCAGTGCGACGGCGATCAAAAGCAGGACGAGGGTGAGTTCGAAGAGCGCCATGGCTCATCGTAGCGATGGAAGCAGGCGTTGGCATTGCAAAAAAGTGAATGGTGAATGGTGAATGGTGAATGGTGAATGGTGAATGGGCACTGTCAGAAGAATTCGAGCACGTAAAGCGCTCCCTTGGCCGATTACCATTCACTATTCACCATTCATCATTCACCATTCACTATTCGCTCTTTCCCTAATGCAGCACCAGCATATCGCCCGATGAGAAGGAGATATCCGCCTTCGCGCCGACGACCGGTGGCGGTGTCGACGAGTTGTTGAACGTGTCGAGCGAGACCGTGTTGCCGCCGATGCCGACGCGCACCCGGATCACCGAGCCGAGGAAATGCACTTCGGCGATTTCGCCGGACAGGCTGGTGTCGTGGCCCGGCTGCCGCCCGAGCGAGATCGCCTCGGGCCTGAGCGCCAGCGACAGCGTGTCCCCCGCCTTCGAGCCGTTGAGCTTGCCCTTGAGCGACACTTCCTGCGCGTTGACCTGCACCTTGCCCGAAGCGGCATCGGTGACCCTGCCCTCCAGCACGTTGAGCGTGCCGACGAAATTGGCGACGAACTTGGTCGCCGGCCGGTTGTAGATCTCGAACGGCGTGCCGACCTGCTCGGCCTTGCCGCCATACATGACGGCGATGCGGTCGGAGATGGACAATGCCTCTTCCTGGTCGTGCGTCACGAAGATGGTGGTGATGCCGAGCTTCTTCTGGATCGAGCGGATCTCCTCGCGCAGCGAAATACGCACCTTGGCATCGAGCGCCGACAGCGGCTCGTCGAGCAGAAGCAGCTTCGGCTTCGGCGCGATGGCGCGCGCCAGCGCGATGCGCTGCTGCTGGCCGCCGGAGAGCTGATAGGGATAGCGATCGGCCATCTGCGGCAGCTTGATGATGTCGAGCATCTCCGCGACGCGGGCATCGATCGCCGCCTTTGACATGCCCGCCACCTTCAGCCCGAAGCCGATATTCTGCGCCACCGTCAGGTTGGGGAATAGGGCATAGGCCTGGAACACCATGCCGACATTGCGCTGGTTCGGCTTCAGCCTGGTGATGTCCTTGCCGGCAACCACGATCTTGCCGGCGCTCGGCTCTTCGAAGCCGGCCACCATGCGCAGCACCGTCGTCTTGCCGCAGCCGGACGGGCCGAGGAAGGAAACGAATTCGCCCGGCGCCACGTCGAGATTGAAATCCTCGACCACCGTCGTGGCGCCGAAGGACTTTCGCACGTGCTGGATGGAGAGGAACGGCTCGGCCATGGCTTCTTCTTTCAATTCGGGCGGTTCGCCGATCTCGGCGCAAAACGGGACAGCACCTGGATCAGCGACATGCAGCCCCAGGTTATCACAAAAGCGATGATGGACAGGGCGGCCGGTTCATAGGCGCGGTTGGCCACCAGGTTCTGCAGATAGGGACCGAAGGCGGGACGGTTGAGCAGGCTGGCCATGGTGAACTCGCCGATGACGATGGCGAAGGTGAGGAACGCACCCGACAACACGGCGATCAGCACATTGGGCAAAATGACCCGGGCGATGATCGTGCCCCAGCCCGCCCCCAGGATCTGCGCGGCCTCGGTCAGCGTGCGCACGTCGATGGTGCGAAGACCGGTATCGACGGCACGATACATGTAGGGCAGCGCAAGCGCCGCATAGCCGATGACCAGCAGCGCGTTAGCTCCCAAATTCGACCCCAGGAACGGCAGCGGTGAATTCGAACCGTACATCCGGATATAGCCAAAGACGATGACGATGGCCGGGATGACCAGCGGCAGCAGCGTGATGAATTCCACGACCGGCCTTATCTGCGGCAGGCGCAAGCGGATCCAGTAGGCCGTAGGCACGACGATCAGCACGCCGAGGATGATGGTGAAGACGGCGACGATCACGGAAAACATGAAGGTCGCCTGGAACTGGCTGTCGCCCAGCACGACCTTGTAGGCGTCGAACGAATAGACGCCGCGTCGCATGCGCAGCGAGAACTCGATCGTCGCGATCAGCGGGATAAAGAAATAGGCCGCGCCGAGAAGAAAGACGACCCAGGCCCAGAACCTGCCGGACTTCATTTCAGCCACCTCTCCGAGCGCGTCCGGAACCAGATGTAGAAGATGTTGGCAAGCCCGGTGATGAAGATCATGCCGAAAGCGATCGCATAGCCGAGATGGGCGTTGTGCAGCACGTCGCCGCGGATCTGCGCGTAGAGCAGGATCGGCACGATGTTCAACGAAGAGCCGGTCAGCGCGTACGCGGTCGCAATCGCCCCGAAAGCATTGGCGAAGAGCAGGATGACGGTGCCGAGGAAGCTCGGCCATAGCACCGGAATGACCACCATGCGCCAATATTGCGCCTGGGTGGCGCCGAGCGTGGCGGCGGCCTCGCCCCATTCCCGCTTCAGCCCATCGATCGCCGGCACGATGATGACCACCATCAGCGGGATCTGGAAATAGACATAGGTGATCGTCAGCCCCCAGAACGACAGCAGGTTGAAGCCATGCGCATAGATGTTCAGACCAACCAGCGTGTTGAGCAGGACCGTGACGAGGCCGAGGCGGCCCAGCGTTGCGATGAAGGCAAAGGCCAGCGGCACGCCGGCGAAATTGGACGCGACGCCGGAGAAGGTCAGAGTCGCCGATCGTATCCAGTTGGGCAGTCCGCCGCGCACGATCGCGATGGCTATGGCGAGGCCAGCGAAAGCGCCGATCAGCGAAGACGCCAGACTGACCTTTATGGAGATCCAGTAGGCGGCCACGATGTTGGCCGAGAAGAGCGCGACGATGTTTGCAAAGGTGAATTCGCCCGCCTCGTTCTGGAACGCGCCCAGCATCAGGTAGAGCGTGGGTAGGATCAGGAACATGATGGCGAAGACGAAGAACGGCGTGACGCCAAGCCACTGCGTGGGCAGCTTCAGGCTTCGTGCCTCGGCTGGCGGCGCAGTCTTTCCCGCAATTGCTTTGTTGGAGAGCGAGAGATCGGTCATGCGCCGGTTACCGTCCTGAAAAGCAGCCGGGCGGCCAAGGCCGCCCGGCCAATATCATGCTGTTACTTCACGTTGGCGCCGACAACGGCGTCCCAGTTCTTGGTGATGGCTTCCTTTGCCTTGCCCTGTTCGTCGAGAGTTGGGAACACTGCGGCGGCATAGGATTCCGCCGGCGGCATCTTCGCCAGCATCTCGGCCGGGATCTTGCCGTTCTTGGCAAGGTCGTTGAAGCGGATCGGGTGGCAATAGCCCTTCAGCCAGCCGATCTGGCCTTCGTCGGAGTAGAGATACTCGAGCCAAAGCTTGGCGGCGTTCGGATGCGGCGCAAAGGCGCTGATCGCCTGCACATAGACACCGGCGACGACGCCCGTCTTCGGCACGATGACGTCGACCGGCGGATTGCCCTTCAGCGTGTCGCGACCGGAGAGCGCGTTGTAGTCCCAGGTGACCAGGATAGGCGTCTGGCCCTGGGCAAGCGTCGCGGTCTTGCCGATGACCGGCACGAAATTGCCGGCGGCATTGAGCTTCTTGAAGAAGTCGAGGCCGGCGGTGCCGGCAGCCTCGCCGGCGGCTGCACCACCGGAGAGGCCGGCGGCGTAGACGGCCTGGATGGCCTGGTTCGAAGCGCGCGGATCGCCGGCAAGGGCGACCGAGTTGGCGAATTCCGGCTTTTGCAGGTCAGCCCAGTCCGCCGGCGCTTCCTTGACCAGGTCCTTGTTCACCTGGAAGGAGAGCACGCCGTAATAGTCGCCGGTCCAGAAGCCGTCGGCATCCTTGGCGCTGTCGGGAATGGAATCCCAGGTCGACACCTTATAGGCCTGGATCAGGCCGTCGTTCTTGGCCGAAGGACCAAAGGACAGGCCGACGTCGATCACGTCGGGTGCCTGCGGGCCCTTGTTGTCCTTGTTGGCCTTGATCGCCTCGATCTCGTCGCCCGAACCCGCATCCGGGTTGAGTTCGTTTACGGTGATTTCCGGATACTTCGCCTTGAAGCCGGCGATGACATCGCCGTAACCGCACCAGTCATGCGGCAGCGCGATGGTGGTGAGCTGGCCCTCCGCCTTCGCCGCCTTGACGAGATCGTCCATCGCATCGGCGGACGAAATCACCGTCGACGCGAAGAGCGCCGCGGCCGAAAGGGAAAGCACTTTCCCCGTGAATTTGAACATGTGTTCTCTCCGTTGAACTGACGCCGTTGGACGCCTGCGATGCGGTATCGTTTTCCTGTGACAGCCAGATGAAAGCTTCGTGAAACCGGCGCCCCGCAGCACGAAAAAGTAAACTCTTTTTAACCGGTTGTAGCAATCGCCTCGCGATTATTTTTCCGGCTAAACAATCTCCTCCTGGTCTTTCGCCCTTCTCCCTTTGCTTTCCCCTTGTTTTCAGATCAACTTCCGGCGCGCCGCAGCCGATCTCAGACTGTGCCGGCGATGGTGTTTTCGAGCAGCGTCAGCGCCGCCTTTTTGGTGAGCTTGACCGGATTGCCGCCGGCGGTCGGGTCGACCACCGCCATGTCGGCGATCAGGCCCTTGCGCTTCTTGTCCATGTCGAGACCCTTGATGAGGCCGGGCAGCGCATGCGGCACCTTGAGCTCCTTGCGCAGCTTGATGATCGCCTTGGCGAAACCGTCGAAGCCGCCCTTGATGCCGCAATAGGCGGCAAGGCGCGCGATGCGGTCCTCGATCGCCTCGCGGTTGAAGGCGAGCACATAGGGCATGAACACGGCGTTGGTCATGCCGTGGTGGGTGTCGTAGAGCGCGCCGACCGGATGCGACAGCGAGTGGATGGCGCCGAGCCCCTTCTGGAAGGCGGCGGCGCCCATGGCGGCTGCGCTCATCATATGGGCGCGGGCGGCAAGGTCCTTGCCGTTGGCGAAGGCCTTGGGCAGGTTCTCGAACACCAGCCTGATGCCTTCGACGGCGATGCCGTCGGCCATCGGGTGATAGCCCGGCGCGCAATAGGCCTCGAGACAGTGGGCGAGCGCATCCATGCCGGTGCCGGCGGTGATGAAGCCCGGCATGCCGACCGACAGCTCCGGATCGGCGATCACGATCGCCGGCAGAAGCTTCGGATGGAAGATGACCTTCTTGGTGTGGGTCGCCTCATTGGTGATGACGCCGGCGCGTCCCACTTCCGAACCGGTGCCCGCCGTGGTCGGCACCGCGATGATCGGGGCGATGGCGTCGGAATCGGCTCTGGTCCACCAGTCGCCGATATCCTCGAAATCCCACACCGGACGCGTCTGCCCGGCCTGGAAGGCGATCAGCTTGCCGAGGTCGAGCGCCGAGCCGCCGCCGAAGGCGATGACGCCGTCATGCTTGCCCTTCTTGAACACCGCAATGCCGGCGGTGAGGTTGGAATCGACTGGGTTCGGCTTGACCTCGGAGAACACGCCATAAGGGATCTTGGCATCGTCGAGGATCTTCAGCGTCGAGGCGACGACCGGCAGCTTCGCCAGACCCGGATCGGTGACGAAGAGCGGCCGCTTGATGCCGGTGGCGGCCAGCACGTCCGGCAGTTCCTTGATGCGACCGGCGCCGAAGCGGACCGTGGTGGGGTAATTCCATTTGGAGATGAGCTTGGACATTGCTTGTCTTTCGAAGGTCAGATTGCTTCGCGCAGGTGATAGGATTTCGGCCTGGTCAAATTGTCGTAACCGATGGCCGAAAGGGCAGCGCCCTTGCCGGTGTCCTTGACGCCGGTCCAGACCAGCGCCGGGTCGAGATAGTCGCAGCGGTTCATGAACACCGTGCCGGTCTCGACGCGGTCGCCGATTGCCGCCGCCCGCTCGATGTCGCGCGTCCAGATCGAGGCCGTCAGCCCGTAGGGACTGTCGTTCATCAGCGCGATGGCTTCCTCGTCGTTGCGCACCTTCATGATGCCGACGATCGGCCCAAAACTTTCCTCGCGCATGACGCTCATCTGATGGTCGACATCGGTCAGCACCTCGGGCGCCAGATAGGGCGAGCCCGGCCGGTCGTTCTCGACCTTCATGTTGATGTGCGCCATGGCGCCCTTGCGCAGCGCTTCGGCCTTCTGCTCGCGGATCAGGTCGGCGAACCGCGCCTCCGCCATCGGGCCCATTGTCGTCGCCTGCTCCAGCGGATTGCCGACGACGTAGTTCTTGGTCTCGGCAATGAAGCCTTCGACGAACGCGTCGTAGACCTTCTCATGCACATAGACGCGCTCGATGCCGCAGCAGCACTGGCCTGAATTGAAGAAGGCGCCGTCGACCAGATTGGCGACCGCGTGGTCCATCTTGGCGTCGGGCAGCACATAGGCGGGATCCTTGCCGCCGAGTTCGAGCCCGAGCGTCATGAAGGTGCCCGCCGCCGCCTTCTCGATGGCGCGGCCGCCAGCCACCGACCCGGTGAAGTTGACATGGTCGATCTTGCCCGAACCGAGCAGCCGCTCCGTCTGGCCGTGGTTCATGACCAGATTCTGGAACAGGCCCTTGGGCAGGCCCGCCTTGTCGAAAGCCTGCTGGAAACGCTCCCCCACGAGCAGCGTCTGCGCCGCATGCTTGAGGATGACCGCACTTCCAGCCATCAATGCCGGCACGATCGTGTTGACCGCGGTCAGGTAAGGATAATTCCACGGCGCGATCACCAGCACGACGCCGAGCGGCATCTTCTTCACGTAACGGCGGAAGCCGTCCTTCGGGTTGGAGGCCATCACCGGCTTCAGCGCAGCTTCAGCGATCTCGATCATGTAGTTGGCGCGTTCCCTGACGCCGCCGAACTCGCCGCCATAGCGCACCGGCCGCCCCATCTGCCAGGCGATCTCGGGGATGATCTCATCGCTCATGTCGACCAGTGCTTCGAGCATCGCCAGCATGTACTTGCCGCGTTCGACCACCGACGTCTCGGCCCATTTTTCCTGAGCCGCCCTGGCGCGCTCGACCGCAGCGTTGATCGCCTGGTCGCTCGCCACCGGCCGCTCGGCATAGATCGAGCCGTCGATGGGAGATTTCAGTTTGACCGTTTCGGTCATTTTCTTCCTCGCAGTTTACGACAATCGAAAATCATATGGCTGGCGCCGCCCCTCGTTCGCCTGCCGGCACCTTCTCCCGTGAAGGACCGGGAGAAGGAAGAAGCTTCGGCGTCGGCGCCCCTCTCCTCGTCATCACGAGGAGAGGGTAAGGGTGAGGGGCAGCGCCGCCGCTGCCAATATCCCTAGTACCGCTCGAACCCCCGGTGCAGTTCCCAATCCGTGATGCGGCGATCGTATTCGAACTGCTCCCAGCGCGCGGTGTGCACATAATGCTCGACCACGTCCTCGCCTAAGGCCTGCTTGAGCATGGTGGACTGCGCCAGCGTCTCGGCGGCGTCGCGCAGCGTCTTGGGGATTTCCGGCAGCTGCGAGGCCTGGTAGGCATCGCCGACGAAGGGCTTCTGCAAGTCCAGCTTCTCGTCGATGCCGGCAAGCCCGGACGCGATCAGCGCCGCGAAGGCGAGATAGGGATTGAGGTCGGCGCCGCCGATCCGGCACTCCATGCGGATGCCCTTGGTGCCTTCGCCGCAGAGGCGGAATCCGGCGGTGCGGTTGTCCTCGCTCCACATGATCTTGGTCGGCGCGAAGGTGCCGGCCTGGAAGCGCTTGTAGGAGTTGATGTAAGGCGCCAGGAACCAGGTGAATTCCTTGGCGTATTTGAGCTGGCCCGCGGCCCATTGCTGGCCGAGCGTCGACAGCGTCCATTCAGCGTTCTTGTCGAAGAACAGTGGCGTTTTGCCGTCGGCGCTCCACAGCGAATTGTGGATGTGGCTGGAATTGCCGGCCAGCCCGTAATTGTACTTGGCCATGAAGGAGATCGCCTTGCCTTCGGAATCGGCGATCTCCTTGGCGCCGTTCTTCAGGATGACATGGCGATCCGCCATCTCCAGCGCCTCGGCATAGCGCACATTGATCTCTTCCTGGCCCGGACCCCACTCGCCCTTGGAGTTCTCGATCGGTATGCCGGCTGCCTCCATCTCGTTGCGCAACCGGCGCATGACGCCTTCTTCCTTGGTGGTGATGCCGATCTGGTAGTCGCCGATGTAAGGCGAGGCCGAGTCGAGGGCCTGCCAATGTTTCTTGCGGGCCGAATCGTAGGTCTCGTTGAACAGGTAGAATTCGAGCTCGGAGGCGAAGTAGCCGATATAGCCGCGCTCCTGCAGACGCTTGACCTGCTTCTTCAGGATGGCGCGGGGCGAATGGCCGAGATCGTCATGGGTGTGATGATCGAGCACGTCGCAGATGACCAGCGCCGTCTTTTCCAGCCAGGGAATGCGCCGCAGTGTCGAAAGATCGGGCTTCATGACGAAATCGCCATAGCCCTTCGACCAGCTTGCGGCCTTGTAGCCGGGCACCGGCTCCATATCGATGTCGCAGGCGAGCAGATAGTTGCAGCCATGGGTCTCCCCATGCGCGGAATCGACGAAATACTGGGCCAGGAAACGCTTTCCCGCTAGCCGGCCCTGCATGTCGACGATGCATGCCAGCACCGTGTCGATCTCGCCGTTGGAGACCGCCTTCTTCAACTCATCGAACGAGAAATTCCCGGCCATTCTTGTGGCACTCCAATACGTGTCGATTGAAAGAGAGAAATGAAACCATGGCCGGCGCAATGCCGGCCATGGAAATCACGCGAAGTATCAGTGGCCGGTCTCGCCCACCGCCCGTTCGGCCGCCTTGATCGCTGCCTGCCGCGCCGCGATGATGTCGCCCAACGGCGGACCCTGGAAGCGGTTGCGCTCGAAGGCGAACCAGACGATCGCCGTCAGGATGAAGAAGCCGACGGTGATGTAGAGCGCCCAGTCGTTCGGCGGCTGGATGCCGATGACGAAGATCAGGATCATCGACACGATCGACAGGAACCCGAACAGCATGAAGATGGCGCGGCCCATGTTCCATGGCCCCATTTTGTCCCACTTCGGGGTTCCCCAGGCCATCATGCCGAGCACGATCGGCACGATGAAGGAAAGGAACAGGAAGATGACAGTGCAGGACACCACGATCGTATAGGCCGAGGTGCCGGCGACCGAGACTACCGACGAGCCCCACACGAACAGCACCGACAGGATCGACGCAGTCCAGATCGCCGCCACCGGGGTGCGATGAGTCGGGCTGACCTTGGCGAGCGCTGCCGAGCCCGGCAGGCCGCCGTCACGCGAGAAGGCGAAGATCATGCGCGAGGCGGAGGTGACGGTGGCAAGGCCGCACAGGAGCTGCGCAACGAACACGATGAGGTAGACGAACTCCTTGAGCCCGGTGCCGACACGCTGATCGAAGGCCCAGAAGAAAACGTTCCAGCCCTGCTTGGCGGCCTCGTCCATGTTCGGGATCATCACGATGAAGGAGGCCAGGAAGAGATAGCCGAACAGCGCCGACCAGATGACCGACATCACCATCGCGCGCGGCACCGAAGACGCCGCCTTGATGGTCTCCTCGGAGGTGTGCGCGGAAGCGTCATAGCCGGTGATCGTGTAGATCGGCAGCAGGAGGCCGAGCGCGAAAACCCAGGCATTCGACACCTGCGGCCACACGCCGCCCCCGGCGTCGCCGGAGTAGTTGTGGAAGGTGAAGAGACGGCTGAAGTCCCACGTCTCGGCCGAGAGCAGGCAGACCACCGCGATCAGGATCGAGCCGAAGAAGATCAGGTAGCCCGAGAAGTCGGTGAGCTTGGCCGTCAGCTTGATGCCGAGGTGGTTGATCAGCGCTTGCGCGCCGGTAATGATGACCAGGAAGATCATCTGGTTGGTCAGATTGCCCTCGATGCCGAGCGCCGGCCCGAAAGCGCCGAGGAAGAAGGTCCAGGTGCCGACATTGATGGCGCCGAGCACGGTGATCAGGCCGAGCAGGTTGAGCCAGGCCGTCACCCATCCGGTGCCGCGATTGCCGAGGATCGAGCCCCAGTGATAGAGGCCGCCGGCCGTCGGATAGGCCGAGCTGATCTGTGACATCGCGACCGCAAAGGTGAGCGACACGAAACAGCCGACGAGCCAGCCGATGCCGATGCCGATGCCGCCGGCGCCGGAGGTCGCCTGCGCCAGCGAATTGATGCCGCCGGACAGGATGCAGATGATGGAGAAGGAAACCGCGAAATTCGAGAAGCGGCTGAGGCGCCGCTCCAGTTCCTGGGCGTAGCCCATGTTGTGGAGGACCTTCATGTCCTCCGCTTTGTCGACTTCGGTGTAACCCGGTTCTGCCATGTTGAAGTCCCCTTATTTTCTCAGCTGGCCGATTGTACTGACTTTCCCACTCGGGAGCCCCTGGCCTCCTCGGGCTCCAGATTCGAAAAGATGCCTGTGAGCAGATCCGCCCATTTCCGCTGCCCGGACTCGCCGGAAATCTCGTCGTTGCGGATTTCGATCATCGCGCAGGCAAGGCCGCGCGAGCGCGCATGCCGTTCCAGTGTGAAATAGACGCGGTCGGCCGGCGAATAGGGCTCGTTGATGCCGACGCAGACGCCGGATAGCCGCTGCAGCGCGGCAATCAGCGGCGACGCCAACCTGCGGTCCTCGTCATGGATGATGCCGATATGCCAGGGCCGGTTCTTGCCCTTGTAGACCGGCGTGAACGAATGAACCGACACCAGCCTGGTCTCCTGACCCTTCGCCAGCCGCTCGTCGATTATGCGTGCGATCGTGTCGTGGAATGGGCGCCACGACAGATCGATGCGCGCGGCGCGCTGCTTGTCGGAGAGACCGGAATTGCCGGGGATGACCGTCGCTTCACTGATCGGCGGCACGAGATCTGGCGCATCGAGCGGCCGGTTGCAGTCGATGACGAGGCGCGAGACGCGTGTTTCGACCAGCGTGGCATCGAGCGCCTCTGCCATGCGGCTGGCGACGGGGAGCGCGCCCGGATCCCAGGCGATATGGCGGGAAAGGTCCTCGACGGGCAAGCCGAGCGTGCCGAATTCGGCTGGCAGGAAATTGGAGGCGTGATCGCAGGTCAAGACGAAAGGACTGGACCCGCCGGGGTTCGTCACCCTTACGGTTTCAGACGGTGCAGGGCTGGCTGGCCGTGCTCTCTCCATATTGTCCCCTGGGGAGCGCTGTATCTTATGTTACGTATTTTGCCTCATTGCGTCCCTATGGATGATTTCATACAGTTCGGCAGGCTTTGTCAAACACGAATTCCGAAAACGGCGTTGGGCATAGACCAAGGGTGGGGAAAACCGATGATCTTCAGCATTGCCGAACTGATTTCGGACCGTATCGGGGCCATGCCGCCGGGCGAACGCCGTGCTGCGCAGACGCTGATTGCCAACTATCCGCTGACCGGGCTGAAGACGGTGGCCGAGTTTTCCACCGCGGCGGGCGTCTCCTCGCCGACGATCCTGCGTTTCGTCGCCAGGCTCGGCTTCCAGAACTATCCCGAGTTCCAGTCGGCGCTGCAGGATGAACTGGCGGCGCAGTTGCAGTCACCGGCATCGCGCACGCTCAACCCGGCCTCGTCCGGCAGCGGCAGCACCACCTCGCCGATGTTGGAGGCCACGCTCGAGAACATGCGCGAGACGTTCCGGCACCTGTCCGACAAGCAACTGGCCGACATTGCCGCGCGGCTTGCCGAGCGGCGCGGCAAGACCTTCCTGATCGGCGGCCGCTTTACCGACCCGCTGGCGCGCTACATGGCCGCCCACCTCGCCATCATCCAGCCGGAAGTCTACCATCTCGCCGGCCAGGAGAGCATCTGGCGCGACCGCCTGATCGATATGGGCAAGCGCGACGTGCTGGTGATCTTCGACATCCGGCGCTACCAGGAAAGTCTCGTCCGCTTTGCCGAGAAGGCGCATGAACGCGGCGTTCAGATCGTGCTCTTCACCGATCAGTGGCTGTCGCCGATCGCGCGCTTCGCCCGCCATGTGATCGCCGGCCGCACAGCCGTGCCCTCGGCCTGGGATTCATCCGCCGCCCTTTTTGTCGTCGCCGAGACACTGATCGGCGCCGTCACCAGGCAGCTGGAGGCCGCCGGCGCCAAGCGCATCCGCGATCTGGAAAGCCTGCGCTAGGTAATTCCAGGAAACTGTCAAGCCAATGGCACGCCGATCGGTCACGCGCAGGAATGCGGTGAAACCAAGCGCCCGGACTCGATCCGACTTCACGTTACCGAGATTTAATGTGCACGTTTGCGTGATAATTGCGATAAACCGGTGATATCGGGAACTGGCGTGGCCGGTTTTCGCGCCAGCTCGTTTCGTCGCCACGTGTGCTCCCGGCCGGAGGCGTAGCGACGTGCAACCGGAGTATTGATGTCCGCCTGGAAACAGATCGTTCTTGCGCTTGTGATCGTGGTCACCGCCGCGGCCGCCTGGGCGCGCTTTTATCCCGGCTCGAACGAAATGCTTTCAAGGTGGGGAATGGACTGGGCCGTGGCCGTGACGCCTCCCGACAAGGAAGGCGCGACAGCCAGTGTCGGGCAGCCGGGGCGTAACCGCGCCGGCCAGGCGGTGACCATCGTCGCGTCGCCGGCAGGCACCGCGACCATCAATGACAGGCTGCAAGCCATCGGCACCGGGCGCGCCAACGCGACCGTGACGGTCAATCCGTACTCCTCTGGCCGCCTCGCCGAACTGCCGGTCCAGTCAGGCGCTCATGTCGAGAAGGGCGACGTCATCGCCAGGCTGGATTCCGAGATGGAAGTGATCGCGCGCGACCGCGCGCGGGTTGGGCTCGACGACGCCCAGGCCAAGCTCGACCGGGTGAGATCGCTGCGGGCTTCCAACGCCGCGACGCCGGTTGCCGTCGCCGATGCCGAAGTGACGCTCGCCAACGCCAAGCTTGCATTGCGCGATGCCGAGCTCGCCCTGGAGCGCCGCTCGATCGTGGCGCCGATCGCCGGCACGGTCGGCATCCTGCCGATATCGGCCGGCAACTACGTGACCAGCCAGTCGGCGATCGCCACCCTCGACGACCGTTCGAGCATACTGGTCGACTTCTGGGTGCCTGAGCGCTTCGCCGCCGCGGTCAAGGTCGGCCAGCAACTGTCGGCGACGCCGCTTGCCAATCCGAACCAGGTCTACACCGGCACGGTGTCGGCCATCGACAATCACATCGACGAGAACAGTCGCACCTTGCTGGTCAAGGCGACCATCGCCAACCCTGCCGACTCCTTGCGCGCCGGCATGTCTTTCCAGATCGGCATGCGGTTCCCCGGCGACACCTATCCGGCCGTCAGTCCTTTAGCGATCCAGTGGGGAACGGACGGCGCCTATATCTGGGCCGTTGAGAGCGGCAAGGCCAAGCGTGTTCCGGTGCGCATTGTCCAGCGCAACACCGAGACGGTCTTGATCGAAGCGCCGGTTGAAAGCGGCGACATGGTGGTCACCGAGGGCGCGCAGAGCGTCAGCGAAGGTGGCGATGTCCGCATCGCCGGCGAGGAGCCGCGCGCCGCCAGGGCCGAAGGCTCATGAACGCCGCCGGCGATCCGGCCGCGGGATCGGGCCTCACCGCGCTTTTCATCCGCAGGCCGGTCATGGCCCTGGTGCTGAACACTCTGATCGCGGTCGCCGGCCTCGCCGCCTTCTGGGGCGTCGAGATCCGCGAGTTGCCGGATGTCGATCGTCCGGTCATCACCGTCAACACCACTTTCGAGGGCGCCGCCGCCGAGACGGTCGATCGCGAACTCACCGACACGATCGAAGGCGCGGTGTCCCGAGTCTCCGGCGTCAAGTCGATCTCGTCGACCTCGTCCTTCGGCCAGAGCCGCGTCACCATCGAGTTCAACGACGGCGTCGATCTCGACGTCGCCGCCTCCGATGTGCGCGACGTCGTCAGCCGGGTCGCCAACCAACTGCCCGACACTGCCGACGCTCCGCGCATCGTCAAGGCCGATGCCAATTCCGATCCGGTGATGCGATTGGCAGTCACGTCCGACACCATGACGGTGCAGGACATGACCGTCATCGTGCAGGATCGCATCGAGGACGAACTCGCCGCCGTGCCCGGCGTCGCCGACGTTCAGGTCTCCGGCGACCGCGACAAGATCTTCCGCATCGACGTCGACCAGAACAAGCTCGCCAGCCAAGGCCTCACCGTCGCGGATTTGCGCAAGGCGCTTGCCTCGATCGCCTTCGATTCGCCGGCCGGCTCGATCACCACCACCAATCAGGACCTCATCGTGCGCACGACGGCCGACGTGACCACGCCGGAGGAGTTCGAGAACATAGTTGTCGGCGGGGCGACGCGCATCCGTGACGTGGCCACGGTGACGCTGGGCCCCGACATCGGCCAGACCTCGCTGCGCTCCGACGGCAAGACAGGCATCGGCCTCGGCATCATCCGCCAGGCCGAATCGAACACGCTCGACATTTCGACCGGCGTCCGGGCCGCCGTCGCGAAGCTTCAGGCAAACCTGCCGCAAGACATGTCGATCAAGGTCACCAGCGACGATGCCGTGTTCGTCAACGGCGCCGTGCACGAGGTCGAGATCGCGCTGGCGCTTTCCGTCTCGATCGTGCTGATCGTCATCTACGCCTTCCTGCTCGACTGGCGCGCGACGCTGATCCCCGGCCTGTCGATGCCTGTCGCCATGATCGGCACCATTGCCGCGATCTATCTCGCCGGCTTTTCCATCAACATCCTGACGCTTTTGGCGCTGGTGCTGGCGACCGGTCTTGTCGTCGACGACGCCATCGTCGTGCTCGAAAACATCGTGCGGCGCCGCAACGAAGGCATGGGACCTCGTGCAGCGGCCGTCCTCGGCACCCAGGAAGTGTTCTTCGCCGTCGTCGCCACGACGCTGACCCTGGTCGCGGTCTTCGTGCCGATCTCCTTTCTCCCTGGACAGACCGGTGGCCTCTTCCGCGAATTCGGCTTCGTGCTGGCGATGTCGGTGCTGCTCTCCTGCGTGGTGGCGCTGACGCTTTGTCCGATGCTGGCCTCGCGCATGCTTTCCAGCGCATCACTCCATCACCAAGGCGGCAGCGGTATCGGCGCCCGAATCGGTGGCGCGCTGCATGCGCTTTATCGCCGCTGCCTGCACGCTTGCCTCGGCGCGCCGTGGATCGTGGTGCTGGTCGCGCTGATCTTTGCCGGTACCGCGTTTGCGCTGTTCGGCACCATCCGCCAGGAACTGACCCCGACCGAGGACCGCGCCGTCGTGCTTCTGCGCATCAACGCGCCGCAGGGCGTCAGCCTCGATTACACGAGCGAGCAGATGCGCAAGATCGAACGGCTGATCCAGCCGCTGCGCGATTCCGGCGAGATCCGCAGCACCTTCGCTAATGCCGGCAATAACGGCGCCTACAACAGCGGCTTCATGGTCATGACGCTGGCGCCGTGGGCCGAGCGGACGCGCAGCCAGCAGGAGATCATGGCCGAGATCAGCCGCCTGACGAAGCAGGTGCCGAGCGTCCGCGTCTTCCCGGTTCAGCCCAACAGCCTTCGCATCCGTGGCGCCGGCAGCGGCCTGCAGTTCGCGCTGGTCGGCAACGACCGCAAGGCGCTGAGCGCGGCGGCGGTGAAGATCGTCGAGGAGATGCGGCAGGATCCGCGCTTCCAGGCACCGCGGCTTTCCGTCGACCTGACGCAGCCGCAGCTTGCCGTTGCCATCGACCGCGAGCGCGCCTCCGACCTCGGCATCGACATCACCGGGCTCGCCGATACGCTGCAGGCCATGCTCGACGGCAACGATGTCGTCGACGTCTACATCGCCGACCGCAGCTATGGCGTGAAGCTGGTCTCGACCACCAATCCGATCAACGATCCGACCGATCTGGAAAACATCTTCCTGAAAACCTCGGACGGCCGCTTCGTGCCGATGTCGACCATCGCCACGCTGACCGAGCGCGCCGTGCCGCCGTCCCTGACCCGCGAGCAGCAGCAGCCTTCGGTGGCGATCACCGCCAACCTCGGCGGCAGCTTCGCGCTCGGCGATGCGCTGGCCCGCGCCGAGGAGATCGCAACGCCGCTGCTGCCGTCGGACGCGCGCATCGTGCCGCTGGCCGAGGCGGCGACGCTCGGCGAGACAAACAGCGCCATGGCGACCATCTTCGGCTTCGCGCTGGTCATCATCCTTCTGGTGCTGGCCGCCCAGTTCGAGAGCTTCGTCAGCGCCGTCATCATCATGGCCACAGTGCCACTGGGCCTTGCTTGCGCCATCTTCGCGCTGCTGCTCTCCGGTACGAGCCTCAACGCCTATAGCCAGATCGGCCTGGTGCTGCTGGTCGGCGTCATGGCCAAGAACGGCATCCTGATCGTCGAGTTCGCCAACCAGCTGCGCGACCGCGGGCTTGGCGTACGCGAGGCGATCGAAGAGGCCTCCAGCATCCGGCTCCGTCCGGTGATGATGACCATGATCTGCACCGTGCTCGGCGGCGTGCCGCTGGTGCTCGCCGCCGGCGCCGGTGCGGAAGCGCGCATCGCGCTCGGCTGGGTGATCGTCGGCGGCCTCGGCCTCGCCACGGTCTCGACGCTGTTCCTCACCCCTGTCGCCTATCTGCTGCTCGGCCGCTTCGTCACGCCCAAGACGCATGAGGAAGCGCGCCTGAAGCGCGAGCTGGAGGAAGCCGCCTACACCAATATCGACCCGGCGGAGTGATCAGCTATCCTCGCCCCGCTTGCGGGGAGAGAGTGCCGGCAGGCGGGTGAGGGGAAGCGCCAACCTCGCGATAAGGCGCCGCCCTACGTTCTTCGGGCACCTTCTCGCCGTGAACGGGGCGAAGGAAGAGTCGAGCTACGGCTTGATGAACACCTTGCCGTTCGGCTTTGCCAACGCTGCCGGCAGCCGCGCCATCGCCTCGTCCAGCGGCACCACCGCCGTCACATCTGTCGACCAGCGCCCATCGGAAAAGCGCTTCTGCGCTTCCAGCACCGCCGGTCCCATCCTGTCGCGGAACTGCCGCATCCATTCGGCCAGCCAGAAGCCTTCGATCCGCTTGTGCTGGAAGATCAGTTGGCCAGGCTCGCGGATCACCGTCGGCTCGGCGTCGAGCCTTCCATAGACGATCCAGCGCGAGCGCTTCGGCATGGCGTTGAAAATGGCCGAAGCCAGCGGTCCGGTCACCGCGTCCAGGAAGATGCGCGGCTGCTCGGCCTTCATCACCTGGCGCAGCATTGCCTCGAAATCGGATGCCTTCTCGTTCAGAACATGCGCGGCGCCCAGTTGCTTCAACAAGGGGATCTGCTCGTCGCGGCGCACGGTGACGATCGGCCGGAACCCTTCCTCTTTCGCCAGCCCAATGATCAGCTTGCAGAGCTGGCTCGCGCCGGCGGTCATGATGAAGGCCTTCTCGCCCTCCTGCCTGACGATATCGAACATGGCGAGCGCAGTCAGCGGATTGACGATCATCGCCGCGCCGTCCTCGTCGCGCACCGTATCGAGCAGCGGAATGCAGGACGCCGCCTCGGCGATCGCATATTCCGCCCAGGAGCCCCAGTTTGTCACGCCAGTCGCGAAGGCGACGCGCTTGCCTTGCAGGCTCTTGGCATATGGATCGTCGCCGGTCGCGACGATGGCGCCGACACCTTCGAAGCCGGCCGGCTGGCCCTTCATCCGTGGCTGCCCATACTGGCCCTCGATGAAGGCGATGTCGGAGGGATTTATCGAGCCGAGGCTGACCTTGATCAGCGCCTGCGTCGGCCCGGGCTTCGGCACGCCGATGGTTCCCGGTTGCAAATAAGGCTCCATCGCCTCCAGCGCGCTGGCGGCCGGCGTTCTGGTGTAGCCATCGCCGACAAGCAGCAGAGCCTTCATTTCCGAAGGTAGCGTCATCGCGGTCAGACCTTTTCCTGCGTGCATTTCCTGAGTTCGGTGCGAGCCACCTGCCGCCGGTGCACGGCGTCCGGGCCGTCGGCCAGCCGCAGCGTT
The DNA here is from genome assembly GCF_004791945.1 of Mesorhizobium sp. M3A.F.Ca.ET.175.01.1.1. Taxonomy (NCBI): domain Bacteria; kingdom Pseudomonadati; phylum Pseudomonadota; class Alphaproteobacteria; order Hyphomicrobiales; family Phyllobacteriaceae; genus Mesorhizobium; species Mesorhizobium sp. M3A.F.Ca.ET.175.01.1.1. The sequence continues at coordinate 44,538 of NZ_SRTP01000009.1, read as the reverse complement.
CTCAGATTCGTCCACGAGCGTGCCAGCGGCGTGTCCTGGCTGATGCCTTGTGCGCCGAACATCTGCACCGCCTCGTCGGTGACTTTGAGCGCGACACGCGGCGCCACAACCTTGATCTGGCTGATCCAAGGCGCTGCCGCTCGAGCATCGCCCTGGTCGATCATCCAGGCCGCCTTGAGGCACAAGAGCCTCGCCATCTCGATCTCCATGCGGCATTCGGCGATGATGTCGAAATTGGCGCCGAGTTTCGCCAGCGACTGGCCAAAGGCTTCGCGCCGCACCGAGCGCTGGCACAGCATCTCCAGCGCCATCTCGGCCTGGCCGATGGCGCGCATGCAGTGGTGGATGCGTCCCGGTCCCAGCCGCCCCTGTGCGATCTCGAAGCCCCTGCCCTCGCCCTGGATGATGTTGGCCGCCGGGACCCGCACATCGTCGAACCTCAGATGCATATGGCCGTGCGGCGCGTCGTCGTCGCCATAGACCTGCATGGCGCGGACCTTGGTGATGCCCTTGGTGTCCGTAGGGACCAGGATCATCGAATGCCGGCGATGCCGCGGTTCGGCGTCCGATCCGGTCCGGACCATGACGATGTAGATGGCGCAGCGCGGATCCCCGGCCCCCGAAGCCCACCATTTCTCGCCATTCAGCACATAGCGGTCGCCCTGCCGCTCGCATCGCATCGAAATATTGGTGGCGTCGGAGGATGCCACATCCGGCTCGGTCATCAGATAGGCGGAGCGAATCCTGCCCTCGAGCAGCGGCTCGAGCCATTCTCGCTTATGCTCTCCCGAGCCGTAGCGCTCCAGCACCTCCATATTGCCGGTGTCTGGCGCCGAGCAGTTGAAGGTTTCGGCGCCCAGATGCGCCTTGCCCATCTCCTCCGCCAGATAGGCGTATTCGACCGTCGACAGGCCATAGCCGCGCTTGGAGTCGGTGAGCCAGAAATTCCATAACCCGCGCTCGCGCGCCGTCGCCTTCAAGCCTTCCAGGATCTCGGTCTGTCTTGCAGTGTAGGTCCAGCGATCGCCGTTCCTGCCGACCTCGGCCAGAAATTCCTCGCCGAGCGGCGCGATCTCGTCACGCACCATTGCCGTCACGCGCTGGTGGATCGGCTTCAGCCGTTCGGTCATGCCGAGATTCATGTCCGCCATCGGTGTCGGCCCTTTTGAAGTTGCATCTGTGGCAAGGATGACCGTACTTCGGCTAGCCTTGTCAACGCGAGTCCATGGTCCGGCTCGGAGATCAGCGCACGGGAGGAAATGCCATGAGCTATCTTGACGAGCTGTTCTCGGTCGCCGGCAAGACCGCGCTGGTGACGGGCGCAGCGACCGGCATCGGCCGCATGGTGGCGACAGGGCTGGTCCGGGCCGGCGCTACCGTGATGATCGCCTCGCGCAAGGGCGAGGACTGTATCCGGGTCGCCGGCGAATTGAACGCCCTCGGCGGCTCAGGCCGGGCCGAAGGGTTTGCCGGCGATGTTTCCAGCGAAGCCGGCATCGCCGCGCTGGTCGCCGAGGTGAAGGCGCGCACCGAGCGCCTGCACATCCTGGTCAACAATGCAGGCATTTCCTGGGGCGCGCCGCTAGAGGAGTTTCCTTACCACGCCTGGGCCAAGGTGTTCGGCGTCAATGTCACCGCCGTCTTCCATCTGACGCGCGAGTTGCTGCCTCTCCTCGACGCTGCGGCGAGCGACGAAGATCCGGCCCGCGTGATCAATCTAGGCTCTGTGATGGGCACCCAGCCGCTCGCCGACGATGCCTATTCCTACACCGCCTCGAAGGCTGCGGTGCATCACCTGACGCGCACACTGGCGATAGAGTTCGCTGCCCGCCGCATCACCGTCAATGCCTTTGCCCCGGGTCCTTTCCAGAGCCGCATGACGGCCTTTGCGACCGCCACCGAGGAGCAGGCGAGACATGTCGGCAGCCACGTTCCGATCGGCCGCATCGGCACACCGGATGACATTGCCGGCGCAACGCTCTATTTGTGCAGCCGTGCCGGAAGCTATGTCACCGGCGCCATACTGCCGATCGACGGCGGCCAGTCGGTGCAGCATGGATTGACGTTGTTTAAGGAATAATAGCGCTCGTTATCCGGGCGGGGGTGCGGAGGACATCGCGTGGAACCGATCAGTCTTGATACGCTTCTGGCCAATGTCGGCAAGGAGGTCGGCGTGTCGCCATGGCGCACGGTGACGCAGCGCATGATCGACCAGTTCGCCGACGCCACCGACGACCATCAGTTCATCCATTGCGATCCCGAACGCGCCGAGCGTGAGACGCCGTTCGGCGGCACGATCGCGCATGGGTTCCTGTCGCTGTCGCTCCTGTCGGCCATGACCTTCGAGACCATGCCGCCGCTTGAAAACACCAAGATGGGCGTCAATCACGGCTTCGACACACTGCGCTTCCTGGCGCCGGTGAAGACCGGCTCGCGCATCCGCACTCGCTTCGTGCTGGCCGATGTCAAGGTGCGGCCCTCCGGCTGGGTGCAGACGGCGCATGACGTGACCATCGAGATCGAGGGATCGAAGAAGCCGGCACTCACCGCGCGCTGGCTCACCCTGACGCTGATCGAGCGCCAGCCAGAGACCGCATGAGCGGCGACGCCGGCGCGCTCGACAAGTCGGCGCTTGCGCTCGACAAGTCGGTGCTTGCGCCCTACCTGGAAGCGCGCATCCCCGGATTTGCCGGACTTTCCACGATCGAGAAGTTCAAGTCCGGACAGTCGAACCCGACCTATCTCCTCACCGCCGCCAGCGGCCGCTATGTGCTGCGCGCCAAGCCGCCGGGGCAATTGCTGAAATCGGCGCATCAGGTCGACCGCGAATTCCGGGTCATGCAGGCGCTCGCCGGCACTGCCGTGCCGGTGCCGCGCATGCTGCATCTGTCCGGCGAGGTGACGCCGATCGGCCGTATGTTCTATGTCATGGAATTCCTCGACGGCCGCATCTTCTGGGACCCGTCGTTGCCGGACGCATCAGGCAATGGCGAGCGCGCCACAATCTATGACGCCATGAACGCGACGCTCGCCGCCCTCCACGACGTCGACGTCGATGCCGTCGGTCTCGGCGATTTCGGCAAGCCGGGCAGCTATTTCGAGCGTCAGCTCGCCCGTTGGACCAGCCAGTACCGGGCCTCGGAAACCGAAACCATCGCCGACATGGACCGGCTGGTTGCCTGGCTGGAAACGCACATGCCGGCCGATGACGGCCGCGTCTCGCTGGTGCATGGCGACTACCGGCTGGACAACATGATCTTCGCCCAGGACGAGCCGCGCGTGATCGCGGTGCTCGACTGGGAGCTGTCGACGCTTGGCCATCCCTTCGCCGACCTCGCCTACCAATGCATGCAGTGGCGGCTGCCGCATGCGTCCGGCTTTCGCGGCCTCGGCGGCGTAGACCGCGCAGCCATCGGCCTGCCTTCCGAGGAAGCCTATGTCGCCGCCTACTGCCGCCGGCGCGGCCTCGATCATATCGGTGGCTGGACCTTCTTCCTCGCCTTTTCCTTTTTCCGGCTGGCGGCGATCTGCCAGGGTGTCTACCGCCGAGCGCTCGACGGCAACGCTTCCAATCCGGAAAAAGCCAAGACCTATGGTGAGGCGGTCAAGCTGCTCGCTTCGCTCGCGGTCGAACTGATCGATCCGAAGACTTGACGAGGAGAGCTGAGACATGAGCCGTTTCGAAGGGGCGACGGTGCTGATCACCGGGGCGACCGGCGGTCTCGGCAGTGCCGCGGCAAAAGCATTCGCGGCGCAAGGCGCAAGGCTGGTTCTTTCCGATCTCGACGAGGCGGCGCTCGGCGATTTCGCGGCGACGCTCGACGCCGACACCGCGATACTTGCCGGCAATATCGCCGACGAGAAGCTCTCCGAGGATCTCGTGAAGCTCGCCGTGCAGAGATTCGGCCGGCTGGACGTTGCCGTCAACAATGCCGGCATCGTGCACTCCTTCGTGCGCCTGCCGCAGGTAACGTCGGAGGAAGCGCGCCGCGTGCTCGAGGTCGACCTGCTTGGCGTCTTCTACGCCATGAAGCAGCAGATCCCGCAGATGGAACGCCAGTTCAAGCAGCGCGGCAAGGGCGGCGTCATCGTCAACGTCGCCTCTGTTGCCGGCCTCTCCGGCGCGCCGAAGCTCTCGGTCTATGCCGCCGCCAAGCATGGCGTGGTCGGGCTGACGCGTTCGGCGGCAGTCGAATATGCCACCAAGGGCGTGCGCATCAACGCTATCTGCCCGGCACATACGAGGACGGCGATGGTCGACGGTTTCATCCGCTCGACCGGCGCGCCGGAGGACGAAGCGCTGGCCGAACTCACGCGCGGCGTGCCGATGAGGCGGGTCGGAGAAGTCGACGAGATTACTGCCGGCATCCTGTTTCTCGCCGACCCTGCCAATTCCTTCATGACCGGCCATGCGCTGGCGCTCGACGGCGGCATCGGCGCCATCTGACGCATGGCCTGAGGCTGCGGCTACGCTGGGGAACCAGCCTCGTGTCTTGTTCGTTTCCGTACAGCGTATATTATTGCAGGCAACCAACGATACAGGCAGGCCGATATTGCCGCTGAGCGTTCAAAAGCGCCGGGAGAAACAGAAAGCCGAACTTCGTTCCGAACTGGTCGAGGCCGCCCACAAGCTCGTCCAGGAAGAGGGCTACGAAGGCTTGACCATCCGCAAGCTTGCCAAGCGGGTCGGCTACGCGCCGATGTCGGTCTATTCCTACTTCGCCGACAAGCAGGACATCCTGTTCGCGCTCGCTGAAGACGCCTTCGAGACTCTGGCGCGCCGCATCGAGGAGCATACCGCCGACGACCCCATGGAAGCGCTGCGGGCTGTGATGACCGAATATGCCGCCTTCGGCCTCGGCAATCCCAATGAATACCGCACCGTCTTCATGACCGAAAAGACGCGGCTGCCGGAGGGCCGCGGCTACGAAGACATGGAAGAGGGCAACCCCGCCATGAAGGTGCTGATCAGCAGGGTCGAGGCCTGCGTCGCCGCCGGCAAGCTCAGGGGTGACGCGCGTGCCATCGCCACCATGCTATGGACGGTGGGTCACGGCACCATCTCGCTCCTGATCACATTCCCCTTCTATCCCTTCGGCGATCCCGAGGCCTATGTGAAGCGGATGTGCGACTTCACGCTGGCCTCCTTGGCGGCGCAGGACGTCGCGCCGCTCACCGACGCATCCGTCAACTGCTGAGCGGGCTGTTTCAGCCCCTTTCCGCCGCGTCGATCCTCGCGACGGGGCAGCCAATTGCTACGTTCAATAAAATTTGTCGTACATGTACATGATTGCCCTTGAACTTCGCCTTGGCGCGCCGTATTTGTACATTGCATCGTACATGTACGAACCCAACCATCGGAGATGGACAATGAAGAAGGCGATCCTTGCGCTTGCTGCCGTGCTGGCTTTCTCGGGCGCCGCTTTCGCTGGCGCGAACCAGCCGGCAAAGCACGCGCCCGCTTCCTGTGCTCAGACCAGCGTCAAGCTCGATTGCACGGCTACCGGTTCGGTCGAGAAGGCTGACGCCGCCAAGACCCAGCCAACCAGTGGCCCGCGGCTCGGCATCGACGTTGACCCCTGGTTCGTGCCCGGCCTCTAATCTGAGAATCTGAGTGTCGGAAATTGGCAAAGCAACGGGCGGCTCCAGGCCGCCCGTTTTCGTTTGCCTTAGCCAAATCGCCTGCAGCGATGGCGCTATTTCTTCCGCGGTTTCCTGCCTTGCACCGTATTGGCGCTGCCGGGCTTGGCGGGAGCGCCGGGAATGGCCGTGCTGGTGATCGACACCGGATCACTGGCCGGGAACGTATCCTCAAGGCCTTCCTCGAGCTCCTCTTCCTCGAGCTCATGCTGCCGATCTTGCTCTAGCGAACGCACCGCCTGCGTCTTCTTGGGTGACCTCGGCGCGGGTTTGGACGGCATCGGCTTCTCCCTAGAGCGATTCCAGGAACTTGGAGCGGGTCAGCGATTCTGTAAGCTGAACCGCTCTTGCGAGTCGCAGCAACGGGCCGCGCCGCCGATGGTTCCGGCAACGCCCGCAATCTCTTGCGGGCCGCGGCGGCCGAGAAGATCAGTTCGCCGCGTCGCTTGCCGCTTCGGCCAGCAAAGTAAAGACATAGTCCGAGAAGGAACGCCAGCATTCCACCCGGAAGGCATCCGCGGCGGTGCGCAGGAGAACGATCTCGGATTTGCCGAGGATGGTGCGTGAGGCAGCTCCGACCGGAAACGCGTCGAGCGACAGGTCCTGCGGGCAACCGGAGCTGACCGTCACGGCCGCCGCCGGCCCGGTGACCGAGATCGCGACATTGCGATGCGAGATGCCGACGGCTGAATGCAGGGCCGAGACCTTGGCGCAGTCGGCCAGCGGATCGTTGCCGGCCTCGTCGATGATCAGCCATTCGTCCGGCCCGAGCCACAGCGCGGTGCGCCCTTGCTTCGCAGCCGAAGCCTTCGGGCTGGTCGGCAGCGTCAGGCCGAGCGCCTTGGACAGCGCGGCGACCGACAGCTCCGGAGCGCGCAGCGAAATACGCTCGGCCGGCGGCAGCATCTCGACCTTGACGCCGGTTGCCGAGACGGCGCTCCCGGCAAGCGCGGGACGCCGGTCGGCAGAGGCCGCGGCCACGGCCTTGTTCGCGACAGCCTTAGCCATTGAGGCGCTCTCCCTTCTCGTCGATGAACACCATGCCGGTGACCTCCACCTCGATCACGCCGTTCGGCATCGGCACGTAGAGTGTCTGGCCCATGCGGTCGCGGCCGCCGGCGACCAGCGCCAGTGCGATCGAGCGCCCGCAATTTTCCGACCAGTAACTGGAGGTGACGTGGCCGATCATCTTCATCGGGATCGCCTGCTTCGGATCCTCGACGATCTGCGCGCCCTCTTCCAGGACGACCTTCGGGTCCTTGGTCTTGAGCCCGACCAGCTGCTTGCGGCCCTTGGCGACCAGGTCAGACCGGGTCAATCCGCGGATGCCGACGAAGTCGGTCTTCTTCTTGCCGACCGCCCAGTCGAGCCCGGCATCGTTCGGCGTCACCGTGCCGTCCGTGTCCTGTCCGACAATGATGTAGCCCTTTTCGGCACGCAGCACGTGCATCGTCTCGGTGCCGTAGGCGCAAGCGCCATGCTTCTGGCCTTCGGCCCACAGCGCTTCCCAGACCGCCTGGCCATAATCGGCCGGCACGTTGACTTCGAAGCCGCGCTCGCCGGTGAAGGACATGCGGAACAGCCTGGTCGGCACGCCGCAGATCTTGCCCTCGCGCACCGACATATGCGGCAACGCCTCGTCCGACATGTCGATGCCTTCGACCAAGGGTTCGATAATCTTCCGCGCGCTCGGCCCCTGCACCGCAATCACCGCCCATTGTTCGGTGGTCGAGGTCAGCCAGACATTGAGATGCGGGAATTCCGTCTGGAGGTAGTCTTCCATGTGGTGCATGACGCGCGGCGCGCCGCCGGTGGTCGTCGTCACATGGAAGCGGTCCGGCGCCAGCCTGCCGACGACGCCGTCGTCATAGATGAAGCCGTCCTCGCGCAGCATGATGCCGTACCGGCAGCGGCCCGGCTCCAGCTTCTCCCATGGATTGGTGTAGAGCAGTTCCATGAACTTGGCCGCATCGGGCCCGACCACCTCGATCTTGCCGAGCGTCGAGGCATCGAACAGCCCGGCTGCCTTGCGCACCGTGACGCATTCGCGATCCACGGCAGCGTGCATGTCTTCGCCTGCCCTCGGAAAATACCAGGCGCGCTTCCACTGGCCGACATCCTCGAACACCGCGCCCTGTGCAGCCGCCCAGGGATGGATGGCGGTCTTGCGCGTCGGGTCGAACAATGCCCCGCGCGCATGGCCGACGATCGAACCGAAGGTCACCGGCGTGTAAGGCGCGCGGAAGGTGGTCAGGCCGACCTGCGGGATCGGCTTGCCAAGCGTCTCGGCCGCGATCGCCAGACCATGCAGGTTCGAAGTCTTGCCCTGGTCGGTCGCCATGCCGTTGGTGGTGAAGCGTTTGACATGCTCGATCGAGTGCATGCCCTCATGCACCGCCTGACGGATGTCCTTGGCGGTGACGTCGTTCTGGAAATCGACGAAGGCCTTGACCGTCGTGCCCGGCCCGGCGCCGGGCGCTGCACCGACAATGCCGCGCGACCAGCTTTCGCCGGCATCGACCTTCGGCTTGGTGCCCTTGCCCGTCTTGACACTGGAATCCTTGCCGCCGGCGTCCTTCGCAGCCTTGGCGCCGGCCGCATAGGCTTCATCGACCGTAGCCGACAGGCCGTCCGTGCCGTTGCAGGCGCCGACCGAAACGCAATCCTGCGCATAGGTTCCCGGCACGAAGCGCTGCGTCTCCTCGTTGAAGGCCACCTTGCCGCGCGACTGCGAGAACAGATGCACCGACGGCGTCCAGCCGGACGACATCAGGATAGCGTCGACCGCGATGGTTCGCTCGCCGCCGCCGTTCTTCGGCTGCACGGTCATCGAGGACACGCGCAGCTTGCCGCCGGCACTGACCACCGCGCGGCCGAAATTGATCTCGATGCCGAGGTTCCGCGCCTCGTCGATCACCGGTCCACTCGGATTGTCGCGCAGGTCGACGATTGCCGCGATATTGATCCCGGCCTTCTTCAGGTCGATCGCCGCGGCATAGGCGGAGTCGTTGGCCGTATAGACGCCGATATTCTTGCCGACAGCGACGCCGTAATGGTTGAGATAGGTGCGCGCCGCCGAGGCGAGCATGACGCCCGGCCGATCGTTGTTGGCGAACACCATGTGGCGCTCGATAGCGCCCGTCGCCAGTACGACGCGCCTGGCGCGGACCTGCCACAAGCGCTCGCGTGCAAGCTCGCGTCCAGGGTTCTTCATGTGATCGCTGACGCGCTCGACCAGGCCGACGAAGTTCTGCGCGTAGTAGCCGAACGCCGTCGTGCGCGGCAGAACGCGGACATTGTCCATCGCCTTCAGCTTCGCGATCGCGGCCTGCGCCCAGGCAAAGCCGTTCTCGCCGTCGATCTTCGCGCCGCTCTCGAAACGCAGGCTGCCGCCGAATTCGGCCTGCTCGTCGGCAAGGATCACCCGCACGCCGGTTTCGGCCGCGGCAAGCGCTGCGGCAATGCCCGCCGCGCCGCCGCCCAGCACCAGCACCTCGCAATGCGCGTAACGCGCGGCATAGTGGTCGGGGTCCGGCCGGTCCGGCGATATGCCAAGGCCTGCCGCCGCGCGGATCTTTGGTTCGTAGAAGTTCAGCCAGGCCGACTTCGGCCACATGAAGGTCTTGTAGTAGAAGCCGGCCGAGAACATCGGCGAGGCGATGTCGTTGACCGCCCCGATGTCGAAAGCCAGCGACGGCCAGCGGTTCTGCGAATTGGCAACGAGGCCGTCATAAAGCTCCTGCACGGTCGCCCGCACGTTCGGCGTCTTGCGCGCGTCGTCGCGCACGATCTGCACCAGCGCGTTGGGCTCCTCCGCGCCGGCCGACAGGAAGCCGCGCGGCCTGTGGTACTTGAAGGAACGGCCGACCAGGTGCACGCCATTGGCAAGCAGCGCCGACGCCAGCGTGTCGCCCTCGATGCCGACATAGGACTGGCCGTCGAAGCTGAAGGAAGCGGTCCTGGCCTGGCTCAGGCGCCCGCTGCCGGAGATGCGGAACGAGGCTTTCATTTCGTGGCTCCAGGCAGCTTCGCGGGCTTCGGCTCGCCGGCCTTGTAGGTCATGACGAACTTGTCGGTGACGGTGTCGCGCACGGCGTTGAAGAAGCGCGCGCAGCCGTGGATGTGCCGCCAGCGCTCATAGATGACGCCTTTCGGATTCGAGCGGATGAAGAAGAATTTCTCGAAATCGTCGTCGCTCTCGCCGGCGATGTTGGTCGAGCGCACGACATGCGCTTCGCCGGCATTGCGGAACTCGAGTTCCGGACGCTCTTCCTCGCAATAGGGGCAGCGGATGAGAAGCATTTTCGGTCGGTCCTACACTTCGCCATGACCGACGCGAGCGCCGGTGCTTCGGATTTCCTGTTCGTCGGCTGTTTGCGGCATCGCCATGGCCGTCATCAGTGCGCCACCGCCGCCGCCGCCGCCTCGTCGATGAGGCGGCCGGTGCGGAAGCGCTCGAGCGTGAACGGCGCATTGATCCGATGCGGTTCATCCCGGGCGATGGTGTGGGCAAACACATTGCCCGACCCAGGCGTGGCCTTGAAGCCGCCTGTGCCCCAGCCGCAATTGACATAAAGGCCTTGTACCGGGGTCTTCGCCAGGATCGGCGAGCGGTCCGGCGTCACATCGACGATGCCGCCCCAGGAGCGCAGCATCTTCATGCGGGTGAAGATCGGGAACATCTCGCAGATGGCGTCGAGCGTGTGCTGCAATATGTGCAGGCCGCCTGTCTGCGAATAGGAGACATACTGGTCGGTGCCGGCGCCGATCACCAGTTCGCCCTTGTCCGATTGCGAGATATAGGCGTGCACCGTGTTCGACATGATCACGCACGGCACCACTGGCTTGACCGGCTCCGAGACCAGCGCCTGCAGCGGATAGCTTTCGAGCGGCATCCGCACGCCGGCCATGTTCATGATCACCGAGGAGTGGCCGGCTGCGACCACGCCCACCTTCTTGGCGCCGATGAAGCCGCGCGTCGTCTCGACGCCGGCGACCGCGCCATTGGGCGCGCGCTTGATGCCGGTGACCTCGCAGTTCTGGATGATGTGCACGCCGCGCGCCGAGGCGCCGCGCGCATAGCCCCAGGCGACCGCGTCATGGCGCGCCGTGCCGCCGCGCCGCTGCAGGGCGGCTCCCATCACCGGATAGCGCGCCTCCTTGGCGATGTTGAGCGGCGGACAGAATTCCTTCGCCTGCTCCGGCGTCAGCCATTCATTGTCGATGCCGTTGAGCCGGTTTGCATGGATGTGGCGCTTGAACACCTGGACGTCATGCACATTGTGCGCCAGCATCATGACGCCGCGCGCCGAATACATAACGTTGTAGTTGAGTTCCTGGCTCAGCCCGTCCCACAGCTTCAGCGCATGGTCATAGATGCCGGCGCTCTCGTCGTAGAGATAGTTCGAGCGGATGATGGTGGTGTTGCGGCCGGTGTTGCCGCCGCCGAGCCAGCCCTTCTCCAGCACCGCGACATTGGTGATGCCGTGCTCGGTCGCCAGGTAGTAGGCGGTCGCCAGGCCGTGGCCGCCGGCGCCGACGATGACGACGTCATATTCCTTCTTCGGCTCTGGCGACGACCATTGCTGTTCCCAGCCCTTGTGGCCGCGCATCGCCTCTCGGGCAATGGCGAATACCGAATATTTCTTCACGTTCCAGCCTCGCGGATTTGCGGCCGGGCATCCCCCGGCACACGAGCTACATTACTAGCGAAAGCGCGCCGCCGGCCTTGCACTGTTTGCGACGGCGCTTGCCGTTTTGCGCCGCAGCCCTGCGACGCGCCGAACCGAGATCGATGAATGTCTCCGCCGGAAAGGCATCGATCAATCGGACGTGATCCGTGTCGAACGTCAGCTAAAATGTCATGGGCCGGCCTTGCATTCCGATCCGTTTTTGACGATTTCGTTTCCCGTCGAGAACGGACAGGAACGATGCTGCTGATCAGAACCTATGTCGCGTCCAGCCCGATCGAGGGCGTCGGCGTTTTCGCCGCCGAGCCAATCAAGAGGGGCGCCTCGATCTGGCGGCTCGATCCCGATTTCGACCGGCTGATCCCGATCGACAAATACCAAGCGGCACCCCCACATCTCCAGGAACTGCTCGACCGCTACGCCTACCCCAGCCCCGACCGCCCGGGCTTCATGGTCTATGAAGTCGACAACGGCCGTTTCATGAACCATTCCGAGCGGCCGAACACGGATTTTTCGCAATATGGCGGCGCCACCGCCATTCGCGACATTGCAGCCGGCGAGGAGATCACCTGCGACTACGGCGAGTTCTTCGAGGATTTCGCCCGCCTCCATCTCGCGACGGCCTGATGCCTGTCGCAAAAACTGTGCGGCGGCCTTGAGAACGACATGGATCAAGACAACGATCCAAAGCGCGGCGCCTGAATCCGCCCCATCGCGGCGCGCTTGCGGGCGGGCAGACCTCAACGCTTCGGCCTTTGATCGCGGTTTCCTGCAATCAACGGTGGACAGGACGCCCTGATTCTGCTATCAGCCGCCACAATTCGCGGTGCATGCCACTGCGGAGGCATAGCGGCTATGGCCGTTTGCCTGTTGATTTCAAACCCGAAAGACAGGATTGCACGTGCAGGTACTCGTCCGCGACAACAATGTTGATCAGGCGCTTCGCGCGCTGAAGAAGAAGATGCAGCGCGAAGGCATCTTCCGCGAAATGAAGATGCGCGGTCACTACGAGAAGCCGTCCGAGAAGCGCGCCCGCGAGAAGGCTGAAGCCGTTCGCCGCGCCCGCAAGCTGGCCCGCAAGCGCGCGCAGCGCGAAGGCCTGCTGCCGATGACTCCGCGTCCGGCTCCGGCTGGTGCTGCCGGCGCATCGCGTTCGCCGCGCTGATAACGCCAATTTTTCGTCCTTTTCGAAGGATACCGAGGGTGGCGCGATGCGGAATCGCCGCCACCTTTTTGTTTTGATGATTCGACCTCGGTTCGGAGGGGAACGGACCTGACGGCGCCGCGGCAGTGAGGACTGAGATGAACGCAATTTCCGTGGAGCGCAGAACCGCCTTTCGCGGCCTCGCCCTGACGGCGGCCCTGTTTTCGGGCCTGGCGCTTGCAGCATGCCAGACAGCCCCGACCGGCGAGTTCAACAACATCGACAAGGCGCAGGGGTCGACCGAAAACATCTCGTCGCTGACGGCGGTGATCCAGCGCAATCCGCAGGATCCGGAAGGCTACAATGTGCGCGGTTCCGCCTATGGCCGCGGCGGCCAGTACCAGGCGGCGCTCAAGGACTTCGACAGCGCCATCCAGCTCAATCCGAATTTCTATCAGGCCTACTCCAACCGCGCGCTCATCCAGCGCTTCCTCGGCAACCAGGAAGCGGCGCTCGCCGACTACAACCGCGCGATCCAGATCAATGCCAACTACGACGCTGCCTATATCGGCCGCGGTAATCTCTACCGCAAGGCGGGCCGCGTCCAGGACGCCTTCAACGACTTCCAGAAGGCGATCCAGCTCGATACCACCGACGCGCGCGCCTATCACAATCGCGGCCTGATCTATCAAAGCCAGGGCCAGCACAAATTCGCCATCGAGGACTTTTCGACCGCGATTTCGCTGGCGCCGGACGCCGCAGAGCCCTACAACGGCCGCGGTCTTTCCTATCTGGCAACGGGTGACGAGGACAACGCCTTCTCCGACTTCAACATGGCCATCAAGCTCGACCCCAAGAACGCCGAGGCCTGGGCCAACCAGGCGCTGATCTATGAGCGGCGCGGCGACAAGTCGAGGGCGGCGAAGTCCTATCGCGAGGCGGTCCATCTCAATCCGAACTACCAGCCGGCCAAGGACGGTCTTTCCCGCACCTCCGGCGACGCCAGCTGACCATAGGCTGACGCCGCACGGCAAATTCCAGCACCGATGCCAGGCCGATTGCGGCGCCGTTGGGCTGGTCCTGAGTTAGCCCCGGCCGGAAATGGCTTCATCCTTGCCTTGCTGGCGCCAAGTTTCGGCGGAACGCTCCTCGCACCTCGATCGTTTGATCCGGGGCCAATCTGCGAAAGGACCATTCCGATGATCAAGACAATTGTCTGTGCCGCTGCGCTTGCCACCACGGTCCTCGCCTCTCCAGTCAGCGCCGGCACGCTCCGGCTTGGCACGCTGGACTGCACCATCGACGGCGGCATCGGCTATGTCATCACCTCCAACAAGGGTGTGTCCTGCGTCTTCCGCCCCTACCACCACGGGCCGGCCGAGCTTTACACGGGAATGATTTCCAAGCTTGGCGTCGATGTCGGCCAGACTCATCAGGGCCAGCTGGTCTGGGCAGTGCTTGCCGCGACCCGCCACCATGAAGCCGGCGATCTGGCCGGCAGCTATTACGGCGTCAACGCCGAGGCGAGCGTCATCACCGGCGGCGGCGCCAATGTCCTGGTCGGCGGACTGGACGGCGCCTTCATGTTGGAACCGCTGAGCGTCCAGGCGCAGACCGGCGTCAATCTGGCCGTGGCGGTGGCCTCGCTCGACCTCGTCCATTCCTACAAGTGAGGCATTCCGGCCGGTAACGTCTTTCGCCCTATACGAGCGGCCCGGAACAGGACAATGTAGCTGTTCTGGGCCGCATCTTGTTGAGGGGGAATGATGCCGAGGACCATTGCCGCAACCGTGCTTGCACTGGTCGCATTGGCGGGAGAGGCGTGGACACAGAACGGCGGCGTCGAACTCGGCGTCCTCGACTGCGCCATTGGCGGCGGCACCGGCTTCATCTTCGGCTCGAGCAAGGACCTGAGCTGCACCTTCACGCCCGCCGACACGACTTTCGCGCCCGAGGCCTATTTCGGCGCCGTCAACAAATACGGGCTCGACATCGGCACCACCAGCCAGAGCATCATGAGGTGGCTGGTATTGGCGCCGCTGAAGAACGTCTATGCGCCGGGCGCGCTCGCCGGCGACTATGTCGGCGCCAGCGCCGAATTGACGGCAGCGGTGGGAGCCGGTGCCAACCTGCTGGCCGGCGGTTCCGGACAGGCCTTCACGCTGCAGCCGCTGAGCGTGCAGACGCAAACCGGCGTCAACATCGCCATCGGTGTCAGTCAGTTCCAATTGCGCAGCACGGCGAACTGACTCCCGACCGGGATCGATCAGGCCTGTTTGCTCTTTCGGCCTCTGCTGGGCGCATTCGTGAAAAAAGCCTCTTGAGCTCAACTGCGCTTGAGGTTCTACAAACCCTGCCGAACTGGATCTGGCGGCCTTTCCGAAGAGGGACGAGGTTGCGATTGGCAGGCAGGAGATCGACGTGACGGCAACCAACGGCAAGGCGGGCAGCAACAAGGTTGACTGGCGGGCGCTATGGGCAAGCGGCGACCTGGCGCGTTTCTGTTTCATCAGCCTGGGCATCCTGCTGCATGCCACCAATGAGACGATGGTGGCGACCGTGATGCCGGCCATGGTCGGCGAGTTGGCGGGCGTGCAGCTGGTTGGCTGGTCGCTGGCGATCTATGAGCTCGGGGCCATTGTCGCGGGTGCCGCGGCCGGCCGGCTGGTGAGCTATGTCGCGCTGCGCTCCAACATGATGGTCGCTGCCTTGCTCTATGCCGCGGGTGCGCTGATCTGCGCCACAGCCCCTTCCATGCCCCTGTTCCTCGCCGGGCGCCTGGTCGAGGGCCTTGGCGGCGGCGCGCTTGTCTCGCTCGCCTTCGTCTCGGTCGAACGCCTCTTCCCGCGCAACATCTGGCCGCAGCTCTTCGGCATCATGTCGGCGATCTGGGGTGTCGCCGCCTTCAGCGGCCCGAGCTCGGCGCGATCATGACCGAGTTCCTGTCCTGGCGCTGGGCCTTCGGCGTCTTCACTTTCGGCGGCGCGGCAATGGCTCTGGCGAGCTTCATGGTGCTCGACACCCCTGTCGCAACGAAACCACAGGCGGACAGCGGCATGGCGCCGCCCTTCCCCTATGCGACGCTCGCCTGCCTCGCCCTCAGCGTGGTTTTGATTGCGGCGGCCGGCATCGACATCGCCCTGCTTCGTTCCTCGCTGTTGCTGGCGCTGGGCCTTTTCGGCCTGGCGCTGTTCTTCCGCATCGATGCTCTCCGGCCACGTTCGCGCCTCTTCCCGTCACCGCTGTTTTCGTGGCGCTCGCCGCTCGGCTCCGGCATGACCATGGTTGCGGCCTTCTCCGTGGCAACCTGCACCTTCGCGATCTACGGGCCGCTGCTGCTGACCACGCTTCACGCCATTCCGATTCTGACCACCGGCTATATCATCGCTGCGGAGTCGATCGCCTGGTCGATCCTGGCGATCCTGGTCGCCAATGCGCCGCTGGAACGTGAACGGACAATCATCGTCGTCGGCGCGCTGATGATCGCTTCCGGCCTCGCCGGTTTCGCCTACACCATTCCGGCGGGCTCGATCCCGCTCATCCTGCTCTGCGCCCTGCTGCAAGGCGGCGGTTTCGGCGTTTGCTGGCCATTCCTCACGCGCGTCATCGTCGCGTCGGCCCGCGACGGCGAGCAGGCAATAGCATCGGCCGCCGTGCCGACCATGCAGCGCATCGGCTACGCGGTGGGCGCTGCCCTTGCCGGCATTGTTGCCAACGCCAGCGGCTTTTCAGAGGGCCTCAACCACGAGGCGGCAGCGAGCGTTGCCGGCTGGCTCTTCCTGGCCTTCGTGCCAGTTGGAATCTTGGGCTGTATTGCTGCCGTGAGGATCGCGCTGCCGGCCATGCGGCCCCAGGAGGCAGCTGGTTAGACAGCGGTTGTCTGCAGCCGATCGGCGATCAGCGCAGCAAGCCGTGCCGCGACTTCGTCCTTGCCCATTTCCGGCCATTCCTCGACGCCGGTCCTGGAGACGATGCGGACCTTGTTGCGGTCACCGCCCATTACGCCGGACGGGCCGATGCCGCTCGCATGCGAGACGTCGTTGGCGACGATGAAATCGGCGCCTTTCTTCTTCAGCTTGGCCTGGGCGTTGCTGATGAGATCCTGCGTCTCGGCGGCAAAGCCGACGACCAGACCGGGCCGCTGGCAGTGATGCCCGATCCCGGCCAGGATGTCCGGATTCTCGACCATCTTGAGCGAAGGCGGGCCCTCGCCCGCCATCTTCTTGATCTTGTCGCCGGCAGCGTTTGCCGTGCGCCAGTCGGCGACCGCAGCGACGAAGACCGCCGCGTCCACCGGCAACAGCTTCTCGACCGCTTCCTTCATTTCGCAGGCGGTTTCGACATGCGTGGTCTTGACCCCGGCCGGATCGGCGATGTTGACCGGACCCGAGACCAGCCGGACATCGGCGCCGAGCCTGGCGAGCGCCGCCGCGATGGCATGGCCCTGCTTGCCGGACGAGCGGTTGGCGATGTAGCGCACCGGGTCGATCGGCTCATGCGTCGGCCCCGAGGTGACGATGATCCTGCGGCCCGCAAGCGGCTTCGACTTCTCATCGAGCATGGCCTCGATCGCGGCGACAATCTCCAACGGCTCGGCCATGCGGCCTTCGCCGGCCTCGTTGCTCTCCGCCATCTCCCCCTTGGCGGGGCCGACGAAAATTATGCCGTCCTTCTGCAGCGTCGCGCGGTTGCGGCGCGTCGCCGGATGCGACCACATTTTCGGGTTCATCGCCGGCGCCATCAGCACCTTCTTGTCGGTGGCCAGGAGCACGGTCGAGGCGAGGTCGTTGGCATGGCCGTTGGCGAGCTTGGCCATCAGGTCGGCGGTGGCCGGCGCCACCACCAGCAGGTCGGCTTCGCGGGACAGCCGGATATGGCCGACATCGTGTTCGTCATTGCGGTCGAACAACTCGGTGAAGACATGGTCGGCCGAAAGCGCGCCGGCAGACAGCGTGGTGATGAACTCCTGAGCGGCCGATGTCATCACCACCCGGACCGACGCGCCACGCTCTCGCAAACGACGGATCAGATCGAGTGCCTTGTAGGCGGCGATGCCGCCGCCGATGATGAGCAGGATGCGCTTGCCGGAAAGAGTCATCATGCCTGATACCAGTCGAGTTTTACGCAAGCTTCAACGCCGGTTGGATGTCGGTATGGTTGAAATCATCGCCCTTGAAAAGCAGAGGCAGATTTCGTGTCTTTGCCAAGGCATAGGCAAAACAATCGCCCATATTCAGAGCAGCGCGATGATGAGATCCCCTGCCGTATCGAGAATAAGCGAGCCGTGCGACTTCAAGCTGTCCCAAGTCGAACGGGATCACCGTCAGTTCGAGGCTGTTCACGAGAACCTGGAGTTCGTCAGCGTTGACCGCACCACCGGATCGACACGCAACGCAATGTGCTTCGAAGAGTGTGGCAGCACTTATCAGCGCAGCGGGCGAAGTGCCGAAAATGTCGACAAGCTCTCCCGCGTCCGGCTCCGCTCCCATAATGGCGATCAGCGCTGACGTATCGACAGCAATTGTCATAGAAGCCCCTCGTCCCACATTTGGTCGGTGAGTGTCTTGAGGTCGAATGGACGTTCAGGTTTTCGGCCAAGCGCCAGGATTTCGTCACGAGACGCCTTCAACCGCCACCCCGCAGTCTGCAGTTTCGCTTGAGGGATTGTCGCCTCGCGCAAAACGTCTCGGGCCTCCTGTTCCATGGAGACGCCGCGCGCCGCCGCCCGCTGGCGCAGGATCTTTTTCACACCGTCATCCAAATTACGGATTGTAAGAGTGCTCATGCCTTTGCTCCCCTGCCCCTTCAATTTAGGGGCGTAGACGGATGATTGCAATGCTAGCACCGCTAGCATTGCAATCAGAGCAATTTCCATGCGATGTAGAGCAGCGTCAGCGCGATCAGCCACAGCGCCACCCGGCCGGAGCGGGTATGGCGCGCCTCCGCCTTGCCGATGGCGTGCGCGGTCGCCTCATCGAAGCGCAGGCCGTTGGCGGCCATCAGGTCGATCTCACGCGACAGCCGCTCGGTGCGCGCGGCGATGTCCGGCGCCTGCCTCGCCAGCGCCACCAGCGCCTTGCCGGCGTCGCGCGCGTCGGACAGCATCCCGCGCGGCCCGAGATTGCTGGCGATCCAGTCGCTGACCACGGGCTCCGACGTCTTCCACATGTTGAAGGCAGGATCGAGCGTGCGGGCCACGCCTTCGACCACCACCATGGTCTTTTGCAGCAGCACCAGTTCGGTCCGCGTCGCCATGTCGAACAGGTCGGTGACCTCGAACAGCAGCGTCAGCAGCTTCGCCATCGAGATCGTCTCGGCCGACTGGCCGTGGATCGGCTCGCCGATGGCCCGGATCGCCTGCGCGAAGGCCGAGACATTGTGCTGGCGCGGCACGTAGCCGGCTTCGAAATGCACCTCGGCGACGCGCTGGTAGTCGCGCACGATGAAGCCGTAGAGGATCTCGGCGAGGAAATGCCGCTCTTTCTTGCCGAGCCGACCGGCGATGCCGAGATCGACGGCGACGATCGTGCCGTCCGCCTCGACGAACAGGTTCCCCGGATGCATGTCGGCATGGAAGAAGCCGTCGCGCAGCGTATGCCTGAGGAACGACTGGATGAGATTGGCGGCGATCGCCTTGAGGTCGTGGCCGGCGGCGGCAAGGCCGGCCAGATCGTTCATCTTGGTGCCCTCGATCCACTCCATGGTGAGCACATCGCGGCCGGTCCGTTCCCAGTCGACGGCGGGCACGCGGAAGCCCGGATCGTCCTTGGTGTTTTCGCCGAGTTCCGACAGGGCGGCGGCCTCGAGCCGCAGGTCCATCTCGATCTTGGTGGTCTGCGCCAGCGTTTGGGTGACCTCGACTGGGCGCAGTCGGCGCGAGGAAGGAACGTATTTCTCCTGCAGACGGGCAGCGAGGAAATAGCTCTCGAGATCATGGAAGAAGCGGCGGCGCACACCCGGCCGGATGACTTTCACGGCCACCCGCGCCCGTCCCCTGTCACGAACGACTTCGGCGCTGTGCACCTGGGCGATCGAGGCGGCCGCTACCGGCTCGCCGAAGCGCGAATAGAGATCGCCGATCCCGCGTCCGAGCGAGGCTTCGACGGCCATGATCGCCGCAGCCGTCGGGAAGGTGTGCATCTTGTCTTGCAGCAGCGCCAGGTCGACCGCCATGTCGTTGCCGACCACATCCGGTCTCGTCGCCAGGAACTGGCCGAGCTTGACGTAGGACGGCCCGAGCCGGACCACCGCCTTCGCCAGCCGGTCGCCACGCTGGTGGGCTCGCGCGCGGCGACGGGTCAGCAGCCGCGCCAGCCGCCAGCCGAGCTTCGGCATGCCGGAGAGCTCTTCGCCCGGCAGCGCCGCGACGACGCCCTCGCGGACCAGCACCCAGCCGGCCCTGGCGAGCCGAAAGGCGGCGCCGACGCTGGTCATCGAACGCTGCTCATGGCCAAAGCTGCCCGCCTCAAAGCTTCCAGCCCGAATGAAGTGCTGCGATGCCGCCCGAATAGTTGCGGAAAGTCACGCGGTCGAAGCCAGCGCGGGTGATCATGGAAGCAAAATTCACCTGGTTGGGGAATTTGCGGATCGATTCGACCAGGTAGGAATAAGGTTCGCCGTCGCCGGTCACCGCCTTGCCGATCACGGGGATCGCATTGAACGACCAGGCTTCGTAGACCTTGTCGAGCAGCGGCATCTCGACCTCTGAGAATTCGAGGCACAGCAGTCGCCCGCCGCGCTTCAGCACGCGAAACGCCTCGCCGAGCGCCACATCGATGCGCGGCACGTTGCGGATGCCGAACGCGATGGTGTAGGCGTCGAACGTGTTGTCCCCGAAGGGCAGCGCCTCGGCATTGGCCTCGACAAAATCGGTGTTGTCGGACAGACCCTTCTTTGCCGCCCGATCGCGGCCGACTTCGAGCATCGAGCCGTTGATGTCGAGCACGGTCGCATGCGCCAGGCCGTCGCTCGCCTCGACGATGCGGAAGGCGATGTCGCCCGTGCCGCCTGCGACATCGAGCACTTTCCAGCCCGACCGTTTCGGCGGATGGAGCCACGCGACCATCGCGTCCTTCCAAAGCCGATGCAACCCGCCGGACATCAGATCGTTCATCAGGTCATATCGATTGGCCACCTTGTGGAACACGTCGTTGACGAGCGACTGCTTGTCGCCCGCGCCCACCTTTCTGAAACCATAGGAGGTTTCCATGCCGCCCGCGGCCGTGGTTCTCTCAACTGACATTGTTGTGATCCGTCATAAAACCGGCGGGACCATAGCCGATCGATGGTTGCAACGCTATTGTCGGAAGCGCGGTTTTCGGCCGCGCCTTCCAGACAGTTTCGGGAAGAGTCTCGCATGATTTTCCAACCAGAATCCGAGCGGGAACGGCATACCGGACGGAACGGTCGCATGGTCTTGAAAGCGGAATTGCACTGCCACATCGAAGGGGCGGCGGCGCCCGAGCTCGTCGTCGCCCAAGCCCGCAAATACGGCAAGGATCCTTCAGCCTACATCCAGAACGGCTCCTTCGTCTGGCACGATTTCACCTCTTTTCTCGAGGCCTACGACTTTGCCTCAGACCTGTTCCGCAGCGAGGAGGACTACGCCCGTCTGACCGACCACTATCTGACCAGCCTCGCCCGCGACGGCGCCATTTATTCCGAGGTCTTCACCTCGCCGGATCATGCCGTCAAGGCCGGCCTGTCGCCCAAGGCCTATACCGACGCGCTTGGCGAAGGCATGGTCCGGGCCAAGGCCAGGACCGGTATAGAAGGCCGCATGATCGTCACCGGCGTGCGCCATGTCGGCGTCGAGGCAATCGAGCAGGCGGCGCGCTTCGCGGCGCGCTGCGGCCATCCGCTGGTCACAGGCTTCGGCGTTGCCGGCGACGAGCGGATCGGCGATTTCGAGGACTATGTCCGCGCCTTCGAGATTGCGCGCGAGGCAGGGCTGGGCATTACCATCCATGCCGGCGAGCTGATGGGCTGGGAAAGTGTGGCCGCCGCGCTCGACCATATCCGCCCCTCCCGTATCGGCCATGGCGTGCGCGCCATCGAAAACCCCGACCTCGTCCGCCGCATCGCCGATCAGGGCGTGGTGCTGGAATGCTGCCCCGGCTCCAACATCGCGCTCAAGGTGTTCGGAAGCTTCGCCGAGCACCCCTTCCCGGCATTGCGCGCGGCCGGCTGCAAGGTGACCCTCAATTCCGACGACCCGCCCTATTTCTGGACCTCGCTGAAACGCGAATACGATCTCGCCGCCGAGCATTTCGCGATGGATGACAAGGCGCTTGCCGCTGTAACCAGAACGGCGATCGAGGCGGCCTTCGTCGACCGCAAGACCAAGGCGGCGCTGCTGAGCCGGCTCGACGCGAAGGGCCGGTGAATGGTGAATGGTGAATGGTGAATGGTGAATGGTGAATGGTGAATGGTGAATGGATGGTTCGCCGGCTTTTCGCCTGTCAACCACGATCGTCGATCCCTCAGGACTCGCAAACCCCCTCACTATTCACTATTCACTATTCACTATTCACCATTCACCATTCACCATTCTGGAGCAGACCATGCAGGGCGTCACCGTCGTCGACCATCCCCTTGTCCAGCACAAGCTCAGCATCATGCGCAAGAAGGAGACGTCGACGGCCGGCTTCCGGCGGCTGTTGCGCGAGATCTCGTTGCTCCTGGGTTATGAGGTGACCCGCAAACTCGAGCTGACCACCACCACGATCGAGACGCCGATCGAGGAGATGGAAGCGCCGGTGCTGGAGGGCAAGAAGCTGGTCTTCGCCTCCGTGCTTCGCGCCGGCAATGGCCTGCTCGAAGGCCTGCTCGACCTGGTTCCCGCGGCGCGCGTCGCCCATATCGGCCTCTACCGCGACCACGAGACGCTCGAAGCGGTCGAATACTTCTTCAAGGCGCCGAGCGACCTGGCCGACCGGCTCGTGATCGTCGTCGACCCGATGCTGGCCACCGCCAATTCTGCGATCGCGGCGATCGACAAGCTGAAGGGCCGCGGCGCGACCAATATCCGTTTCCTCTGCCTGCTTGCAGCACCTGAAGGAATCGAGCGCTTCACCAAGGCGCATCCGGATGTCCCGATCTTCACGGCTTCGATCGACCGCCAATTGAACGAAAAGGGCTACATCATGCCCGGCCTCGGCGACGCTGGCGACCGCATGTACGGGACCAAGTGAGCGCAAGGCGTTAACCAGCCGTTTACGCAAGGGCGCGGTTCCGCCGCGCGTTAAAGCGGCAATCACCATGCCGGCGCTACGAATGGACCTTCACGAGGCCCAGTCATGCTACGCAAGCTTCTCATCCTTGGCGTGTTTACCGGGACTTCGGCATCGATCCCGATCATCTATCAATCGAATCCGCAACTGGTCGACAGCCTGCTCAAGTCGGCGGTCGCTTCCAGGCCGGCGGCGCCGGACGCCCAGCCGGACCTCAGTCTCGCCTCGGCCCCCGACAAGCCGGCAACGCTGTTGCCGCTTGGCCGCAAGGTCGTGGTCAGCGCCGACGCGCGCGGCCATTTCACCTCGCAGTTCAGGTTCAACGGCCGTCAGATCGACGGCATGATCGACACCGGCGCCACACTGGTCGCCATCAACACCTCGACCGCGCGCCGGATCGGCATCTCGCTCAACCAGTCGGATTTTACCCAGCAGGTGAATACGGCGAACGGCCCCATCAAGGCCGCGGTGGTCACCCTCGAACGCCTGCAGATCGGCAAGATATCCGTCGACAACGTCCAGGCTGTGGTGCTCGACGACCGCGCGCTGCAAACCAATCTGATCGGCATGAGCTTCCTGCAGAGGCTGCAGAAATATCAGGTCGAAAACGGCGAACTGCTGCTCGTGCAGTAGGGCGCTCAGCGCAGCAGGATTCGCCTGAGCACGGTCTTTTCAGCCGACGGCTTCGACGTTCCGACCGTGTAGGCTGAACGCACCGCGATCGCCGCATTCTCCGCTTCCGCCTCGGTTCGCGCATGGATCAGCGCCAGCGCCTCGCCCGCCCGCACCTCCGCGCCGACCGGCAAGAGCCTGGTCAGGCCGACGGCGTGATCGATCTTGTCGTCCGGACGCGTGCGTCCGCCGCCCAGCGCCACGACAACAAGCCCAATGTCGCGCGTCGCGATGCCGGTGACGAAGCCGTTCTCGCCCGCCTTTGCCGCCCGTTCGATCGGCGCTTTGGGCAGGTATTTCTCCGAACGCTCGACGAAATCGGCCGGTCCGCCCAGCGCCGCAACCATGCGCGAGAACACGGCCGCCGCGCGGCCGCCCGCAAGCGTCTCGGCGGCCCGCCTGAGCCCGTCCTGGTTGGACGAAACGATACCCGCCGACTGCAGCATCTCGGCGGCCAGGGCCAGCGTGACGTCCTCCAGCCGCCGGTCGCGGAACCGCCCGGTGAGAAAGTCGACCGCGTTCCGGACTTCGACCGCATTACCGGCAGCCGAGGCCAGCGGCTCGTTCATGCCGGTGACCAATGCCGAGGCTTTCAACCCGGCGCCATTGGCGACCTCGACCAGGCTGTTTGCCAATGCCGCCGCATCACGCGACTTCTCCATGAAGGCGCCGTTGCCGACCTTGACGTCGAGCACCAGCGAACCGAGCCCCGCGGCGAGTTTCTTCGACAGGATCGAAGCCGTGATCAGCGGCACCGACTCCACCGTGCCCGTCACATCGCGGATCGCATAGAGCCGGCGGTCGGCCGGCGCCAGATCGGCGGTCTGGCCGATGATGGCGCAGCCGGCCTCCAGCACGGTTTTGTGCAAGCGCGCCAAATCCGGCTGAGTGATGTAACCGGGAATGGCATCCATCTTGTCGAGCGTGCCGCCGGTGTGGCCGAGCCCGCGGCCCGAGATCATCGGCACATAGGCGCCGCAGGCAGCGACGATCGGCGCCAGCATCAGCGAGACATTGTCTCCGACCCCGCCGGTCGAATGCTTGTCGGTGACCGGCCCCGGCAAATCCGACCAGTCGAGCACGTCGCCGGAATCGCGCATGGCGATCGTCAGCGCTATCGCTTCCTCACGGCTCATGCCTTGCAGGAACACGGCCATCGCAAAGGCGCCGATCTGGCCCTCCGAGAGCGTGCCCGCCGCAACTCCCTCGATGAAGGTCGCGATCTCCGTCGCCGAGAGTTTGTGGCCGTCGCGCTTGCGGCGGATGATTTCCTGCGGGAGCATCAGCTTTCGGCCAGGCCGTTTTCGAAGACGCGCCGCAGGATCGTCGCCAGCCGCGCGCCGCCGACCGGCGCCATGTCCTTGGTTTCCTGATGCGAGAGTTCCGCCCCGGTCATGCCTGCCGCCAGGTTGGTGATGACCGAACAGGCGGCGACCTTGAGGCCGAGAAAGCGCGCGAGGATCACTTCCGGCACGGTCGACATGCCGACGGCGTTGGCGCCCATGATGCGCGCCATGCGGATCTCGGCCGGCGTCTCGAAGCAGGGTCCCGAGAACCACATGTAGACGCCTTGATGCAGCGCCGTGCCGGTCGCTTCGGCCGCCGTCTCGACCGCCTTGCGCAGCCCGGCATCGTAAGCCCCGGTGAGGCCGACGAAACGGCGGTCGCTCGGCTCCCCGATCAAGGGGTTGGAGCCGGAGAAATTGATGTGATCGGTGATCAGCATCACCGATCCCGGACCCATCCCCGGATCAAGCGAGCCGGCGGCGTTGGTGAGGATGAGATGCGAGATGCCGAGACCGGCAAGCACCTCCAGCGCCGGGCGCATCGCCGCGGCATTGCCGTGCTCGTAATAATGCGCGCGGCCGGACAGCATCAGCACCGGGGTCCCGGCGAAATGCCCTGCCACCACCTCGCCGGCGTGGCCTGAGACCCCGCTGCGCGGGAAGCCCGGCAGATCGGCATAGGAAATGCGGCGGGCGTCCTCGACCTGGTCGACCAGGCCGCCAAGGCCGGAGCCCAGCACAAGGGCCGTGGCCGGCGCCAGCCCGTCCAGTTTCTCGACCAGATGATCCAGCGCTTCCTTCATATCAATGTGTCGCCCTTGAAGCCGAAAGGCAGCATGTCGCCCATGGTCACTGTCTCGACGACGCCGCCATTGTCGCAGAGATAGAGTTTCGTGTCCGGCCGGCAGAACTCCGCCAGCCTTTGCCGACAGCCGCCGCAGGGCGAGCATTTGGCCATGCGTTTCGCGATGACGGCGATCTCGGTGATCTTGCCGCCGCCGCCCATCACATAATGGGCAAGCGCCGTGGTCTCGGCGCACCAGCCTTCGGGATAGGACGCCACCTCCACATTGGCGCCGGTGAAGACGCGCCCGTCCTCGGTGCGCAGCGCCGCTCCGACCGGAAATTTCGAATAGGGCGCATAGGCCTTCGTCATCGCCGCCTTCGCCGCCTTGAACAGATCATGCGACATTCAGTACTTCTCTCCGACGATCTTGTTCAAAAGCCGGTCGCGTCGGGGCCGCGCCAATTCTGCGCATGTGTCCCAACCTTCCCAGACCCAGTATTTCCAGATGCTCAGCGCTCTCGATCTCAACGTTCCTTGACGTAAGGCACACCGCCGGCGCGCGGCGGGATCGCCTTGCCGATGAACCCGGCGAGCAGGATGACGGTGAGCACATAGGGCAGCGCCTGCATGAACTGCACCGGCACCTTGCCGATGATCGGCAGCGGCGTGCCCTGCAGGCGGATCGACAGCGCGTCGAGGAAGCCGAACAGCAGGCAGGCGAACATGGCGTTGACCGGCTTCCACTTGGCGAAGATCAGCGCCGCCAGCGCGATGTAGCCCTTGCCTGCGGTCATGTCCTTCACGAAGCCGCCGTTCTGCACCATGGAGAGATAGGCGCCGGCAACGCCGGTAAGCACGCCGGTGCAGATCAGCGCGCGGTAGCGCAGCCAGGCGACCGAGATGCCGGCGGTGTCGACGGCGGCCGGGTTCTCGCCGACCGCGCGCATGCGCAGCCCGAAGCGGGTGCGGAACAGCACCCACCAGGTGAACGGCACCATGGCGAAGGCGAAGTAGACCAGGATCGAATGGCCGGAGATCAGCTCGGAATAGATCGGCCCGAGGATCGGCACCCCCCTGACCGCGTCGGCGCCCGGCCAGATGATCGCCTCGAACCGCTCGCCGGGCTGCAGCGCCGGTGTGCGTCCGCCCTGCTCGAACCAGGCCTGGCCGAGGATGATGGTCGAGCCGGCGGCGACGAAGTTGATCGCCACGCCGGACACGATCTGGTTGCCGCGATGGGTGATCGAGGCAAAGCCGTGCACCAGCGCGAAGGCGATTGCGATCAGGATGGCCATGGCAAGGCCGATCCAGGCGGAATGGAAGACCGACGCCGCGGCCGCGCCGGCAAAGGCGCCGACCAGCATCTTGCCTTCGAGGCCGATGTCGAAGATGCCGGCCCGCTCCGAATAGAGGCCGGCGAGGCAGGCGAGCAGCAGCGGCACCGAGAGGCGGATGGTCGAGTCCAGCACCTGGATGATGGCGTTGAAAGTGTCCATCTCAGGCCCCCTTGCCCTTGACCGCCTGCATGCCGACCGATTTCGGGCTGAAGGAGGCGAACAGCGCCTGGATGTATGGCCTGAACATGTGCTCCAGCGCGCCGGCGAACAGGATCACCAAGCCTTGGATGATGACGATCATGTCGCGGCTGATCGCCGGCATCTCGAAGGCGAGCTCGGCGCCGCCCTGGTAGAGCATGCCGAACAGGATCGCCGCCAGCACGATGCCGACCGGATGCGAGCGCCCCATCAGCGCCACCGCGATGCCGACGAAGCCGGCGCCGGAGACGAAGTCGAGCGCGACATTGTGCTGGTCGCCCATCACCGGGTTGAGCGCCATCATGCCGGCCAGCGCGCCGGAGAGCACCATGGCGATGAGGATGATGCGGGTTTCCGAAATGCCGGCATAGCGCGCCGCCTTCGGGCTGTGGCCATAGGTGCGCATCTCGTAGCCGAGCCGGGTGCGCCAGATCAGCAGCCAGACCAGGAAGGCCATCGCCAGCGCCAGCAGGAAGCAGACGTTGAGCGGCGCCGAGCGGATCTTGGCGCCAAACAGCTCGAGGATCCAGTTGAGCTTCGGCAGCTCCGCGCCGGGCAGGAAGTTGCGCGTCTGCGGCGCCATCGAGCCGGCCGGCTTCAGGACGTCGACCAGCGCATAGACCATGACGCTGGCGGCGATGAAGTTGAACATGATGGTGGTGATGACGATATGCGAGCCGCGCTTGGCCTGCAGATAGGCCGGGATCAGCGCCCATAGCGCACCCATGCCGGCCGAGGCGATGATCGCCAGCGGGAAGGTCAGCCACCACGGCAGGATGCTGTCGAAGGCGAGGCAGACGATGCCGATGCCGAGGCCGGCTATGTAGCCCTGCCCCTCGCCGCCGATGTTGAACAGCCCGCAATGGACGGCGACCGCCACCGACAGCCCGCTGAAGATGAAGGTGGTGGCGTAGAACAGCGTGAAGGCGATGCCGGATCCCCTGCCGAAGGCGCCTTCGACCAGGATGACGGCGGCGCGGAACGGGTTCTCGCCGACCAGCATGACGACGAAGCCGGCGACGACGAAGGCGACCGACAGGTTGATCAGCGGGATCAGCCCGTAATCGGCCCAGGCCGGCAGCTTGGCGTAAGGCGTGCTCATTCGGCGGCCTCCTGGTGCTCGACACCGGCCATCAGCAGGCCAAGCTCGCCTTCTGTCGCCTCCGGGCCGCGCTCGCCGACGATGCGGCCGGCAAACATCACCAGGATGCGATCGGAGAGCGAGCGTATCTCGTCGAGCTCGACCGATACCACCAGCACCGCCTTGCCCTGGTCGCGCATGGCGATCAGCCGCTTGTGGATGAACTCGATGGCGCCGACATCGACGCCGCGGGTCGGCTGGCCGACGATCAGCACGCCGGGGTCCTGCTCCATCTCACGCGCCAGCACGATCTTCTGCTGGTTGCCGCCGGAGAAATTGGCGGTCTTCAGCCGCGGATTGCCGGGGCGGATGTCGTATTTCTCGATCTTGTCCTTCGCGTCGGCCAGGATGGCGTCGACGTTGAGGAACGGCCCCTTCAGATAGCGCTCGTCGTCGTGATAGCCGAGGATCGAATTCTCGTTCTCCTCGAAGGCCAGCACCAGCCCGACATGATGGCGGTCCTCCGGCACATGGGCGAGGCCGCGGTCGCGCAATTCGCCCGGATCGGCCTTGCCGGTGAGGTCGACCGGCTTGCCGCCCAGCATGACCTCGCCGGAGACGGCGTGGCGGATGCCGGAGATCGCTTCGAGCAGCTCGGACTGGCCGTTGCCGGCGACGCCGGCGATGCCGACGATCTCGCCGCCGCGCACGTCGAAGGAGACGTCGTCGACCATGGTGACCCCGCGCTGGTCCTTCACCGTCAGGTTCTTGACCGAGAGTTTTATCGCGCCGGCTTCCGACTCACCCTTCTCGACCCGGAGCAGCACGCGCCGCCCGACCATCAGTTCGGCCAGTTCGCCGACCGTGGTCTCCTTGGTGACCCTTGTCGCCACCATCGTGCCCTGCCGCATGACCGAGACGGTGTCGGTGATGGCCATGATCTCGCGCAGCTTGTGGGTGATCAGCACCACCGTCTTTCCCTGCTCCTTCAATTGCTTGAGGATGCGGAAGAGGTGGTCGGCCTCGGCCGGCGTCAGCACCCCTGTCGGCTCGTCGAGGATCAGGATCTCGGCGCCGCGATAGAGCGCCTTCAGGATTTCGACCCGCTGCTGCAGGCCGACCGGCAATTCCTCGATGATGGCGTCCGGATCGACCTCCAGGCCGTATTCGCGCTCGAGACGCTCGAGCTCCGAACGCGCCTTGGCGATGCTGCTCTTCAAGAGCGCATCGTTTTCAGCCCCGAGGATGACATTTTCCAGCACGGTGAAATTGTCGACCAGCATGAAATGCTGGTGCACCATGCCGATGCCAAGCGCGATCGCGTCGTTGGAGGTGGTGATCGACACCGGTTTGCCGCCGACGCGGATTTCGCCGCTGTCGGCCTGGTAGAAGCCATAAAGAATCGACATCAGCGTCGACTTGCCGGCGCCGTTCTCGCCGACAATCCCGTGGATCGTGCCGCGCGCAACTTCCAAATTGATGTCGCGATTGGCGCGCACGGCGCCGAAACTCTTGTTGATGCCTATGAGCTCGATTGCGGCCTGCGCCATGCAGCCTGTCCCACTCTTATTTTTTTATCGCTTGGTCAAAACGCCTAGCATGATGCCCCGCCCGTGCCAATTGGCCGGAACGCCATTCACTCTCGACAAATCCCCCCGCGCTTGTCAATTTCGAAGGTGGCCGAGAGCTTCACATTCACGGAGACCGGGTTTTGAATGACCATGCCTGAGGATCGGCTGACGACGCTGGAAATCCGCGCCGCCGAGCAGGAAAAGACGATCGAGGAACTGTCCGGCCAGCTCGCCGAGCAATGGAAGGTGATCGAGCGCATGGAACGCAAGCTTGCCGCCCTTGCCGACCGGTTCCTCGCCCTGGAGGAGCAGGCGTCTCCCGACGTGCCGGTGACCAAGCCGCCGCACTGGTGAGCCGTAAGAAAACGAGCTTTAAGAAGGACGGTCATGCCAGGTGAAGGAGACCGCATCGCAAGGGCCGGCGACTATGTTTTCGGTCTGATGGATGAACGGGAGCGGGCGTGCGCCGAGCGCGACCTTAAGGTCGACCCCGCCTTTCGCAATGCTGTGCTGAGGCTTGCCGAGCGCATGCGTGGCTTGGGTCCGGCAGAGCCGGCAAACGCGGTTTCCGACGAGCGCTGGCGCCTTGTCCAGCGCGGGCTCGCCGACCTGCCGCAGCTGCGGCTTGCCGGCCTCGCCGACGCCGAAGCGAGGCCGCCGCCCATTGTGATCCACAGGCTCGAGCGCAAGCCTTACGGAGTCGGTCTGCATTCCCTCGGTCGCAGGCTTGGATTTGTGATCGCGCTCGCCCTGCTGGCAGTTTTCGCGCTAGGCTATCTCGCCGGCTCGCTATGAACAGCAGTCCGGGAAGCACGATGAGCCAGCCAGAACCAATCGAGGCTCTGCGATCTGCCTTGCAAAACGCCTGGTCTGTCGAGACTTCCTCGAAGTGGTTGCCGGAAAATCCGGCAAAGGGCCAGTGCAGTGTTTCAGCGCTCGTCGTTCAGGATCTCCTCGGAGGCGATATCGCAAAAACCGATGTCGACGGCGCCTGGCATTTTTACAATCTCGTAGATGGCAGGCGTCTGGATTTCTCTCAAAGTCAATTCCCTGTGCCCCCAACCTACCTCGATCTTCGATCGGATCGCAGCGAAGCCTTTTCTGATACCTCGCTTGAGCAGTATCGTATCTTGAAAGAGCGGATCCAGGCGATGATGTCCAAACGTTGAGCGATTCAGCTTTCCACAGAACGCTGCCTCGCTCCACTTTGGGGGCTGCCGGAAAAGCGAAACCGCCGGGCTTTCGCCCGGCGGTCCAAAAATCCAGCTCCGTCGCTGATCAATATGGGCAGTTGTTGTCCGAGGTGTAGTCATGCACCTCGATCTTGCCGGCGATGATGTCGGCCTTGGCCTTTTCGACAGCGGCCTTCATCTCGTCGGTCACCAGCGCCTTGTTGTTGTCATCCATGGCGTAGTCGACTCCGCCTTCCTTGAGGCCGAGGTTTTCGACGCCGCCCTTGAAGGTGCCGTTCTTGCCGTCCATGAAGGCGTTGTACACGGCAACGTCGACGCGCTTCAGCATCGAGGTCAGCACCTTGCCGGGCTGCAGCCCGTTCTGGTTGGAATCGACGCCGATGCCGAGCTTGCCGGCATCTGCCGCCGCCTGCAGCACGCCGACTCCGGTGCCGCCGGCGGCCGCGTAGACGACGTCGGAGCCCTGGTCGATTTGCGTCTTGGCGATCTCGCCACCCTTGGCCGGGTCATTCCATGCCGCCGGCGTGTCACCGGTCATGTTCTGGATGACCTCGGTTGCGCCCGCGGATTTGGCACCCCCGACATAGCCGCATTCGAACTTGCGGATCAGCGGAATGTCCATGCCGCCGACGAAGCTGACCTTCTTCGACTTCGAGGCCATCGCCGCCATGATGCCGACGAGGTAGGAGCCCTCGTTCTCCTTGAAGACCAGCGAGCGGACATTGGGCAGGTCGACGGCATCGTCGATGATGGCGAAGTTGAGGTCGGTATATTCTGCCGCGACCTTCTTCAGCGCATCTTCCCAGGCAAAGCCGGCCATCACGATCGGGTTGCGGCCGTCCTCGGCGAAGCGGCGCAGCGCCTGCTCGCGCTGCGAGGCGTTGGACACTTCGAATTCGACGTAAGCGACCCCGGTTTCGGCCTTGAACTTCTCGGCGCCATGAAAGGCGGCCTCGTTGAAGGATTTGTCGAACTTGCCGCCCAGATCGTAGAGGATGGCCGGCTGCACATCCGCGGCGAAGGCCGGAAGAACCATTGCGGTTGCGGCCAGGAGGCCGAGAACGATACGTTTCATGTGATCCACACCCTGTCGGTTATTTTCCGTTGCACCGCTGACCTGCCCGGTTCTCCGGCGGGCATGCGGCACCGGCAGGAAGTGCGTGCCCCTCCCGCTCGCGGCCAATCTGGCACGGCCCGAAACAAAATTCACGCGGAATTTTGACCTTTTGGAAAACCGGACGGACGGGCCAGTTCAGCCCATGCGACCGCGGTTCGTGTCAGTTGCTGGGAGCGAATTCATGGCGCCGCCGCCGGTAGCCGACGGCGTAGAGCAGGAACGCCAGCAGCGCGAACACCGCGAAGCCCGGCTGGCCGAGCACCCAGGCGATGGCGGCGTCCCAGACCAGCGGATTGGCCTTGGCGCGCACATAGGTCTCGAAGGCCGCGCGGGTATCGGGCGACACCGCGAGCCAACTGGTGTTGAGCGGCGTCATGACGAGGGCCGATGCCGCGACCGAGCGTGTAGCGTCGATCACCGCCATGATCACGGAAATCGACAGCGCAACCATTGCCGCCAGCCGGAAGATGAAACGCAGCATCCAACGCTCCCCGGGAAAGCTCCCATCTGCCCCGCAACCGACATAGGGCCTGCGCTGCCGGCGCGCAATCGCGACACGCGATTTTGAACCGCGCATTCCCCGCTGAAAAATCCGGCCCCACCCTTTTTTGGAAGGGATCTTTAGGCCGCCGGCGCTGTCTTTCGCCGGTTGACGCGCCAGACGGCGAAGATTGCGCCCGCGATCGCCCCGACCACCAGCCCTGCAAGGCCGACGAAGACGGCGAAAAACCCGCAGGCGCCCTCGAAGCAGCTCATATGGGTTGCGTCCGCGATCAGCGACCCTGCGAAAAATCCGGCGCAGGCGCCGATGGCGCCGCCGACGATGATTCCGAGCAAGGCCGCAAGCAGCGAGACCAGCAGCGACGGGCGCTCGGTCTCAGGATTGGCATAGACCGCTTCGGCTCCGGCACCGCGCCGCAGCAAATAGATGCAGAGCAGGCCGATGGCGATTTCGGCGATCGTGAAGCCCAGCGCTTCGGCCGAGAAGACGAAGTCGGGCACCATGAGCGTGTAGGCCTGCCGCAGGACGAGCCACAGAATGATGGCCCCCTGCCAGATGGTGTAGTGGCGTGGGAAACGCGCCGACCGGTTGAAGGCAAGGCCAAGCAGGTAAAGGCCCCACAGAATGGTGACGACGCCGCCGGCCAGCCCGCTGTAGATCAGGAAGGAGACGCTTTCCGGCAGGTTGAAGTCACCGATCAGCCGCCAGTTCGAGATCAGGCCGTAGGCGGATAGGCCCATGACGATGATCAGCCAGGCTACCGGGACGTAGGAGAGCCCGCTGTCCGGCCTGCCCCTCGGTTGCTGGTCGATCGACGCCATGTCAGGACGATGCCCCCTCGCAAAGCCCAGGCAGTTCCAGGAAAAGCACAGCGGTTGTCGCGTCCGGAATTGCGCAGAAAACAGTGAATTCAGGCACTCGACAGGCCGCCGGGGCCGAAGTCAAGCGCGGCAACCCGGCCGAAACGGCCTGTGCACATCATTCCAACGCCGGCCCCTTTGTGAAAGCCCGGCTTGATGCATGTCGCCCGAAAGTGTGCAGCGGTTCCGGGACAATCAAAGCGCGCCGCCTCATTCCGTTTCAGAGCGACGCGCTTTAAGGCCATCCACGGCAAAAGCCTTTGCGATGCCATTATGGCTTGGCATTCGCTTTAGGATCGACTAGATGAGCCCCGCGCCTTGTTTGCCTGAACGGCTGCAGGCGCTGGGAAAGGGCTGCCCGCCGGTTGAAGGCACCCCCATCTGGTCCCGACTGGGACTTCCCGAAGGAGATGCATCTCCCAACCCGCGCGGCGAAACCGGCCGGCGCGAATGCAAGGACGGAGAGGTGGCCGAGTGGTTGAAGGCGCACGCCTGGAAAGTGTGTTTACGGGAAACCGTAACGCGGGTTCGAATCCCGCTCTCTCCGCCAGCAAACCGTTGAGGTTCGCATCGCTCCGCCTAGTCCAACAGAGCCGCTGCGCTACGCTTTTCGCACTCCCCATTCCCCAAGATCGTTGACCAGCATCAAGGCGACACGGCGGAATGCGACGCGCATCTTGTCGACAGGAGGACCTGAGAGCTGCATGCTGGCGATCGCCTGATCCATAAGCGCCAGCCAGTCCTCGGCGTCGGCTGCCGAGATCGGCACATGCGCATGCATGAGGCGCACGTCCATGTGACCGTGCTTTTCCAGATAATGGCGGGGACCGCCGAGGAAGCCGCACAGGAAGTTGAATTGTTCTTCGCGCGCGTGGTCGACACCATGTCCGCGAAAAAGCAATCGCAACAACGACTTTCCGCGTGGATCCGTCTCGATCAGATCGTAGAAGGCGTTGACCAAGCCGCGCAGCACCGTTTCGCCGCCGATCTGCGAGAGAAGGCTGTCTCTTGCGAGTGGTTCCATATCGTCAGGGCTGTGGACGAGGTTTCTTGGAGCGGTGGTGCGGCAGCGACAAGTGCGTCGCCATAAGTCGCGCCTGACGAAGCTGCGGCGGGCCACAACGTTTCGAAGGATAGAGCGTGTTCGGCATCGGGCACTCCTCCATCGACGAGTTGCACATATGGAAAATATCTTTAATGAGAAGAATAATGTACAGGCATGATCGACGCAAGCTGTATCGATCTGAATCCAAGACAGGAGGTCTTAGCCATGTCCCGGTCTGACGACAGCCGCTATCTCAAGGGTGGCCCGGTCGCAAATCGCATCATCGCTTCCGTGCGCGACGAAGCGGCGATCGCCACCGCCGAAGGCTTTGCGCCGAAGCTGGTGTCGATCACCGTCGGCGACACCGCCGCGGTCGAGGTCTATGTCCGCAACCAGCGCGCCAAGGCCGAGCTTGCCGGCATCGGCTTCGAGGAGCGGCGCTTCGCCGCCGATATCACAGCAGGCGAGCTGGAAGCGGCGATCCACGGGCTCAACGCCGATCCGCGCGTCACCGGCATCATCATCCAGCGGCCGGTCCCGGCGCATATCCCGATCAAGACGCTGCAGGCGGCGGTGCATCCGCTCAAGGACGTCGAGGGCATGCATCCGGCTTCGATCGGCAACATCGTCTACAACCAACTCGATCTCGCCCCGTGCACGGCAGCTGCTTCCGTCCAACTGCTGAAAGAGACGGGTCTCGACCTCAAGGGGCTCGAGGTAGTGGTCGTCGGCCATTCCGAGATCGTCGGCAAGCCGATCGCCTTCCTGCTGATGAGCGAGGGCGCCACCGTGACGGTGTGCCATCACATGACGCGCTCGGTGGCGGCGCATGCGCGGCGCGCCGATGCGCTGTTCGTCGCCGTCGGGAAGCCGCGGCTGATCAAGGCCGACATGGTCAAGCCGGGTGCTGCCGTGATCGACATCGGCATCAATGCGGAGACCGGACCGGACGGCGAAAGCCGCATCGTCGGCGACGTCGACACCGACAGCGTCAGGCACGTCGCCTCATGGATCACGCCGGTGCCGGGCGGCGTCGGCCCGATCACGGTGGCGATCCTGCTGCGCAACACCATGGTCGCGCTCAGCCGCCAGCGCGCGCTCTACCAGGCGACCTATGGCGTGGCGGACAAGCTCGCGGCGGAGTGAAGGCGCGAGCGAGCGCACGATCCATATTGATTGCGGGAGCGTCGGCAGAATGCTTTCAGCGCGACGCGCTTTACTGCGCGTCGCGCAAAAGTGTGCAGCCTGGATCCCCTTCAGCGCGACCCGCTTTAAGAGTTTCGTTGGGAGCCACGGTTTCTCTCGCTCGCAAACAGACCGACCGCCATCGCGCGGTTACGGACATCGAGTTTGTCATACAGGTTCTTCAGATGGTATTTCACCGTATTTTCCGAGATCCCGGTACGTGTGGCGATCTGCAGGTTCGTCCAGCCATCGGCAAGAACGCTGAGAAGCTCCCGCTCGCGCGGCGTGAGCTTCGAAAGCGGCGACTCGTTGATTCTTGAAACATCGACATAGGGGATGCAGATACGGCCGTGCGCGACCGCCAGCAGCGTGTCGAAAAGTATGCAGGGATCCTCGAACTGGTAGCAAAACCCCTGTACGCCAAGGTGCACGCATTGCTTCAGGATCGCCACGTCGTGGTCGTTGGAGAAAATGATGACGCGCGCGGAAAGCTTTCGTCGCTGCAACTCCGACAGCACCATGCCGCCGTCCATGTCGGAGAGCTTCCAGCCCAGCACCGCGATGTCGAACGCCGGTTGGCCTTGGGCGACTGAATCCAGGAACGCTTCACCGGTCTGGACGCTGCCGACCATCTCGAACCGGCTGTCGCGATCGATCATGCCGCCGAGTGCGGTCACCACCAGCGGGTTGCGCTCGCCAACAAGCACCTTGAACGTGCCATTGGCGGACACCGGCGCGGCGTTCATTTCTGAACCCGAAAGCTCCCCGTGCCGCAGCTCATCAACCTCGTTTGCCAATTGTCCTGACACGGTTCTTCAATTGTAGATCGGGAACCGGCGAAGCAGCGCAGCGACCTCTTCGCGCACATTCGCCTCAACTTCACCGTTGCCTTGCTCACCGTTGGCCGACAGGCCGTCGATCACCTTCATCGTCAGTTGCCCGACCAGGCGAAACTCATCGGCGAGGAAGCCGCGCGTGGTGCAGGCTGGCGTGCCCAGGCGAACGCCAGAAGTGACTGCCGGTCCCTGCGGATCGAACGGGATGCCATTCTTGTTGCAGGTGATGTGGGCGCGCCCAAGCGCGGCTTCGACGGCCTTGCCGGTCAAATTCTTGCGCCTGAGGTCGACAAGCATGAGATGTGTGTCGGTACCTCCCGACACGATGTCGACACCACCCGATACCAATATATCTGCGAGTTCCTTTGCGTTGGCCACCACATTGGTCGCGTAGCTCCGGAACTGCGGCGTCAGCGCCTCGCCGAAGGCGACTGCCTTGGCGGCAATGACATGCATCAGCGGGCCGCCCTGCAGGCCCGGAAACACCGAGGAACTGATCTTCTTGCCGATGTCCTCGTCATTGGACAGCACCATGCCCCCGCGCGGACCGCGCAGCGTCTTGTGCGTCGTGGTCGTAACCACATGCGCATGCGGCAACGGACTAGGATGCACGCCGCCGGCGACGAGGCCGGCAAAATGCGCCATATCGACGAACAATTTTGCGTTGACCTCGTCGCATATTTCGCGAAACGCCGCAAAATCGATGACGCGCGGATAGGCCGAACCGCCCGCAAGGATTACTTTCGGCCTGTGCTTGCGCGCCAGATCCCGGACTTCGTCCAGATCGATGCGCTGGTCCTGCTGCCGCACCCCGTACGAGACCACGTTGAACCACTTGCCCGACTGGTTCACTGGCGAGCCGTGGGTAAGATGTCCGCCGGCTGCCAAGTTCAATCCCATGAACGTGTCGCCGGGCTGCATCAGCGCCATGAACACGGACTGGTTTGCCTGGCTGCCCGAATGCGGCTGGACATTGACATAGCGGCAGTCGAACAGGCTCTTCGCCCGCTCCCGCGCCAGATCCTCGACTTCGTCGACATACTGGCATCCGCCATAATAGCGGCGGCCCGGATAGCCTTCGGCATATTTGTTGGTGAGCACGGACCCTTGCGCCTCGAGCACCGCCTTGGAGACGATGTTTTCCGATGCGATCAATTCGATCTCGTCGCGCTGCCGGTGCAGTTCGCGCTGCATTGCGTCACTGACGGCCGCATCGCTTTGAGCCACGCCTGCGCGAAAGAATTGAACCAGGCTGCCGACGCCTGGCCTTGTGGGTATGTTCATGTGTTCCTCCCTCTGCGCGTCGCCCGGCGCTATCCGGTCCAGCCGAGTCCGGCTGAGATGCAATTGATCGAAAGAAGGAGCGCGTTGACGGCCCGCTGCGAGCCGGAAGAGGCCTTGGCGCGCTCGCGCACCTCCTGCAGAAGTGTGACCTGCAAGGCGTGGATGCTGTCCATCTCCGGCCTGATGCGGTCGAAACTGCGCTTGAACGCCGGAAAGCGCAGCGAAAAATCGGTGCCACCGGCGATATCGACGATCATTCGGCTGGTCAGGGCGTATTCGGCGGCAATCTTGCGGTAGATGCGCTCGCCGATCTCGCGGTCGCTGACGAGTTCGGCATATTGGCGACCGATATCCATATCCGCCTGGTAAAGCGTCTTGTCGACCTCATCGATGACAAGACGAAAGAAGCGTGAGCGCTCAAACAGCTGGCGCAGCAGTTCGCGACCGGACTCTCCGCGAACCGTCACGAACGCGTTGATGGCGCTCCCGATACCGTACCAGCCGGTCAGCAGATGGCGATTTTGGCTCCAGGCGAAAACCCAGGGAATCGCCCGCAGATGAGCAATGTCGCGCGCGCCGAAACGCCGGGCCGGACGGGAGCCGATCTTCAGAAGCGCCAACTCTTCGACCGGGCTTGCCTGGTTGAAATAGCCGATGAAACCGGGCTCGCCGATAAGGCCGGCATAGGCCGCCTGCGACATGCCGGTAAGCGCCTCGAGCGCTTCATTGAATTCCGGGTTGTCGCGCAGCTCCGCTTCGTTCGCAGACTTCAGGCTGTGCGCGAACACACTGGCGGCGAGGATCTCCAGCTGATGCAGCCCCGTGCCGCGATTTGCGAATTTCGAAGAGACTACCTCGCCCTGTTCGGTCACCCGCATCGCCCCGGCCACCGTGCCGGCGGGTTGCGCGGCAATGGCCCGGCCCGTCGGCGCTCCGCCGCGGCTGACGGAACCGCCACGTCCATGGAAGAAACGGATGCCGATGCCTCGTTTGGCGCCGAGGGCAGCGAGACGCTTTTGCGCCTTGTTCAGTTCCCAGTTGGCCGCCAGGAAGCCGCCATCCTTGTTGGAATCGGAATAGCCCAGCATGATTTCCTGTCGGTTGCCGAATTCGCGGACAGAGCGGCGAACGATCGACACATCGATAAGTTGCTCGAGAATTGCCGGCGCCGCGCGCAGATCGGCGATCGTTTCGAACAGCGGAACCACCTGAAGATTGATGGTGCCGCTGCCGTCGGCAGCCGTCGCCAATCCGCAAAATTGTGCGAGCGCGTAGACGGAAAGAATATCATCCGCCGAGCGGGTCATGCTCAGAATGAATGCCCCAATGGCGCCACTTCGCTCGGCCGCCGCATCCCGCACCACGGTCATCAGATCGACCAATTCGCGAGCTTCATCGGACACCCGTTCGAGGTCGATTTTCGGTCTTTCGCCGTTACGCAGAATCTCGCGGATACGTTGCGACCATTTGGCCGTGTCAGGCTGCGGTGCTTGCTCGCCGGGCTTGCCGGCGGCAAGGAGTTCGGCCAGCACACGATTCACCACGGTCGAGTTCTGGCGGATGTCGAGCGCTACCGTGCTGAAACCGAAGCTTTCGGCTTGTCGCACGACAGGCCGAACCAGGCGACGAGCAGCGGTGCGGGCGCCGACCTGATCGAGCGCCTTCTCCAGACAGCGAAGATCGGCGATGAAGGCCTCCACGTTCGGGTAGGCTGTACCCTGCCCCTTGCCGACATTCATCTCCAGGCGGGCAAGCAGAGCGGCTGCGAACTGGCGGAACGGCTCGTTGGGGTTCCGCGCCGGTATCTCCGCTGCGGCACCGCTGGCCGCCAGCGCGCGCTCGAGAGCCTGTTGGAAGGAATCCGGAATGTCTACGACGTTGGCGCTGACACTGAGCACCGTCACCATTCGGCGAAGTTGACGGATGTGCCACTCGACAGCGGCCTTGCGGTTTTCCGATAGCGCAAAGGCTGTCGTGCGTGCCGTAACGTTGGGATTGCCGTCGCGATCGCCGCCGATCCAGGAGGCGTAACGCATGAACGACGGAACCTTCAGCTCGTAGTTCGGAAAATGGCGTCGTAGAGCCAGCTCGACGGTTTCGTAGAGTATCGGAGTGGCCTCGAAGATAACCTCGCGGAAGAAATGCAGGCCCCAGGCGATCTCGCGCTCGACCGATGGGCGCTCGATCCTGAGCTCGCCGGTCGCCCATAACAACTCGATCTCGCCACGCAGGTCATCGACGAGCAGGTCGCGCTCACGCGGCGCCCAACGCTGTTGCTCGATTTCGGTCAACTTGCGATAGATTCGGCGATGGATTTGCAGCACGGTGACGCGCTTGGCTTCGGTCGGATGCGCGGTCATGGTCGGGCCGACCCAGAGTCCGTCCATCACCTCCTGCACCATTTCGGCCGAATAGCCACCGGCGGCGGCCTCGGCGGCCACGTTGGCAAACGAACCAACGACGTCGTCGGCACCTCCGGCCTGCTCCAGCTCGCGACGCGAGCGGATCGCCAGCAGCTCGTTTGAAATCGTCAGCAGTTGAAACCAGATGCCGGTCGCCTGCAGGGCAGGAATGCGGTACCGTTCCTCCAGCTCACCGATGCTGACTTGTCCGGTCAGAAGCGCCGCAACCTCGGGCTCCCGTTCTTTCACCACCGACACAAGCAGCCGCAGCAGCAGGCTGCGCACGTCCTCGCGGAAACTGACGGGACGCCCCTCCTCCGGCGCGGCGGCGCGTGCTTGGGCCAGGCTGTCACTGCTTAACATCCGTCCGATGTCCTCAACGAGCATGACTGAACTCCAAAATTCCTACCATGAATTTTTTTTTCATACTAGTGGATACGCGGATATACCAGCAGACACCGTTTCACTCAAGTTTGGAAACGCCCGGATGGGTAGAATCCCCATTCGTTCGGGTGGTGGAATGATTGGCCTTATGGGTGCCGGGAGCAGCGCAGCTATCCGGCCCTCGCGCCGTCTGGGGGTAAGCGCACAAAACAGCTTGACGGAAGTGCCGATTGCAGCCAGACTTTATTATTAGGAAAAAAACAAGCCTGACAGGAAACAGGACCCCCGGCAAGGAGAAGCCGGCCCGCTGGGACACTCAAAACTCGAACAATGGGGATTCAAAGCCATGAGCGCTTTAACGGACACCTACACTGAAGGAGCCGCGGGGCAACTGCATAGAACCATTGACTGGCGAGGCGCCTTCTGGGTGGCAAGCGGCGTCCCCGCCCTCGTCCTGTTCTCGATTGGCGGCATTGCCGGGACGACCGGCAAGCTTGCCTTCCTGATCTGGACCGTGTCCATGATCATGGGTTTCATCCAGTCGTTCACCTATGCTGAAATCGCCGGTCTGTTTCCGAACAAATCCGGCGGCGCGTCGGTCTATGGCGCGACGGCGTGGCTGCGTTATTCGAAGTTGATCGCGCCGTTGTCGGTCTGGTGCAACTGGTTCGCGTGGTCGCCGGTGCTGTCGCTCGGCTGCTCCATCGCTGCAGCGTATATCCTCAACTCGCTGGCGCCGGTGCCGATCTTCACCGAGAACTCTCCGGAGGTCCTGGCCTACATCGGCGCCCACGCCGGCACGAGTGCCGCCGACGCCATTACGGCAGTGACGGCCGCCGCAACGCCTGCCGTCCGCAACTGGACGCTCTACAGTCACGTGCTCGGGCCTGTCAGCTTTTCGCTCAACGCTACCTTCTTCATCGGCGCGGTCCTGATGCTGATGATCTTCGCGATCCAGCATCGCGGCATTCTGGGGACCGCCAGCGTGCAGAAATACATTGGTCTGTTGGTGATCGTCCCGATGCTGATCGTCGGTGTCGTCCCGTTCTTCACCGGACAGATCAACTATGACAACTTCTCGCCGCTGGTGCCGCTCGCGGCCGCCTACGCGCCCGAACCCGGCACCTGGAACATCGCGGGATGGACGCTGGCGCTCGGCGGCATGTTTATCGCGGCCTGGTCGACCTACGGCTTCGAGACCGCGGTCTGCTACACGTCCGAATTCAAGAACCCTGGCACCGACACCTTCAAGGCCATCTTCTATTCCGGCCTGCTGTGCATGCTGCTGTTCATCCTGGTGCCCTTCACCTTCCAGGGCGTGCTGGGCCTGAACGGCATGCTGGCGACGCCGATCGTCGATGGCTCGGGCGTCGCAGACGCGCTGGCTGGCATGGTTGGCGGCGGCCAGTTGGTTCACGCCTTGCTGGTGATGCTGATGATCCTGGCACTGGTGCTCTGCATCATGACGGCGATGGCCGGGTCTTCGCGCACCCTCTACCAGGGTTCGGTCGATGGCTGGCTGCCGCGCTATCTCAGCCACGTCAACGAACACGGCGCGCCGACGCGTGCAATGTGGACCGACCTCTGCTTCAACCTGATCGTGCTGGCAATCGCTTCGGCCGACGCGACGAGCTTCTTCTTCATCCTGGCCGTGTCGAACTGCGGCTACATCATCTTCAACTTCCTCAACCTCAACTCCGGCTGGATCCACCGCATCGACAACGGCCATATCGATCGGCCCTGGAAGGCGCCGACCTGGCTGCTGGCGACCGGGGCGGTCTTCGCCTTCGTCAACGCCATGTTCATGGGTGCCGGGGCCAAGGTGTGGAACCCGAAGGCATTGTGGGCTGGCCTGATTACCGCAGCGCTGATCATCCCGGTGTTCTGCTTCCGACACTACATCCAGGACGGTGGCAAGTTCCCGGACCACATGCTGGACGATCTCGGCATGAATTCCGCCGATCTCGCGACCAGGAAAGCTGGCATCCTGCCCTACCTGACGCTGGTGGCGGGTGTGGTCGTGGTGCTCATCGCCAACTGGTTCTTTGTTCTCTGAGCAGCACGGATTCAGCCACCGGCTGAACGGACAAAATCGCCTCCCGGACCGCGTTTACCCTGAACCGCGGTTGTTCAGCCACCGCCCTGCCCGCGCAGGCGGTGGCTTCTTTTTTGCACCGGCGACCGGCGTTTCCATCGAACGACCGCAACGCCGTATGCCGAATATCGGTGCGCGGTCGAACTTGCCCTCTGTGCAACTTTATTTCCTTATGGTAAAACCAGGGCGCAACAGAGATGTCTGATGGCGGTCCTCCCGGGAGCCTGCGAATGCGCATCTTCAGGATCGTTTCTGCCAAGGATTGGAGATGATGCCGATGAAACTGCCTGCCCTCCACGATGGACACTCGCCCATAACACTCCAGCAGGCCTTTCATGAGGCCCTTGAGGCGATCGAAACCAGCCCTGACGCCATCCACAGGCACCGCGTCTCGGTGGAAGGCCGGTGCTTTCCCGTCACCGAGGTTGTCTCGGCGATGCGCGATTGCACCGACCTCGTGCCGATGCGCACATCCGACGTTCTTGCCGTCCTGGCGCGCAGGCTGGATGCCCCGGCGCCTACGGGCAGAACCCATACCTATGGTGACTGGGCCGGGCTGGTTCAGCGCTATTGCCAGAACATGGTAGCGCCGGTCGAGTGGCAGGAAGGTCTGGCCTAGGCCGCCCCGCACATTCGAAATGGACAGAGGCGAAATTTCATTTTCTTCATATGAAATATTCTTTCCTTACAGTTGACTTGCCGCGCAAATGGTTGCAAGCTTTTTGCCAACCATATTGCGAGTTCGGCCGGCTGAGGGCATCGCATGATGTGCCGTTGGCATTCATTCCCAGGAGCGGAGAGAGGCAATGGCTGAGGTGATCGACGGCAAGGCGGCTGCCGCCAGCGTGATTGCAAAGGTGACAAGCGCGAGCAGCGACCTGGCTGCCTCCAGGAATGTAACGCCGGGCCTTGCGGTGATCATCGTCGGGGAGGATCCGGCAAGCCAGGTCTATGTAGCAGCGAAGTCGCGTACGGCGAAGGAATGCGGCTTCAATTCCCTGCAGCATACGCTGCCCGCCGATACCAGCGAAGCCTACCTGATCGACCTGATCGAGGTCTTGAACCGTGACCGGACGATCCATGGCATTCTGGTGCAGCTGCCGCTCCCAGGCCACATCGATGCAGGCAAGGTGATCCAGACGATTGCGCCGGAGAAGGACGTCGACGGCTTCCACTTCGTCAATGTCGGCAAGCTCGGCACTGGTGAGCTCGATACGGCTTTCGTTCCCTGCACACCTGCCGGTTCGATGCTGTTGATCGAGCGCGTGCACGGCAAGGATCTTTCGGGTCTAAACGCTGTCGTCGTGGGCCGCTCCAACATTGTTGGCAAGCCGATGGCGAACCTCTTGCTTGCCGCGAACGCCACGGTCACCGTCGCTCA
The DNA here is from genome assembly GCF_004791945.1 of Mesorhizobium sp. M3A.F.Ca.ET.175.01.1.1. Classification (NCBI taxonomy): domain Bacteria; kingdom Pseudomonadati; phylum Pseudomonadota; class Alphaproteobacteria; order Hyphomicrobiales; family Phyllobacteriaceae; genus Mesorhizobium; species Mesorhizobium sp. M3A.F.Ca.ET.175.01.1.1. Next base: position 616 of record NZ_SRTP01000009.1, on the reverse strand, counting down.
CAGCCGGACCAAAAATTTGCCCGAGCTCTGCCGTGGTGCCGACATCCTCGTCGCGGCTGTCGGCCGGCCGGAAATGATCAGGGGTGAATGGGTGAAGCCCGGAACCACGGTTATTGATGTCGGCATCAACCGCATCGCCGCGCCGGAGAAGGGCAACGGCAAGAACCGCCTGGTCGGCGACGTCGCCTATGCCGAGGCGGCGGACCACGCCGGCGCAATAACACCCGTACCCGGCGGCGTGGGCCCAATGACCATCGCATTGTTGATGGCCAACACGCTGACCTCGGCCTATCTCGCCAGCAACCTGCCGAGGCCACAGTTCTAGGTCCGGCAGCATACATTCCCGACAACCCGATCTTCGAGGCAATTCCCATGGCTGAATTCAAGTCCGACATCGAAATCGCGCGCGCCGCCAAGAAGAAGCAGATCCAGGAGATCGGCGCCAAGATCGGCATTCCGCACGAGCATCTTTTGCCCTATGGCCATGATAAGGCGAAGGTCTCGGCCGAGTTCATCAAGTCGGTGAAGGGCAACCGGGACGGCAAGCTGATCCTGGTCACCGCGATCAACCCGACGCCGGCCGGCGAGGGCAAGACCACGACCACGGTCGGCCTCG
>NZ_SRTP01000097.1:0-412 GCF_004791945.1 Mesorhizobium sp. M3A.F.Ca.ET.175.01.1.1 | reverse complement strand
CCGGAATGGGCAACCGCCGGCATGGGCTGCGGCATGTCGCGGCCGATCATCATGCGGGCGAGGTCGTGCGCGTCGTGGTCGCGCGGATCCACGTGGCCGGTGATGCGCCCGCCGCGCAGGATGGTCGCACGGTCGCAGACCGCGCGGATCTCCTCTAGCTTGTGCGAGATGAACAGGATGGAGACGCCGCCGTCGCGCAGCCGCCGCAACGTCTCGAACAGCTTGTCCACCGATTGCGGCGGCAGGACGGAAGTCGGCTCGTCAAGGATCAGGAGCTCCGGTCGGGTCATCAGGCAGCGGATGATTTCCACCCGCTGCCGCTCGCCGACCGAAAGCGCGTGCACATGGGCGAGCGGATCGACCTCCAGGCCGAAGTCGCGGCCGAGCTTGCGGATGCCTTGCGCAAGATCCG
>NZ_SRTP01000096.1:0-413 GCF_004791945.1 Mesorhizobium sp. M3A.F.Ca.ET.175.01.1.1 | reverse complement strand
GCCACGGTGCTTCCTGCGGCTCGGTGACGATCTCGACGCCTTTGGCCTTGAGCGATGCGACCGTTGCCTCGACATCATCGTCGACCAGGACGAGTACCGGCTCGGCGCTCGGCGCTGCATCGGCGCGCCTGATGAAATGCAGGTTGGTGACCGCGTGCGGAAGGGCCAATTCCACCCAGCGCCAGCCGCTGTCGGCCATCCGCTGGTCGGCAATCACCTGGCAGGCAAGATTGTTGGTGTAGAACGCCTTGGCGCGGTCCTGGTCAGCTACGGGCAATTCGGCAAACTGGATATGCACAATGTCTCTCCTCATCGCGGCCGCGGGCGCGGCCTCTACGCGTCAAAGACGTTTGCCCCGAGCAAAAAGATTCGCGAGCCGATGAGAATCTTTTCGGCGGCACGAAGCGTCTTGC
>NZ_SRTP01000095.1:0-416 GCF_004791945.1 Mesorhizobium sp. M3A.F.Ca.ET.175.01.1.1 | reverse complement strand
CTCGACAGTGCGCAAGATAACGCGCGGCATGTGGGCGCTCGACCTCCTCAACAGCACGATACTCGTCACGCTGCTCCCGTCGTTTGTCATCTTGATCGGCTCGACGGTGCTGCTCGGCTGGCACTGGCCGGTCATGGGCGTGATCTTTGCTTGCGGCTCTCTCGTCTACCTTGCGTTTTCGATTTCGCTGTCGCTCGGCTATGTCGCGCCAGCGGCGAGCCTTGCCAACCGATGGGACACAAGGCTCAGCGGCGCGCTTGCGGACGCGGTCAGTTGCAACGCTGTGGTCAAGGGCTTCGGCGCAGAGGTTCGCGAAGACGAGCGGCTTGCAAATATCATGACGAAATGGCGGCACCGCGCGCGCCGGAGCTGGGTGCGCGGAACGATCATCGGCTCAACCCAAGGCGTAACTTTGG
>NZ_SRTP01000094.1:0-418 GCF_004791945.1 Mesorhizobium sp. M3A.F.Ca.ET.175.01.1.1 | reverse complement strand
AGGCAGCAATGACGAAAATGACGGACCTCAGAACCTTCGACCTGCGCTTCCCGACGTCGCAAAGCCTCGACGGCTCGGACGCGATGAATCCGGACCCGGATTACTCGGCCGCCTATGTCATCCTGGACACCGATGTCCCGTCGCTGAAAGGCCATGGGCTCACCTTCACCATCGGCCGCGGCAACGATATCTGCTGCGCGGCGATCGAGGCGTTGCGCCATCTCGTCGTCGGGCTCGACCTCGACTGGGTGAAGCAGGATCCCGGCCGCTTCTGGCATCATGTGACCGGCGACAGCCAGTTGCGATGGATCGGCCCGGACAAGGGCGCCATGCATCTCGCCGTCGGCGCGGTGGTCAATGCGGTCTGGGACCTGTGGGCGAAGGAAGCAGGCAAGCCGGTCTGGCGCCTGGTCGCCGA
>NZ_SRTP01000093.1:0-419 GCF_004791945.1 Mesorhizobium sp. M3A.F.Ca.ET.175.01.1.1 | reverse complement strand
GGACGATCCTGGCACCATGCCGTAATTTCGGCCTGGGTGTGATTCCACGGCGGCGGGGAACGGGCAAATGTCCGACATTGCCATGCCTTTGAGGCAGTCCAACCGGGCTTGGCTTCGCGGAGCCCGGTTCGATCTTTCGTTTATCCTGGGCATTCCCGCCGTCGCCTTCCTGACGGGCGCGGTCATTCTCTGGCAGCCGCAACTCTTCACGCCGATCCTGCTCTTCGACCTCTGGTTTCTTGGCTATCACCACGTCATCGCGACCTACACGCGCCTTTGCTTCGATCGAAAGAGCTTCTCGGAGCACTGGCCGCTGCTTGTTGTGCTGCTTCCGGCGGTCGCCGTCGGCACGCTGGCGATCGTCTATTTCGTCGGTCTCTGGACCGTCGTATCGGTCTATTTCTACTGGCAGTGGTTCC
>NZ_SRTP01000092.1:0-421 GCF_004791945.1 Mesorhizobium sp. M3A.F.Ca.ET.175.01.1.1 | reverse complement strand
CAGACGCATTCCCATCCCCGCACTGATCGGCCTGGTGCTGACCACCCTGTTCGTGGTGGCGGCGCTCTTCGCACCATGGATCGCGCCGCACGGCAATGCCGAGATCGTCAGCGATACCCCTTGGGAACCGATGTCGGCTGCGCATTGGCTGGGCACCGACAATCTCGGGCGCGACCTGCTCTCGCGCATGATCTACGGCGCCCGCATCACGCTGTTCATCGCCGTGCTGGCCACGGCGCTGTCCTTCTCGCTCGGCGCCATCCTGGGCTTCTCGGCCGCGGTGTTCGGCGGCTGGTACGACACGATCCTGTCGCGCCTCGTCGACCTCCTGATGTCGATACCGACGCTTATCATGGCCCTCGTCGTGCTGTCGGTGCTGCCTTCCAACCTGGTGACGCTGATCCTGGTGATGGGCATCCTC
>NZ_SRTP01000091.1:0-423 GCF_004791945.1 Mesorhizobium sp. M3A.F.Ca.ET.175.01.1.1 | reverse complement strand
CAGGCCGGCAGGCGCCGAGTTCCTGCCCTTGTCGCGCAGCCTGGTCAATATCGGCCAGACCTTCCCGCCGGTTGCCGTTCTGGCGCTTGCGGTACCGGCCGTCGGTTTCGGCGAGAAGCCGACGCGGATAGCGCTCTTCCGCTATAGGCTGCTGCCGATATTCGAGAATGCGCTGACCGCGCTGCCCCCGCTGCCGGGCAATGTCATGGAAGCGGCGCGCGGCGCCGGCATGACCGGCTGGCAAAGGCTGATGAAGGTCGAGCTGCCTCTGAGCGCCCCGGTGATCCTCGGCGGTATTCGGCTCTCTGTGGTCATCGGCCTCGCCACCGCGACCATCGGATCGACGGTCGCCGCCAAGACGCTGGGCGAGGTCATCATCGCCGGCCTGATCTCGAACAATCTTGCCTTCGTTCTGCAGGGCGG
>NZ_SRTP01000090.1:0-425 GCF_004791945.1 Mesorhizobium sp. M3A.F.Ca.ET.175.01.1.1 | reverse complement strand
TTCGTGAACCCTGCTCGGGCGGCGCCATGCAGGCCAGTCGCCTTGCTCGCCTCAACTTTCACCTATCATGCCTATGCCACGCACCGGATCGCCCTTGAAAGCCCGGAATACGAAATCTCGGAGCTGAGCGCCCTGCCGGTCCTCGACGAGGAACTGCAGACCCTGCAGCATATGCCGGAACTCGGGGCGTCACACTATGACCGGCATGTCGACGGTCATCCAATTTATGTGACGACGCGCCGGCGGCCGATCCTCAACATGACGCCCGACACCAGCAACTGGTCCTATAATGCCGATACCAGCATCAAGGCCTTACTGCACGCTCGCGAAATCGACCACGATATCGTGACCGACGACCTGCTTCACAATGAGGGGGTGTCGGCGCTGGACGGTTGTCGTGTCCTCATCACCGGGACCCATCCGGA
>NZ_SRTP01000089.1:0-426 GCF_004791945.1 Mesorhizobium sp. M3A.F.Ca.ET.175.01.1.1 | reverse complement strand
CCTCGATGACGGCCCCTCGATCAGCAATGCGGTGGTCGGCAGCTCGGTGACGCTCGACGAGACCAACAACGGTCCGACGACGGACGGCGTGCTGAACCCGGCGATCATGACGGCCACGAGCGCTGCGGCGATCGTGACGCTGACCTCCAACTACGGCGCCGACGGCGCCGGCTCGACGCTGCTGACCGCTACCGGCATCGTGCTGCCGGCCGGTTTCACTGCAGCCGTGAGCAACGGCGGGCAGACTCTGACCATCAGCCAGGGCGCCACCGCAGTGTTGTTGATCCAACTCGCCGATACAAGCTCGGGCAACTACACCGTCACGCAGTTGCACGCGATCGACCATCCCGCGGGGCTGAACGAGAACAACGTCTCCTTCACGGTCAACTATGTCACCACCGATGGCGACGGCGACACTGCCACCGG
>NZ_SRTP01000088.1:0-430 GCF_004791945.1 Mesorhizobium sp. M3A.F.Ca.ET.175.01.1.1 | reverse complement strand
TGCGCCTTGCGCTCGGCCGCAGGGTCTTCGCGGTGATCAAGACGGTGAGCTTCGACAGCGCGACGACGGGACCAGGGCTGTCGGCCGAGGCCGATGGGTGACGAAAGGACAATGTCGCTATGTTGGTTTGGAATAGCGATTGGGCTGCCGAGCGGCTAATCTGATCGCGGAGGACAAGGGATGCCATCGCTGAGCTTGCGGATAAATCTCGACCCCGACGGGCGAATTGGTCCGGGCAAGATTGAGCTGCTGGAGCAGATCGCCGCCTTCGGCTCGATCTCGGCCGCGGCGCGCGGCATGGAGATGTCCTACAAGCATGCCTGGGATCTGGTCGAGGACATGAACCGCGTCTTCGGCAAGCCGCTGGTCGCCGCACAGACCGGCGGGAAGAAGGGCGGCGGCGCGCAGCTGACGTCGGTGGGTCTGGCGG
>NZ_SRTP01000008.1:19398-265670 GCF_004791945.1 Mesorhizobium sp. M3A.F.Ca.ET.175.01.1.1 | reverse complement strand
TCATCGAAAAGGGCAGCTGCGAGACGCCGCTCAGACCGTTCTTCTCGGCCTCGGCGAGGTCGAAATAGACATAGTCGGCGCCACCCGCGGAGAGCGTGCGGCGGCAATTGAAGCTGTCGAGGGATTTTGACACGTGCGATCCGTCCTTGTCTGTTCAGCCTGAAAGGGAACGGACGCCGATGGCATGCAATCACGCGCAAAGGTGCGGGTACGGCCATTTCCGCTGTCCGCTCCCAAGCAACCCGAGCCGTTCAAGGCGGCGCGTGCGCTGGTTCGGCGCTAATTCTGATCCCGCGCCGACCGCTGGCACGGATGAACCGCATATAGAGAATTTCCTGGAATAGTTCTAGACAGTCGAAAGACGAATTTGTGCGATGCGGCGAGCGCCGCAAAACGGTGCTTCCGGGGCGGGCAAGAATGCGGCTGATCGCCGAAAATCTGGGCGGCGAACGCGGCGGCGAGACGGTCTTCTCCGGCATCGATTTCGCCCTCGGAAAGGGCGAGGCGATGGTCGTCACGGGACCGAACGGATCGGGCAAGTCGACGCTGCTGAGAATCATCGCCGGGCTGCTGCGGACAGCCGAGGGACGGGTATGGCTTGACGGCGGCGGCGACGATTTTCCTACGATTGCATCCGCCTCGCATTACCTCGGCCATCTCAATGCAATGAAGACGGCGTTGAGCGTCGCGGAGAACCTCGAGTTCTGGCGCGCCTTCCAGGGCGAGCCGGCGCTGGATGTCGAGGAAGCGCTGGAGACGGTCGGGCTGGGCGGCCTGGGCCACCTGCCGTTCGGCTATCTCTCCACCGGGCAGCGGCGCCGGGCATCGATCGCGAAGCTTTTGATCAGCCGCCGGCCGATCTGGCTGCTCGACGAGCCGACGGCGGGACTGGACAAGGCATCGGAGGAGCGGTTCGCGGAATTGATGAGGGGGCATCTCCAGGACGGGGGGATTTTGGTGGCGGCAACGCATCTGCCGCTGGGGCTGGAGGGGGCGAAGGGGTTGAGGATGGGGGAGACGGCTTGATGTCTGTGCCAGGCACCCCCCTCTGCCCTGCCGGGCATCTCCCCCTCAAGGGGGGAGATCAGCAGTTCGGGCGTCCTGCCTACCTCCCTACCTTGGAGGTTGGCGAAAGCTGGGATGACATCCAATCTCTCCCCTTGAGGGGGAGATGTCCGGCAGGACAGAGGGGGGTGCCTGGGCGAAAGCATCTCAAATCATGCTAGCGCTCTTCCTGCGCGATATCCGCCTCTCCATCCGCGCCGGCGGCGGGGCGCTGATCGGCGTCATCTTCTTCCTCGCGGTCATCGTCACGATCCCGTTCGGCATCGGGCCCGATCTCAATCTTTTGTCCCGCATCGGCCCCGCCATCCTGTGGATCGCCGCCCTGCTCGCCTGCCTGTTAGGCCTCGACCGGCTGTTCCAGGCCGATCGCGAGGACGGCTCGCTCGACCTGCTCGTGGTCGGCAACGACCGCCATATGCTGGCGCTGACGGTGCTGACCAAATGCCTGGCCCACTGGACGGGCAGCGTGCTGCCGCTGGTGGTGGCCGCCCCCTTGCTCGGCCTGTTCATGAACATGGAGCCGGCGGCGATCGGCGCCACGGCGCTGACGCTGCTGGTCGGCACGCCGGCCATCACCTTCATCGGTGCCGCAGGGGCGGCGGTGGCGGTGGCGCTGCCGCGCGGCGGGCTGTTGATCTCGGTGCTGGTGCTGCCGCTCGCCATTCCGGTGCTGATCTTCGGGGTCTCGGCAAGCTATGGCGCGGTGGCTGATCCGGCGCCGTTCCTGCAGCCCTTCCTCATTCTTGCCGCGCTGACGCTGTTTCTTGCCGTGGTTGGGCCGCTCTCGGCCGCGTTGGCGCTGCGCCATGGAACGGATTGAGGGCGAAGATGCTCCAGGCCGGGCTGCGGCGCAGCGGCCAATTGCGCGGTCCGCTGCGCGAAGTTAAGGGAAGGCATGATCGCAAGGACAGGCAAAGGCGCGGAAGGCGGCACGCTGGCGGAGCTGCGGGCATGAGCGCGCATGCCCTCTATGTCACCGCCGCCTATGCCATCACGGCGATCGTGCTGGCGGGGCTGATCGGCTGGATCCTGCTCGACCAGCGCGGGCGCAAGCGGGACCTGGCGGCGCTGGAAGCGTCGGGCGTGCGGCGCCGCTCCCACAAGACCGGGACGACAAAGCCGTGAGCATCGACAGCGAGACGCCGGCGCGGAGCCGCCGCCTGTTCGTCTTCCTGCCGCTCCTGGTCTTCCTGGGGTTGGCGGGGCTGTTCCTGTCGCAATTGCTGTCGGGCCGCGACGTTTCGGAAATTCCCTCGGCGCTAATCGGCCAGCCGGCGCCGCAGACCAAGCTGCCGCCACTGGAAGGGACGAGCCTGCCGGGGCTCGACACCAAATCCTTCGCCGGCAAGGTGACGCTGGTCAACGTCTTCGCGTCATGGTGCGCGCCGTGCCGGGAAGAGCACCCGGTGCTGCTGGCTCTGTCGCAGGACAAGCGCTTCACGCTTGCCGCCCTGGACTACAAGGACGAGCCGGAGAATGCCCGCCGCTTCCTGGGCGATCTCGGCAATCCCTACCAGGCGATCGGCGTCGATCCGGCCGGCCGCACGGCGATCGACTGGGGCGTCTACGGCGTGCCGGAGACCTTCGTCATCGGCAAGGATGGCAAGATCGCCTACAAGCATGTCGGGCCGCTGACGCCGGAATCGGCCAGGGATTTGCTGTTGCCGCAGATCGAGAAGGCGCTGGCGGCACGCTGATATTCAGATGAGGCCGGCCTGCAAATAGCGGCTTCCTGCGCTTCCGGTGCTCACGTACTTCAAGTACGCTCCGCTCCGGTTCTCGGTAGCCACCATTTTCAGCTCGGCCTGACCTGAATCTCAACGCGCCGGCCAAGCCCGCACAAGCGGCCAAAAAACTCAGCCGTAGATCTGCTTGTGGACCTGGAAGAGCATCTCGGAACGGTCGGCGCGCAGATCGGCGAGATCGCGGCTCGACAGGTTCTCGATTTCGGCAACGAGACGGTTGTACCGGCGGCGCTTGGCAATGTTGGTGCGAGCGCGGGCGACGATATCGTCGAAGATCATGGCGAGGTCCTTTGCTGCCGCTTTTGGCGCGGCGGGTTGTTCCTCCCTGATCGACTGCGAGCATGACATAGGAATGGTGCGCCGCAAAAGGAATATGTTGCAACGCACCATTGCACCCCACGCATGCCTCGACATGGTGTGATGGCCATCAATGGTCTTGCTTAATCGCACGCCGGCTGGCTTGATCCGCGCGTCACATGGATGCCGGGAGGAAGAGCATGGCGGCCGCCGACTATTACGAAGTTCTCGACCCGCGCTTTGCGCGCCTGTTTGTTGGCAACGCGCATGTGGACAAGCTGTTCACCGGATGCCGTTGGGCCGAGGGCCCGGCCTGGTTCGCGGCCGGCCGTTATGTCGTGTGGTCGGACATCCCCAACAACCGCATGCTGCGCTACGACGAGACCGACGGCAGCGTCAGCGTGTTCCGCCAGCCCTGCGGCAACTCCAACGGCAATACGGTCGACCGGCAGGGACGGCTCGTCACCTGCGAGCATTCGGGCCGGCGCGTCAGCCGCACCGAGCATGACGGCTCCATTGTCACCATCGCCGACAGCTGGCGCGGCAAGCGGCTCAACTCGCCCAATGACGTCGTGGTGAAGTCCGACGGCTCGATCTGGTTCACCGATCCGACCTACGGCATCGACACCGACTATGAAGGCGACAAGGCCGAGAGCGAGATCGGCGCCTGTCACGTCTACCGTGTCGATCCGGGCACGGGCGATGTCGAGGCCGTCATCACCGACATGGTCAGGCCGAACGGCCTTGCCTTCTCCATCGACGAGAGCCAGCTCTATGTCGCCGACACCGGCCGCACACATGGTGCCGAGAACCCGGCGCACATAAGGGTGTTCAATGTCGGCAAGGACGGCAAGAGGGTCTCCGGCGGCAAGGTGTTCGCCGACTGCACCGCCGGCCTGTTCGACGGTTTTCGCCTCGACGATGCCGGACGTATCTGGACAAGCGCGGCCGACGGCATCCATTGCTACGACCCGGACGGTACGCTGATCGGCAAGATCAAGGTGCCGGAGGTGACCGCCAATTGCGTGTTCGGCGGCATCAAGCGCAATTGCCTCTACATCGCCGGCACCACCTCGCTCTACATGGTTCGGTTGATGGTAAACGGCGCCAAGACCTATTGAGGCTGATGTTGACTCTTCGTTCGAGGATGTCGACGCTCGCAACCGGGATGTCGGCAACACCGATGTCGAGACGCTGAGGAAGGGGGAGCTTCCTTGCAAAGTTGCGGTGCGGGGCGCCCTGTCAGCCACGTCGCTTCGCTCCTTACTTCGCCCTAAGATGACGAGGCTAGGTTTGCCAGCGGATGAAGCTTGCGAAGGCTTGAACCGCCTCGCGCATCGCCTGCCGGTTGGCCGGCTCCGCCAGGATGGCCTGAACCTCCGGCGGCTTCTTGCCGAGCAGCGCGATCTCGAGCGTAGCGTCTTCGTAGAGCGCGAAAGACATGGTGCGCATGATCTCGGCAAGTGCTGCTCGGGCGTAGAGCGAGCGCGGCGAGGCGTGCACCAGCATGGCGGGCTTGGCGACTGCGGCGTCGCGCGACACCAGCCAGTCGAGCGCATTCTTCATGCCGCCTGGCACGCCGTGGGCATATTCCGGACAGGAGACCATGACGCCGTCGGCGCCGGTAACGGCATCGATCAGCGCGGCAGCCTCGAGTGGCGTCCGCTCGCCCTCGTCGTCCGGATTGAAGATCGGCAGGCGGCGAAGCCCATCATAGGTGGTGATGCGGCAATCCTGCGGCGTGTTCTCAGCCAAGGCTGCGATCAGCGCCGAATTGGTCGAGGCGACACGCAGGCTGCCGGAGATGGCGAGGATGTTCAGCAAGGGATGAGCTCGGGCGGCGGGTTGAGTCGACCGAATGCTACCACCGGCGGCTATCCTTGGCGCAATCTCCGAACGGAAAACTTACTCTACTTGCCGGCCTGCTCTTCCTTGGCTTTTTCCTCGAGCGAATGTCGCATGATCAGCGGCATCTGGCTGAAGGTGAAGAGAAGCGTGATCGGCATGATGCCCCAGACCTTGAAGGTGACCCAGGCATCGGTTGAAAAATTCCGCCAGACCACCTCGTTGACGAGGGCCAGGAAGAGGAAGAACAGGCCCCAGCGGAGCGTGAGCTTTCTCCAGCCCTCGGCATCGAGGCTGAAGGCGGAATCGAAGACGTAGCCGAGCAGCGACTTGCCGAAGAACAGGCCGCCGAGCAGCACGCCCCCGAACAGCGTATTGACGATGGTCGGCTTCATTTTGATGAAGACGTCGTCCTGCAGATAGAGCGTCAGCGCGCCGAAGATGAGGACAACGACGCCAGACACCAGCGGCATGATCGGCAAGGTGCGGGTGAGCAGCCAGGAGGCGACCAACGCGAGCGCGGTGGCAGCCATGAAGAGACCGGTGGCGACGAAGATCGGACCGCCGAGTTCGCCGAGTATCGGAAATTTCTGCACCAGCCATCCGCTGCGGGTATTGGCAAAGAAGAAGACCAGCAGCGGACCGAGCTCGAGCACGAGCTTGAGCAGCGGATTGATGCCTTCCTTCTTCTGTTTTTGCGGATCGGACGGGTCGCGTTCGAGGATGTTCATAAAAGTCCTTGTTGTCCCGAAAGTCGGCGCTTTTGGGATCGTGCCTGTTCAAGCCACGCCAGCGATCGCCCTGGCGAATTCGCTCGCGGAAAACGGTTCGAGATCGTCGACCTGCTCGCCGACGCCGATGAAATAGACCGGCAGCCTGTGCTTGGCGGCAATCGCCACCAGAATGCCGCCGCGCGCCGTGCCGTCCAGCTTGGTCATCACCAGGCCGTTGACCCCGGCGACATTGCGGAAGATCTCGACCTGGCTGAGCGCATTCTGGCCGGTGGTGGCGTCGACCGTCTGCAGCACCGTGTGCGGCGCTTCCGGATCGAGCTTGCCGAGCACGCGCACGATCTTTTCCAGTTCGGCCATCAGCTCGGCCTTGTTCTGCAGCCGGCCGGCCGTGTCGATGATCAGCACGTCGGAGCCGGCTTCCTTCGCCTTCTCGAAGGCGTCATAGGCAAGGCCGGCCGCGTCGGCGCCGAGCTTGGTGGCGATGACCGGCGACCGGGTGCGCTCGCCCCAGATCTTCAGCTGCTCGATTGCCGCGGCGCGGAAAGTGTCGCCGGCGGCCAGCATCACCGAGAGGCCGCCCGCGGTCAGCTTGGCCGCCAGCTTGCCGATGGTGGTGGTCTTGCCGGTGCCGTTGACGCCGACGACCAGGATTACATGCGGCTTGTGGCTGAGGTCGAGCTCCAGCGGCAGGGCGACCGGGGTCAGCACCTTCTCCACCTCGGCGGCCATGACAGCACGGACTTCCGTATCGGAGACGTCCCTGCCGTAGCGGCTCGAGGCGAGCGAATCAGTGACGCGCAGCGCCGTCTCCAGGCCGAGATCGGCGCGGATCAGCACGTCCTCCAGGTCCTGCAGCGTGTCCTCGTCCAGCTTGCGCTTGGTGAAGACGCCGGCGATGTTGCCCGACAGCTCGCGCGAGGAGCGGGCAAGCCCATCGCGCATACGTTGGAACCAGGAGCGCCGCGGCGCCGGCTCCGGCAGCGGCTGCGGCTCGGCCTTCTGCTCGACCTTCTTCGCCACTGTCACCTTGCCGGCGGAGGGCGCCGGTTTCGGCGCGGGCTGCGGGACCGGTTGCGGCTCTGGCGCAACCTCGGCAGAGATCGGTTGTGCCTCGACCGGCGCAGGCTGGCGAATGGGTGGCGAGATCTCCGCCGACGAAGCTGGCTCCGCTGACGCTGAATCCTGCGCAGGTTGGCGCTGCCCCTCACCCTTACCTTCTCCCCGTGAAGGACGGGGAGAGGCGGCTGTCGGCGTCGAAGCTTCTTCGTTCTCCACCTCACCATACGGGGAGAAGGTGCCGGCAGGCGGGTGAGGGGCGGCGCCGCCCTCTGAAGACGGTTCTACGGAAGGTGGCACCGACGGCGGAATTTCAGGCGCAGGCGTTTCAGGCGGAACCTCGCCGGGCGGGGTCGGCACTTCGACCGGCGCCGGCCCAGGCTGCCTTTCCGGGCGCGACGGCTCGATATCCGGCTTGACCGGCGCGGCAGGCACCTCCTGCGGAGTGGGTCCGGGTGTCGGTGCGGGCGCAGGCTGGGGCTTCGGCTGTGCCGGCGGCACTTCCTCGGGCGCCGGCGGCTCAGGCCTCTCAGGCTCGGGTTGCGGTTCTTCTTCCGGTCCCGGCTTCGGCAGCGGTTCCGGTTCGGAGGGAACGACCGGCTCCGGTGCGGGCGGAATGACTGGTTCCGGCGCCGGCGGGATGTCCGGCGCCGGCTCGGGCTTTGGCTCCTCGGGGACCGGCTCAGGAGCCGGCGCGGCCGCCGCTGCAGGCTCTTCGGCTCGGTCGGTTTCCGGCTGAGCCAGCTCGGCCTCCGGCTTCAGTGCCTGCAGCGCATCCCACTTGATCGGCGGCAGCGGCGCGGTCTCGTCGACGCGCTCTTCGACGACCTCTTTCTTGCCGAACGAAAATATCTTCTTGAAAAAACCGGCCATGCTCTTTGCTGTCTCAGGCGGCGCGGGCGGCCAGGGGGGCCGCGGTCAGGCGGGCGCCGTCATGGCCGGTGATGACGGCGTCAACGATCTCGCCCGGCTGGCCGACGCCAATTGAGCTGAGCGTGAAGCCTTCGGTGCGGCCAAGCCCATCGCGTTCGACCAGGATCGACTGCTGTGTTCCGGCGAGCGCGGACAGATGGCGGCGATAGGCGGCCTCACCGGCGGCGCGCAACCTCGCGGCACGCTGCTTGACCACCTCGCGGCGGACCTGCGGCATGCGGGCCGCGGGCGTGCCTTCGCGCGGGCTGAACGGGAAGACGTGGAGATGCGTCAGACCGCATTCCTCGACGATTCTTTCCGAATTCTCGAACATCGCCTCGGTCTCGGTCGGAAAGCCGGCGATGATGTCGGCGCCGAAGACGATCCCGGGGCGGAGCTTGCGCACATCCTCGCAGAAGCGAATCGACTGTTCGCGCAGATGCCGGCGCTTCATGCGCTTCAGGATCATGTCGTCGCCCGACTGCAGCGACAGGTGCAGATGCGGCATCAGCCGGGGCTCGGTGGCGAGCGCGTCGAGCAGCTCGTCGTCGGCCTCGATGGAATCGATCGAGGACAGCCTGAGCCGCTTCACGTCGGGCACCTGGCGCAGGATCGTCTTCACGAGTCTGCCGAGCTTCGGGCTGCCCGGCAGGTCGGCGCCGAAGCTGGTCATGTCGACGCCGGTCAGCACGATCTCCGCATAGCCGTTGCCGGCGAGCCGCTTGACCTGCTCGACCACGGCGCCCATCGGCACCGAACGCGAATTGCCGCGTCCATAAGGAATGATGCAGAAGGTGCAGCGGTGATCGCAACCGTTCTGCACCTGCACGAAGGCGCGCGCCCGCCCCTCGATGGCGTCGACCATGTGGCCTGCCGTCTCGCGCACCGAGAAGATGTCGTTGACGCGCGCCTTTTCGGTGTCGTTGACGCCGAAATCGGGCAGCGCGCGATAGGAGTTCGCCTTGAGCTTCTCTTCATTGCCGAGCACGAGATCGACCTCGTCCATGGTGGCGAAGTTCTGCGGCTCGGTCTGCGCGGCGCAGCCGGTGACGATGATGCGCGCCTGAGGATTCTCGCGGCGTGCCTTGCGGATCGCCTGCTTGGCCTGGCGCACCGCTTCGGCGGTGACGGCGCAGGTGTTGAAGATGACGGCGCCGCCGGAGAGCGCGCCGAGGCCGGCGCTTTCGGCCTCGCGGCGCATCACTTCCGATTCATAGCTGTTGAGGCGGCAGCCGAACGTGACGACGTCGATACCGTTGCCGATTGGCCCGTCGGGCGACGGACCTTGGCCGATGGGCCCTGCGGGCGGGCCGTTGCCGATGAGCCCTGCGGGCGGGCCTTTTTGCAGGGCGGACATCAGGCGGCGCTTTCGGTGTCGCGGGCCCAGGCGCCGGTCGCGGGATCGAAGCTGCCGGAAAATTCCCATTCGGCGGCGCCGGTCAGAATAACGTGGTCGTCATCGCGCCAGAGCACATGCAACTCGCCGCCACCGGGCGTGATCAGCGACACGCTGCGCCCGGTGCGCTTGGTGCGGGCGGCGGCCACCACTGCGGCGCAAGCGGCGGAGCCGCAGGCCTTGGTCAGGCCGGCGCCGCGCTCCCAGGTGCGGATGACCATCGTCTGCGGCGACGTGACCTGGGCAATGGTGATGTTGGCGCGCTCGGGAAAGATCGGATGGTTTTCCAGCAGCGGGCCGAAGCGGTCGAGCTCATAGGACCAGACGTCGCGGTCGACCCAAAAGATGGCGTGCGGATTGCCCATCGACACGACCGAAGGCGAATGCAGAACCGGCGCGTCGATCGGTCCGATCTGCAGCTCGATCATGCGGGTGTCGCGGAACTCCTCGGCAAGCGGGATCTCCTGCCAACCGAAGCGCGGCTTGCCCATGTCGACCGAGATCGAGCCGTCGCCATGTTCCCTGGCATTGAGGATGCCGGCGCGGGTCTCGAAGGTGAAGGTCTTCTGGCCGGTCTCGGCGGCGAGCGCCTGGACCACACAACGCATGCCGTTTCCGCAAGCCTGCGCACCGGAGCCGTCGGAATTCAGTATATCGACGTAATAGGCGGTGCCTTGCGTCCGAGCATCATGAATCGCCATGATCTGGTCGAACTTCGTTGCGGCGTCGGCATTGAGCCTGATCGCGGCGGCGGCCGTCACCCTGTCGGCACGACCGCGCATGTCGGCAACGATGATCTCGTTGCCGATGCCGTTCATCTTGGCAAAAGGGGCAGTGCCTGCCATCGGTCCGGTCATTCCATGTCCGTTTGGCGCTATATGGCGGAAACGGGCGGGAATTACCAGTGCGGCGCGCTTTCAGGCCACGGCGCAGATGCCGCGCCGGCCAAGAAGCCGGACAGCGACGGCCCCCCGCGCTGGGCGACGACCAAGAGGTCGCGCCGGCAGACGACCAAGAGGTCGCGCCGGCAGACGACCAAGAGGTCGCGCCTAAGTCACTGCGAAGACGCCGAGGACGATCAGCAGGAAGATGATGAGGACGATGCCGATCAGGATGCGCGCGCCCGTGGCAGCGGCGCCGGCGAGCGCCGGCATGCCGAGGAGGCTCGCGGCAGCGGCAATGATGAGAAGGATGATGATCCACTTGATCATGAAAGGCTCCGGGGCAGAATTGCGTGTGCAACCAACGCGTTTAGGCGGCTTGAGTTCCTTGCTCGGGCGGCGGGTATCTTCGCCGGGACGCAGCGGCGAAAGGCTGCCTGCGAAATGCTTTTGACCACCTGCGCTTCGGCGATCTTTCCAGCGCCGCTGGCGCAAGCATTTTGGCGGCGAATGCCAAGGGCTGCGGGATTGCTTAGGCTAAAATCGCCGATCGAGTGCAGAGGGGAGGATCGATTGAAAAAGCGAACCAAGACACCGTGGATGAAGGCCGATGATTTCGGCCGCTCGCTGCCGCGCGGGCTGGGCGTCAATTTGCTGGTCACCGATATGGCGGCGATGGAGGCCTTCTGCCGCGACGTGCTGAGCGCGGAGGTCATTTATGCCGACGAGGATTTCGCGGCGATCGGGCTGCTCGGTTCGGTGTTCATGCTGCACGCCGACCACTCCTATCTCGACAATCCGATGACCGGTGTCGTTGCTGGTGCCGAGACGCGCGGCGTCGGCATCGAACTGCGGCTCTACGGCGCCGATCCGGATGCCGTCGAGAAAAGGGCTGCTGAACTTGGCCACATCGTGCTGGCCGGCTCGATCGACAAGCCGCATGGCTTGCGCGAATGCCACATCGTCGGTCCGGACGGCTACGTCTTCGTCCCGAGCGCGCGGCTTCGCAGCTAGGCCTCGGGCGCGCTGTTTGCCTGCCTCGCGGAGAGATTTGGTGTCACATGAGTGTTGCGATAAATTTGCAACAATTGCACCGCAAAACCCAATTTTAACCATATCGGGTTGAAATTCTGCCACCTTCTCCATCTTGGTGAGGGAGAGATTGCTCGGACGGCGTTCCCCGGCCGGATCCGACGGAGGTTGGAATGAATTTTTCGAAGACGGGCCCTTTTTCGAAATCTGGTCTTTTGGCCGTATCGCTGGCCGCGCTCGTTGCGAGCGGCTGCTCGACCTCGCGGTTCTCGTCGATGGACGACCAGCAGCCGGCGCCGCTGACGCCCGCGCCCTCCGGCACGGTGACGCAGAACCAGCTGCCGCCGCCCGCTGCGCCGGGCACCACCGACCCGTCGCAATTCCCGACAGCGCCGACGAACAACCAGGTTGCCTCCCTGCCGCAGGATGGCTCGGCGCCGGCCGGCGCCGCGGACCTGACCGCGGCCAGCGTCGCCGGCGTCTGGAACGCCAGCGTGTCCGGCCAGAGCTGCAAGGTGGCGACTCCGCAGACCAAGTTCGGCGCCGGCTATCGCGCCGGGCCGCTGCACTGCCCGTCGCCGATCGACGGCATCAAGTCCTGGAACGTCTCCGGCAAGCAATTGACGCTTTATGACGAAAACGGCGGCCCGCTCGCGAGGCTTTATTCCTCGGGCGGCGAGAAATTCGACGGCCAGACTTCCAACGGCCTGCCGATCTCGCTTACAAGGTAAGGCGAACCCGCTCCTGGAGCGGTTCGGCGTTTGAGTGAATCGCCGAACCGCCCTTGAGCATTTGCATTTAGGCAATTCCCTATGGAAGACCCGCTGCGCATCTTTCCTGGAATTGCTCCGGAACGAAGTGACCGATGCATCTGCGTGACGGCCTCCAGACTCATGTGACCGTCAGGCAGCGCTACGACCATCTGGTCGAGACCGGGGCCGTCGACCGTGACCCGGCGCAGGAGCGCATTGTCGCCGCGCTCGACCGGCTGATCGACGAAATCTCCGCAAAAAGGCTGGCGCAGAAATCGAGCGCGCTGGGCTGGCTGTTCGCGCGCAAGCAGCAGACGCGCGAGGCGATCACGGGCCTCTACATCCATGGCGGCGTCGGGCGCGGCAAGACCATGCTGATGGATTTTTTCTATGAACTGCTGCCGGTCAGGCGCAAGCGGCGCGTCCATTTCAACGATTTCATGGCCGACGTGCAGGACCGCATCCAGAAGCACCGGGCGGCGCGCAAGAACGGCGAGGTCAAGGAAGACGATCCGATCCCGCCGGTGGCGCGGGCGCTGGCTGAGGAAGCCTGGGTGCTGTGCTTCGACGAGTTTTCCGTCGCCGACATCGCCGATGCAATGATCCTGTCGCGGCTGTTTTCGGCACTGTTCGCCAATGGTGTCGTGCTGGTCGCCACCTCCAACGTCGCCCCGCGGGAGCTTTATCGCGACGGCCTGAACCGGCAGCTCTTCCTGCCTTTTATCGGGCTACTCGAGCGCAATGCCGCGGTGCTGACGCTCGACGCCGAGAAGGACTATCGGCAGGAGAAGCTCAACCGCCTGCCGGTCTATGTCACGCCAGTCGACGAGGCCGCGGACCGGGCGCTCGACGAGGCGTGGAAGGCGATGACCGACGGCGAGCCGACTTCGCCGGTGACGCTGACGCTGAAGGGCAGACATCTCGTGGTGCCGCGCGCGGCGGGCGATGCCGCGCGCTTTTCCTTCGCCGATCTCTGCGAAAAGCCGCTCGGCGCGCGCGACTATCTGGCGATCGCCGCCCGGTTTTCGACCGTTTTCATCGACCATGTGCCGGTGCTGGGCGAAGGCAAGCGCAACGAGGCCAAGCGTTTCATTCTCCTCATCGATACGCTCTACGACCATCGCATGCGTCTGGTGATGAGCGCCGCCGCGCAGCCCTCCGAGCTTTACACCGCCAAGCGCGGCAACGAGGTGTTCGAGTTCGAGCGCACCGCCTCCCGGCTGGTCGAAATGCAGAGCCGCGACTGGCTGGAGGGCTGGGCAGAGCGGCGGAAGAGCCAGGTGCTCAGTGACGAGGCACGCCAGGCGCAGGCGTGAGATCCGGTTCGCTACCTTGCTCGTCGTTGGATATTGGCGAAAGCCGGCGTGACGGCGATCTCCCTGCTTGAGGGAGAGATGGCCGGCAGGCCAGAGGGTCGGTTCGACCGGCCTCGGCGCAGGTGAGCGCCGGCGTTTCAGGCGCGGCGTCCCCTCTGTCGCCTTCGGCGACATCTCTCCCTCGAGGAGGGAGACTTGGCGCTGCATCACAAGGGCGTCATCACCGGGATGATGTCTTCTGGTTTCCACGATCTTTGTGTAACTTCCGCTCAATGGCCTTCAGAATTTTGACGCTTACGTAACTCCCGATCCATCTAACCGATTGAAAATGCTAAGCTCAAAATAATCGTTTGAATTTCCACCGGGCCGGGGCTATGGGTGCGGCGAAATCCCGCGGTTCTCGCAGCATCACGGCCTCTCTCCTCGACGCCGGCAAGTCGCAACGATTTGGGCGCGTCACTCACAAAGGGAAAACCTCCTGACATGGCACGTAACAAGATAGCGCTCATCGGCTCGGGCATGATCGGCGGCACGCTCGCCCATATGATCGGCCTCAAGGATCTCGGCGACGTGGTGCTGTTCGATATCGCCGAGGGGATTCCGCAGGGCAAGGGTCTCGACATCGCGCAGTCGTCGCCGGTCGATGGGTTCGACTCCAGGCTGACCGGCGTCAACGACTATGCCGGCATCGAGGGCGCCGATGTCTGCATCGTCACCGCCGGCGTGCCGCGCAAGCCCGGCATGAGCCGCGACGACCTGCTGGGCATCAACCTCAAGGTCATGGAACAGGTCGGCGCCGGCCTCAAGAAGTACGCGCCCAAGGCCTTCGTCATCTGCATCACCAACCCGCTCGACGCCATGGTGTGGGCACTGCAGAAGTTCTCCGGCCTGCCGACCAGCCATGTCGTGGGCATGGCCGGCGTGCTCGACAGCGCCCGTTTCCGCTACTTCCTGGCAGAAGAGTTCAAGGTGTCGGTCGAGGATGTCACCGCCTTCGTGCTCGGCGGCCATGGCGACTCGATGGTGCCGATGATCCGCTATTCGACGGTGTCCGGCATCCCGCTGCCCGACCTCGTCAAGATGGGCTGGACCTCGAAGGAGAAGCTCGACCAGATCGTGCAGCGCACGCGCGACGGCGGCGCCGAGATTGTCGGCCTGTTGAAGACCGGCTCGGCCTATTACGCGCCGGCGGCGTCCGCGATCGCCATGGCCGAATCCTACCTCAAGGACAAGAAGCGCGTGCTGCCATGTGCGGCGCATCTCTCCGGCCAGTATGGTGTCAAGGGAACCTATGTCGGCGTTCCGGTGGTGATCGGCGCCGGCGGCGTCGAGCGCGTCATCGAGATCGACCTGTCCAAGGCCGAGCAGAAGATGTTCGAAAACTCAGTGGCGGCCGTGCAAGGCCTGACCGAGGCCTGCACCAAGATCGCCCCGCATCTCGCCGGCAAGTAATCGCCCCCTCCCCCGGAGACCAAGCGCATGAACATCCATGAATATCAGGCCAAGGCGCTGCTGAAGGGTTTCGGCGCGCCGGTCGCTGACGGCGTTCCCGTGTTCAAGGCAAGCGAGGCGGAAGCCGCCGCCAAGGCGCTGCCCGGGCCGCTCTATGTGGTGAAGAGCCAGATCCATGCCGGCGGCCGCGGCAAGGGCAAGTTCAAGGAGCTCGGCCCCGATGCCAAGGGCGGCGTGCGGCTGGCGAAGTCGGCGGCCGAAGTGGTTGCCAACGCCAACGAGATGCTCGGCCATACGCTGGTCACCAAGCAGACCGGCGCGGCCGGCAAGCAGGTCAACCGCCTCTATATCGAGGACGGTGCCGATATCGACCGAGAGCTCTATCTGTCGATCCTCGTAGACCGCTCGGTCGGCCGCATCGCCTTCGTGGTCTCCACCGAGGGCGGCATGGACATCGAGGCGGTGGCGCATGACACGCCCGAAAAGATCCTCACCGTCGCCATCGATCCGGACAAGGGCGTGACGGCGGACGACGTGGAGAAGCTGAACGCCGCGCTGAAGCTCGACGGCGATGCGGCCAAGGACGGCAGCACGCTGTTTCCGATCCTCTACAAGGCATTCGTCGAAAAGGACATGAGCCTGCTCGAGGTCAACCCGCTGATCGTGATGAAGAACGGCCGGCTGCGCGTGCTCGACGCCAAGGTGTCGTTCGACAACAACGCGCTGTTCCGCCATCCGGACGTGATGGAGCTGCGCGACACCACCGAAGAGGACGAGAAGGAAATCGAGGCGTCGAAATACGACCTCGCCTATGTCGCGCTCGACGGCAATATCGGCTGCATGGTCAATGGCGCCGGGCTCGCCATGGCGACGATGGACATCATCAAGCTCTATGGCGCAGAGCCGGCCAACTTCCTCGATGTCGGCGGCGGCGCGTCAAAGGAGAAGGTGACGGCGGCGTTCAAGATCATCACCAAGGATCCGGTCGTCGAAGGCATCCTGATCAACATCTTCGGCGGCATCATGAAGTGCGACGTCATCGCCGAGGGCGTGATCGCCGCGGTCAAGGAAGTGGGGCTCAAGGTGCCGCTGGTCGTGCGCCTGGAAGGCACCAATGCCGAGCTCGGCAAGAAGATCATCAACGAAAGCGGCTTGAACGTCGTCTCGGCCGACGACCTCGACGACGCGGCCAAGAAGATCGTCAAGGCGGTAAAGGGCTGAGCTCGTGCCCCCGCGCAAGATCAACCTGGTCGAGGCGGCCGATGCGAAGATCGCCAAGGTCTTCGATCCGCATATCGCCGGCGACGTCAACGATGCCCAAGCGAAGGTCGCCAAGTTCGGCGAGGTCTTCGACTGGCATGCGCATGACCATGAGGACGAAGCCTTCCTCGTGCTGCGCGGCAGGATCGCGATCGATTTCCGCGACGGTCCGGTCGAGCTCGGCGAAGGTGATTTCATCGTCGTGCCGCGCGGCGTCGAGCACCGGCCGCGCTCGCTGACGACGGAGCCGGTGGTGCTGATGTTCGAGCCGGCAACGACTTTGAACACCGGCAATGCCAAGAGCGACCTAACCGTCACCGACCTGAAGCGGCTCTGACAATGAACGCGGCGTCTTTCTCCTCGCTTTCGGCCGACCACCAACGCCTGCAGGCGCTGGTCGGCGCGTGGCGTGGCGAGGAAGACGTTGCGGCGACACAATGGACCGATGCCGGCACGGCAACGTCGGAAGTGCTGGCTGAAGCGCAGTTCGGCGGCCTGTTCGTGGTGCAGCGCTATCGCCAGCGCCGCGACGGCACGATTTCGTTCGGCTCGCACAATGTGTTCGGCTTCGACCAGCAGCGCAAGCTCGTCACAATGCACCAATTCGATTCCATGGGGTTCGTGCCGGCGACACCGGCCACGGGCATCTGGAACGGCGCCGAGCTCGTTCTGGAACGGTCGTCGCCGCGCGGCTCCGCCCGCGTGACGTATATTTTCGACGGCGACGATACCTACCGCATGCGATTGCAATTCACGCCTACCGGTAGCGATGTTTGGCAAGACATGGTGAGTGGCGTCTACCGGCGCGTCTCGCCTACTCTTCTGAGCCTCGCCCTGGAGGCGGCAGGAGATACCGCAGGCGATATCGGCGGCAACCAGTGGAATCGGGAAGAGCTCTATGATCGCTGAATGCTTCCTCGACACAAATGTCCTTGTCTATTGGCGCGATCATCGCCGCTGCCGAGCGCCTCGGCGTCAAGACGCTGTACACCGAAGACCTCAATCACGGCCAGGCTTACGGCTCCGTGGTCGCCATTAACCCGTTCCGCACTCACTGATCAGGTCGCTAAAAAATGTCCATTCTCGTCGACAAGAACACCAAGGTGCTGGTCCAAGGCCTGACCGGCAAGACCGGCACGTTCCACACCGAGCAGGCGCTGGCCTATCATGGCACCAAGATGGTGGGCGGCATACATCCGAAGAAGGGCGGCGAGACCTGGGCCGGCGCCAAGGGCGAGAGCCTGCCGATCTTCGCCACGGTCGCCGAAGGCAAGGAACGGACAGGCGCCAACGCCTCCGTCGTCTATGTGCCGCCGGCGGGCGCCGCCGAAGCCATCATCGAGGCGATCGAGGCCGAGATCCCGCTGATCGTCTGCATCACCGAAGGCATCCCGGTGATGGACATGGTCAGGGTCAAGGCGCGGCTCGACCGCTCCTCCTCGCGGCTGATCGGTCCGAACTGCCCGGGCGTGCTGACGCCCGACGAATGCAAGATCGGCATCATGCCCGGCAACATCTTCCGCAAGGGCTCGGTCGGCGTTGTGTCGCGCTCGGGAACGCTTACCTATGAAGCGGTCTTCCAGACCACCAATGTGGGCCTCGGCCAGACCACCGCGGTCGGCATCGGCGGCGACCCTGTCAAAGGCACCGAGTTCATCGACGTGCTGGAGATGCTGCTCGCGGACGACGAGACCAAGTCGATCATCATGATCGGCGAGATCGGCGGCTCGGCCGAGGAAGACGCCGCGCAGTTCCTCAAGGACGAGGCCAAGCGAGGTCGCAAGAAGCCGATGGCGGGTTTCATCGCCGGACGCACGGCGCCGGCCGGCCGCACCATGGGCCATGCCGGCGCGGTGATCTCCGGCGGCAAGGGCGGCGCCGAAGATAAGATCGCGGCAATGGAATCGGCCGGCATCAAGGTTTCGCCGTCGCCGGCTCGACTGGGCACGACCTTAGTTGAGGCGATCAAGGGTCAGTGAATAGTGCGTGGTGAATGGTGAATGGAAGGGACAAGGTGAACAGTGACGCCAAGCGGGTCGTTCCCGTTTTCTTTGGCCATTCACTATTCACCACTCACTATTCACCCCAAGAAGGAGACGGAGCCAGGCTCCGATAGTGACATGGCACGACAAGATCAGGCCAACGACCAATTCTCGCTCACCTCGTTCCTCTATGGCGGCAACGCCGACTATATCGACGCGCTCTATGCCGCCTATGAGGACGATCCGGCCTCCGTCGATCCGGAATGGCAGGATTTCTTCGCGGCGCTGAAGGACGATGCGGGCGACGTTCGCAAGAACGCCAAGGGCGCTTCCTGGGCAAAGCCCTCTTGGCCCCTGCAGACCAATGGCGAGCTGGTGTCGGCGCTCGATGGCAATTGGGGCCTGGTCGAGAAGCACATCGAAAAGAAGGTGAAGGATAAGGCGGTCGTCAACGGCGCAGCCCTTTCCGATGCGGACGTGCACCAGGCGACGCGCGATTCCGTTCGCGCCATCATGATGATCCGCGCCTACCGCATGCGCGGCCATCTGCATGCCGATCTCGATCCGCTCGGCATCGCCAAGCCGCTCGAGGACTATAACGAGCTGTCGCCGGAGAATTACGGATTCACCCAGGCCGACTACGACCGGCCAATCTTTCTCGACAATGTGCTCGGTCTCGAATTCGGCACCATCCGGCAGATGCTGGACATCCTCGCCCGCACCTATTGCTCGACGCTCGGCGTCGAATTCATGCACATCTCGGACCCCGAGGAAAAGGCGTGGATCCAGGCGCGCATCGAGGGCGCCGACAAGGAGATCACCTTCACCGCCGCCGGCAAGAAGGCGATCCTGTCGAAGCTGATCGAGGCAGAGGGCTTCGAGCAGTATATCGACGTCAAGTACAAGGGCACCAAGCGCTTCGGCCTCGACGGCGGCGAGTCGCTGATCCCGGCGCTGGAACAGATCGTCAAGCGCGGCGGCCAGCTCGGCCTGAAGGAGATCGTGCTCGGCATGGCGCATCGCGGCCGCCTCAACGTGCTCAGCCAGGTGATGGCCAAGCCACATCGCGCCATCTTCCACGAATTCAAGGGCGGTTCGGCCGCTCCGGACGAGGTCGAGGGCTCGGGCGACGTGAAGTACCATCTCGGCGCCTCGTCGGATCGCGAGTTCGACGGCAACAAGGTGCATCTGTCGCTGACCGCCAATCCTTCGCATCTGGAGATCGTCGACCCGGTGGTGATGGGCAAGGCGCGCGCCAAGCAGGACCAGCTCGCCGGGCGCGAGCGCGGCGAGATCGTGCCGCTGTCGGAGCGCGCCAAGGTGATGCCGCTGTTGTTGCACGGCGATGCCGCCTTTGCCGGCCAGGGCGTGATTGCCGAGATCCTCGGCCTGTCCGGCCTGCGCGGCCACCGCGTCGCCGGCACGCTGCATTTCATCATCAACAACCAGATCGGCTTCACCACCAATCCGCGCTTCTCGCGCTCGTCGCCCTATCCGTCCGACGTGGCCAAGATGATCGAGGCGCCGATCTTCCACGTCAATGGCGACGATCCGGAAGCCGTCGTGCACGCCGCGAAGGTGGCGACCGAGTTCCGCATGAAGTTCCACAAGCCGGTGGTGGTGGACATGTTCTGCTACCGCCGCTTCGGCCACAATGAGGGCGACGAGCCGGCTTTCACGCAGCCGATCATGTATCGCAAGATCCGCACCCATAAGACGACGGTGCAGACCTACGCCGACCGGCTGATCGCCGAAGGCCATATCACCCAGGCGGAAGTCGACAAGATGCGGGCCGACTGGCGCGCGCATCTGGAAGCCGAATGGGAAGTCGGCCAGTCCTACAAGCCGAACAAGGCCGACTGGCTGGACGGCGCCTGGTCCGGCCTGCGCACGGCCGACAATCAGGACGAACAGCGCCGCGGCAAGACCGCCGTTCCGGTCCGCACGCTGAAGGAAATCGGCAAGAAGCTGACCGAGGTGCCGAAGGGTTTCGAGGCGCACAAGACGATCCTGCGCTTTCTCGAGAACCGCCGCCAGGCGATCGAATCCGGCGAAGGCATCGACTGGTCGACGGCCGAGGCGCTGGCCTTCGGCGCCATCCTGCTCGACGGCAGTCCGATCCGGCTCTCCGGCCAGGATTCGGAACGCGGCACTTTCTCGCAGCGCCATTCGGTGCTCTACGACCAGCGCGACGAGACGCGTTATATCCCGCTCAACAATCTGTCGGCGGCGCAAGCCGGCTACGAAGTCATCAACTCGATGCTGTCGGAAGAGGCGGTGCTTGGCTTCGAATACGGCTACAGCCTGGCCGAGCCGAAGGCGCTGACGCTCTGGGAAGCGCAGTTCGGCGATTTCGCCAACGGCGCCCAGGTCGTGTTCGACCAGTTCATCTCGTCCGGCGAGCGCAAGTGGCTCAGAATGTCGGGCTTGGTCTGCCTGCTGCCGCATGGCTATGAGGGCCAGGGGCCCGAGCACTCGTCGGCGCGGCTGGAGCGCTTCCTGCAGCTGTGCGCCGAGGACAACATGCAGGTGGCCAACGTGACGACGCCGGCTAATTATTTCCACATCCTGCGCAGGCAATTGAAGCGGGACTTCCGCAAGCCGCTGATCCTGATGACGCCGAAGTCGCTGCTGCGCCACAAGCGGGCGGTGTCGACGCTGCCGGAAATGTCGGGCGAGAGCTCGTTCCACCGGCTGTTGTGGGACGATGCGCAACTGCTCGCCGACCAGCCGATCAAGCTGGTCAAGGATTCCAAGATCCGCCGCGTCGTGCTGTGCTCGGGCAAGGTCTATTACGACCTCTACGAGGAGCGCGAGAAGCGCGGCATCAACGACATCTACCTGCTGCGCGTCGAGCAGCTCTATCCATTCCCGGCCAAGGCGCTCATCACCGAGCTGTCGCGCTTCCGCAACGCGGAGATGGTGTGGTGCCAGGAGGAGCCCAAGAACATGGGCGCCTGGTCGTTCATCGATCCCTATCTCGAATGGGTGCTGGCGCATATCGACGCCAAGCATCAGCGCGTTCGCTACACCGGCCGGCCGGCTTCCGCCTCGCCGGCGACCGGATTGATGTCGAAGCATCTCAGCCAGCTTGCTGCCCTGCTCGACGACGCGCTCGGCGGATAAGCGGGCCGGGTGAACAGGCAGATCGGGCGAAACAGACCTCAAGCAGACAAGAGAACGGACAGGCACAATGGCTACCGAAATCCGCGTCCCCACTCTGGGCGAATCCGTCACCGAGGCGACCGTCGGCAAGTGGTTCAAGAAGGTCGGCGACGCGATCGCCGCCGATGAGCCGCTGGTCGAGCTCGAAACCGACAAGGTGACGGTGGAGGTGCCTGCCGCGGGCGCCGGAACGCTCTCCGAGATCACCGTCAAGGAAGGCGAAACCGTCAATGTCGGCGCGTTGCTCGGCTCGATTGCGGCAGGCGGCGAAGCGGCCGCGCCGGCGACCAAGCCGCAGGCGGTGGCACAGGCTTCCAGCCCGAATGCCGCCTCCACGGTCAAGCAGGCCGCGGCCGAGACCGCCAAGGTGGCCGGCGACGCCGGCCCGATCGAGCCGCGCACCATGCCGCCGGCTCCTGCGGCAGCCAAGCTGATTGCCGAGAGCAATCTCGCGGTGGACCAGATCACCGGCTCCGGCAAGCGCGGCCAGGTGCTCAAGGGCGACGTGCTCGACGCCATCGCCAAGGGCGCGCCCTCGCAGCCGTCCGAAACGCCGAAGGCGGCTCCGGCCTCCGCGCCTGTGGCGGCCCGCGCGCCGTCCACGGCCGACGATGCCTCGCGCGAGGAGCGGGTGCGCATGACCAAGCTGCGCCAGACCATCGCGCGCCGCCTCAAGGAGGCGCAGTCGACGGCCGCCATGCTCACCACCTTCAACGAGGTGGACATGAGCGCGGTGATGGCGCTGAGGACCAAGTACAAGGACGTGTTCGAGAAGAAGCACGGCGTGAAGCTCGGCTTCATGGGCTTCTTCACCAAGGCGGTGACGCATGCGCTGAAGGAAATCCCGGCGGTCAATGCCGAGATCGACGGCACCGACATCATCTACAAGAATTTCGCCCATGTCGGCGTCGCCGTCGGCACCGACAAGGGCCTGGTGGTGCCAGTGGTGCGCGATGCCGACCAGATGTCGATTGCCGAGATCGAGAAGGAGATCGGCCGGCTGGGTCTCGCCGCGCGCGACGGCAAGCTCGCCGTCGCCGATATGCAGGGCGGCACCTTCACCATCTCCAATGGCGGCGTCTACGGGTCGCTGATGTCGACGCCGATCCTGAACGCGCCGCAGTCCGGCATTCTCGGCATGCATAAGATCCAGGACCGGCCGGTGGTGGTCGGCGGCCAGATCGTCATCCGCCCGATGATGTATCTGGCGCTCAGCTACGACCACCGTATCGTCGACGGCAAGGAAGCGGTGACTTTCCTGGTGCGCGTCAAGGAAAGCCTGGAGGATCCGGAGCGGCTGGTGCTCGATCTGTGATCGGACCGGTCGCGTCGTGAGCGGCTGGCTGGAGCAGCTAGGGTTCGGGATAGGTCGGGCAGCGCGCGGCTTGCGGCGGGTTTTTCGGCGCAGCATCGTCCCGCTTGGAATCTCCGCCGCCATTCCGCCGCTTGCATTTGCCGATTGGGATCCGGCCAAGGCCAGCAGCAATCTCGGCATATTTGCGCTCACCGATGCACAATTGGCGGAGCGCAAGATCACCGTCACGCCGATTGGCGACCTCGAGCTGCCGACCGGCGAGATCATCGCCTGCGATCCTCTGGTGACCGGTGACGACTGGCCAGCGCTAGATCGCAAGGTCAAGCCTGGGCGCTACCGGGTCTCGCTGTTCGAGGCGCAGGGTCGTGTCGCGGCGGCATTCCTTCGCTTTCGTCCCGGCGTCCCGGTGCGCTGGGAGCTTGCCACGTTGCCCGGCCAGGACGTTTCGACGCTGAATGGCGACCAAGTCTTCGGCTATCCTGTCGATGCCGGTCTGGGCTCGTTCATGGACAAGACGGCGATGGCCCTGATGTCGGCCGCACAGGACAAGCTCAAACCCGACCAGAATTACTATGATGACGTGTTGGCGGCCGAATTCGCGCCCAACCAGGACAGGTTCGTTATGCATCACCCCGTCACCGGCAATCCAGCCAACATCGCGATGTTCTGGAGCGGTTGGGGCGACGGCATCTATCCATCCTTCTGGGGACTGGACGCGGCCGGCGAGCCGCTGGTCTTGATGACCGACTTCGAAGTGCTCGAAAACGCCGATGGCCGCGAAGGCGTTCAGGCTAACTGATGACCAACGTCGCGTCGCCGTTGATCGGATTTCTGGCCGGATCACTGGCTCTCACAGCCGCGAGTTCCACCGCCCAGGCCGCCTGCCCGATTCAACTTGCCGTCTATGGCGAGGCGAAGAGCGGCGCCGAGATCGACTTCACCCCGAGCGGCACCTCGGCGACGATCACCAACACGTTCCGCATGGTTCTCGACAACAATACCGTGCTCGACGGCATCGCCATGTGGACGGAGGGCCAGGGCCGGCCGCATGGCTCGCTGATGTACAAATGCCCGACCGGAGATGTCACCGGCGAGGAGCTTGCCGCCTGCACGGTGTGGGAAGGCGTGATCTACAGTTCCGACGACAAGGGCGGGATAGGCCTGCTGCCGGCCGAAGGCACCGATGCACCGAAGAGCCTGATTTTTCCCGATCTCGGGCCGTCGCTCGAGATGTCGGCCGCCTATGGTCCCGCCGGTTTCTCCAAAGTGCCGTGGGACGTCTTTACGCTGAAAGGCTGCCAGGAATGAGCGCGGACAAGAAGACGCTGCTGGTCACCGGCGGCAGCCGGGGCATCGGTGCCGCAATCTGCCGGCAGGCCAGCCAGGCCGGCTACCGGGTGGCGGTCAACTATGTCTCCAACCGGCTGGCTGCCGATGCATTGGTCGCCGAGCTCCAAGCCGCTGGCGGGCAAGCCATCGCTGTGAAGGGCGACGTCGGCGACGAGGCCGATGTGATGACGATGTTCAAGGCGGTCGACCGGGCCTTTGGCCGGCTCGACGCCTTCGTCAACAATGCCGGCATCGTCGACGTCAAGGCGCGCATCGACGAGATGAGCGCCGAGCGGGTCGAGCGGATGATGCGCGTCAATGTCGTCGGCTCCTTCGTCTGCGCCCGTGAGGCGGTGAAGCGCATGTCGACCCGGCACGGCGGCAAGGGCGGCGCGATCGTCAACCTCTCTTCCGCCGCCGCCAGGCTGGGCGCCCCGGGCGAGTATGTCGACTACGCCGCCTCCAAGGGCGCGATCGACACGATGACCGTCGGGCTGGCGCGCGAGGTGGTGAGCGAAGGCGTGCGCGTCAATGCGGTCAGCCCCGGCATCACCGAAACCGAGATCCATGCCTCCGGCGGGCAGCCGGATCGGGTGGCGCGGATGCAGGACATGCTGCCGATGAAGAGGGCGGGCACGGCCGACGAAGTCGCGAGCGCCGTGCTTTATCTTCTGTCGGACGCAGCCTCCTATATAACGGGCGCGATCCTGAATGTGAGCGGCGGCCGCTGAAGGCCGGATAGAGGGACAAGATCATGGCTTATGACGTCGTAATCATCGGGTCGGGACCGGGCGGCTATGTCTGCGCCATCAAGGCGGCGCAGCTCGGGCTGAAGACGGCGGTGGTCGAGAAGAACGCCACCTTCGGTGGCACCTGCCTCAACATCGGCTGCATTCCTTCGAAGGCGCTGCTCCACGCCTCCGAGATGTTCGCCGAGGCCGGCCATGCCTTCGATACGCTCGGCATCGAGGTGGGTGCGCCGAAGCTCAACCTGAAGAAGATGCTGGCGCACAAGGATGCGACGGTGGCGTCCAACGTCAGCGGCGTCGCCTTCCTGTTCAAGAAGAACAAGATCGATAGCTTCCGCGGCACCGGCAAGGTGGTCGGTGCCGGGAAGGTGTCGGTGACCGGCGAGGACGGCAAGGTCGAGGAGATCGAGACCAAGAACATCGTGATTGCCACCGGCTCCGACGTCGCCGGTATTCCCGGCGTCAAGGTCGACTTCGACGAGAAGGTGATCGTGTCCTCCACCGGCGCGCTGTCGCTGCCCAAGGTGCCTGGCCAACTGGTGGTGGTCGGAGGCGGCGTCATCGGCCTGGAACTCGGCTCGGTCTGGGCGCGGCTCGGCGCCAAGGTGACAGTCGTCGAGTTCCTCGACACCCTCCTCGGCGGCATGGATGGCGAAGTGTCGAAACAGTTCCAGCGGCTGCTGTCCAAGCAAGGTTTCGAGTTCAGGCTCGGCGCCAAGGTGACCGGCGTCGGCAAGACCAAGAAGGGGGCCAGCGTCACGTTCGAGCCGGTGAAGGGCGGTGCCGCGGAAACCATCGAGGCGGACGTGGTGCTGATCGCCACCGGCCGCCGTCCCTATGCCGACAGCCTCGGACTCAAGGAAGCGGGCGTCGAGATGGACGAACGCGGCCGGGTCAAGACCGACGGTCATCTGCGGACCAACGTGCCCGGCATCTATGCCATCGGCGACGTCATCGCCGGGCCGATGCTGGCGCACAAGGCAGAGGACGAGGGCGTCGCGGTGGCCGAGACGATTGCCGGCCAAGCCGGCCATGTGAACTACGACGTCATCCCCAGCGTCGTCTACACCAGCCCTGAAATCGCCTCCGTCGGCAAAACCGAGGAGGAACTGAGGAAGGGCGGCATCGACTACAAGGTCGGAAAATTTCCGTTCAGCGCCAATGGCCGCGCCCGCGCCATGCT
This sequence comes from Mesorhizobium sp. M3A.F.Ca.ET.175.01.1.1, assembly GCF_004791945.1. NCBI lineage: Bacteria > Pseudomonadati > Pseudomonadota > Alphaproteobacteria > Hyphomicrobiales > Phyllobacteriaceae > Mesorhizobium > Mesorhizobium sp. M3A.F.Ca.ET.175.01.1.1. Next base: position 240,204 of record NZ_SRTP01000008.1, on the reverse strand, counting down.
GCATACGGACGGCTTCGTGAAGATCCTCGCCGACAAGGCCAGCGATCGTGTGCTCGGCGTTCATATCATGGGCTTCGGCGCCGGCGAGATGATCCATGAGGCGGCGGTGCTGATGGAATTCGGCGGTTCCTCGGAGGACCTCGCCCGCACCTGCCATGCGCATCCAACGATGTCGGAAGCGGTGAAGGAAGCGGCACTCGCCACGTTCTTCAAGCCGATCCATATTTAGAGGCCTTTCATAAACCCACTCCGGCGGCCATCTGGCGCGGTTTTCTGCGCTTCCGGTGCTCACGTACTTTAAGTACGCTCCGCTCCGGTTCTCGAAAACCACGCCAGCTGACTCACCGGAGCGGCTTTCTAAAAAGGCCTCTGCCAGGTCACAGCCGAAACAAAACGGCCCGCCTCTCGGCGGGCCGTTCGTCATTGAGCTGGGCCTGATTACTGAGCCGGTGCAGGCGCGGGAGCCGGCGCGGGGGCCGGTGCTGGGGCCGGGGCAGGCTCGGGCGCCGGGGCTGGCGCAGGAGCAGGCGTAGCAGGCGCCGGTGCAGGGGCCGGCGTGCTTGCTGCCGGCGGTTCAGCGGGCGCCGGGGCATGCTCGCCGCCGCTTCTGCCAAAGACATAATACGCAACAACGGCCAGGATAATGACAACAAGGGCGATCAGCCATCCGCTGCCACCTCCGCCACTCGACGAGGGCGGCGTGCTCGGAGGGGTGAAGGGATCGTTAGGGTTCGCCATAAAACGTGTCCTCCTTGGAATGAAAGCCTTCAATCAACAGCCATCAACGCGCGATCCCGCGATTCGGTTTCACGCCGGCGGACGGAAAGCGCTGAAAAACCGGCGTTTTCCGGGCCCCAGCCGCCAGACGACTCAGTTGACGGCGGTAACAGTATACCCTGCCTTGCGGAAATCCTCGACCAGTCCTTCGGGGCCGGGAAGATGCATCGCGCCGACCGCCATGAAGACATTGCCTTTGGCCAGAATCGGCTGGGCATGGTCCACCATCACCTTGTTGCGGCTGGTGATCATGGTCTGCTCGAAGGCGGCGTAGCCGGCCTGATCGTCCTCCGCGTTGGGCAGCACGGTGCTGAACAGCGGCCAGAACATGCCGATCTCGCCGCGCTGGTAGAGAATGATCATGGTTTCGTTGAGGTCGTTGGCCTTGTCGCCAAGCCGCAACGTGTCGACCAGGCCCTTCATGTGGAAGGCGAGCGGCAGCGAAGCCATGGCGCGCAGCTGGTCGGCAACGGTTTCCAGGCCTTCGACCGCCTTGCCGTTGGCCTTGGCCTCGGAGGCGAGCTTGACGTCGAGCACAGGCTCTCCAGCGGCCTGGCGGGCGACTTCGCAGGCGGGCAGCGCCACCATCGCCGACAGGATCCAAGGCTTCATCTTGGCAACCGTCGCCGGCGGAATGCCGCGCGCATCGAGCCCCTTGTTCAGCACGGCTGCGTCCTCGGGCGAGAGCAGCGACGACAGCGTGGTGTTGTCGGTGAACATCATCAGGTTGGGATCGGCGGCGATGGCGGCCATCATCTTCTTCTTGTCGAGCACTTCGGTGGTCTCGATGATGATCGTGTCGGCGCCGTCATAAGCCTGCTGCGCCACGGTTGGCAATGTGGTGACGCGCGCGTCGGTCACGTGCATGGTGCCGAACAGATAGGAAGGTTTTTCGCCTGACTTCTCCAGCTTCCACAGCAGGCCCTTGCCGTTCGGAACCGCGGCGGCCTCGGCCTCGACCTTCTTGAAGGCGGCGGGATCGGTCTTCTCGAGACCGGCCAGTAGATCGGCGCCGCCGCAGGCGGGCGCTTCCGCATGCGCTCTGCCGGCAAGCAGCAGGACAAGGATGAAGGACAGGAAAAACAGCAGGTTGAGTGCTGCAAGCAGCTTCAACGAGACTAGGGCCGCGCGGTCGGCGATGGCGATGACGCGTTTCATGGCTCGCTTCTTAAGCTCAAAAAGCGGCAAAACGGTTAACCGGCGGGGTGAAATTGTTTCCGGGTGCAGTTTTGACAATCGCCTAGTTCTCAGACGGAATATCTGATGGTTAGTTAGGCCGCCCATCCCTCGTCATCCACGGGCGGAGCAAGGAGCGAAGCGACGCGGCGCAGACCCGAGGATCCATGCCGCGACTTCTGCGCTGTGCCACGGTGCAGTATTCTGCTCCGTTGCACTCCTCGGCCAGGGTCACGGCATGGATACCAGGGTCTCCGCGACGGAGCTTCGCTCCTGCTTCGCCCTGGTATGACGACGTGTGGCGGCTTCGCCCCAATCCCATGTTGTCCCTCGACGAGAGCGCGCCGCTAGCGGTCACGCCCGCGGATGCGACTGCTCATAAATTTCGAGCAGCCTTGCCGTGTCGACGCCGGTGTAGACCTGCGTGGTCGACAGGCTGGCGTGGCCGAGCAGTTCCTGGATGGTTCGCAGATCGCCGCCGCGGCCGAGCAGATGCGTGGCGAAGGAATGGCGCAAGGCATGCGGCGTCGCCGTGTCCGGCAGGTTGAGGGCCGAGCGCAGCCTGGCCATCTCGCGCTGGACGATGGCCGGATTGAGCGGACCGCCACGGGCGCCGCGGAACAGCAGCCCCTTCGGATCGATGTGGTAGGGACAGAGCCGGCGGTATTCGACGACCGCCCGGAGCGCCACCGGCAGCACCGGGACCAGCCGCGTCTTGCCGCCCTTGCCGGTGATGCGCAGCACGGTGTCGGTTTCGGCGGCAAGATCCGCTCCCGACAGGCCGAGCGCTTCCGAGATGCGCAGGCCGGAGCCATAAAGCAGCGTCAGCACGGCGGCGTTGCGAGCCGCGATCCAGGGCTCTTCGGCGAGCTGGCCTTCCACGGAAACGACCTGTTTTGCATCGCTCGCGGTCAGCGGCTTGGGCAGCGATTTCGGCTGGCGCGGTGCGCGAAGGGCTGTCGCACCGGCCGCGTTGACGAGGCCGCGCTTTTCGAGAAAGCGCAGCAGCGAGCGGATGCCGGCAAGGCCGCGGCCGAGCGTGCGGGCGCCGACGCCTTCGTTGCGGCGCGCAGCGAGGAAGCCGCGCAGATCGGCCGGACGCAGGTCGGCAATGTCCGAAATTCCGGGCGGGCCGCCGCAATGTCCGGTCAGGAACTGCAGGAACTGGCGCGTGTCGCGCTCATAGGCCTCCACCGTCTCCGGCGACAGCCGGCGCTCGCGCGCCAGCATCTTCAGCCAGTTCTCGCGCGCTCTCTGAAGATCGGGCTTTGCCGGGATGAGGAATTCCTGCATGGCGGCATCTTCGGGCAGCGTGGTTAGCAAGCCGTGAATAGGCGATCATTGAAATGGCGGCTGGCCGGCGTTAGAGCAAAGCAAAGGAAATGCCGATGTCCAAGCTCCAGAACCCCGTCCAGATGGCCGTGATCGGCGCCGCGCACGGCATCAAGGGCGAATTGCGGGTCAAGACCTTCACCGGCGATCCGCTGGCGCTGGCCGATTACGGACCGCTCCAGGCCAAGGACGGCCGCGTCTTCCACATCCTCGATATCCGGCCGGCAGGCACGGTCGTGGTGGTGCGCTTCAAAGGGATCGGCGACCGCAACGCCGCCGAGGCGCTTGCCGGCACGGAGCTGTTCGTCGACCGCTCGGTGCTGCCGGACGATGGCGAGGAGGACGAGTTCTACCACGCCGACCTGATCGGCCTGGAGGTGAGGGACGATACCGGTGTCATCGGCAGGGTCGTCGCGGTGCACAATTTCGGCGGCGGCGACATACTCGACGTCACGATTGCCGGTCGCAAGGGCGTGCTGATCCCGTTCACCCAGGCCGCGGTGCCGCATGTGTCGATCGCCGATGGCTTTGTCCAGGTCGATCCCATGGCGGCGGGACTGGTCGAGGAGGAGGAGAGCGAGGCGCCCGGTCAGCCCGGGTTCGACCCGAAGGGCCGGCCGCGCGGGCCGAAGGATGCCGGGGGCAACCGGTGAGCTTTGCCGCCTCGGTGCTGACGCTCTATCCGGAGATGTTTCCGGGCGCGCTCGGGCTGTCGCTCGCCGGCCGGGCGCTGGAGGCGGGCACCTGGTCGCTGGAGGCGATCCAGATCCGCGATTTCGCCACCGATCGCCATCGCACCGTCGACGATACGCCAGCCGGCGGCGGCGCCGGCATGGTGATGCGCGCCGACGTGCTGGCCAAGGCCGTCGACCATGCCTCGCCGCCGGGCGATCCGCGCCCGCGCCTGCTGATGAGCCCGCGCGGGCGACCGCTGACCCAGGCGCGCGTGCGGGAACTCGCCGCCGGGCCGGGCGCCGTCATCCTTTGCGGCCGTTTCGAGGGCGTCGACCAGCGGCTGATCGAGGCGCGAGCTCTGGAGGAAGTCTCGATCGGCGACTTCATCCTGTCGGGCGGCGAGCCGGCGGCACTCGTGCTGCTCGACGCCGTGGTGCGGCTCCTGCCTGGCGTGATGGGCAATGCCGTGTCGGGCGAGGAAGAGAGTTTCGAGTGTGGCCTGCTCGAGCATCCGCATTACACGCGGCCGCAGGAATTCGAAGGCAGGCCGATCCCCGAGGTGCTGAACTCCGGCAACCACAAGAAGATCGCGGAATGGCGCCGCGCCGAGGCGCTGAAGCTGACCAGGGAGCGGCGCCCGGACCTGCTGACGGCGGCTCACCCCTTGGTGAAGTAATAAAACGCCAGGAACAGGCCGACGCCGACGACGAAGCCACGCACGACGCCTTGCGGCACGCGCCTGGCGATCCACACCCCGGCATAGCCGCCGAAAGCGCCGCCCGGGATCATGATTATCGCCTGCGGCCAGGCGATCACTCCGCCGGAAACGAAGACCACTATGGCGATGGCCGCGATGACCACGGCCAGCATGTTCTTCAGGGCATTCAGTTTGTGATAGTCGCCGGCTTGCGTCAGGCCGAGGGTCGCCAGCATCATGACGCCCATGCCGGCGCCGAAGAAGCCGCCATAGACCGAGGTCAGGAATTGCGCCAGCGACCCGGCGACTGAGCCGAGCGAGGCCTGGTGCTCGGGTCCCGCCGCCGGCTTCAACCACGGTCCGGCGGCAAACAAAGCGGTCGCGGCGATCAGCAGCCAGGGCACCAGCGCGCGAAAGGACGGATTGGAGAGCGCGAGCAGGATGAGCGAGCCGGCCAGCGCACCGCAGGCGGATATCAGGCAAAGCAGGAGCGCCTGGCGCCAGAAATGCCTGATGTCGTCGAGATAGGCCAGCGTCGAGGTGATGTAGCCGGGGAACTGGGTCACCGAGGAGGTGGCGTTGGCGACGATCGGCGGCAGGCCGACCAGGGTCATGGCACCGAAGGTGATGAAGGTGCCGCCGCCGGCGACGGCGTTGACCGCGCCAGAGACAAAGCCCGCGAGGAAGAGCAGGAAGGCATCGAAGAATGTCATTGGGAACCCGAGGGACTTAGACCGTTCCCCGCTTAGGAAGCCTGCGCGGCTGGCGCAACCCGACACGGACACAATACGATGATGCCATAGGCGCGAAAAATATGCCTTCAAGGCGCGTCGCGCTGAAGAGCGGCGCGCGCTTATAAGTCCTTGTTTCGATGCATGTCGTCGTGCCAGAACCGCACACACTTGCGGGCGACGTGCAATAAGGCGTGACAAAGCGCCGAAATAGCGGTATGTGGCCGCCCGAACCGGAAGAACGATCTTTCGGGCCCGTCAACAATGGCGGTGTAGCCGTCCCTGTCCGATGCTATCGCAAAGGGCATAGCCGAGCGGTCGTTGGAACTGCAAGGCGAGATGAGGACGCTCTGACTGTCGGAAGAACAAGAAGAGGATTTTTGAGATGGATCTCATCCGTCAGCTCGAGGCCGAGCAGGCCGCCAAGATCGAAGCCAAGCGCAAGCTGCCCGAATTCCAGCCCGGCGACACCGTGCGTGTCCAGGTTCGCGTCACCGAAGGCAGCCGCACCCGCGTCCAGGCCTATGAGGGTGTCGTCATCGCCCGCTCCGGCTCGGGCTTCCAGGAGAATTTCACCGTCCGCAAGATTTCCTATGGCGAAGGCGTCGAGCGCGTTTTCCCCGTCTACTCGCCGATGGTCGAGGGCGTCGAGATCGTGCGCCGCGGCAAGGTGCGCCGCGCCAAGCTCTATTACCTGCGTGATCGCCGCGGCAAGTCGGCCCGCATTTCGGAAAATACCGGCGTTCGCGCCCGCAAGCTCAACGACGAGGAACGTGACGCGCTGAACGCCGAGCGTGCCCGCATCGAGGCCGAGAAGGTCGCCGCCGCCGAGGCGCTGGCCGTCGAGAAGGCCGCGCAGGATGCCGCCGAGAAGAAGGCCGCCGCCGAGGCTGCCAAGGAAGCCGCGGCAGAGTAAATAATTTCTTAACGACGTCTCTTGCGTTTTACATAACATCTCTTAGCAATAGGGGCGGCTTCGGCCGCCTTATTTGCTTTGGGGGTGATTTGGGTGGATGCTTTTGCGAGGGCAAATCGCTCCAATTGGAATAATCGAGCAGAACTGCACACCAGCGATGCAGCGCGCCGATACTATCCGATCGACAAGGTGCTGGCCGGCGGTACAAGCCTGACGGCGCTGGAGATGCGGGAGGTCGGCAACCGAATTGCCGGCAAGGATATTGCCCATCTGCAATGCCATATCGGGCTCGACACGATAAGCCTGAAGCACCTTGGCGCGAAAAGCGTGACCGGACTGGACTTCGCGCCCAAGGCGCTGGCCGCGGCGCGCAGCTTTGCCGAGCAGGCCGGCGTCGAGGCGCGCTTCGTCGAGGCCTCGGTCTATGACGCGGTGGCGGCGCTCGACGATTATTACGATCTCGTCTATGTCACCTGGGGCACCACCATCTGGCTGGACGACATTTTCAGCTGGGCCAAGGTGGTCGCCAGCCTGCTGCGGCCTGGCGGGAAACTCTATTTTCTCGACGGCCATCCGACGATGTTCCAATGCGGCCGCAAGACCGACCGGCCGGGTCTGCTGCTCGATTGGCGGACACCACGGCAGGCGCCCTTGGAATGGCACGACACGCATACCTATACGGGCGACGAGCGGCCACTGACCCATCGCCTGAACTATGAGTGGATCCACCCGTTGAGCGACGTCATCAATGCGCTCATCGCATCGGACATGGCGATCGACTTCCTCAACGAGCATGCCATGCTGGGGTGGAAGGAATTTCCCTATATGGTCGAGGCAGGCGAGGGGCTCTACGCGCTCCCGGCCGACGTCACCAAGATCCCGCTTTCCGTGTCGATCGGCGCCACCAAGCGCTGAATCGAGCTCGGAGAAAAATCGCTCGCGTGTTGACGGCCAATATGGCCGGCTTGCGCGAGGCGTCGGGTCGGGCTGATCGCGGAAAGAGGGTTCTCGAAGCGACCGTTCGGAAGGATGGGAAGCCACGCCCACGCGCATCGCCGCAGCGGATCGGCTTGCAAGGCGCTTGCGGAAGGCTAAAGTCGGCGCCGGATTTTTTCTGGTGGCGCGCGGCCAATGCGCGGCCAATCACCTGCGGGGAGTTTGTCATGACCAAGTCGAAACTGCTGCTGGCCGCCATGCTGGCCTGCCTTCTTGCGCCCGTCGCGGCGCTGGCCGACACGCTGCCCGACCTCGGCGGCAAGAAGGTCGTGGTGGTGACGGAGAATGCCTACCCGCCGCTGCAGTTCGTCGACAAGAAGACCGGCAAGCAGATCGGCTGGGAATATGACGCGATGGACGAGATCGCCAAGCGGCTGAATTTCAAGGTCGAATATCAGAACACCTCCTGGGACGCGATGATCCAGGCGGTTTCCGACAACCAGTACAACATCGGCATGACCGGCATCACCATCAAGGACGAGCGTAAGGAGAAGGTCGACTTCTCCGATCCCTATATGCGCTCGGAGCAGTTCATGCTGGTGCGCGGCGACGAGAGCCGCTTCACCGACGCCAAGAGCTTTGCCGCCTTCAAAGACGGGCTGATCGGCGCGCAGGCCGGCACCACGCCCTTCTATACCGCCGTCTACAGCGTGCTCGACGGCAACGAGCAGAATCCGCGCATCAAGCTGTTCGAGACCTTCGGCGCCAGCGTCCAGGCGCTGAAGTCGGGCGACGTCGACGTCGTGCTGACCGACGGCACCGCCGGCAAGGGCTATGTCGACGCTTCCGAAGGCAAGCTCAAGCTGATCGGCGGCCCGCTCGGCACCGAGGATTTCGGCTTCATCTTCCCGAAAGGCTCGGAGCTGGTGAAGCCGGTCAACGCCGCCATCGCCGCGCTCAAGGCCGACGGCACGCTCGATGCGCTCAACAAGAAGTGGTTCCTTGATTACAAGATGGGGCAGTGAGCCTCCTTTGCTGTCAATGACACGCGACAGTGGCGGGCCGAAGCCTGCAAAGGTTTCATTCCTTCACACCCCCCTCTGTCCTGCCGGACATCTCCCCCGCAAGGGGGGAGATTGGCAGTCTTGGCCTCTCGCCCAATTCTGCGGCGTTGAAAATTCGCGAAAGCCGAGGCGACATCTGATCTCCCCCCTTGCGGGGGAGATGCCCGGCAGGGCAGAGGGGGGTGTGCCGGAACGCAGCTTCCGCGACTATCTCGCCGGCGCCGCTTGATGCCGCCCGCAACCTCCACCACCAGACCCGAATTCCCCTGGTGGCTGGCAGCCACGCTTGCCTTGGCATTGGCGACGGCGCTCTTCATCGCCACCAGCGATCTCTATGCCCAGGTCTTCGCCATCGTCGCCAAGGGCATCGGCATCACCATCTTCGTCACCGTGGTCGCCTTCGCGCTGGCCTCCGCGATCGGGCTGGGCTTGGCGCTGATGGCCTTGTCGCGCTCGCGCCTGCTGCGCCAGGTCGCGCGCTTCTATGTCGAGATCATCCGCGGCGTGCCGATCCTGGTGCTTTTGTTCTGGATCGCCTTTGCCGGCGCGCCGGCCTTCGTGGCGGCGTGGAACGCGCTGACGGCGCCCTTGCAGAGCGCCGGCTATCTCGGCGAATTGCTGGTCCGCGACGTCTCGCTTTTGTGGCGCGCCATCATGGCGCTGACCATCGGTTATTCGGCCTTCATTTCGGAAGTTTTCCGCGCCGGCATCCAGGCCGTCGAGAAGGGTCAGATCGAGGCGGCGAAAGCACTCGGGCTGTCGCGGGTGCAGCGCTTCCGGCTGATCGTGTTTCCGCAGGCGATCCGCACCATCCTGCCGCCGCTCGGCAACGATTTCGTCGCGATGGTCAAGGATTCCTCGTTGGTCTCGGTGCTCGGCGTCGCCGACATCACCCAGATGGGCAAGGTCTATGCCGCCGGCTCGTTCCGCTTCTTCGAGACCTATTCGATCGTCGCTTACATCTACCTCATCCTGACCGTCGGCCTGTCGCTGGCGCTGCGGGCGTTCGAGCGGCGGTTGCGCCGCCAGCATCAGGAATAGCCGGCGGGCGAAGACGGCGCTACGATTGTCGTTGTTCGATGCATGTCGTTGTCCCAAAACCGCTGCACAGTTTTGGGCGACATGCATCCCGGCGCGGAGGAAACCGACCGATGAATTTCGACAAGGCCAATGCGGCGCTGGACTCGGTATATACGTCCGACACGCCGGAAGCGCTGGCCAAGGCTTACGCCGAATGGGCGGCGACCTATGACAGCGAGACCGCCTCGCTCGGCTATCTGCTGCCGTTCCTGATCGCCGCCTGGGTGGCGCGCCATGTGCCTTCGGGCGAAGGGCCTCTGCTCGATGCCGGCTGCGGCACCGGCCTGTCGGGGCCGTCGCTGAAGGCGCTGGGCTATGGCGACATCGCCGGGCTCGACCTGTCCGACGACATGCTCAAGCTTGCCGGCAGCCGCAACGCCTATAGCGAGCTCAAGAAGGCGATGCTCGGCGGCCCGATGCCCTGGCCGGACGGGCATTTTCGTGCCTTCTTCTCGGCCGGCGTCTTCACGATCGGCCACGCACCGGCTTCCGGCCTGCATGAATTGGTGCGGATCACGAAAAGCGGCGGCCACGCCATTTTCACCGTGCGCGACCAGGTGTTCGAGAGCGGCGGCTTCCAGGCTGTGTTCGATGAGCTCACGCAGGCGAAGAAATGGCGGCTGGTCGAGCAGAGCCCGTGGTTCCGCTGCTATGCGATCGGCGACCCGGAAGCGCTGGTGCGGACTTTTGTGTTCGAGGTGTTGTGAGGGCGGCTTCCCTTCTCCCACAAGCGGAGAAGGCAAAGCTACCGCAATTGCCGAAAAGCCAAAACATTGCTATCTACCCCGCCATGGAAGAGCTTTTCGGCGATCCGGCCTATAAGGGTTTCGTGCTGCAGGACAGAAAGCGCCTGCCGTCGCGATTTGCCGCGCGCGTCTGCGGCGCGCTCACCAGCCGACTTAGCTGAGCCGACGTCGCCTCCTCGCCCTTGCCGGGTTGCATGGTTCGGCACAGGCACCTTCCCATTTTCACATCGACGGATTTACGCACATGAGCGCACCGCGCACCCTCTACGACAAGATCTTCGACGACCATGTCGTCGACCGCCAGGACGACGGCACCTGCTTGCTCTATATCGACCGCCACCTCGTGCACGAGGTCACCAGCCCGCAGGCCTTCGAAGGCCTGCGCATGAGCGGCCGCCAGGTCCGGCATCCGGAAAAGACGCTCGCCGTGGTCGACCACAATGTGCCGACCTCGCCGGAGCGCAAGTTCGGCATCAAGAACGAGGAGAGCCGCATCCAGGTCGAGGCGCTGGCCAAGAACGCCAAGGATTTCGGCATCGACTACTACTCCGAGAACGATATCCGCCAGGGCATCGTCCACATCATCGGACCGGAACAGGGTTTTACCCTGCCCGGCATGACCATCGTGTGCGGCGACAGCCACACCTCCACGCACGGTGCCTTTGGAGCATTGGCGCATGGCATCGGCACCTCGGAGGTCGAGCATGTGCTGGCGACGCAGACGCTGATCCAGCGCAAGGCCAAGAACATGCTGGTGCGGGTCGACGGCACGCTGCCGGAAGGCGTCACCGCCAAGGACATCATCCTCGCCATCATCGGCGAAATCGGCACCGCGGGCGGCACCGGCTATGTCATCGAATATGCCGGCGAGGCGATCCGCTCGCTGTCGATGGAAGGCCGCATGACGATCTGCAACATGTCGATCGAGGGCGGCGCGCGCGCCGGCCTGATCGCGCCGGACGAGACGACCTTCGCCTATGTCAAGGACAAGCCGCGCGCGCCGAAGGGTGCGGCCTGGGACGCGGCAATGGCCTATTGGAAGACGCTGCATTCGGACGAAGGCGCGCATTTCGACAAGGTGGTCGTGCTCGACGCGCAGAAGCTGCCGCCGATCGTCTCCTGGGGCTCTTCGCCGGAGGACGTCGTTTCGGTGCAGGGCGTTGTGCCCAATCCGGAAGACATTGCCGACGAGAACAAGCGCTCATCCAAGCTGCGCGCGCTCGACTATATGGGGCTGACGCCGGGAACCAAGATCACCGACATCGCGCTCGACCGGGTGTTCATCGGTTCCTGCACCAACGGCCGCATCGAAGATCTGCGCGCCGCCGCCAAGGTGGTCGAGGGCAAGAAGGTCAATCCGCGCGTCAATGCCATGATCGTGCCGGGCTCCGGCCTGGTCAAGGAACAGGCCGAGGCCGAGGGGCTCGACAAGATCTTCGTCGCCGCCGGCTTCGACTGGCGCGAGCCGGGCTGCTCGATGTGCCTGGCCATGAACGACGACCGGCTGAAGCCGCATGAGCGCTGCGCCTCGACCTCGAACCGCAATTTCGAGGGACGCCAAGGGTTCAAGGGCCGCACCCACCTGGTGTCGCCGGCGATGGCGGCAGCGGCGGCGATCGCCGGCCATTTCGTGGACATCCGCGACTGGAAATAGTCGCCGGCACCAAATGCAAAAAAGGCCCGGATCGCGCTGCGGTCCGGGCCTTCTGCTTGCAGGCTTGTCGGTTACCTGCGAACGATCTTGTGAAACTGTTCGCGCCGGCCGGGCTCGTCGGCGGCCACCACCAGCGCCAATTTTCGTTCGTCGAAGACCTTGAACCACTCGTCCCATTCGACCAGTTCGTAGCCGCCGGCATTCATCGGCCGCTCCGGCCGGTCGTCGTCCTCATAGGCGTGCTGGCCAAACACCAGACGCAGCATGGCCTGCGTCCCGGCTTCGGGCGAGACGTCGACAATGGCCGGAAAACCGGCTCGCGCCGCCGCCCAGGAACGGATCGCGTCGTGATCGGTCAAGGTGATTGTGTCGGCCATAGGCATCACTCCTGTCTGGCCGGAAAACGCCGCTTGCGGGTGCCGGTTCCGGTGGGTTGCTGAGATCCTTCGGATTTCGCTTAACGGCTTGTTCGTGCTTCCGGTCTAGCATCTGCCCCAGGGTCAAGCGGGGAAAGCCACAGTCCTTTGGACACCGGTCTGCTCATAGCGCTGCTCAATCCGACGATAGCGCTGGCCCTCGGCGCTGCGTTCCTCGTGCTGTGGTTCCATCAGCGCCATCGTCCCTATCTGGCGGTGCTGGCGGCAAGCTACTGTCTCTCGGCGCTTGGCTTCCTGTTCCAATACTTCACTCTCCCCGTCGGCATGATGCCGACCAAGCTCATTTCCAACATCTGCTTCACGGCTGCGGCCTGCTGCCTATCCAGCGCGGTCGTGGCGCGCTTCGGCAGGCGCGTACCCTTTGTCGGCATCGCGCTCACCACCGGCGGGGGGCTTGCTGCCTTTTCGTGGTTCATGTTCGTCCAGCCGGATCTCGCCTGGCGTATCCTTTCGATGAATTTCGGTTTCGGCGCCTTGAGCCTGGTGGTCGCCGCCGAACTCAGGACCGTGCGCAACGAGGGCCCGACCCAAAAAATCTTGTTCGCGCTGTCGCTGCTTTCCGGGCTGAACTTCATCCTGCGCACACTGGTCGTCGTCATCGCGCATGGACCATTCCCGAGCTATGACGGATTCTACGACTCGTCCTACTGGACCACGGCGCTGCTCTCGCATGCCTTGCTGTCGCTGCTCATCGCGCTCTGCCTGTTCACGGCGGCGGCGCTCGACGTGATGAAGGCGCTGAAGGCCGAGACCCATACCGATCCGCTGTCCGGACTGCTCAACCGCCGCGGCTTCGAGGAACGGGCGGCGCAACTGCTTGAGCAGTGCGGCAAGGCCGGGTTCCCGGTCGCCATGGTGCTTGCCGACCTCGATCACTTCAAGGCTCTCAACGACCAGTACGGGCATGAGGCGGGCGACAGGGTGATTGCCGATTTCGCCGCCAAACTGCGCTTCGCCACGGGAACCCGCGGCGCCGCCGGCCGTATCGGCGGCGAGGAATTCGCGGTGCTGCTGCCGCTCAGCGACCTCGCCTCGGCCCGCCTCTTCGCCGAGGCGATCCGCACCTTCTATTCGGTCGGCGCGATCGACGGGCTGCCGCCGGGCACCAGGGTGACCGCCAGCTTCGGCGTCGCCGCCCGCACCGGCAACGAGGGGCTGGTGCCGCTGATGCGCCGCGCCGACGAGGCGCTCTACAAGGCCAAGAAGAACGGCCGCGACAGCGTGCGGCTGTCGTATGAGCGGCCGGAAACCGTTTTCGTCGCCGAACCGCTCGGCGTCGGGTGAAAGCCAGTCCAGTTCCGGGGCGGAAACTCCCAGACGCCTTCCGCGCGCGTTAACCTCTTTTTCGCGCCTGGATGGTCTTCTCTGCCGGCATATCCTTCGAAAGAATCATGGGCAGCGCCGACATCATCCTGGTGATCAATCTGTTCGTCGCCGGGCTGCTGGCGGCGTCCTTCATGACGCTCGCTATACATGAGGTCGGCCGGGTTGCCGCTCGCTGGCTGGCCTTCAGCTATATGCTCGGCATGGCCTATTTCGCCGCCGAGTTCGCCATTCCCGCCTTCGACGATGCGCGCTTGCCGGTCGTTGCCGCCTTTGCCGTCTTCCTGGCGGCCACGATCGCCTTCAATGGCGGGCTTGCACACAAATATGGCGTCGCGCCACCCTGGGCGCCGATGCTGTTCTTCCTCGCTGTCGCATCGGTCGGCGTCTTCACGGTTCAGGATCTGCCGCGCCACTCGCTCACCCGCATGATGGCCTACCAGCTCCCCTATGCCGCCATGCAGTCGACCGCTCTGATTATCGTCGGGTCATCGAGGCAAAGGCGCGGGCGGCTCGATCACCTTTTGATGACGGTGCTGGCTGCCAGCGCCATCCAGTTCGCCTCGAAGCCTTTCATCGCCGGCGCGCTCGGCGGCTGGGGCGCCAATCCGCAATCCTACGTGCAGACCAGCTATGCGCTTGTCTCACAGTCGCTCGGCACCGTGTTCGGCCTGGCCCTGGCGCTGCTGGCGCTGGCCATCCTGGTGCGCGACGTGCTTGCCGAAGCGACGTCGAAATCCGAAACCGACGTGCTGTCGCGGCTGCTCAACCGCCGCGGTTTCGAGCGCCATGCGGAGCTCGCCATGGGAGACGCCGTCCGCCAAGGGGTTCCGGTGGCGCTGGTCATCGCCGATCTCGATCATTTCAAGGGCATCAACGACAGCTACGGTCATGCCTGCGGCGATCTCGTCATCGAGACCTTTGCCGGTTTCCTGCGCGAAGCGGCGGCCGAGCACCACGTGGCCGGCCGCATCGGCGGCGAAGAATTCGCCATCATCCTGCCGGGCACCAATCTGGCCGCCGCGCGGCTGTTTGCCGAGGGCGCGCGCAGCGCTTTCGGCGCTCTGCCGATTGACGGCCTGCCCATCGAATACCGCTGCAGCGCGAGCTTCGGCGTTGCAGAACTGGCCGCGGAAGAAGATTTTTCAGGCCTCCTGCGGCGCGCCGACGAGGCGCTTTATCAGGCCAAGGGCGCCGGTCGCGACTGCGTCCGGGTTTCACCCGGACCTACGGGACGGCAGAACAAGCCGATCAGCGGCAAGGGCTGAGATTGGGCATCTCGCCGTCGGAAAGCCCGTACATGTAGCTGCGGCCCTTCACGAAGACCGGGGGCTGGTAGCAGCCGGGAGCCCAGGCGTCGTCCGATTCGTCGTAGATCACGCCTGGCTGGGCGCCGCCTGTGTAGCCCGACATTTCCTTGGCCAGCTTGCCCTCACCGACGATGATGCGCTTGTAGCCGGCGGCGCTGTCGATGACGAGGTTGCCGAAGGAATCGGCATAGACGCGGTCGTGGTGGCGCAGGCCGGCTTCGGCCGGTACCGCAACTGCGATGGCGCATGCGGCCAACATCAGTGCTGCAAGGCTCGTACGCATGGAATTCGAACGCATGTCGCCCTCCAATCATTCGGTGCGACCCTGATGAATCGCGTTCCGGACTTCGTTCGAATCAGAAATTAACCCTTTCTTAACCTTTGTTAAGAGCCAGGCAGGTTTTGCGGCCATATCTTGATAAACATGGTTAATTTTGCGGGCGGCGGCGCACATCCCGACGACCGCTCTGCCAGTGGGGTGACGTTAAGATGGCCCATGACGCAAACGTGATTGGGGCGCGAGAAGCGCTGGTGACGAGAAAGGCCTCGGCGCCACTGATCTGCAGATGGCGGCGCGACCAAATCCTCCTCGGCATCTCGCACTGCAGCGACGCTGCGCCGGGTTGGCACAGGCGCGCTAATCGATTGAAGCGAATTCCTCTCCTTTTTTCAGACTAAATGACTTTTCCAAAACGATTTTCCGGCTTTGACGCGGTGCAAAAAGCGCATTAGAAACCGGCTGTCCGAAGTCGCATCCGGAAAGCGGCCATGCCGCATTCCAAGCTCCGGGACGCCGACGCCGAACTGGGGGAGCCATGAGCCAATCACCAGCCACCCGCGCATCTGCCAGACGTGAACGGCCGCTTTCGCCGCATCTGACCATCTATCGCCCGCCAATCACCATGACGATGTCGATCATCCATCGCATCACCGGCGGCGCGCTCTACTTCGGCACACTGCTGGTGGCGGCATGGCTGATCGCGGCGTCGAGCTCGCAGGCCGCGTTCGACTGGGTCAACTGGGCATTCGGCTCCTGGCTCGGCCGGCTCGTCCTCTTCGGCTACACCTGGGCGCTGATGCACCATATGCTCGGCGGACTGCGTCATCTCATCTGGGACACCGGGGCGGGGCTCGAAAAACACACCGCCTCGAGGATCGCCTGGGCAACGCTCGCCGGCTCGATCGCGCTCACGTTGCTGATCTGGGTCGCCGGCTACATGGCGCGGGGGGCTTTGTAATGAGCGCGAACAACACGGACATGCGCACCCCGCTCGGCAAGGTCCGCGGCCTCGGCTCGGCCCGGGAAGGCACCGGCCATTTCTGGCGCCAGCGGCTGACGGCGGTCGCCAATATCCCGCTGATCCTGTTCTTCGTCGGCTTTCTCATTGCCATCAACGGGCACGGCTATGCGGAGGTGCGGGCAGCCCTTGCCAATCCGTTCGTCGCGCTTGTGCTGGCCCTGGTGCTCATCTCCGCCCTCTACCACATGCGGCTCGGCATGCAGGTGATCATCGAGGACTATGTGCATGGCGAGGGCATGAGGCTTGCGCTGATCGCCCTCAACACATTCTTCGCAATCGCTGTCGGCGTCGCTTCGCTCTTCGCCCTGCTCAAACTCGCATTCGGAGGCTGAAGCCTTGGCCAACGCAAACACCTCGGCTTCCGCCTATGATTTCGTCGACCACAAATTCGATGTGGTGATCGTCGGCGCCGGCGGCGCCGGCCTGCGCGCGACGCTCGGCATGGCCGAGCAGGGCCTGCGCACCGCCTGCATCACCAAGGTTTTTCCGACGCGCTCGCACACGGTGGCGGCGCAGGGCGGCATCGCTGCCTCGCTGTCGAACATGGGGCCCGATTCCTGGCAGTGGCACATGTATGACACCGTCAAGGGTTCGGACTGGCTGGGTGACGTCGACGCCATGGAATATATGGTGCGCGAGGCGCCGGCCGCTGTGTACGAACTCGAGCATTACGGCGTGCCTTTCTCGCGCACCGAAGAGGGCAAGATCTATCAGCGGCCGTTCGGCGGCCACATGATGAATTATGGCGACGGGCCGCCGGTGCAGCGCACCTGCGCGGCCGCCGACCGCACCGGCCATGCCATCCTGCACACGCTCTACGGCCAGTCGCTGAAGAACAACGCCCAGTTCTTCATTGAGTATTTCGCGCTCGACCTGATCATGGAGCCGGACGGCACCTGCACCGGCGTGGTCGCATGGAACCTCGACGACGGCACCATCCACCGCTTCTCGGCGAAGATGGTGGTGCTGGCAACCGGCGGTTACGGCCGCGCCTATTTCTCCGCCACCTCGGCGCATACCTGCACCGGCGACGGCGGCGGCATGGCAGCGCGCGCCGGGCTGCCGCTGCAGGACATGGAATTCGTGCAGTTCCACCCGACCGGCATCTACGGCGCCGGCTGCCTGATCACCGAAGGTGCGCGCGGCGAGGGCGGCTATCTCGTCAACTCCGAAGGCGAGCGCTTCATGGAGCGCTACGCGCCGTCGGCCAAGGACCTTGCCTCGCGCGATGTCGTCTCGCGCTGCATGACGCTGGAGATCCGCGAGGGCCGCGGCGTCGGCAAGAACAAGGACCACATCTTCCTGCACCTCGACCATCTCGATCCGGCCGTGCTCGCCGAGCGGCTGCCGGGCATCTCGGAATCGGCCAAGATCTTCGCCGGCGTCGACCTCACCAAGGAGCCGATCCCGGTGCTGCCGACGGTGCACTACAATATGGGCGGCGTGCCGACCAATTACTGGGGCGAGGCGCTGAACCCGACCCTGGAAAACCCCGACCGCGTGTCGCCTGGGCTGATGGCCGTGGGCGAGGCCGGGTGCGCTTCCGTGCACGGCGCCAACCGGCTGGGCTCCAACTCGCTGATCGATCTCGTCGTGTTCGGCCGCGCCGCGGCGATCCGCGCCGGCCAGGTCATCGACCGCAAGTCGCAGATCCCGTCGCCCAATGCCGCTTCGGTCGAGAAGATCATGGACCGCTTCGACAGGCTGCGCCACGCCAACGGCTCGACGCCGACAGCCGCCTTGCGCGAGAAGATGCAGCGGGCGATGCAGGAAGACGCGGCCGTGTTCCGCACGCAGGAATCGCTCGAGAAAGGCTGCCAGCGCATTTCGCAGATCTGGGGCGAGCTCAAGGACTTGAAGGTCTTCGATCGCTCGATGATCTGGAATTCCGACCTGGTCGAGACGCTGGAACTGGAAAACCTGATGGTCAACGCCATCACCACCGTCTACGGCGCCGAGGCGCGCAAGGAGAGCCGCGGCGCACATGCGCGCGAAGATTTCTCGGCCCGCGACGATGCCGCCTGGCGCAAGCACACGCTGGCCCATGTCGGCGAGGACGGCAGGGTGACGCTCAGCTACCGGCCGGTGCACACGGAGCCGCAGCTGGCGGAGAAGGACGGCGGCATCAGCCTGGCCAAGATCGCGCCGAAGGCGCGGGTGTACTGACCATGGCGCTGGCGGCCGCGGGATATTCCGGCACGCCCCTGCCGGCCAAGCTCGGCCTGAAGGACGGCATGGTTGCCGCCTTCATCGCCTTGCCGGCCGAGCTCGAAGGCCTGGCTGAAGCCGTGGATTTTGCCGAAGTGGACCGGCTGGCCGAATGGGCCGCGATTTCGGGCAATCAGAAATACGATGCCGTGCATGCCTTCACGCGGCAGAGAGCCGAGATCGAGGGCGGACTTACCGGGATCGAGGCGGCGATCAAGCGCGACGGCATGGTTTGGGTTTCCTGGCCGAAGAAGGCCTCGAAGGTGCCGACCGACGTCACCGAGGACGTGATCCGCGCCGAGGCGCTCAAGCGCGATCTGGTCGACGTCAAGGTCGCAGCCGTTAACGAAATCTGGTCCGGGCTGAAGCTCGTCATCCGAAAGGACCGCAGGTAATGGTCGAACTCACGCTTCCGAAGAATTCGCAAATCAAGCAGGGCAAGACCTGGCCGAAGCCGGAGGGCGCCACGAACCTGCGCGAATATCGCATCTACCGCTGGTCGCCCGACGATGACGAGAATCCGCGCATCGACACCTATTTCGTCGACATGGACGATTGCGGGCCGATGGTGCTCGACGCCTTGCTCTACATCAAGAACAAGATCGATCCGACGCTGACGCTGCGCCGCTCCTGCCGCGAGGGCATTTGCGGCTCCTGCGCCATGAACATCGACGGCTCCAACACGCTGGCCTGCACCAAGGGCTGCGACGACATTTCGGGCGCGGTCAAGGTCTATCCGCTGCCGCATATGCCGGTGATCAAGGACCTGGTGCCCGACCTCACCAATTTCTATGCCCAGCACGCCTCGATCGAACCGTGGCTGAAGACGGTGTCGCCGACGCCCGCCACGGAGTGGCTGCAGAGCCATGAGGACCGCGAGAAGCTGGACGGGCTCTATGAGTGCATCCTGTGCGCCTGCTGCTCCACCTCCTGCCCGAGCTATTGGTGGAACGGCGACCGTTATCTCGGTCCGGCGGTGCTGCTGCAGGCCTATCGCTGGCTGATCGACAGCCGCGACGAGGCCAAGGGCGAGCGGCTCGACAACCTCGAGGATCCGTTCCGGCTCTATCGCTGCCACACCATCATGAACTGCGCCCAGACCTGCCCCAAGGGGCTCAACCCGGCCAAGGCGATCGCGGAGATCAAGAAGATGATGGTGGAGCGGCGGGTTTAGAATCTGGCCGCTCAGCGTCTTTGGTAGCGATCCTTAGCGCCCCCCTCTGTCCTGCCGGACATCTTCACCACGGGTGGGGAGATTGGCTGTCATCGCGGCTTTCGCCAATCTCAGAGGTTGAAGGATGAAGCGCTGTCGGCGAAGCTGCTGATCTCCCAAGTTGGCGGATGTCCGGCAGGACAGAGGGGGCGCTGTCCCGCCAGCGTCAGAAAGGATTGCGCCCATGACCGATCTTCCCACCCTCTCCCCCGTCGAAGCGCGCGTGCTCGGCTCGCTGATCGAGAAGAAGGAGCTGACGCCGGACGTCTACCCGCTGACGCTCAACGGCGCGCATCAGGCGGCCAACCAGAAGACGGCGCGGGAACCCGTCATGGCCTTGGAACTCACCGAGGTCAGGCGGGCGCTGAGCACGCTCGAGCAGAAGGGCCTGGTGCGGCAGGCCTTCGCATCGCGGGTCGAGCGCTACGAGCATCTGATGGCGCAGCGTTTTTCGCTGACCACGCCGCAGATCGCCATCATAGGCCTGCTGCTTCTGCGCGGCGCGCAGACCGCGCATGAATTGCTGGCGCGCGCCGAACGCATGGCGCGCTTTGCCTCGGTCGAGGAACTGCGCGACAATCTCGACCTTCTGATCGGCCGCCGGCCACCGCTCATTCTGCTGCTCGAACGTGCGCCCGGGCAGCGCGAGGAGCGCTATGTGCATCTGCTGAGCGGGCCGGTGGAGGCATCGGCGGCAGCAGCGCTATGGCAGCCGCCGGCGTCATCGGATTCCGATCTCGAAGCGCGGTTGCGAGCGCTCGAAGAAGAGGTCGCCGCGTTGCGGGCGAAGATTGAGGCGCTGGGCGGCTAGCTGGGCCGATATGTCGGCGGGACAGCGGCCCCCTCTGTCCTGCCGGACATCTCCCCCACGAGGGGGGAGATCAGAGGTCATGCCGGCTTTCGCCAATCGCCGACGTTAGAAAGAAGAGCGCCGGCGCTGGAGCCGCCAATCTCCCCACAAGTGGGGGAGATGCCCGGCAGGGCAGAGGGGGGCGCGAAGGAGCTCAGATAAAAACGCCAGTCACCCCAACCTTGCGTCGAGCGACACCTTTATCGCCCCAAGCGCCTTCGAGACCGGACACTCCGCCTTGGCCTTCTCGGCCAGTTCCTTGAACTTCGCCGCATCGATGCCGGGCACCTTGCCGACCAGGGTGATGGCGCTGCCGGTGATTCCGGTGCCGGGCACCAGCGTCACCACCGCCTTGGCGTCAAGTTCGGCCGCCGGGGTGCCGTTTTCGGCGAGGAAGTGCGACAGCTGCATGGCGTAGCAGCCGGCGTGCGCGGCGGCTATCAGCTCTTCCGGGTTGGTGCCGGACTTGCCGCTCTCGTCCTCGAAACGGGCCTTGAACGAATAGGGCGTTCCCTTCAGCGCTCCGCTCTGGCTATCCAGCGTGCCCTTGCCTTCTTTGAGATTGCCTTTCCAGACGGCGTTTGCGGTGCGGTCCATGAAAATCCTCCTGGGATGTCGGGGTTCGCGCCGGCGGGCGCCGGCGTTCTCCTCGACTATAGCGCGGGAGCGTCGGAAGACCATCCATGCACTGAGGCGTGTTGAGATTCCGGTGAGGCCGGCCTGACCTGAATCTCGCCTCCCGCCCACGTTCGCGGCGCGGGAAGAAAATGGCTGAGAAAATTACGCGTGCAAAATGTCGACTTCCCTCCCGCCCAACCGTCCTGCGTGCGGCCACGGAGTTCCGGCCGATGGAGGTTCAGGATGGACAATCTGTTCTTCGCGCTTTGGAGGCGTCCAACCGAAAGGGCTCGGCGTCCCGAAGATTTCTGGCTCGACCCGCCGGCATCCGGCTTCGTCCGGCTGGCGGCGGCGGTGGCCATCATCGCCTTCGCGGCATGGCTTCTCGATCATGCTGCGGCGGTCGGGAGCAAGGCTGAGAGTGTCGCCGTCGCCTCATATGGTTCATCAAAGCAAGAGAACAGAAAATGAAATATGTGCTGCTGGTCTATGGCGAGGAGAAAGTCCTCTTCGCGCTTACTGCGGAAAGGTCGGCCAAACTCGATGTCGACTCGCTCGCCTATGACAGGGTGCTCGACCAACAGGGAAAGTTGATCATCGCGCAGGCGCTGCAACCGGTGAGAGCATCGAAGTCGCTGCGGCGGCGCAAGGGCAAGCGGCTGGTCACCGATGGTCCATTCGCCGAGACCAAGGAGCAGTTGCTCGGCTTCGTCATGGTCGAGGCGCGCGATCTCGACGAAGCGCTCGAGATCGCCGACGGGATTCCGCTTGCCGAACTAGGCACCATCGAGATCCGGGCGGCCTACGACATCCCGGGGTCATGATCCCGGTGTATGGCGATTGCGCAGTCTTCGTTTGATGCATGTCGTTCTCCAAGAGCCGCTGCGCACTTTGGGCGACATGCATTGACTTAGGAGTTTCTTCATCGCGGCAACTGTTGCGTGTTGAAGCGATGCTGCACTTCTCTTATCGTCGCCGGGATTCGGGGGAATTCGGCATGCCGTTCTTGATTGCTATACTTGGCCTGCTCGGCGCGGCGGCGTTCTGGTGGTATCGGCTGAAGGCCATGAACGATGCCGCGCGCGAAGTCGCCGATGTCGTCGGGCGCGTGCAAGGCAATATCCGGCGCAAGAAGCTGCGCAAGCAGGCAGCGCTCTCGCCATTGACGGCGATCGACGATCCCGTGGTGGCTGCCGCGACGCTGATCACGGCGATCATTGCCGAGCAAGGCCCGATCCTGCCGCAGCGCGAAGGCGTGATCCGCGAGGTGATTGCGGAGATTGCGCAGAGCCAGAAGAAGACCGACGAGGCGGTGGTCTACGCCAAATGGGCGGCCGCGCAGGTCGACGACACGACGATCGTCATCGACAAGCTGGCGCCGTTCCTGCGCGAACGTCTGGATCCGAACGAGAGGAACGACTTGCTGCAAATGCTGAACCGTGTGGCGCAAGGCGGCGAGCAGAGTTTGCGGATCGGCGACCAGCGCATGCTGAGGCTCAGGCAGAAGCTCGGTTTCGAGGTGAATTGAGCTGAAGCCGCGGCGGCCTGACCGCTCCTTGGTGATTGGGCGAAACGCCTCTCGCGTCGTCATTCTATGGCGGAGCAAGGAGCGAAGCGACGTGGCGCAGACCATAGAATCCATTCTGTTACCTATAAGCGTTGCAGCAGTGCAGAATTCTGGTCGGCTGCGCTCTTCGACCAAGGGCGCGGCATGGATCCGCGGGTCTTCGCGTCCGCCTCGCTCCCGCTCCGCCCGTGGATGACGATATCGCGTGGGCCTCGGCCTCCGCGAAACCCTCAGATCGCCTCGCCCTTGAGCAGCCGCGGCGTGTCGCCAGACAGGCCCGAGGCCTGACGAATGAAGAAATCCTTGAGCCTAGGCATGCGTTCGACAAGGCCAAGGCCGATGTCGCGCGCGGCGCGCAACGGGCCGATGTCGTTGGAGAACAGCCGGTTCAGCACGTCGGTGGTGACGCCCATCTGCAGTGTGTCGAAGCGGCGCCATTGCTGGTAGCGCTCCAGCACGTCGAGCGCGCCGATGTCCTGGCCGAGCCGGTCGGCCTCGACCACCACTTCGGCCAATGCGGCGACGTCCTTGAAGCCGAGGTTCAGGCCCTGGCCGGCGATCGGGTGGATGCCGTGGGCGGCGTCGCCGGCGAGCGCGATGCGGGTTGCAACGAAGGCGCGGGCGAGGGTGAGGCCGAGCGGCCAGGCGCGCGGCTTGTCGGCGACGCGGATCTCGCCGAGCTTGAGCCCGAAGCGCTGCTCGAGTTCGTGCTCGAAGACGAACTCGTCGCCGTCGACAAGCGTTTGCGCATCTTGCGTGCGCTCGACCCAGACGATCGATGAGGCGTTGGTCCCATCCTTGCGCGGCTTCAGCGGCAGCGTGGCGAAGGGGCCGGCCGGCAGGAAATGTTCCTCGGCGCGACCGTTGTGCGGGCGTTCATGCGCGACCGTGCAGACGATGCCGGACTGGCCGTACTCCCATTTCACCGTCTTGATGCCGGCCATGTCGCGCAGCTTGGAATTGACGCCGTCGGCGGCGATCAGCAGTCGCGCCTTGAGCGCAGCGCCATCGGCCAGATGCACGGTGATGCCGGTTCCAGAGGTATCGAAGGCATTGACCGCCATGCCCTCGATGATATCGATGCCGAGCTCTTCGGCGCGCCGGCGCAGCGCGCCGTTTAGATCCCGGTTGGCGACCATATGGGCGAAAGGCTCGCCGGGCGCGACTTCGCCGTCGAAGGTCAAGAACACCGGGCGCACCGGATCGGCGGCGCGCGAATCGGTGATGATCATCTCGGTGATCGCCTGCGCTTCTGGCGCGATCTCTTCCCATACGCCGAGCTGCTCGAGCATGCGGCAGGCCGCGGCGGCGATCGCCGAGGCGCGGCCGTCCTTCTGCCAGACCCCGGCCGGTGCCGCATCGACGATGGCGACGGCGAGGCTCGGGCGCGCCTGCTTCAGCGACACCGCTGCGGCGAGCCCGACATAGCCGGCGCCTGCCACCAGCACGTCCAGCGCGGCCTCGTCCGCTCCACCCGCATTGCCGTCGACCATGGCACTTTCCCTTTCGCGGCTCGAGACCGCTGCGGCGGCCATAGCAGCTTGACTGACTGCCTGTCCTGTCCGAAACCCGCCATGGCACATCTTCGAAGGACGTGGAACATGACGGCGGCCATGGACGAGCTTCTGGGCATTCTCGACCTCGAGCAGCTCGAACACAACCTGTATCGTGGTCGCAGTCCCAAGCTCGACTGGCAGCGTGTGTTCGGCGGCCAGACCATCGCCCAGGCACTTGTCGCCGCCCAGCGCACGGTCGATCCGGAGCGCCACGTGCATTCGCTGCACGGCTATTTCATGCGCCCCGGCGACACCAAGGTGCCGATCGTCTACGAGGTCGACCGCATTCGGGACGGCGGCTCCTTCACCACGCGCCGCGTGGTTGCGATCCAGCATGGCCAGGCGATCTTCTCGCTGGAAGCCTCGTTCCAGCAGGACGAGGTCGGCCTCGAACACCAGCTGCCGATGCCGCGCAACGTGCCGGCGCCCGACACGCTGCTGTCGCAGCGCGAGTTGCTCGGCAAGTTCGGCGAGGCGGTCCCGGAAGGCATCAAACGCTATTGGGAACGCGACCGGCCGATCGAGATGAAACCGGTGATGCTGAAGCACTATACCAGCCGCGAGAAACTGGAGCCGGAGCAGAACATCTGGATCCGCACCACCGGTCCGGTGCCGGAGGACCGCGCCACCCAGGCGGCAGTGCTCGCCTATCTCTCCGACATGACGCTGCTCGACACCTCGACCTTCGCGCATGGCCGCGCCATCTTCGACCGCGACATCCAGGCGGCAAGCCTCGACCACGCCATGTGGTTCCACCGCAGCCATGCGCTGGACGACTGGATCCTCTACACGCAGGATAGTCCGTCCACGCAGGGCTCGAGAGGATTCACGCGCGGATCGCTGTTCGCGCGCGACGGAACGCTGATCGCGTCGGTCGCGCAGGAAGGCCTGATCCGGCTCAAACGGTGAGCCGGCTTGCGGGGAAGCCTGTAAAATAGGCGTTTTGACAATTTTGCCTATTTCTTAATCAGGTGCCTTGACGCGGCTGTGCACGAATAACGTGCAGCCGCCTTCAATCTCCTTTGTTTGCAACAAGTTACTGTCCTGCCTTGGCAATTGGCACGGAGCTTGAATCCTGTCGATCACTCTCCGGTTCCCGCGGGATCCGCGAAGTCGTGCAAACGCGGGCGACCGCAACAGCAAAAGGGTGAAACCTTATGAAAATCGTGATGGCAATCATCAAGCCGTTCAAGCTCGACGAGGTGCGCGAAGCGCTCACCGCCGTCGGCATCCAGGGCCTGACCGTCACCGAAGTCAAAGGCTACGGGCGTCAGAAGGGGCATACGGAAATCTACCGCGGCGCGGAATATGCGGTCAGCTTCCTGCCCAAGATCAAGATCGAGGTCGCGGTCGGTTCCGACATGGTCGACAAGGCCGTCGAAGCCATCACCTCGGCCGCCAAGACGGGCCAGATCGGCGACGGCAAGATCTTCGTCTTCGGCATCGACCAGGCGGTGCGCATCCGCACCGGCGAAACAGACACCGACGCGCTCTAGAGCGGCGAGCACGTATTCCAATGGAGAGTTCAATGAACATACCTTCCACCTTGAAGTCGGTGGCGCGCTCCGCGCTGCTGGGCTCGTTCGCGCTCGGAGCATTGGGCACTGTCGCCGCGTTGGCGCAGGAAGCGGCTCCCGCCGTTGCCGCGGCCGCGCCGGCAGCTCCCGCTTTCACCGTCGACAAGGGCGACACCACGTGGATGATGATTTCCACCGTGCTGGTGCTGTTGATGACCATTCCCGGCCTTGCCCTTTTCTACGGCGGCCTGGTTCGCACCAAGAACATGTTGTCGGTGCTGATGCAGGTCTTCACCATCACCTGCTTGGTCATGATCATCTGGGTCTTCTACGGCTACAGCCTGGCTTTCACCGCCGGCAATGCCTTCGTCGGAGGCCTGTCCAAAGCGTTTCTCTCCGGTGTCAGCGTATCGACGCTGTCGGAAACCTTCACCAAGGGCGTCGCCATTCCTGAATTGGTGTTCGTCGTCTTCCAGATGACCTTCGCCTGCATCACGCCTGCGCTGATCGTCGGCGCCTTCGCCGAACGCGTCAAATTCTCCGCTGTGATCCTTTTCGTCGTCCTCTGGGTGACGTTCGTCTACTTCCCGATTGCACATATGGTCTGGTTCTGGGGCGGCCCGAGCGCCTATTCCGACCCGTCCGGGCTGATCTTCGGCTTCGGTGCCATCGACTTCGCCGGCGGCACGGTCGTTCACATCAATGCGGGCATCGCCGGCCTCGTCGGAGCGCTGATGATCGGCAAGCGCATCGGCTACAAGAAGGACATCATGGCGCCGCACTCGATGACGCTCACCATGGTTGGTGCTTCACTGCTGTGGGTCGGCTGGTTCGGCTTCAACGCCGGTTCGAACCTGGAGGCGAACTCCTATGCGGTGCTGGCCATGATCAATACCTTCGTTGCCACGGCGGCGGCGGCATTGACCTGGATCGTGCTTGAATCGCTGCTGCGCGGCAAAGCGTCCATGCTCGGCGTTGCCTCGGGCGCGGTGACCGGCCTCGTCGCCGTCACGCCCGCCGCTGGCTTCGCCGGGCCGATGGGTGCTATTGTGCTCGGCATCGTCGCCACCTTCGTCTGTTACTTCTTCGTCTCGGTCGTGAAGAACACGTTCGACTATGACGACAGCCTGGATGTCTTCGGCGTCCACTGCGTTGGCGGCATCATCGGCGCGCTCGGCACCGGCATTCTGGTCAATCCCGCCCTCGGTGGCGCCGGCATCGTTGACTATTCGACGGCCGACTTCGCTGCTGGCTATGCCGGAACGGCTACCCAGCTGCTGGCGCAGGGCAAGGGCGTGCTGGTGACCGTCCTGTGGTCGGGCATCGGCAGCGCCATCCTCTACAAGATCGTCGACATGATCGTCGGTTTGCGTCCGTCGGCCGACGCAGAGCGCGAAGGCCTCGACCTCACCTCGCATGGCGAAGCGGCCTATCATCCGTAAGCCTCGCCAGTGCCGGGCGGCCCTGTGCCGCCCCGCATCCTCCCATCCCGTCGTGACGCTCTCGAAAGAGGGCTCACGCATTGAGGCCCGGAGCAATCCGGGCCTCTTTTTTGGAAATCGTATGGCTGCGACGAAGGGAGCGAGGAATCGTTTTCTGCGCGATCACGTTTCCGTGATGCGCGAAAGCCAAGAAACATACAGCTCACTGCTTCCGTACTTGGGGGGTAGCGAGCGCCGTTGCGGCGCCCGCAAACAAAAGAGAAGGAACCAACTGATGAACTTCAAGAACATCCTGCTGGGAGCAATGGCTCTGTCGATGGTCAGCGGTGTTGCACTTGCCGGCGCACTCGACGAGCCGGACAACATGGCGCCGTTCTTCACCGACTCCAGCATGAAGACCATGAAGGCCGAGGCGGACTTCAAGGCAGCCTGGGCTTCGATGGCCAAGGACAAGCAGGATGCAATGATGAAGGAGTGCCAGGACGCGGCGATGAGCAAGCCCCACGCCGAGTTCTGCGCCAATCTGATGATGTATGCCGGTCACAAGTGATGCGGGAGATCGTGTCCTGACGGGCGCGGTTCGCTTCCTAGTTGCGAGCGAGAGATGGCGGGCTTCGACCCGCCATTTCCGTTTCACAGGGTCATCTCGGTAAAGGCCCATGGTTAATGCGGCCTTAACCTTCCCACCCATAGTCTTGTCTCCGAATCTGCCGGACTGCGCCATGCGCCCGGCCAGGCAACGACTTACGGGGAAGAGCATGCGTTCAGGCGCTTCAGCACCGCTCGCGCTGGCCGACACGGGGCATGGCATCCAGGCGTTCGCGCGGCGTCAGGTTGGGCGGCTGGTCGGCGCAGGCCTGTTCGTGTTCACCGCTTTTGGCGTTGCCAGCCTTGCCACGTGGAATGTCGCCGATCCGAGCTTCTCGCATGCGACGAACAACATCGTCACCAACGCCATGGGCTATGCGGGCGCGGTGTTCTCGGACCTTGCCATGCAGTTCTTCGGCCTGGCCGCCGTGGCCGGACTGGTGCCGGCGGTGGTCTGGGGCTTTCTCTTGTTCTCCGCCCGTGGGGTCGACAAGCTGCCGAAGCGCGGCTTTGCCTGGTTCGGTTTCGCGCTGCTTGCCGCGGCGATGACCGGATGCGTGACGCCGCCCAACACCTGGCCGCTGCCGACCGGCCTCGGCGGCGTTTTCGGCGACATGGTGCTGAAAATTCCCGGCATAGCCGTCGGCGGCTATCCGAGAGGCCTTTTCGCAAGCGTCATCGCGCTCATTCTGGCCGCGCCGGCGCTGTGGCTCTTTGCCTACGGCTCGGCGCTGATCGCGCGCAGGAACGGCTTTGCCGTCATGGAACGCGCCGCCGAGCCCGATCCGCGCGAGCGGGACAACCTGCTGTTCGAAGAGGATGAGGACGAAGGCGACGAGGGCATTCTGGCGCTTGGCGCCATCACCCATTGGTGGCTGTCGCTGCGCGCCTTCCTGCACCGGCGCGCCGCGCGTCGCAGGCGGGAGCGCGACGAGTTCGAGCCGCAGATGGAGCCGCGCGCCAGCGCCTGGCGGCGCGCTGCCGAGCGCGTCGAATCGGCCGAATTCGCCGAATCGCGGATGGGCCCGGGCCGCGCCCGCGTCGAGCCGGAATTCTTCGCCGCCATGGTCAACGACCGCAGCGCCTCGGTCGATCCGGTGGATGAGGATTTCGGCGAGGAGGATGAAGACGCCGACGTCGACGATTTCGACGACGAGGAGCCTGTCCAGCGCCGCGCGAATGTGCGGAATTTCCGCTCCGATGCGGCAACCCGCGTCGAGGCGCCGGCGCCGCGTCCGGTGCAGGGCGCGCGCGTGCAGCGCGAGGCGCAGACCTCGCTGATCGGCTCCGGCAGGTTCGAGATGCCGTCGCTGCATTTCCTGTCCGAGCCGAAGAACGTCGCGCGCGATCCGAGCCTGTCGAAGGACGCGCTGGAGCAGAACGCGCGCCTGCTGGAAGGCGTGCTTGAGGATTTCGGCGTCAAGGGCGAGATCATCCATGTCCGCCCGGGCCCGGTCGTCACCCTCTACGAACTGGAACCCGCGCCCGGCATCAAGTCCTCACGCGTCATCGGCCTTTCCGACGACATCGCCCGCTCGATGAGCGCGATCGCCTGCCGCGTCGCCGTCGTGCCCGGCCGCAACGCCATCGGCATCGAGTTGCCGAACGCCAAGCGCGAGACGGTCTACCTGCGCGAGATCATGGCCAGCCGCGACTTCGAGACGACCAAGGCGAAGCTCGCCCTGGCGCTCGGCAAGACGATCAATGGTGAAGCGGTGATCGTCGACATCGCCAAGATGCCGCACGTGCTGGTCGCCGGCACCACCGGCTCGGGCAAGTCCGTCGCCATCAACACCATGATCCTGTCGCTGCTCTACCGGCTGACGCCGCAGGAATGCCGGCTGATCATGATCGATCCGAAAATGCTCGAGCTGTCGGTGTATGACGGCATCCCGCATCTGCTGACACCGGTCGTCACCGATCCGAAGAAGGCGGTCGTGGCGCTGAAGTGGACCGTGCGCGAGATGGAGGACCGCTACCGCAAGATGTCCAAGGTCGGCGTGCGCAACATCGACGGTTTCAACGCGCGCGTCCAACTTGCCGAGAAGAAGGGCGAGAAGATCTCGCGCACGGTGCAGACCGGCTTCGACCGCCAGACCGGCGAGGCGATCTACGAGACGGAGGATCTCGATCTCGAGCCGATGCCCTATATCGTGGTCATCATCGACGAGATGGCCGACCTGATGATGGTCGCCGGCAAGGACATCGAAGGCGCCGTCCAGCGCCTGGCGCAGATGGCGCGCGCCGCCGGCATCCATGTCATCATGGCGACCCAGCGTCCTTCGGTCGACGTCATCACCGGCACCATCAAGGCCAACTTCCCGACCCGCATCTCCTTCCAGGTGACGTCGAAGATCGACAGCCGCACCATTCTGGGCGAGCAGGGCGCCGAACAGCTGCTCGGTATGGGCGACATGCTCTACATGGCCGGCGGCGGCCGTATCCAGCGCGTCCACGGTCCATTCGTTTCCGACGACGAGGTCGAGAAGATCGTCGCGCATCTGAAGCTGCAGGGCGTGCCCGAATATCTCGACGCCATCACCGAGGACGACGAGGAAGAGGAGGAAGAAGGCTCCTCCGGCAGAGGCTCGGGCGGCGGTGGCGGCGGCAATTTCGAGGATTCCGACGATCCCTACGACCAGGCCGTGGCCGTGGTGCTGCGCGACGGCAAGGCCTCGACCAGCTATATCCAGCGAAGGCTCGGTATCGGCTACAACCGCGCCGCCTCGATCATCGAGAAGATGGAGAAGGAAGGCATTGTCGGTCCGGCCAACCACGCCGGCAAACGCGAGATATTGGTGCCGACGGAAGACGACAAGTTCTAGGCATGCCGATATTCAGGTGATGCCGGCCTGACCTCAAGCTCAACACACCCGGCTCCGTCGATCGGCAACCTTGAACCTTCTGGCGCGTTCATGCGACGGAGCGCCGTCGGACCCGCCAAACTTAGGCCCAACTGGGGGTCCAGAGACGCAGACCAGGACGAAACACAGAAAGTGACCGGCATGAAGACCCAGAGAGAATTCGCCCCGACCCGCCGCCAGGTGCTTGGCCTCGGTCTTGTGCTTGCGGGGACGGCAGCCATCAATGTGGTGCCGGGCTTCCAACTGCTGGCGTCGGCGCAGGCAGCGGTGCCGCCGACGGCGCAGAAGATCGCCGACCATTTCTCCTCGGTCAAATCGATGAGCGGCGAATTCGTGCAGTTCGGGCCGAAGGGCGAGCAGACCGGCGGCAAGTTCTTCCTGGAACGGCCGGGCAAGATCCGCTTCAACTATGACGGGTCGTCCAATTTCCGGGTGATCTCCGACGGCAAGTCGGTGGTGATCCTCAACAAGAAGCTTAATACCTCCGATCTCTATCCGCTGTCGAAGACGCCGCTCAAATTGCTGCTGGACGACCGGATCGATCTCTCCGGCGGGCGGGTGAAGAGCGTCAAGGAGGAGGACGACCTCACCACCATCCAGCTCTCCGACAAGTCCGTCTTCGGCAATGCCAAGATCACCATGATGTTCGATCCGAAGAGCTATGAGCTGCGCCAGTGGACGATCACGGACGCGCAGGGCAAGGACACGACGGTGATGATCTTCAACGTCAAGGAAGGCGTGAGCATCCCGCCCGACATGTTTGCCATCGACTACACGGCGAACCGCGAGCTGAATACGAAGACGCGGTAAGCTTACGTCGCTGTCGGAGGTTTTCCCGCACGCTGGCGCCGCCCATCATCTGGCTACTGCCCTCGTCTCCCCGTGAACGGGGGAGAAATGCCCGGCAGGGCAATGAGGGGCGGCGCTGACCTCTGCTATTGTTGCAGTGCTTGTCTTTCCGGCGCGCGGCTGGCAGTAGTTCGGCGACTTACGCCGTCCCGGACCTCGCCGCATGCCTTTCACCATCGCCACCTGGAACATCAACTCGGTGCGGCTGCGCATGCCGATCGTCGAGCGGCTGTTGAAGGAGCACGCGCCGGACGTGCTCTGCCTGCAGGAAACCAAGGTCCCGGACGAGCTCTTTCCCGAGAAGGCGTTTCGCAAGGCTGGGTATGAGCACATCCTCTTCCACGGGCAGAAGGGATATCACGGCGTCGCTACCGTCGCGCGGCGCCCGATCGAGCTGGTCGAGAAGCGGCGCTTCTGCGAGATCGAGGACAGCCGGCATCTGTCGGTCAGAGTCCGAGCCGGAGGCAAGTCGATCCTGCTGCATAATTTCTACGTGCCGGCCGGCGGCGACGAGCCGGACCCGGAGATCAACCGGAAATTCCGGCACAAGCTCGATTTCGTCTACGAGATGAACGGCGTGCCCGCGAGCCAGGACGAGGCCTCCGCCTCGGTCCTGGTCGGCGACCTCAACATCGCGCCGCTGGAGCATGACGTCTGGTCGCACAAGCAGCTGCTCAACGTCGTCAGCCACACGCCAGTCGAGACGGAAAACTTCGAAGCGATGCGGCGGGCCGGCGGCTGGGTCGACCTGATGCGGCTAAACGTGCCGGCCGAGCAGAAGCTCTACACCTGGTGGAGCTACCGCGCCAAGGACTGGGAAGCTTCCGACCGCGGGCGGCGGCTCGACCATGTCTGGTCGTCGGCCAATCTGGTGCCGCGTTTTTGCGGCTATGAAATCCTGAAGGCGGCACGCGGGTGGGAGAAGCCGTCGGACCATGTGCCGGTTATCGCGAAGTTTGACTTGGAGTAGGGCGCAGCGGCGATGGCCGCTGCTTGAGCCGTCTTCGCCATCCTACTCCGAAAAGCGCGGGCCGAGCTGCTCGATCCGGGCGATCATCTCTTGGAACTCTTCCAGGATGCGCTCGTGCAGCTGCATAGCCAGCTCCGGATACTCCTCCAGGATGCGGCGGAACATCTTGCGGCTGAGCCGGATCACTTCCGCATCCGTCGCGGCCGAGGCGCTGGTCACGCGCCTGGTGTCGGCGATCAAAGCGAGTTCACTGAGCACGGCGCCCGGACCCGCCATGCCGATGGGCACGCGCTCGCCGCCCAACTCGCGATAGAGCGCGATCTCGCCGCTGACCACGATATAGGCGGAATCGGCGTCGTCATCCTCGAGATAGAGCTTGCGGTCGGCCTGCAGGAAGGTGTTTTCCGCGCCGAAGGCGAGCAGGCGCAGCTGTTCCTGCGTGAAGCCCTGAAAGAGCTTCACGGCGGACAGGATGCGGATGTCGTCATCCAGCGCCATCCTAGCTGTGTCCCCGAGCGGTCAGTCCAGTCCCTCCTTTGGAGCGCCGCGCCTTTGCGGGCGCGCACGCTCCAACAGTTTCGATCACGCACCGTATGATGCGCCCGGCGAGCCGATCCATCTCCCTCCAGCATCAGGATCGTACCCGAAGCGGTTCCGCCCCGACCGCTCTATCCGTTTGGTTCGACGCAATTCCGGCCGGAAAACCGCTTTCACACTTTTCCTGGAATTGCTCTAGATCATGAAATGTTTAAGGAACCAGCTTGTAGCCGCCGCTTTCTGTCACAAGAATTTCGGCATTGGAAGGATCACGCTCAATCTTCTGGCGTAGCCGGTAGACATGGGTTTCCAGCGTGTGCGTGGTGACGCCGGAATTATAGCCCCACACTTCCTCCAGCAGCACGTCGCGCGTCACCACTTTCTGGTCGGCGCGATAGAGGTATTTGATGATCGAAGCCTCCTTTTCGGTCAGCCGCACCTTGGCGCCGCGCGGGTCGATCAGCAGCTTCTGGCTGGGCTTGAACGTATAGGGGCCGACCGAGAAGGTGGCGTCCTCGCTCTGCTCGTGCTGGCGCAGCTGTGCGCGGATGCGCGCCAACAGCACCGCGAAGCGGAAAGGCTTGGTCACATAATCGTTGGCGCCAGCCTCCAGCCCGAGGATGGTGTCGGAGTCGGTGTCGTGTCCGGTCAGCATGATGATGGGCGCCTTGTAGCCACCCTTGCGCAAGATCTTCACCGCCTCGCGGCCGTCCATATCGGGCAAGCCGACATCCATAATGAGCAGGTCGACGAGGCCGCCGCGCGCCGCAGCGACGCCCTTGGCGGCGGTGGCTTCCTGCTGAACGTCGAATTCCTCATAGAGGGCCAGTTGCTCGACGAGCGTGGCTCGCAGGTCGTCGTCGTCGTCAACGATCAGAATGGTACGTGATGTCATGGATCAATCCGTTGTTTTAAAAAGAATAATCAGTTGACCTCCCCCCCATTTATGCGGAAGCTCACCGGCGCAACAGCCGATCACAGTGATTTGTTCCGTGACACGATCATACAAGAAAAAACGCGCGCGCAATGAGGCGGACGCATTTTTGCCAAAAGGCCTGCGCGTGCTGGTTGTGCGGGCGAGACCCGGCAACCCTAGTCAGGGCTTCCTGCAGGCGGGCAACATGATTTTTCCCTGCGCGCTCGGGCGCGGCGGCATATCGGCCAACAAGCATGAGGGCGACGGCGCGACGCCGTTGGCCGCGATGCGCATTCTTTCAGGCTATTTCCGGAATGACCAATTTCCCGGCGGGCGCCGAACGAGGCTGCCGATGGCGCCGATCGGACCGGATCTCGGCTGGTGCGAGGTGCCGGACGACCGCAACTACAATCGACCGGTAAAGATCCCCTACGGTGCAAGCCACGAGCGGATGCGGCGTGCCGACCGCCTCTATGATGTGTGCCTGGTGCTGGACTGGAACATCGCGCCGCGCCGGCGCGGGCGCGGCAGTGCGATCTTCTTCCACCTGGCGCGTCCCGGCTTCACGCCGACGCAAGGTTGCGTGGGCGTGACGGCACGCACCATGGCAAGGCTGTTGCCATTGTTGTCGGACCGGACGGTGGTGAAGGTGGTGAGGTAGGGGAATAGGGGAATAGGGGAATAGGGGAATAGGGGAATAGGGGAATAGGGGAATAGGGGAATAGGGGAATAGGGGAATAGGGGAATAGGGGAATAGGGGAATAGGGGGCGTGTTCATCTGCTGCCACATCCCTACTCCCCTACTCCCTTACTTCCTCCCCGGCTTCTGCCAACCGGTATCCAGCAATCCGATGCGACCGAGGTCGCGGTTCACCGCCTTCGCGACGTCCTGGCGCTCGACGCCGATGTCATGCAGCAGGCTCTCCGAGAGATCTTCGATGGATTCGGGACGACGCCCGGCGGCAACTCGCGCCTGACGCAGCCAATCAATCGTGGCGCGCAGCCACGCTGCGATGCCAGAGCGGGTTTTCAGGGCGGCGCGGGACTTCAGAACGAGGTCGGTCATGGCTTTATCCATATTCTCCGGGCGTCAAATCCGGTTTGATAGTGTTTCGATGCCGCAATCATGCGGGATTGAAAAACAAACGGGAAACGAGTAGTTCTTTTCTGATCATCAAGTTTTATTTGGAGATCGGATGTCTCGCCTGCTGCCCGGAACGCGAGCGCTGCGGACCTTCGAGGCAGCAGCTCGGCATCTCAATTTCACCCGCGCCGCCGACGAGCTCGGCCTGACCCCGGCGGCGGTCAGCCACCAGATCAAGGAGATTGAGGAGCAGCTCGAACTGGTGCTGTTCACGCGCACCAGCCGCACCATCCGGCTGACGGAGGCGGGCAATGTGCTTCACGAGGCGTCGATCGATGCGCTCGACCTGCTCAACCGCGCCGTCAGCCGCGCGCGCAAGATGACGCGGGGCACCTCGCTGCTGAAAGTGACGCTCGACGCACAGTTCGCGACAAAGTGGCTGATGCGGCGCGTCGACGATTTTCGCCGGCACAAGCCGAGCGTCGAGCTGCGCTTCGACATCACTTACGACATCAGGGACTTCGAGCGCGACGATGTCGATGCCGGCATTCGCTTTGGAGCCGGCAAGTATCCGGGGCTGTGCGCGCACCGGCTGTTCGATAACATCATCATTCCGGTGTGCAGCCCGGCGCTGCTTGCGTCAGGCCCGCCGCTCAAGGAGCCGCGCGATCTCTTCCACCATACGCTTGCGCATATCGAATGGTCGCAACAGGGCGTGACATGGCCGAACTGGCAGATGTGGATGCACGCGGCCGGGGTCGATGATTTCGACGACAGCCGAATCCTCGTCTTCAGATCGTCGACCGACGCCGCCCAGGCGGCGCTCGAAGGCAATGCCGTCGCCTTGGCCGACTTCGCGATGGTGGCCAACGACCTTTCCCAAGGCAGGCTGATCAGGCCTTTCGAGCTCGGCATCAAGGTGGCGCCGGAGTTCGCCTATTTCCTGGTTTACCCGCAAGAAGCCAAGGACGATGCGCGTATCGTCGCCTTCCGCGAATGGCTTCTGGACGAGGTGGCGAAAGAAGCGGACGTCGCGTAGCGATGCTCAACGGCCGCGCAGTCTCGCGACACAGCTTCAGCCTGTCGGGGCTGCCGGCGCGCCGAACCAGCCGATCACCACCCCGATGATCAGCAAGACGCCGAGCCAATGGCCGGCGTCGATCAGCGTCAGGTCCCAGCCGAAGCCCTGATAGCGGTGATTGACCGAAAGCGTGGTGGCGACGAAGCCCAGCCACAGGAGGAACCGAAGATCACTCCGGCAACCGGGTTGGGCTCGCCGCCGGTGATGGCGCCGATCACCAGCGTCATGATCAAGGCCATGATCAACTCGGCGATGAAGCTTATGATGAACGGAGCGAACGAGCGCCTCATGGCGGCCGGATCGAGCTTCGCCGCTTTCAGCCACGGCTTGCTCAAACCCATGTACCAGGCGGCGCCGAACAGCCATGCTGCGACGGCGGCGACGATCACCGCCAGCCAGTTCACGGTTGAAAAATCCATGGTCCCCTCCGAACGCATGTCGCTCAAAGCTGGATTGCGGAGACAACGATGCGTGATATCGACTCGGCAGAGGGAATCCCTGTTCGCCGGCGGCGTCAAGCGGGAACGGCCGAACCCCATCGCCAGACGGTGGTGCGCTTGACTTCCGCGTCCTCCAGCACGCGCGTCACCGGCACCTGATAGACGGCAAGCGACTGCAATCCTGTCCTCGGCAGATAGGCGCGGCCGGGATCGCCGATGAGGATGTCGGCACCGCGCGCGGCCAAGCTCGCGAACCACGGCGTCAGCCGATCGGCGAAGGCCTTGTCGTAGAAGACGTCGCCGGCAAGTACGACATCCCAGTCGTCGTCCGCGCCGACGCAGTCGACGCCCAGGAATTTTGCCTCCAGTCCGTTGGCTTCGAGATTGATGGCAATCGCCGTCTCGCAGAAAGGATCGATATCGGCCGCGATGACTTGCCGCGCGCCGGCCTTCAGCGCAGCGATGGCGACCAGGCCTGAGCCGGAGGCGAAATCAAGCACGCGCTTGCCGCGGACTGTTGCCGGATGGTCGAGGACATAGCGGGCAAGGCCCTGGCCGCCGGCCCAGGCGAAGGCCCAGAAGGGCGGCGGCAGGCCGATCTCGGCCAGTTCCTCCTCAGTGCGCAGCCATAGATCATGCGCCTCATCAGCCAGGTTCAGCAGCACTTCCGGCACATGCGGCGGCGCCAGCAGCGCCGTGTTGTCGAGGATGAATTTCTTCGCGGTCTTGGGCGTGAGCCTCTTCACGGGGCCGGGTTGAGATCAGCCATGCGGCAGACCTCTTTCCATTCGTCCGGCGTCACCGGCTGCACGGAGAGCCGCCCAAGCCGGACCAGCGCCATCTCGGCAAGCTTCGGATTGGCCTTGACCTGTTCCAGCGTCACCGGCTTCGGCACGTCCTTGAAAGCGCGGATATCGACGCATTCCCAGCGCGGGTCGTCGGTCGTGCTGTCGGGATGCGCAAGCGCGCAGACCTCGGCGATGCCGACGATGTTGAGCCCCTCGTTGGAGTGATAGAAGAAGCCGAGATCGCCGATCTGCATGGCCTTCATGTTGTTGCGCGCGGCATAGTTGCGCACGCCGTCCCACTGCGTGCCGGCCTTGCCCTTGGCTTTCAGGGCCTCGAAGGAAAAGACCGAGGGTTCGGACTTGAACAGCCAGTAGTTCATCCCACTTTATCCCGTTGCCATTGCCGGATCGTCACGCACAGCGTTGCATCGTCTTATCCTTACCCTCGCGTCGTCCCTACGGGGAGACGGGCTTCTGGAAGACCCAGTTCCAGGCACGGATTTCGACGCTTTCGAAGAGGCCGGCCTTGGCATAGGGATCGGCGGCGGCCAAGGCTTGCGCGCCGGCCATGTCCGGGGCCTCGATCATCACAAGGCTGCCGTCGGGCTTGCCGTCGGCGTCGAGGAAAGGGCCGGCAAAGGCAAGCCTGCCTTCGCTGATCAGACCCTCCAGGAAGGCCGCGTGCGCCGGTCGCGTGTCGATACGCAGCTGCAGGCTGCCTGGCTTATCCTTGCAAATCAACGCAAACAGCATGTCTTCAAGCTCCGCTTGTTCAGATGTCGGTTTCGGTTTTGAGCGGTCGCGTCATCAGCGCGGTGACGGCCTGGTCGATGGTCACTTTGCCGTCGAGGATGGCGGCGACGGCGGAAATGATCGGAGCCTCGATCTGCCGCTCGGCGGCGATGCGGGCGGCGATGCCCGCCGTGGGCACGCCTTCGGCGAGCGGCAGGCCGGCAAGAGGCTTGCCCTGTCCGAGTGCCAGTCCATAGGCGAAGTTGCGCGATTGCGCCGAGGAGCAGGTGAGCAGCAGGTCGCCGAGACCGGAAAGGCCCATCAGCGTTTCCGCCTTCGCGCCGAAGGCGGCGCCGATGCGGCGCAGCTCGACGAAACCGCGTGTCACCATGGCGGCCTGGGCGCTGGCGCCGAGCCCGGCGCCGGTGACGGCGCCCGCTGCGATGGCGAAGACATTCTTCAGCGCGCCGCCGATCTCGACGCCAATCAGGTCTTCGCTGGAATAGCAGCGCAGGTTTTCGGCCGAAAAGCGCACGGCAAGCTGCGCCGCCAATTCTGCCTGGCGGGCGGCAACCACCACGGCCGTCGGCAGGCCGCGTGCGACGTCACTGGCAAAGCTCGGACCGGACAGCGCTGCGACGGGGTTCCCGGGCAGGCTCTCCTCGACGATCGCCGACAGCAGCGCGCCGGTGGCGCGTTCGATGCCCTTGGCGCAGAGCACCAGCGGCGCGCCTCCAGGAACGTGATCGCGTGCAGCGGCCAGCACCGCGCGCAGCGATTGCGCCGGGGTCACCGCCAGCACGCAATTGGCATTGTCCAGCGCGGTGGCAAGATCGGTCGTCGCGGCGATGCCGGGGTCGATCACGATGCCGGGCAGATAGCGCGGGTTCTCGCCGCGCCGAATCGCGGCGACGGTTTCCGCGTCGCGGGCGTAGAGCCGCACGTCATGGCCGGCGCGCAGCATGGCGAGCGCCAGCGCCGTGCCCCAGGCGCCGCCGCCCAGCACCGCAACGCGCCAGCCGCTGGCTTGCCTGTTGCCGCTCGTGGCCTTCTTGCTCATGCCTTGGCACCACGCCGGCCCGAGCCGACCAAAGGAGTTGAAATGCTGTCCAGCGGCCAGCGCGAGCGCGGCACGAAGTCGGCGGCATTGTCGCCGGCCATCCCGGCGCGCAGCCGCTCGATGCCGGCCCAGGCGATCATCGCCGCATTGTCAGTGCAGAGTTTTTGCGGTGGTGCGACAAAGGCGAAGCCGGCTTCCGAACAGAGCGTCTCCAGCGTCGCCTTGATCGTGCGGTTGGCGGCGACGCCGCCGGCGACGACCAGGGCCGGATTCTGCAAACCGGGAAATTCCTGGCCGAAGCGAGCAAGCGCCCGTGCGACACGATCGCCCAGCGCGTCCGCCACCGCCGCCTGGAAGGAGGCGCAGATGTCGGCGACATCCTGGTCGCTGAGCGGCGCGATCGCAGTTGCTGCCTGGCGCACGGCGGTCTTCAGCCCGGAGAAAGAGAAGTCCGGCTGCGCCGAGCCTTTCATCGGGCGTGGAAAGGCAAAGCGGCTGGCGTCGCCGGTGGCGGCCGTCTTCTCGACATTAGGCCCGCCTGGATAAGGCAGGCCGAGCATCTTGGCGGTCTTGTCGAATGCTTCGCCGAGCGCATCGTCGATGGTCGTCGCCCAACGCTGGTAGTCGCCGACGCCGCGCACCGCGACGATCTGGGTATGGCCGCCGGAGACGAGCAGCAGCAGGTAGGGGAACTCGAGCCCGTCGGTCAGTCGCGCTGTCAGCGCGTGGCCCTCCAGGTGATTGATGGCGATCAGCGGCTTGTTGGCGGCGGCGGCGATCGCCTTTGCCGTCATCAAGCCGACGATCAGCCCGCCGACGAGACCCGGCCCGGCGGTGGCGGCAATCGCATCGACCTCGTCGAGCGACACGGCCGAATCGGCAAGAGCTGCCTCGACGATGCCGTCCAGCGCCTCGACATGGGCACGCGCCGCGATTTCCGGCACGACGCCGCCGAAGGCGGCATGTTCCTCGATCTGGCTCAGCACGATGTTGGACAGAATTTCGGGCGCGGAGCCGCTGTCGAGCGCCACCACGCTGGCCGCCGTCTCGTCGCAACTCGTCTCAATGCCCAGAACGCGGATCAATTCGTCGCTGTCCTCGAAGATTGTGTCGCCGGAGGTCTATCGATATTCAGGTGATGCCGGCCTGCAAATGGCGGGTTCCTGGGCTTCCGGTGCTCACGTACTTCACGTACGCTCCGCTCCTGTTCCCAGAACCCTGCATTTTCGACCCGGCCTGACCTGAATCTCGGCAGACCTCAGTTTGCCGGGGGTTATCACGGACTGCGCGCCATGCAAACAACCTTGAAAATCGGAACCCGCGGCAGCCCGTTGGCGCTGGCCCAGGCGCATGAGACGCGAGCGCGGCTGATGGAGGCGCACGGCCTTCCGGAGCAGGCCTTCGAAGTGGTGGTCATATCGACGAGCGGCGACCGCATCCAGGACCGGCCGCTGTCGGAAGCCGGCGGCAAGGGGCTGTTCACCAAGGAGATCGAGGAGGCGCTGCTCGACCGCCGCATCGACATCGCCGTGCATTCGTCCAAGGACATGCCGACCGTGCTCCCCGAAGGGCTGGAGCTCTCCGCCTTCCTGCCGCGCGAGGATGCGCGCGACGCCTTCATCGGCAAGGCGGCGCAGCGGATCGCCGACCTGCCGCATGGCGCCAGGGTCGGCTCGTCCTCACTGAGGCGCCAGGCGCTCATCCGGCGCATGCGGCCCGATCTCGAGGTGGTGATGTTCCGCGGCAATGTGCAGACCAGATTGCGAAAGCTCGACGAAGGCGTCGCCGACGGCACCATCCTCGCCTATGCCGGGCTGAAGCGGCTCGGGCTCGACAATGTCATCACCGATCTGATGTCGCTGGAGGCATTTCCGCCGGCGCCGGGGCAGGGCGCGATCGGTATCGAAAGCCGGATCGGTGACAGCGCGGTGGATAGAATGCTGGCGGCTATACGCCATGCGCCGACCGGGCAGGCGCTGGCCTGCGAGCGTGCCTTCCTTGCCGCGCTCGACGGCTCCTGCCGCACGCCGATCGCCGGCCATGCCACCGTCTCGGGGGAAATGCTGACCTTCGCCGGGCTGATCATCTCGCCCGACGGCAGGGAATCGCATGATGTCAGGCTGGACGGCCAGGCGACGGCTGCGGCGGAAATTGGAGCGGAGGCCGCGCGGACAGTGCGCGCCAGGGCGGGCGCCAAATTCTTCGACGGCTGGGCCTGAGCATGGTCGGCGTCCTGGTGACGAGGCCGGAACCGGGCGCCTCGCGCACGGCGCGGCGGCTGGAAGCACAGGGATTTCAGCCGGTCCTGCTGCCTTTGACCACAACCAGGGCATTGCCGGTCGAGGCTGACGTCGTGCGCGGCGCCGCAGCGGTTGCCGTCACCAGCGCCAATGCGGTTCGCCACGCCCCGAAGGAACTGATCGCGGCGCTCGCAGCCCTGCCTTGCCATGCGGTCGGGAAAAGAACGGCCGAAGCCTGCCGGACGGCGGGATTTTCGTCTGTCAGCGAAGCGGCGGGCGACGCCGAGGCGCTGGCCGCCGCTATCGGCAGCGATCTTGCCGGCAAGGCGATCGTCTATCTGTGCGGCCGTGTTCGGTTTCCGGTCTTCGAGGAGCGGCTCGCCGCTGCCGGCGTGCAGGTCCATGCCATGGAGACGTATGACACGGCGCAATTGAGTTATACCGACGAAGAGATACAGGCGCGTCTTTCGGGCTGGTCGCCCGATATGGTGCTGCTCTATTCGGCAAATGCGGCTGCGGCATTGAGCCGTCTGGCGCGCCGGCCCGCTTTGCGCGGGGTTTTTGAAAAGGCAGCGTTTTTCGCGCTGTCCGCGCGCGTTGGCGGAGCATTGGACGGGATCGCCGAGGGCAGAATCCATATCGCGCCGCAGCCCGACGAGGACGCGCTGCTCAGGCTTTTGTCGCTTTCGCGCTAGGCCGCGTCATCACACCGCCCCTTTTCACCGCTGGGTGATGTGCTAGAGCATCCTTGAGCTCTAGATCCTTTGAACCATCCTCAAGCCAATTCGCGGAGCCCAAGCATGGTCAAGACGCCGAAGGTGCGACATTCGAAGAGCCGCCGCGAGCCGGTGACGATCGAGCTCGAGCCCGGCGCCGTATCGCGAATCAGCGACGAGGATGCCGCCAACTCCGGGCCTGATCTGGCGCGCACCGATGAGGCCAAGGCCGAAGAAGCCGCCGCCGCCTCGCAGCCGGAAGCTCCGGAAGAGCCCATGCATGCCGAGCAGGCCGACATCGAGCCGTGGGAACACGCCGATGCGGCGCGAGCCGGAAACACCGAGGCCGAGGCCAAGAGCAAGGACGAGGCGGATGCGCCCTATCCCGGCGGCTCCGACGCAGCCGAGAGCGAGGCGAAGCGGTCCGACTACGATTTCGAGGACGCGTCGACGGCCAAGACCAGCTCTGGCACCGCGGCGCCGAGGGCCAGTGAGCCACGGAGCGACGAGCGCATCGCCACGCCGCCCCGGCGCGGCGTCGGCACCATAGCTGCGGGGATTGTCGGTGGCGTCATTGCGCTGGCCGGGGCCGGCCTGCTGCAGGCGGTCGGCCTGCTCGGCGCGCCGGTTTCCGGCGGAGCCCCGCTCGACAGCGTCAATGGCGAGATCGCTTCGCTGAAAAGCGAGGTCGCGGCGCTGAAGCAAGCGGGCGACAGCGGCGCTTCCGCCAAGGTCGATGACCTGGCATCGGCATTGGAGCAGATGAAGTCGGATGTCGCGTCGCTCAAATCCTCGGCCGGACAGGGCAGCGACGGTACGGCGCTCAAGACGCTCAGCGACAAGGTCGGCCAGATCGATACGGCCGTTGCCGATTTGCAGAAGGCCGGCAACGCCGCCCCTGCCGATCTCGGACCGCTCAACGAGAAGATTGCCGGGCTCGATGCGCTGGTGAAGTCCGCCGGCGAGGCGGCCAAGGCCGAGGAAGGCCGGATCGCGGCGCTGGAGCAATCGGTGTCGCAGCTCTCGGGCAAGGTCGAGGCGCAGGCCTCGCAGCCGAAGATCGCGCTCGCCATCGCAGCCTCGGCGCTGAAGGCGGCACTCGATCGCGGCGCGCCATTCGCAACCGAGCTCGACACCTTCGCGGCCATCGCGCCCGATGCTCCCGAGATCGCGGCCCTGCGGTCCTATGCCGAGAAGGGCGTGCCGACCCGGGCCACGATCGCCTCGGAAGTCGATGCGGCCGCCAGCGCCATGGTCGAGGCGGCGACGCCGGTCGACCCGGATGCCGGCCTCTTCCAGAGCCTGGTGTCGAGCGCGAAATCGCTGGTCAAGGTGCGGCCGGTGGGCGCCGTCGAAGGCAAGGGCGTCCCCGAAACCGTGGCGCGGATCGAAGTCGCGGTGAACCAGGGCGACTACGCCAAGGCACTCAGCGAATACGATACCCTGCCGGACACGGCGAAGACGGCGGGCGCCGATTTTGCGAGCAAACTCAAGGCACGGCTCGAGGTCGAAAAGCAGCTCGATGCGCTGATTGCCGGCGCGATGAAGGCGTGAGGACCGATAGATGATTCGCATGCTCATCTTTCTCGCCGTCGTCTTCGCGCTCGGGCTTGGCTTTGCCTGGCTGGCCGATCGCCCGGGCGAGATGCTCATCACCTTCAACGGCTATAATTACACGGTCTCGCTGATGGTGGCGGCGGTGGCGATCGTCGCCGTCGTCGCCGCGGTGATGATCGTCTGGTGGCTGCTCAAATCGCTGTGGAACAGTCCCTACACGATCTCGCGCTATTTCCGGGTGCGACGCCGCGACCGCGGCTACCAGGCGCTGTCGACCGGCATGATCGCTGCCGGCGCCGGCGATGGGGCGCTGGCTCGGAAGAAGACCAAGGAAGCGGCCAAACTGATCCGATCCGATCAGGAGCCGCTGATCAACCTGCTCGACGCGCAGGCCTCGCTGCTCGAAGGCGACCATGAGGGCGCGCGCGAGAAGTTCGAGCGCATGCTCGACGATCCGGAGATGCGGCTGCTCGGGCTGCGCGGACTTTATCTCGAGGCCGAACGGCTGGGCGACCGCAACGCAGCGCGCCACTATGCCGGCCGCGCCGCTGCCGTGGCGCCGCAGCTCGCCTGGGCGGCGGAATCGACGCTCGAGGAGCTGACCGAGCGCGGCGACTGGGACGGCGCGCTGAAGCTGGTCGAGGCGCAGAAATCGACAAGGCAGATCGAGCGCGACGCGGCCAACCGGCGCCGCGCCGTGCTGCTCACCGCCAAGGCGCAGGCGCTCGTCGACAGCGATCCGAATGCCGCGAGGACTGCCGCCGTCGAAGCCAACAGGCTGGCGCCTGATTTCGTGCCCGCCGCGGTCATCGCGGCCAATCTGCTGCTCAAGCAGAACGACGTGCGCAAGGGCGCCAGGATCCTGGAGGCCGCCTGGAGGGCCGAGCCGCATCCGGACATCGCCGAGCTCTACACCCATGCAAGACCCGGCGACGCGGTGCTCGATCGCTTGAACCGGGCAAAGAAGCTGCAGGAGATGAAGCGGAACCATGCCGAGTCGTCGATGGCGGTGGCGCGCGCCGCGCTCGAGGCGCAGGACTTCGCCACCGCCCGGCGCGA
The DNA here is from genome assembly GCF_004791945.1 of Mesorhizobium sp. M3A.F.Ca.ET.175.01.1.1. NCBI lineage: Bacteria > Pseudomonadati > Pseudomonadota > Alphaproteobacteria > Hyphomicrobiales > Phyllobacteriaceae > Mesorhizobium > Mesorhizobium sp. M3A.F.Ca.ET.175.01.1.1. The sequence continues at coordinate 195,597 of NZ_SRTP01000008.1, read as the reverse complement.
GGCGGAGGCCGCGATCCGCATCGATCGCCGCGAGGGCGCCTATCTGCTGCTCGCCGACATCGAGGAGGCGGAGACCGGCGACCAGGGCAAGGTACGGCAGTTGCTGTCGAAGGCGGTGCGTGCGCCGCGCGATCCGGCCTGGGTTGCCGATGGGGTGGTTTCCGAACGCTGGGCGCCGGTGTCGCCGGTGACCGGCAAGCTCGACGCCTTCACCTGGCGCGCGCCGATGGAGCGGCTCGGGCAGCTGATCGACAGTCATGAGGACGCCGCGATGCCGGCGATTGCCGTTTCCGCGCCGTCCGTGCCGGTCGAGGAGCGGCCAATCGACCTTGCTCCGGACGAGAAACAGCCGGTCGCAACCTCGGCCGATGGCGAGAAGGACGTCACGGCGGCGCCGGAGGACGAAACCGAAGCCGTCGAACAGGCGTCCGAGCTGCCGCGGCTGCCGGACGACCCGGGTGTCACGCCCGAAGACGAAGCGGAAAAATCGCCGCGCCGGTTTCGTTTGTTTTGAGGTTCGGGCAACATCCGGCCGAAGGGAATGATCTAGATGTTCGAACGGGTGCTGTCGTTCCTGAGGGACCTGCCTGTTGCCGGCGGCGGGAGCAAGCCGAGCGCCGACGATCCGCGCGTGGCGGCCTCGGCCCTGCTCTACCATGTGATGAGTGCCGACGGCGTGCGCCAGGATGTCGAATGGGAAAAGTTCAAGACGGTGCTGGCCGAGACCTATTCGGTCAGCGGCGCGGAACTCGACGCGCTGGCGGCCGCGGGCGAGCGCGCCGACAACGAGGCGATCGACCTCTATGCTTTCACCAGCGTGCTCAAGCGGCATCTCGACGCCGATGCGCGCAAGGCTTTTGTCGGGCTGATGTGGGAAATCGTCTATGCCGACGGCGAACTGCATGAGCTTGAGGACAACACGGTCTGGCGTGTTGCCGAACTGATCGGTGTCGAGCGCCGCGATCGCATCGAGGCGAGGCAGCAGGCGGCAGCCGAGGCGCCGGGCGCGCGCGGCACATCGAGCGACGAATAAGCGGGCGCCCTCCCTCCATGCCACCTGCCCGGAGACCGAAAGTCCTGATCGTGCTGCATCAGGAGACCTCGAGTCCGGGCCGCGTCGGCCACATGCTTCTGGAAGAAGGTTTCGACCTCGACATCCGCCGGCCGCCGCTCGGCGACGAATTGCCCGGCACTCTGGACGGCCATGCCGGCGCGGTCGTCTTCGGCGGGCCGATGAGCGCCAATGACGGGGACGAGTTCGTTCGCCGCGAGACCGACTGGCTGAAAATCCCGCTCAAGGAAAATCGGCCCTTCCTCGGCATCTGCCTTGGCGCGCAGATGCTGGCCAATCATCTCGGCGGCAAGGTCGAGGGCCATGGCGAGGGCCTGGTCGAGATCGGCTGGTATCCGCTCAAGGCGACAGACGCCGGCAAGCAGCTGCTGCACTGGCCGGAGATGGTCTACCAGTTTCATCGCGAGGGCTTTTCGCTGCCGAAGGACGCGACGCTGCTCGCGACCGCCGAAACCTATCCCAACCAGGCTTTTCGCTATGGCGACAATGCCTGGGGCATCCAGTTTCACGGCGAGCTGACACGGCTGATGATGCAGCGCTGGGTGGTGCGCGGCGCGCATCGTTTCGAGCTGCCCGGCGCGCAGCCCGGCCGCGACCATCTCGGCGGCCGGCTGATCTGGGACATGCATCTGAAGCGCTGGCTGGGTGAATTTTTGGGCCTGATCTTTGGCAAGCCGGCGGTGGGATAGAGCCAAAGTCTGAACGGTCGGTTTTGACCGAAGATGGCTTACGTCTGCCGAGGCGTGCACGACCGCTTTGCGCCTTATCTCGGTCATCAAAGTCATCCCGACCGCCCACCAAAAGCGGTCACAGCTGGTGTCAACGCCAAGGAGAGTTTGCGCCGTGAGGATCTCTCTCATAACGATGTCAGCATCGGCTTTTTCCAGCCCTTGCCACCGATCAAGTGTTTTGTGGACAGCATCGCACTTTGCTAATATTGCCGTCACTGCACTCGGCGAGGAATTCGCAGCATGTCGGAGAGGAGTCCGGTCGCGTTGCCGGCGGCGCCGGTGGCAACAGGTTTTCTGGGCGGCAACGGCAACAATCCGTCCGAAGCCCGGCATGAGCGTCGAATCCTGACCGCGCTTTGCTACGACCTGGTCGGATCGACTGACCTTCTTGCTATCCTGGACATCGAAGAGTTCGAGGAACTGATATCAGCCTTCCAGCGGGCGACGAGACAGGCAGTCGCGTCATGCTCGGGTGCCGTCCAGGTTGAGGTCGGCGATGGCGGCGTTGCTTTGTTTCCTGCCGAAATAGACGCCAAGGACGCGGCATCGCTGGCGATCCGGGCAGGGCTCGAAATCATCGACGCCTGCAGGCACGTCGGCTCGGACAAAGGCCGCGCCGATTTGCATGTCCGAGTCGGAATCGCGACATCGATGACCCTGATCCACAAGGGTGACGCCGATACCGGTCACGACAATGTCACCGGGCCGGCCTTCGCGATGGCCACGCGGCTCCAGGCCATCGCGCAGCCGGACACGGTGGTGGTCTCGGACGCGACGCGCAACCTGGCGCGACGGTCGCATGTGTTCAGCTTTAGGGGCGCCCATGCGATCAAGGGGTTTGCCGAGCCGGAGCTGGTCTGGCGCGCGCTCAGTCACAAGCGCGAGGTCGACCGCTTCTTCGCCTTCGGGCGGCTGAGCAGTCCGCTCATCGATCGCGAGGCCGAGCTCGCCACGATCGCCGAAGCATGGGACAGCGCCATTGCGGGAAACGGCGGCGTGGTGGTGATCGAGGGCGAGGCGGGGATCGGCAAGTCGCGCATTCTTCACGAAGTGCGCCGGCGCACGCGTCACCAGCGCGCGAAACTGCTGTTCTTCCAGTGCACGCCCGCCGGCTCGCGCTCGGCGCTGCATCCGCTGCTGCAGAACGTACGCGGCGATCTCGCCGGCAACGAAGGACAGCTGAGCGCTGCCGCCGTGGCGGAAGCATTCCGCGATAATGACGTCCGCGATCCTGAAATCATCGATATCTTTTCGTTCCTGCTCGGCGCAGCGGGAGCCGATCCGATGCTCAAGGAGATCGACGCCGAGGCGATGCGCGCGAAAGCCAATTGGGCGGTTCGCCACGCGCTCGAAGCCCTGTGCGCCAGCGGGCCGATTATCCTGGTGGTCGAGGACATCCATTGGATCGATCTGACGTCGAGACAATTGTTGGCTGAACTCGCACAGGCGGCCCGTCACTTCCGGGCGCTTGTCATCGCGACCACGCGCCCTGAATCCGGGAGCTGGCTGGCAGCATCGAATCCAAGGCATATCTCGCTAAATCCGCTCAATCGCGAGCAAACGCGGCTGGCGATCGCGGCCATGTGGCCGCAAGGCAAGCCGTCAACTTCCTCGGAATTGCTCGACGTGGTGGAACGCGTGACCGGAGGCGTCCCGCTGTTCATCGAAGAAATCTGCCAGTGGATGACCGAGAACGCGGCCTCAGCAACGGATCGGCTGGCGCAGACCGAGACGCGCAGTCATGCCTCGGTGTTCGAAAGCGTGATCGAGGCCAGGCTCGAAACGCTGGGGCCGGCACGCGAAGTCGCGCGCGCTGCGGCCGTCGCGGGCAATCGCTTCAATCAGGAATTGCTGCACGCGCTGTTGCCGGAGCTCGACGACGAAATCATCGCAAACGCGCTGGATTTGCTGAGTGAGGCCGGGTTCCTGATCCGTGTGCGGCCTTCCGGCGCTCCGGTCTACGGCGTGCGCCATGCGCTTATCCAGGAGACGATCTACAACGCAACGCTGCGCAAGAGACGGCAGGCCTTGCATCGCCGCCTGTTTGCCGCGGTGAGCCGCAATCGAAACCTGGCCGGGTGGCTGGGCACCGCCGAGGTCGCCGAGCATGCAGAGCGCGCAGGCCTTCTGGAGGACGCGATCGCTCAGTTCGTGATCGCAGGCACGGAAAGCTCGTCCCGCTCGGCGATGGCGGAAGCGAGGCAGATACTAGAGCATGCATTGGCGCTCTGCGGGCGCGTTGCGGCAGCCGACACGCGAGACGCGCTGCGGCTATCGGCAATGATCGTGCTCGGTCCCATCCTGACCGCTGTCGAAGGTCCGAACTCGGCGCCCGCCCGCAAATTATACGAGGACGGCGTGGTGATCGCCCGGCGGCGGCCGGTGGCCGAGCGGGCCAAGTGGTTCCCGATCTACTGGGGCTGGTGGTTTACGGATACCGTCATGGACGGCGAGCGCGCGGAGGTCGTGCTCAGCGATCTCAGGGATGTCGAGGATGCCGAAGTGCAACTCCAGGCCAGGCATTGCGTGTGGGCAATCGACTTCAATCTTGGCCGCCACGACCGCTGCATCGCGGCCGTCGACGCCGGACTGTCGCTCTATGAGCACGGCCAGGGCAAAGCCCATGCTGCGTTGTTCGGCGGGCATGATGCGAGGGTCTGCGGGCTCGCCCACCGCGCCTTGTCAATGTGGTTCGTCGGAAAGCCGGCAAGCGCGCTCCATTCGATGTCGGAAGCTAGGAGCTGGGCGCAGCAAACCGGACATGCCAGCAGCATAGCGCATGCCTACCTCAACGAGGCGATGCTGCATTGCTATCGCCGCGATTTTTCGATGCTGCGAAGCGTGATAGCGGATCTGCGCCACTTGACCGGGCGTCATCATATGCCCGCCCTCGCCGCCGCAGTGCAGATCTTCGAAGGCTGGTGCGACGGCAACGCCGGCCAGGTCGAGGGCGGCAGGGATAAAATGCGGCAGGGCCTCGGCCTCCATGGGGAGTTCCAGACGCCTGAGGACGAACCGGTCTATTGCGGCATGCTGGCGGAGCTTTTGACAAGAACTGCCGAGGTCGATGAGGCGCTCGCTCTGCTGGACTCGGCCGTGGCGCAGGCCAAGGCCGGCGGCAGCCGCTTCTGGCTGGCAGAACTCTACAGGCGAAGAGCGGAGCTACTCCTTCTCCAGGGCGATGCGAACGCGAACGTAGTCGCTGCCCTCGAAAAGAGCATCGCCATAGCCGCGGAGCAAGGCGCCGTGCCTTTCCTCGTCAGTACATACGAAAGCCTTCAATCATCAGGCCTGTCACCTGAACTGTCGTCACGCTATCGCGATCGGGTCGAACGTGCGAAATCCGCTCTCGAGCCGGGCGCCTCGCTGATCGTCAATCCCGAACCGGCTGTTCGGCGCTAGCTGACCCTGCAAGAGCATCCGCTATGCTGGAGCGATACAAACGCCTCGGTCCGCCGCCCGACGAGGCGCTGGCGAGGCTGATGAAGATGCGCGGAGGCCTTGGCATTACGCGGATCGCCGACATTACCGGACTCGACCAACTCGGGATCCCGGTCGTGCAGGTGACAAGACCTTTCTCGCTCTCCAACGCGGTCGCGCAAGGCAAGGGCGCCACGCTGGCGCAAGCCGCGATATCGGCCATGCTGGAATCGGCCGAGACCTTCTTTGCAGAGCAGGTGGCGAATTTCGACATAGTCGTCGGCTCCGCCGATCAATTGCGCATCCCGCCCGGTCGTTTCGAAAGGCATCTCCAGGGGGGCGCCGCGCCCGGATGGCGCGGTAGGGACACGGCGTGGGTAGCCGCGGATAATCTTCTTACCGGCAGCCGCGACCTGGTCCCGTTCGAGCTCGCGCACACCGCGTATGTGTTGCCGTCCCTGCCCCACGACGGCATTTTCGCGGCATCGACGAGCGGTTTGGCGGCAGGCTTCGAGGAGCCGGATGCCATCGTTCATGGCATGCTTGAATGCATCGAACGCGATGCGATCGCCACGGCATACCGGACCCACGGTTTTTTCCACCGTCAACGCATCGATCCCGAGACGATCGATGATCCGTCGCTCCGCGATCTCCTGGAAACTTTGGCGGCCAAGAACGTGCTGGTCGGCCTTTGGCAGGCTTTGTCGCCGTTGGGCATCCCGGTGGTGTGGTGTCATCTGCTGGAAGACGAACCGACGGAAACCGTCCATTTGGATCATCCGGCTGATGGCTCGGCTGCGGGTTTCAGTTTTGCCGGCGCGGCGGCGCACGCCATCTACGAAGCGGCCCAGGCCCGTCTAGCGGCGATCTCGGGCGCACGCGATGACCTGACACGCGCGTCCTATCCGAAATACCCCGATCGGCAGATGATCGCAGCGCATCGCCGGCTCCTCCGCGATGGACCGCGCAGCGTGGATTTGCGCGCGGTGACCGAGCAGAGGTTCAACACGGCGTCGGACGGGCTGTCGGTCCTCTTGGCAATTCTCGAAGAGAGAGGGTTCGATGCGGTTCACCTGGTCCGGGTGCGAACGCGACCGTTCGATGCCCTGTCGGTTGTCAGGATCGTCATTCCTGCCTTGCAGCCGCTTTTGCAGGGGTAGAGATTATGCGCCCGAAACTCGTCTTCACCGGCCCTACCGTGTCCCATGCCGACGCATTGAAGGTCGTCGATGCGGTATGCCTTCCGCCCGCCGTGCAAGGCTCGATCGTTTCGGCCGTGCAGCATTTCGACCCGAGTGCGATCCTTATCATAGACGGCGGTTTTCAGGCTGAGCCGGCGGTTCGGCACAAGGAAATCCTGTGGGCTCTCAGCCGCGGCATCCATGTCGTCGGCGCGGCCAGCATGGGTGCCCTTCGAGCAGCCGAGCTGTTCCCCCATATGCAAGGCGTCGGGCTTATCTACCGATGGTATCGTCGCTTCGCCTTTGCACCCGACGACGCAGTAGCGGTATTGCATGGACCGGCCGAGGTGAATTTCGCTCAATTGACGCATGCGCTGATTGACCTGCGCCGGACCCTTCGCGCCGCTTGCCGGCGCGGCGTGATTTCACCCGAACAGCAGGCGAGGCTCGAGAGTGCGGCACAGGCCTTCAACTTTCGCGAACGCACCCTGGCACGGATGGTCCGGGATGCGCACGACGACAAGGACGACGTCGGGAGATTGTGCAGGGAGCTCGGCGCGGCTTTCGTCCAGCAAAAAAAGCAAGATGCCCTGCGGGCACTCGAACTTTTGCGGGACCAAGCATTTGAAAAAGCACACCCCATGCCGGAATTGCAGCTAACCTCCGCCTTTTCCAAGGATATGGACGATGCGGGGCTGGCGCTCTAGGCCGTGACCTCTTGGCGGCCGGCGATTTACGCAACGTAAGCGCCGTGATAGCGTGCTAGCGTCAGAGGGGGCCAAGCAATTGGACGCGGTCGATCGTGTCGTTGCGCAAGATCGGTTTCTGGGAACGCGGTTCCTAGTCTACCCGCAGGTCCCTCATCTTTCGGGTTACGGAACACCCGAAACAGTATGGATTTCAACTCCACCCGATCTGATCCGCTCCGGCCCGGAAGATCACCGCATCTACGTTCGCGATCCGCTCCTCGACAAGGAGCCTTACGACTACCCTTATCTGCCACCGTTTGTCGGGGAAATCTTTCCGCCTGCAGAGGCTGGCTTTGACGGCCATTTCGATCAGCTTTCCCTAACCTCGCGACAGTTCCTTTCTGCGCACGCTTTCGCCTCGGTCAGCCGCGTGCTGGACATCTGGGAAAGCTACCTCGGCAAACCGATTGTCTGGTATTTTGCCGAGACGTACGAGCGGCTCGAAATCATCCCCTTCGTCGACTGGGAGAACGCGCAATCGGGCTATGGCTATCTGGAACTCGGCCGAGAGCGCGGCATCGACGGAGGCAAGTATCCCTATGCGCTCAACTTTGATGTGATCGCACATGAGGTCGGCCACGCAATCTTGTTTTCGTTGTTCGGGACACCAGCCGGCGCCCTGACTCAAGGCGATTTCGGACCGTTCCACGAAGCCTGCTCGGATCTGGTCTCGCTCTTGTCCTTCCTGAATTTCGACAGCGGCATGGACCGGCTGCTGCGGCACTGCGACGGCAACCTGCTTGTTCTCAATGAATTGAACCGGATTGCCGAATTGACTGGCGATCGGCAGATCCGCCTCGCCAGCAACGCACGCCGTATGTCGGAGGTGACGGCGGAAATCCATGACAGGTCACGGCCGTTCACGGGAGCTGTGTTCGACACGATCGTCGACATCTACCACGCGGCATTGGTGCACGAGGGCTTGGCCGACGAGCGGCTGCTGGGGATCGATATCAAGGGTCTCGACCAATCCGACATGCAGCGCATCTCGGATTTCACGTCCCGCGCCTTCCACGCTCGGCCCTTCATGTTCAAGAGCATGCTGATCAGAGCAAGGGACGAGGTGGCTCTCGCACTTGCTCAGGCATGGCCACGCCTCGATGCGGATGACCTGTCGTTCGAAAAGGCCGCGGCGTTGGTGGTGGACGCCAGCGATCGCGTCGCGCCGATGCTCGCGGAAAAATTCGATGAGAACTTCAGCTGGCGGGAGATCTTGTGAACTGAAGGATGCAGCAAAAAGGAGCGAGGAACATGAGCGACGACTATCACCGACCGACACTAACGTTTCCATCAGGCGCTTACAACGCAACACAGGTCAGGCTCTATGGCTTGGGGGCGGAAATTGGACTCAGCGTGCCCGGTGCGCCAGCACCCTTTGGGGACACCGGCATGTATGTCGAAACCGCGCCTGGGGCATCCATCACTGACGAGCAACGTGTCAACGCACTTGACGTGTTGGAGAAATATAACAGCAACAAAGGCCGCCAAGATATATTAAATGGAATTATTCCATTCCCAGAAATACCAATCAGAGTCTCTTATCATTTCAAGATCGACCTGAAGAATTTTGGAACTGCGATCCTTTCCACGGTAGGAAGTACATTCATGCTCGGATCATCTCCAGAACAGAAAACATCGTGCGGAATAATCGTCGGTTATGCCTATGAGGGACATACCTACGATTTGCCAAAGCCCAAGATAATGATCATCCCGGCGTTTCCGGAGCCCAAGATACCAGCGGACGATTCGGAATTTGACGCGAAGGAACCTGAAGGCTACGCGGTTTGGCTCGTTGATAAGCTCGACGAATGTGTGGAGTTGGAGATGAACCAAGGCTTTGTCGAACAGATCGTCCTCGAGGCGAACCTTCCAGGCAAACGTTCACCGACGATGTACGCATCCAAGATGACGATCGGACACCGTGGCGGAAAGCTGAACGACTAGTCTCTCATGTTCCCTGTCAGGGTTGAAGGCATGAAGGCTCGCCTGCTTTGCAGGTTTGCCATGCAACGACTGTGTCCGCTTTCCTAATGCTGCCGCCCGAAACCGGACAGGCAGGAGGCGGCCCCATGTCAGCCGTTGTCGGCGCAAGCTGACTAGGCCTGAGTGTCGGATCCCTGCGGCTTGATCGGGCGCTCATTCATTTCCGGCTGTTCAGATGCCGCCCCCGCCGTTGCGCCGGGGATAGATGGACCCACAATCCTGCGAGCGCTACGGCGCCGAAGCCGCCGACCACCACGGCAGGAATAGTGCCGATGAGCGCAGCCAACGTGCCGGCTCAGAATTCACCGACCTCGTTCGGTATCGACGGAACCGCAATCTGTGCTAAGGGGCCGCCCAATCAACCAAAGGACGACAGCTGTGAGCGAACTGACCGTGGCCGAGGCGATCGAAAATATCTACGCCTCACTCCGAGCGGACAATGCCGACATCGATGCCCATATCGCGACACTCAAGGCAGCGCTGGCACGAGAGGGGAAAAAGCAGGCGGTGTTCGATCCGACCAAGTTGGCGCAGAACAATCGCGCCGGGCGCAAATTGATGCAGGCCTATTTTCGGCAGCGGGGCGTCAGCGTGAGTTTTTCGGAGTAGATCTGCTCGCGCCTCTAACTCGTTCATCGACGGTGCAGCTTGATTGGCCGAGGCGCGAACGACAGGGGTCTGCGCCTCACATCGATCATTCCGGAGGTCGGTCCGCTCTCAGAAACCAGACATCGGCGGGGTTGAGCCGCACCCCTTTCGCGCGAGCAGGCGTTGTTCCCACTCGATCACCTCGAATTGCCTGCCATGAAAAGAAATGGGTAAGTTCGAACCTCCCTGTTTCGCCCCTACATTGTTTTGAGATCAGTCCTTCACTAGGTTTGCTGCATCGTAGAATGGCTACGTTCACGGGAAGGGCCTCGAAGTGCGTCTCATCCTTTTGTTGTCGTTTCTCACTTCTCTAGCATCGTCGACCCTTCTGGCAAAAGAGGTCTATCACAACGTGGCCAGCCGTGATTCGTTGATTCGCGCCAACATACTCGGCAGCATGATGAACGCGCTGACGCTACACAAAGAATTTGACGACAAATGCAATTTGGTTCCACTGATAGATATTAAGGCATTTGAAAATTACTACAAAAATCTGACTTGGAGCCTTAGCCCTTCAGATCTCGCTCTGGTACAAAAAACCTACCTCGACGCTCAAAGCACCTGGAGAGCTAAAGACGGTGGGATACCTGGAATAGAGTGTGATGACCTTAGCGCCGAAATTCTAGATTTCGATATTGGAACTCCGAATCCCCGCCAAGAGATGCTAAGTCTACTCAATGCGACGCCGCGTGGCAGTTCACAATACAGAATCTACGCAGCAGCGGTGGCATGGGGTGGATATCTCGGGGCTTCCATAACCTGTCCAGACTACTCTGTCAGTTCGGTCGCCGTGAATAAGATCCAAGAAAGCAATAGGGACGAGTTTCGGGTTCCGTACCTATTGGCTAGGCTGGCCGCCGCCAAAGCACCGCCTAGTTGTCGAGATATAGCGCCTTTCGCACGGGATGGCGGGGTCTACCGCGCCAGAAGCAAGTGAGAAGAACTGCGCTTATCAATTGCGGCTGTTCAAGTGCCTTACCTGCCGCAGCGCCGGGAACAGCCAGGCCCAGAGGCCGGCGACGGCGATGGCGCCGACGCCGCCGATGACCACTGCGGGCACGGTGCCGATTAGCGCCGCCATGGTGCCGGCGCGGAACTCGCCGACCTCGTTGGAGGCGCCGACGAAGACCCCGTTGACGGCGCTGACGCGTCCGCGCACCTCATCCGGCGTCCAGAGCTGGATCAGCGTCTCGCGGATATAGACGCTGAACATGTCGGTGGCGCCGAGCAAGGCCAGCGACACGATCGACAGCCAGGTGATGGTCGAGAGGCCGAAAAGCACTATCGAAGCGCCGTACAAGGCGACGAAGCCCAGCATGATCCTGCCGGCATGGTCGCGGAGCGGATGGCCGGCGAGCCAGACCGCCACGGCGATGGCGCCGATCCCGGGCGCCGAGCGCAGCAGGCCGAGACCCCAGGGGCCGAGTTCGAGAATGTCGCGCGCATAAACCGGCAGCAGCGCTGTGGCGCCGGATAGAAGCACGGCGAAGAGGTCTAGCGAGATGGCGCCGAGCACGATCTTCTCACTCCAGATGTAGCGGAAGCCGGCAAACAGCGTCTCAAGCGTCGGCTTGTCGGTGGCGGTCTGCTGGGCGGGCTTGGGAATGGCGAAGACGAGCAAGGCAGCCACCAGCATCAGAATGGTGGCGGTGCCATAGGCGATTTCCGCCGAAAGGCCGTAGAGCAGCCCGCCGGCGACCGGGCCGACGATGGTCGCCGTCTGCCAGGCGGACGAGTTCCAGGCGATCGCGTTGGCGAAATCCTCCTGCGGCACCAGATTGGCAAACAGCGAGGACGAAGCCGGCCCGTAGAAGGCGCGGGCAATGCCGAACATGGCGAGCACGACGAAGATCGGTAGCGGGCTGGTCAGGCCGCGGAGCGTCAAGAACAGAAGCGCCAGCGCGCAGGCACCCTCGACCAGCGACGACAGTGTCATGATCAGGCGTCGGCCGAAGCGGTCGGCGACCACGCCGGTGGCCAGCACCAGAAGCAGCGACGGCAGGAACTGGACGATGCCGACAATGCCGAGGTCGAAGGGGTTGCGCGTCAGGTCGTAGACCTGCCAGCCGACGGCGACGGACACGATCATGGTCGCGAAAGTGGTGAGGAAGCGCGCCGTCCAGTAGCTGAGGAAAGGTCTATGCCGGAAAGCGGCGTAGCGCTGGTCGGGTGAAGTAGCTTCGGCGGTCATTGTTCAAGGGCCCCGTTATGGCATCGGCCGGCGGGGCACTTCCACGATGGGCGCTGGTCCGGCCAGAACCCTTTAGCCCAGTTCGTGCTGCCGTGCGCGCAAAAAATCCGCGCTGGATCAACGAAAGGCGGAGTCGTCGTTCGCAAGGCAACAGACCAGTCCCTGGGAGCCGCGAGATGACTACCAGCTCGTCGATCTGCCTCCCGAGGCACGGGTGTGTCCAAGCCACAAAAGCGCGAAGGCCTGCCGATCTCGTCGGCAGGCCTCCAGAAAAAATTGCACGGACCCTGAAGTGGCTCAGGCGGATGCCTTGGCTTTCCTGCCCCTGGCGGGCTTGACCGGCTCGGGTTCCGCTGCCTTGCGGCCGAGGCCGATGGACTTGGCGAGCTCCGAGCGCGACGCTGCATAGTTCGGCGCGACCATCGGATAGTCGGCCGGCAGGCCCCACTTGGTTCGGTAGGCCTCGGGCGTCAGTCCGAAATGGACGTCGATGTGGCGCTTGAGCGATTTGAACTTCTTCCCGTCCTCGAGGCAGATGATGTAGTCCGGCGTCACCGATCGTTTTGGATTGACGGCGGGGGTCGGCGGCGGCGCGGGCGGCGCCGACGGCTTGCCGAGGGCGGTCAGCGAGGCGTTGACGCTGGCGATGAGGTCACTCAGACCGGCAGCGGGCAGCTGGTTCTTCTCGACATAGGCCGACACGATGTGAGCGGTCAGCCCGAGCAGGTCGATTTCCTTGCGATTGTTGGTGTCGTCCTCGGCCACGTCATACCTCCGTCAGTGCCGCAACGCCGCGAAAATCGTTCTCGACTTTCGAAAGGCGCGATTGTGGAAGCGCTACTTGTTCTCGCGTGTCCAGGATGGCGCGAGGTGCTGCAGGCTGGCGACTTCCTAGTCGGCAAATCTGCATGATGCAACGTTGCGCGACGCTATTACACGTTATTTTGAACAATTATACTGATTCGTCACAGATCAGACGATCAATGCCTTGTCGCGCCACAGTCGAAATCCGCCTTCGAACGCGCGTGTGTTGTCGCCGCGCCGGGATTTTGCCGGCAATTCGTCGAGCTTGTCGACGTTGCCGCCGCCAATGACCACGTAGTCTGGCTGCAGGGCGGCGCGAAGCCTGTCGACGACGTCGAAGACATGTTTGCGCCATTTCTTCTTGCCGTGCTTGTCCAGGCCGCGTTCGCCGACATAGTCTTCGAAGCTGCCGCCCTTTCGATAGGGGAGGTGGGCGAGTTCCATCGGCTGGCCGACATTCTCGAGGATCATCGCCGCGCCGAGCCCGGTGCCGAGCCCCAAAAACAGCATGCGCCCGCCTTCATAGCTGCCGATAGCCTGCATCAGCGCGTCGTTGACGACCTTTACCGGCTTGCCGAAGGCGGCGCCAAAATCGAAGCCGTCCCAGCCCTTGCCAAGATTGAAGGGATCGCGCGAAGGCTTGTTGTCCCTGACCGGACCAGGATAGCCCATCGCGATCAGGTCATAGTCCAGCCCCTCGGCGAGTTCGTTCACCGAGGCGACCACCCGCCGCGGCGTCAGGCCCGGTCCGGAATCGGCGCGGCGCATCTCGCCGCCGCCGCTGGCGAGGATCTTCACATGCGAGCCGCCGACATCGATCGTGAGCACGACCTGCCCGCTATTCGCCGGGGCCGGCGTCCTCGTCCTGGGCATTTCTCGTCCTCCGCTCAATTCGACGGATTGATCCAGCCATTGGGCGGGCCGAAGCCGTTCATGGCATCGGCCGGCCCCCAGGTCTTCGGCGCGTAGACCGGCGGCGGCGTGGTGTCGCCAAGCACCGGGCCGACGATGCGCCAGGCAAGCTCGGCCGCGTCCTGGCGGGTGAACAACTGGCCGTTGCCGTTCATGGCGTCGCCGATCAGCCGCTCGTAGGGCGGCATGTCGCCTTTGCTGTCGTCGAGCGCGGTCAGTTCCACCTGCTCGCCGATCATGTCGTCGCCGGCCCGCTTGCGCTGGGCGCCGATCGAGATCGCCACCTGCGGGTCGATGCGGAAGCGGACATAGTTGGCATCGTCCGGATCGATCGGATCGAAGACGTCGAGCGGCGGCCGTTTCAGCCGCACAATCACTTCGGTCGCGTGCACCGGCATGTTCTTGCCGGCGCGGATAAAGAAGGGAACGTCCCGCCAGCGCCAGGTGTCGACGAAGAAGCGCACCGCGGCGAAGGTCTCGACCGGCGAGTTGGGCGCCACGCCCGGCTCCGCGAGATAGCCGTCGAACTGGCCGCGCACGACATCGGCCTTGGTCAAGGTGCGGATGGCGCGTAGCACCTGCACCTTCTCGTCGATCAGGTCGTCGGCCGAGCGGCCGACCGGCGGCTCCATGGCAAGCAGCAAAAGAATGTTGAGCAGGTGGTTCTCGATCACGTCGCGGATGCAGCCGACGCCGTCATAGAAGCGGCCGCGTCCCTCGACGCCGAAATCCTCGGCCATGGTGATCTGCACGCTTTCGACGAAATTGCGGTTCCAGATCGGCTCGAGGAAGGAATTGGCGAAGCGGAAATAGAGCAGGTTCTGGATCGCTTCCTTGCCGAGATAGTGGTCGATGCGGAAGATCGACTGTTCGTCGAACACCAGATGCAGCACGCGGTTCAGCCAGCGCGCCGACTGCAGGTCGTGGCCGAAGGGTTTTTCCACCATCAGCCTCGCGCCACGCGCGGTGCCCGACTGCTCCAGGCCCTGGACCACGGTCTCGAACATGTTCGGCGGCACCGCCATGTAATGCAGCGGCCGCTGCGCAGAGCCGAGCGTCGCTTTCAGCTTCTCGAAGGTGGCGCCGTCGCGGTAATCGCCGCTGACATAGCGCAGCAGCGAAGCGAGCTTGGCGAAGACCTTCTCATCGACGCTGCCAAGCGTGTTGGCGATGCCGTCGCGGGCACGCTCCACCAGCTTGGCGAGTTCCCAGGGGTCGAAGGCGACGCCGATCACCGGCTCGGTGAGCGTCCCCTTGGCGACCATCTGGTAGAGCGCTGGAAAGATCTTCTTGTGGGCGAGATCGCCGGTGGCGCCGAAAAGCACCAGCGTGTCGGAGCGTTCCTGGCTCATCGCCTCTGCACTCCCTTCATGCGCCGCCCTTCGGCTTCTCGACATGGCCGCCGAAAGCGTAGCGCATGGCGGACAAAAGCTTGTCAGCGAAGGCGGATTCGCCCTGCGAGGAAAAGCGGTCGAACAGCGCCGAGGACAGCACCGGCGCAGGCACGCCGGTGTCGATCGCCGCCTTCAGCGTCCAGCGGCCTTCGCCGGAATCGGAAACGCGGCCGCCGAACTGTGTAAGCCCCGGGTCGTTCTTCAGAGCGCCCGCCGTCAAGTCGAGCAGCCAGGAGCCGATGACGCTGCCGTGCCGCCAGACCTCGGCGACAGCGGGCAGGTCGATGTCGAACTGGTAATATTGCGGATTTTCCAGCGGACTGGTCTCGGCGTCGGCCGTCCGCGGCCGCTTGCCGGCATTCGCCGATTTCAGGATGTTGATGCCCTCGGCATAGGCGGCCATGACGCCGTATTCGATGCCGTTGTGCACCATCTTGACGAAATGGCCGGCGCCGCTCGGGCCGCAATGCAGGTAGCCGAAGGGCGCGGTGCCGGCATCCTTCGGGGGACTGGCGCCTGCGTCGGCGCCGGGAGCCAGCGTTGCGAAGACCGGATCGAGATGACGCACCGCCTCGTCGGGGCCGCCGATCATCAGGCAATAGCCGCGGTCGAGGCCCCAGACGCCGCCGCTGGTGCCGACATCGACGAAGTTGATGCCCTTGGCGGCGAGCTTGGCGGCCTGGTCGACCGCGTCGTGGTAATAGGAATTGCCGCCGTCGATGACGATGTCGCCGGGTTCCATCAGCGCCGCCACCTCACCGACGATCCTGCCGGTGATCGCCGCCGGCAGCATCAGCCAGGCACTGCGCGGCTTGCTGAGCTTGCCGATGAACTCCTCCATCGAGGCCGTGCCGATGGCGCCGTCCTTGACCAGGCCGGCAACACTCGCCGGGTTGATGTCGTAGACGACGCATTCGTGGCCGTCGCGGATCAGGCGCCGCACCATGTTGGCGCCCATCCTGCCCAGTCCCATCATTCCGATCTGCATGGTGTCACCCAGTCGTTCGAGGAAAGGAAAGCTCCTGGCCATACTCGTTGATCATGATCTTGTCCTAAAACCGCTTCCCACTTTTTGCTGCGCTGACCTTTGGTTCGGGATCATGATCGAGCATCGATGCCGACAGTGAAGTCGACATTCTCCCAACGGTGGCTGTCGGGCCAGAAAAAAGTGAAGACGATGGTCGATCCCGGCGGCAGACCGGCTGTCTGCAAATCCACCAGATGGACGCCGAAGGCGTTTTGGGTGGTCCTGTCATCCCGTACCGTCAGCCATTTGTCACTGCTCCAGTGCACCACGCCGGGCGCCGAGAGTTCGACGCGCAGCACCTTGCCGGCGGGGAGAGAGCGGATCTTGTTGTTGAAGCGCCATGATCTGAAGAGCGAGATGATCTCGCCCTTGATGTAACGCTCGACGCCTTGCGGCGGCATGTCGAATACGGCGCCGTCGCGCAGCGAGCGCAGCAGCTTGATGTGCTCGGAATGCGCCCAGACCAGCGGCATGGCGCTGCCTGACGGGGCACCCAGGTGCAACTCGCGCGCCGGCATGTCGGGCCCGTCCCAGACCTGTTCGGGCAGAAGGCCGCCGAGGCCGGCCGAGCGCTCGAAGGTCTCGAGCAATTCGGCGGCCTGTTCGGGCCGTCCCGCCGCCAGCTCATAGTGGGCGCGCTCGCCGGTGAGCAGCGGCCATGGCCGGCCTCTGCCGGTGCCGTCGAAGGGTGCGCCGTCCTCATGCTCGCCATAGCCGTCGCCGCTGTAGCGGTACCAGACCGGCCCTTGCGGCAAGTCGCAGCGCAGCGAGGCGTCGATGGCCTTGACCGTATTCAGGATGCGCGGATCGTGCGCCGCCCTCAGACCGAAGCGGACAAGCGCCAGCGCATCGGGACTGATGATGGCGTCGGCCGGCTTTTCGGTGTCGCCCGGCGGTCGGTTCTTGATCGGCACAAAGCCGTCCTTGGGCGAAGCGGCGCCGGCCTCGTCGGGCGGCGCGATGCGCACGTAATAGCCGTCGATGCCTTCGCGGAGGCAAAGGTCCGTGCCGCCGACATAGGTCCAGCGCTCGATCTGGTCGTTCCAGCAATCGGCGGTCTCACGCAAATAGTTCGCCGGCTCACTTTTGCCGAGCGCGTCCAGCATGTCCGCGGCGGCGAGCAGCGCCGCGATCTCGACCGCAAGCGTGAACGGGCTGTAGCCGGCGTCCTCCTCCCAGCGATCCTCGCCGGTGACAGGACCGTTGCGCACGACATAGGAGGCCGCGCTCTCGATCATGGGCAGGAAATCGGCGAGCGCCGCGCGCGCAAGATGGCCGGCGCGGCGCAGGGCATCGGCAAGCAGCAGCGGAAAGGCGCACTCGTCCATCTGGATGCCGCGCCAATAGGCGGTGCCGTCGGACCAGGCATTCTGCGGCCAATGGCCGTCCGGCTGCTGGATGGAGCGCAGATAGCTCAGGATCTGCAGCGCCTGCCTGGCGTCGCCGGCGGCGAGGAAACCGCCCGCCGTCTCGACCAGGTCGCGCGGCCAGATCAGATGATAGCCGCCAAGATCGTCGTCGCCCTTGCTGAAGCCCCAGGGAATCGACAGGCTGGCGACCGCGGCTCCCGGCCTGGCGACCGACAGGTGCGTGGCCAGCACCGCCGTGCTGACGCGGTAGGTGTTCAATCCCGAGGCTGCGCGCCTGTCCAGCTTCTCCAGCCCTGCCTGAAATCTCCGCCAGTTCGCGACATAGGCCTCGGCTGCGGCATCGAAGCCCTGCTCCAGGCTGGCGAGGGCCATGTCGGCGGCCTCTTGCGGCCAGGCGCCGAAACCGAGCGCCAGCAAGGCCGTGGTCTTGCCGGCGGAGAAGCCGATCTCGCCGGCCAGCGCCACATTGCCGTCCTCCGCCCGTTGGCATGCGGGGTCGAGCACGCCATGCTTCTGAAGCTGCTGCCAGCCGTCGGAGAAGCCGACATAGCCGGCCGCGCAGGCGCGCCAGGGCAGCGAAGCGGCGAGCGCAATGGAGACCCCGCGGCCCGATGCAAACAGCATCTGCGCGCCCTTGTGCTCTCCGATCCAGGCGGTGTTGCCCATGCCGGCATTGACGAGGTGGGGAGCCAGCAATGCGTAGACGCGATAGTCGCCGGGCGCGCCCTTCAGCGGGACGAAGGTGAGCTCCTGCAGCAGGACTGGCCGTTTCGGATCCGTAATGATCTGTTTTTCGATGCGGTAAGCGCCGTCGCCGGCGGTGTTGGTCAGCCGGTAACCGGGAATGCCGTCCTCGAAGGCTTCGATGGTGTGCTTGGTGTCGCGCTTCTCTTCAGAAAAATGGCCGTTCGGGCCGGTGACGATCAGGCCGAGGTCACGCGTGCAGGCACTGTCGAGGCGCGGGTAGTAGAGCTCGTTCAATATGCCGTGGCTGATGGTGAACCAGACGCGGCTGGCGGGCGAAAGCGCGGTGCCGACGCCGCTCTTGGCACTCGACGTCCAGCGCGCCGGGATTCCCGGAGCGCCCTGGGCAACAGTCGGCGTCACTGCCATGCATTGGTCTCCTGCCGCCGTTCCTAAACCAGGAGCCGCAGGCTTTTCAATCATCGCACCGCAAGTTGATCGGCCCATCGCCCATCAGCTGTCGTTGACAGCCGCGCCGGCAAGCGTCCACTATTTCGCTCCCAGGGAGGGCCGCGGGAGGAAATCCGGACGAGGAATTAGCCGTCCAGGTGGCGGATCCTTCCCGTGGATTGCCCGCGCGGCAAGGGAGGAGACATGTCGGAAGTATCTCCCCAGCTGATCGACCGGCTGTTGGCGATCTCGCGGGCGCTGGCCGGACACATCGATCCAGGCTCGGCGTTCCGGGCGACGGCGATCGAGATCGGCACGCTCATTCCGCACGACCATATCGATCTGGCGGTGCTGGCGGTCGATGGGCGCATGCACGCCTGCTATGAGGCCGGATTCCACACCAGCTGGAGCGAGCTGGCGCAGCATCCGGTGGCGGGCAGCCCGATCCGGCGCGTGCTGTGGGGCGAGACGCCCTACCTCCTGTCCGACAACGCGCTGGTCGACGACCGCTTCCATTTCGAGGGAGCGTTCGACGAACCGATCTTCGCCGCCAAGCTGCGCAGCCGCATCATCGTGCCGCTCCGGGCGCGCGGCGGCGTCATCGGCGCGCTCAACATCAGCCGCCACGAGGCCGGCTGCTACACGCAGGCCGACGTGGCGGTGGCCCAGCAATGCGCCGACCTGATCGCGCCCTATATCTTCGCGCTGATCCAGACCGAGGAGGCGCGCCGCGCCATGCTGGCCGAAAGCGAGGCGCGCAACCGGGCGGAGCTGCTGAGGGTCGGCGCCTCGCAACTGACCGAGGGCATGGAGCGCGAGCGCCGCCGCATGGCCATGGACCTGCACGACCAGACGCTTGGCGACCTCGCCCGCATCGCGCGCCAGGTGTCGGCGTTCCGCAGCCGGGGTATGGCGCGGGCGGCGCAGCTTGCCGATCTCGAGCAGGAGGTCGCGGGCTGCCTGGCGGAACTGCGCCATATCGTCGACGACATGCGGCCGAGCGTGCTCGAGCTGTTCGGCCTGCGCGACGCCGTCGAGGCGCATCTCAACCGCAGCGTCGCAAGGGCCAAGCCGCCGATCGCGGTGCGCATAGCCGACAGCAGCGACGGCAGCGCCGACACCATGCCGGAAACGCTGCGCACGGCGCTCTACCGGATCGTGCAGGAAGCAATCAACAACGCCGTGCGCCATGCCGGACCAAGCCGCATCGAGGTGCAGCTGGCATCGACAGCGACGACATTCAGCGTGGCCGTGAGCGATGACGGGGCCGGTTGCGGCGTGGTCGATCCCGGCGCGCAGGGCGGCATCGGCCACATGCACACGCGGGCGGCGCTGGTCGGGGCGCGGCTGCGCTTCGAGCCGGCGAGCCGCAAGGGCGGCACGCGGGTCGTCATCGAGATCGACCGCGAGGCGCCGAAGCCCGGGCAAACGGCGGCGACTGAACGGGCGGTGGCGGAGGCATTGTGATGCTGGTCATGATTGCGGAGAATGACGGCCTGCACCGCGGTTTCGCGCGGCGAACGGTCGAGCAATTGTGGCCCGGCGATGTCGAGGTGATCGAGGCCGCCGACGGCGAGAACGCCATCAGCCTTGCCGCGTCGCACGAGCCGCCGCATGTCGTGCTCGACCTCCAACTGCCGAAGGCCACCGGCATCGAGGTGGCGCGCGCCATCTGGAGCCGCCGCGCCGGCACACATATCCTGTTCTGGTCGAACTTCGCCGACGAAGCCTATGTGCGCGGCGTCGCACGCATCGTGCCGCCGGGATCGGTCTATGGCTATGTGCTGAAATCGGCGACCGAAGAGGGCATGCGCTCGGCGCTGCGCGGTGTCTTCAGCGAAGGCCACTGCATCATCGACCGCGAGATCCGCGGCATCCAGCACCGCGTCCAGGACCGGTTCGAGGGCATCACCGACGGCGAGTATGAAAGCCTGATCGACATCGCGCTCGGCCTGACGGACCGGGCGATCGCGGCGCGGCGCGGCCTGTCGATTCGCGGCGCGCAAAGCCGCATCAAGCATGTCTACGACAAGCTCGGCATCGCGCCGCCGGAGGAGGGCGCCGGCGAGGCGTCGGTCTTCAATTCGCGCACGCGGGCAATCTATCTCGCCCTTGCGCGCGGCCTGATCAACGTCGACGCGTTGCGCCGCGAGCAGGACCAGTTGGATGCCTGGCTGGCGCAAGTGCCGCTGCACGAATAGCCCAGCGCCGGCACGCCGACCGCCGCGACTGTGCAAACACACAGTCGGCGTTGCGCATTGACCTGTATCGCAGGACCCTGACCCCGAATACGCTCCCGACCAAGAACAAGAATATCGGGAGGGTAGCCCATGCCGTTCGTCAGCATCCGGATACTCGAAGGCCATTCGCAAACACGCAAGAACGAGATCTCGCGACGCGTCACCGAAGCGATCAGCGAGATCGCCGAATTGCCCAAGGAAGCCATTTGGGTGGTGATCGAGGACGTGCCGGGCAGCGACTGGTTCGTCGGCGGCAAGCCGGTGCGCGAGCCAAAGGCTCCGTAATGTCGATGCCCGCGCGCGCCCGTCACTCCGGCTTTGATGACGTCGTCGGCAATGCTGCGATGGAGCGGCTCGCCACCGGCTATGGTTTCCTCGAGGGGCCGGTGTGGCATCCTTACGAGAAATGGCTCGTCTTTTCCGACATTCCGGGAAACCGTATATATCGGCGCGGCGCTTCGGGCGAGATCGAATTGTTCCGCGATCCCAGCCAGATGGCCAATGGCAACACGCTCGACCGGCAAGGACGCCTGGTGACCTGCGAGCATGCGACCAGCCGTGTCACCCGCGCCGAACCGAACGGCGCGACGACGGTCCTTGCCGCTCACTACCAGAACGTGCAGCTCAACAGTCCCAATGACATCGTCGTTGCTACCGGCGGATCGATCTATTTCACCGATCCCACCTACGGCCGGCTGGAATTCTACGGCGTGCCGCGGCCGCAGGAGCTGGCGTTCCAGGGCGTCTACCGGATCGACGGCGACGGCGCGCGGCTGACGCTGCTCGCCGACGATTTCGCGCAGCCGAACGGGTTGTGTTTTTCGCTCGACGAGTCGAGGCTGTTCGTCAACGATACCGCACGCGGCCACATCCGCGTGTTCGGCGTGGAAGCGAATGGCGACCTCAATGGCGGCGCGGTGTGGGCGGTTACCGAGGGCCACATGCCAGGCGCGCCGGACGGCATGAAGATCGACAGCCGCGGCAATCTCTATTGCACGGGGCCAGGCGGCATTCATGTCTTCGACGCCTCCGGCGATCTGCTCGGCGTCATTGCGACGCCGGAAGATTGTGCCAATTTCACCTTCGGCGACGAGGATCTGCGGGGCCTTTACATCGCCGCGTCGACGTCGCTTTACCGGCTGAGGGTGCGCGTGCCGGGATTGAGGCTGTTTTGAGCGGGAGCGCTCAGATCGGATGGAAGTGAAGCCGGCCCGCAAGGGCCGATGGAAGTGCAGCTGTCAAAACATCTGGGAGGACTATGACATGAAGAAACTACTGGTCTTGAGCGCCCTTGCAGCCATGCTTGCCTCGGGCACCGCGCTTGCCGATACGAGCGGCAAGAAGATCGCCTTCTCCAACAACTACGCCGGCAATTCGTGGCGCCAGGCGATGCTCGACAGCTACGGCATCGTCACCAAGAAGGCCGTCGAGGACAAGGTGGTCGCGGCTGCCGATGTCTTCACCACTGCCGACAAGGAGGTGCCGACCCAGGCGGCGCAGGTGCAGAACCTGATCCTGCAGGGCTATGACGCCATCGTCATTAACGCCGCCTCGCCGGATGCGCTCAACGGCGCCATCAAGCAGGCCTGCGACGCCGGCATCGTCGTCGTCTCCTTCGACGGCATCGTCACCGAGCCCTGTGCCTATCGCGTCGTCGTCGACTTCAAGGACATGGGCAAGCAGGAAGTCGAGCAGATGGCCAAGTTCCAGCCCAAGGGCGGCAACCTGCTCGAAATCCGCGGCCTGGCCGGAACTTCGATCGACGAAGCCATCCATGCCGGCATCCTCGAGGGCGTGGCTGCGCATCCAGAGTTCAAGATCGTCGGCTCGGTGACCGGAGACTGGGACCAGACCACGGCGCAGAAGGCGGTGGCGACCATCCTGCCGTCGCTGCCGGATGTGGTCGGCGTCGTCGACCAGGGCGGTGACGGCTATGGCGCGGCGCAAGCATTCGCTGCCGCCGGCAAACCACGCCCGACCATCATCATGGGCAACCGTCAGGACGAGCTGAAGTGGTGGAAGGAGCAGAAGGAGAAGGACGGATACACGACCTGGTCGGCCTCGATCGCGCCAGGCGTGTCGACGCTCGCCTTCTGGGTGGCGCAGCAGGTGCTCGACGGTCGCAAGGACATCCCGCACGACTTGCTGGTGCCGTATCTCGCCTTCACTCAGGACGATTTCGAGGCCGCGTTGCCGAAGATCAAGGAGGGTGGCGTCGCCACGCACGAATACACGCAGGAAGAAGCCATCGCGGCCATCAAGGCCAATATCAAGCAATAGGGCATGATCCCGAACCGAAGGTCAGCGTAGCAAAAAGTGTGAGCGGTTTTCGGAAAAGATCATGCTCCAGCAAGCGATAAAGTGGGATGACGATTCGAAGAAGGGTCATGCCACTTTGCCGACGTTGCCAGGCGCATCGCCAACCGGATATCGTTGAGGATGCTCCAGGCTATCGCAGACATCGTCAGACTGGACGGCGCCGAAAAACATTTCGGCGCCGTTCGGGCCCTTAATGGCGTCGACTTCCATGTCGGCGCCGGCGAGTGCGTCGGGCTAGTCGGGCATAACGGCGCCGGCAAGTCGACGCTGATGCATATGGTGGCGGGCACGCTGCGGCCGGACGGCGGGCAGATCGCCGTGCGCGGCAATCAGGAAGCGAGCTATTCCGTGGCGCGCGCGCTCGAGCTCGGCATACGCTGCGTCTTCCAGGAGCTGTCGCTCTGCCCCAACCTCAGCGTTGCCGAGAATACCCGCATCAACCATCCCTCGCTCCGCGGCTTCGGCTGGCGCCGCAAGGCGGCGGATCTCATCGCCGCCAAGCTCGACGAGATCTTTCCCGACCACGGCATTTCCGCTTCCGACATTGCCGGTGACCTATCGATTGGCAGGCGGCAGATGGTCGAGGTGGCGCGCGCCTTCACGCTGACGCGCGAGCCGCTGCAGCTGGTCATCCTCGACGAACCGACCTCGTCGCTCGATGCGCATACGGCTGGCCAATTGCTCGCCTTCGTGCGCCGCTTCGTCGAGGCCGGCGGCAGCTGCATCCTGATCTCGCATGTGCTGGGCGAAGTGCTGCAGAATGCCGACCGCATCGTGGTGATGCGCGACGGCAAGGTGGTGGCCGCGGACGCCGCAACCGCGTTCGACCGCGACAGGTTGGTCGCTGCCATGGGCGGCGCCGAAGCCCATCAAAGGACCGCTTCCGAGACGCGGAAGGTCACGGCCGGGCCGCTAAGGGTGCGCGCCCGGCCGGCACGGCAGCAGGACAGCAATGAGCTTCTCGCCCGTGCCGGCGAGATCATCGGGCTCGCGGGTCTTGCCGGCCACGGCCAGACGGACCTGCTGCTCGCGATCTTCGCCGCAGCCTCTCGCGCCAAGGCCGGCATCGAGGTGACCGCGCCGGTGGCGCTGGTGGCCGGCGACCGCCAATCCGACGGCATATTTGCGCAGTGGTCGATCGCGCAGAACATCGGCATCCGCTCGCTTGCGCGTCTGCGCAGCGGCTTCCTGATCGCACCAGACCGCGAGGCGGAACTGGCCGAGTTCTGGAAGAAGAAGATCGGCATCCGTACGCCGGACCTGAACAACAACATCTATTCGCTGTCGGGCGGCAACCAGCAGAAAGCGCTGTTTGCCCGCGCGCTCGGCTCCGATGCCGAGATCGTGCTGATGGACGACCCGATGCGCGGTGTCGATGTCGGCACGAAGCTCGAAGTCTATGACCTCGTGCGCGAGGAGGCCGCCAAGGGCAGAACTTTCCTCTGGTACACCACCGAAACCGAGGAGCTCGACAATTGCGATCACGTCTATGTCTTCAAGAACGGCCGGATCGTCGCCAATCTCGGGCGCGACGAACTGACCGAGGAGAAGATCATCCAGTCCTCCTTCGGCGACGCGGCCTGAGATGACGGCGATCGCTCCCGGCACGCTTCCAAGATCGTCCTCGCGCGGCAGCGCCGCCAAAGCGCGCATGCTGCGCAGCCTTTTGCCGGCATTGTCGCTGGCTCTGGTGCTGCTTGCGATCGCCTGGTTGAACCCGCGCGCCATCTCCTATTTCGGCTTCAACCTGATGCTCAATCTGGCGATCCCGATCGCCCTGGCGACGATCGCGCAGATGTTCGTCATCGCCGGCAATGAGCTCGATCTGTCGATCGGCACGTTCGTCGGCTTCGTCGGCTGCGTCACCGCGACATGGCTGAAGGACGCGCCGCTCTTCGGCATCGCAGTGCTGCTCGGATCCGTCGGCGTCTATGCGCTGCTCGGCGCGCTGATCCATCTGCGCAACCTGCCATCGATCGTGGTGACGCTCGGCATGAGCTTTGTCTGGCAGGGGCTTGCCATCCTCATCCTGCCGAAGCCCGGCGGCAAGGCGCCCGACTGGCTGCTGTCGATCATGGCGTTGAAGCCGCCTTACGTCCCCTTCCCCATCCTTGCCGCGCTGTTGATTGCCGTCGTCGTGCATTTCGGCCTGATGCGCACCGCCTATGGCGTCATCCTGCGCGGCTCCGGGGGCAACGCCGCGGCGCTCAGGCGCGCCGGCTGGTCGCTGCTCCGGACCAAGATCGTGCTGTTTGCGATGACCGGCCTGTTCGGTGTGCTGTCGGGCCTGGCGCTGATCGGCATCACCACCTCGGCGGATGCCAATATCGGCAACGGCTACACGCTGCTTTCGATCGCCGGAGTCATTCTCGGCGGCGGCGAGTTCGTCGGCGGCCGGGTGTCGCCGATCGGCGCCATCATCGGCGCGCTGACGCTGGCGCTGGCCGCATCGCCGCTGTTGACCTTCATGCACATTCCGCCCGACTGGCAGGTCGCCGCCAACGGCGCGATCCTGATCATCGTGCTGGCGGCGCGGGTCCTGATCAGCCGCAGGGAGAGGTGAGAGATGGCCTCGCTGCGGATGCTGCTCGAAAAACCCTGGCTCTGGTCCTTCGTCGGCGCCTTTCTTGTATGGGCGGCGACCGTTGCCTTCACCGGCGGCTATGGCGCCGGCGGCATGGTCACGGCCGCGCTCTCGCTTGCCGTCTTCACCGTCATCGTCGGCGTCGGCCAGATGTTCGTCATCACGCTGGGGCCGGGCAATGTCGACCTATCGCTGCCGGCCAATATCGGGCTGGCCAGCGCCGTGGCTATGAAGGTCATGGGCGGCAGCGATTCCATGATCGTGGTCGGCCTGCTCGCCGCACTTCTGTGCGGGGCTGCAATCGGCGCCGTCAACTATCTGCTGATCTGGGCGCTGCGCATCCCGCCGATCATCGCGACGCTGTCGGCAAGCTTCATCATCCAGTCGGTCGACATCAGCTACGGCCGCGGCCTGCAGATCAAGCCGCCGCCAGGCTTTGCCGATTTCACCAACTGGCAGGTCCTCGGCATCCCGGTGCTGGCGATGCTGACGGTGCTCTTCACCATCGGCGCCGCGCTGGCGCTGCAGCGCATGATCTATGGCCGCTCGGTGCTGGCAATCGGGCAGAACATCCGCGCCGCCTGGCTGGCCGGCGTCAATGTCGGCCGCATCCGCTTCCTCACCTATACGCTGTGCGGCGCGCTCGGCGGCATCGACGGCGCACTACTTGCCGGCTATTTCCGCGGCGCCAATGTCGATATCGGCAACGAATACCTGCTTGCCTCGATCGCGGTCGTGGTCATCGGCGGCACCTCGGTCGCAGGCGGCAAGGCCAACGTGCCCGGCGTGTGGGGCGCCGGCCTGTTCCTGGTGCTATTGCTCACCATGCTCAACACGTTCGGCGTCAGCGCCGGCGTGCGGCTGGTGCTGACGGGGCTGATCATCGTCGGGGTGATCACGGCCGCGGGTGGCGAGAAGGCGGTGCGCTGAGGCGCGTCGGGCTGAGGATTCAGCCGACGCGCTTTAAGCTTTAGGACAGCTCCGCCCGAGCCTGCTCACATTCCCGTCAGGTCGCTCATCAGGCCCGAAGCCACCGACAGCCGCGACACAGTGATTTCGCCGCCCTCGGTCAGGGCCTGCAGCCGCTCGCGGATGCGCGCGACCCGCTCACCGCCGGCCTCCAGCCAGGCCGCGACCGGATCGGCCGCATTGGCGTGAGCGGTGAGCGCCGCGACCGCGATGCCGCGCCTTGCGGCGCCGATCGTGTCGGTCGCGCGCGACAGCGCGAGCTGATCGTAATAGTCGGGCGGCATGATCGAGCGCGCCGCCTCCTCGACGCGCGGGATGCGGAAGGCGTCACTGACACCAAAGAATGCCTTGGCGGCACCGATGATATCGGCGTTGGCCATGCGCGCGGTAAGCGCGATGTCGGGGATCAGTTCCCCTACCTCGGCCAGAGCCAGCTTCTCGGCCAGTTTCTCCGGCGCGCCGCCCTTGAACAGGCCATGGCGCCGCGCCTCGGCCCGCTCGCGCGAGAAGGCGGGCAGCAGCGACACCAGCTTCGGCTCCAGCGCTTTGCGCGCGTCCTGCAGCTCGGCGATGCGTTGACCGAGCGGCGCCGAGCCTGCGTCGTTCTTCAGGTACCAGCCGCTGGTCATGAAGATCAGCCGGCTGACCAATTGATAAAGATCGAGCTGGGTCTGGCCGTCGATCTGGTTGTCGATGGCGTCGATCTCCTGATAGAGCGAGGGCAGGGCGAAGCCGTCGCGCACCACCGCGAAGGTGCGCACGACGTCGGCCGCCGTGCGGCCCGTGGCCTCCTGCAGCCGGTTGACGAAGGACGGCCCTCCGCGGTTGACGAGGTCGTTGGCGACGACGCGCGCGATGATCTCGCGCCGCAGCCGGTGCTCCCGTATTTCGCCGGCGAATTTCTTTGCCATGCGTTCCGGGAAATAGCCCATCAGGTCGCGATCGAAATGGGGATCGTCCGGCACGTCGCTGGCAACGATGTCGGAGAACAGGACGATCTTGGCATAGGCGAGCAGCACGCCGAGTTCGGCTCTCGTCAGCGGCTCGCCGCGCGCCTCGCGCTCGGCAAGGGCGGCCGGCGAGGGCAACGTCTCGACCGCGCGGTCGAGTAGGCCGCGCGCTTCCAGTGCCGTCATGAACCGGGCCTGGTGCGCGATGTCGGCCAGCCCGCGTTTGCGCGCCATCGAGAGCGCCAGCGTCTGCTGGTAGTTGTTGGACAGCACCAGCCCGCTCACCTCGTCGGTCATCTCGGCGAGCAGCTTGTTGCGGGCCGGCCTCGCCAGCGAGCCTTTGCGCATCGCCGAAGCCAGCGCGATCTTGATGTTGACCTCGACGTCGGAGCAGTTGACGCCAGCCGAATTGTCGATGGCGTCGGAGTTGCAGCGGCCGCCATTCATGCCGAATTCGATGCGCGCCCGCTGCGTGACGCCGAGATTGGCGCCCTCGCCGATGACCTTGGCGCGCACGTCGAGCGCAGTGACGCGAATGGCGTCGTTGGCGCGGTCGCCGACATCGGCATTGGCTTCGCCGGAGGCCCTGACATAGGTGCCGATGCCGCCGAACCACAACAGGTCGGCCGGCGCCTTGAGGATGGCATTCATGATCTCGACCGGCGTTGCCGTCGTCTTGCCAAGTCCGATTGCCGTGGCGGCCGCCTGAGGCAGGGTGATCGACTTCTGGTTACGCGAGACGATGACACCGCCTTCCGACAGTTTCGATTTGTCATAGTCCTGCCAGGACGAGCGCGGCAGCGCAAACATGCGCTGGCGCTCGGCGAGCGAGGCCGCGACGTCCGGATCCGGATCGATGAAGATGTCGCGATGGTCGAAGGCGGCGATCAGCCGGGTCTGCGGCGACAGCAGCATGCCGTTGCCGAACACATCGCCCGACATGTCGCCGACGCCGACGACGCTGAAGGGCGTGGTCTGGATGTCGCGGTTCATCTCGCGGAAATGCCGCTTGACCGCTTCCCAGGCGCCCTTGGCGGTGATGCCCATCTTCTTGTGGTCGTAGCCGGCCGAGCCGCCGCTGGCGAAAGCGTCGTCCAGCCAGAAGCCGTGCTTCTCGGAAATGGCGTTGGCGGTGTCGGAGAAGGTCGCCGTGCCCTTGTCGGCGGCGACGACGAAATACGGGTCGTCCTGGTCGCGCCGCACCACGCCGGCCGGGGGAATGACGCCGTCGACGCCGATATTGTCGGTGATCGAGAGCAGGCTGGAGACGAAGTTCTTGTAGGCCGAGGTGCCGGCCTCGAAGATGGCGTCGCGGCTGCCGCCGACCGGCAGCCGCTTCGGATAGAAGCCGCCCTTGGCGCCGACGGGCACGATGACCGCGTTCTTGACCTGCTGCGCCTTGACCAGGCCCAGCACCTCGGTGCGGTAGTCCTGGGCACGGTCCGACCAGCGCAGGCCGCCGCGCGCGACCGGGCCGAAGCGCAGATGCACGCCTTCGACCTCTGAGCCGTAGACGAAGATCTCGCGCCATGGCCGGGGAGCCGGCAGTCCGTCGATCGCCTGCGAGTTCAGCTTGATCGCCAGCGACTGCCCCTTTTCCTTTGTATCGG
Source organism: Mesorhizobium sp. M3A.F.Ca.ET.175.01.1.1 (assembly GCF_004791945.1). Classification (NCBI taxonomy): domain Bacteria; kingdom Pseudomonadati; phylum Pseudomonadota; class Alphaproteobacteria; order Hyphomicrobiales; family Phyllobacteriaceae; genus Mesorhizobium; species Mesorhizobium sp. M3A.F.Ca.ET.175.01.1.1. The sequence continues at coordinate 166,309 of NZ_SRTP01000008.1, read as the reverse complement.
CAACGAAATGATTGGTGCGCAGCGAGGCTTCGATCAGGTTGAGGTAGCGGCGGATGATGGTGTCGTCATCGATGTTGGGCACCTCTTCCAGCGCGTCCTTGATCTTCGCCTTGAGGTGCTTGGCGGCGACGTCGCCTTCGGCTTCGGCCGTCGGCCCAAGACGCGCGACGAACAACTGGTGCAGGCCGCGCGCGATCTCCGGGTAGCGGTTGAGCGCGGCGGCGATGAAATCCTGGCTCTGCGGTATGCCTGCCTGCTGCAGGTAGCGGCCATAGGCCCGCAGGATGGTGATCTCGCCCGACCACAGGCCGGCGGTCTGGGCCAACCCGTTATAGCCGTCATTGTCGACGTCGCCGCGCCAGACCGACAGGAATGCGTCCGCGAACAGGCCGCCGCCATCGGTTAGGTCGATCGGCCTGCCGTAGCTGTTCTCAAGCTCCATGTCGTGGATGAAGACCGTGTCGGAGGCCTCGCCGCCAACCTCGAAGGTGCGCTCGCTGATGACACGGAAGCCGATGTTTTCCAGCACCGGCACACGCCGGGAGAGCGCCACCGGGCTGCCATAGTGGTAGATCTTCAGCGCCGCCTGATGCGGCTTCTGGTCGGTGCGGCGGTAATAGTCGATGGCAATCTGGTTTTCCGGATCGATCTTGGCGATGCGCCTGGCATCGGCCAGCGCCACCGACGCCGAGAAGGTATCGCGGTAGCTTTCCGGGAAACGCGCCGCGATGCTTTTCAATGCCGGGTCGCTGCCGGCTGCTTCGGCCGCCTCGGAAAGCGCGTCTTCCCAGGTGCGCACGATATCGCGGATCGCCGCCTCGACGGTGGCAGGGTCGACCTTGGGCGTCTTGCCGCCGGACCGGCCGATGATGAAGTGCACGCGCGCCAGCGCGCCCTCGGGAAATGCCGGATAGTAAGCCGATAGCCGGCCCTCGAACACGGTCTTGAGATAGGCGCCGATCTTTTCGCGCACGACGCTGTCGTAGCGGTCGCGCGGCACGAAGACGATGACGGAGACGAAGCGGTCGAACTGGTCGACACGCATCAGCGCCCTGACGCGCGGTCGCTCGATCAGTCCGAGGATGGCGCTGGCGTGCTTCCTCAGGATCGGTATCGGAACCTGGAAGAACTCGTCGCGGGGATAGCTTTCGAGCGTATTGATCAGCGCCTTGCCGGAGTGGTCCTGCGGATCGAAGCCCGACTTGGCTATGATCGTTTCGGCCTTGGAGCGCAGATAGGGGATCTTCATCACCGAGCGCGTGTAGGCGGTCGAGGTGAACAGGCCGACGATCCGCAGCTCGCCGGCGAGTGCCCCCTTGGGGGTGTAGGTCTTGACGCCGATGTAATCGAGATAGATGCGGCGATGCACCGAGGATTTGGCATTCGCCTTGGTGACGATCAGCGCTTCCGGCCCATGCAGGAAGGCACGGATCTCCGGCGTCGTCGTCACCGCCTCTGTGCCGCGCCTGAGCACCAGCACGTCCGGATCGCAGAGGATGCCGAGGCCGGGCTTGTCGGCGCGCTCCAGCGTGCCGCTCTCCTCGCCGCCGACATATTTGAATTCGCGCATGCCGAGGAAGGTGAAATTGTCGTCGCGCAGCCATTCCAGGAAGGCGATGGCCTCGGCGACGCTCTTCTTGTCGAGAGGAACGGCCGAATAGCGGAATTCGGAGATGGCCTGGTCGAGCCGGGCCAGCATCGGCTTCCAGTCGACGACCGCGGCGCGCACTTGGTCGAGAATCTTGCGCAGCCGCTCGGCGAGCCCCTTCGCCTGTTCCGCCGTCAATCGCGGAATGTGGACGTGAACGACACTCAGCCTGTCGTGATCGTCGTCCTCCTTGGCGCTGTCGGCCAGGATCTGCACGACGCCGGTCTTGTCGTGCCGCACGGTGACGATCGGATGTGTCACCAGGGTCGGTTCGCCGGCGGTCTCGGCGATCTCGCCAAGGATCGAATCGAACAGGAACGGCATGTTGTCGTTGACGACGGTGATGACGGTCACCGGCCGTCCGGCGCAGGAAACGCCCGACTCGGCATCGACGGCGACGACGCTCTCGCCTTTGCGATGGCGGGCAACCGCCCGGCCCGCCAGTTCGGCGGCGCGTTCCAGGTCTGCCACATCATAGGCGGCGATGTCTTCGGCCGGTGCGCGGGCCAGCAGATAGTTGGCAAGCCCTTCGGGTTTCTCGTCTGCTTTCGCGGCGGCGGCAACCTTCTTCTTCGGCTTGGATTTCACGCTGGCCATGATGCTTAATTCCCTCCCGTCATATGCTTTTGCGGCTATGGTAGCAGATGACCGCCGTTTGGCGACAAAGGTTTGACGGCGTAGCAAGAAAAATGACGCTCGGCCTCGAGCCGGCATCGAAGCGTGCGAGGAGGGTGAATATGACCGGCAAGATCACCGCGCTCAATCTGGTCCAGGCCGAACTCGGCGAGGCGACAAAAGCCTATTTCGCCAAATGCGAGGAGAAGCTCGGCCTCGTGCCCAACGTGCTCTTGGCTTACGCTTTCGACGAGAAGAAGCTGCGCGCCTTCACCGACATGTACAACGAGCTGATGCTGGGCGATTCCGGCCTGTCGAAGCTGGAGCGCGAGATGATCGCGGTCGTCGTCTCTTCGATCAACCATTGCTACTATTGCCTGACCGCGCATGGCGCGGCAGTGCGCCAGCTTTCCGGCGAGCCGGCGCTGGGCGAGATGATGGTGATGAATTTCCGCGCCGCCGAGTTGTCGGCGCGCCAGCGCGCGATGCTGGAGTTCGCGGTCAAGCTGACCGAAGAACCGGCCAAGATCGTCGAGGCGGACCGCGCGGCGTTGCGCGAAGCCGGCTTTTGCGACTGCGACATCTGGGACATCGCCTCGACCGCGGCGTTCTTCAACATGTCGAACCGGGTGGCTGCCGCCGTCGATATGCGGCCGAATGCCGAATACCATGCGATGGCCCGGTGAGGCGACCTCGGTCCTGAATTGGCAACCGTGCATTCTCGTTGCATGTCCGCCCGTTTGGTCCGATGATCAACGATTGCGGCATGGCCCGCATATCGGATTGCGGTCTGGCCGCATATCGCGAGCAATTTCAGGGAAAGTGTGAACGGTTTGCCGCCCGAAATTGCGCCAAACAAACAGCCAACGCGGCGTGGCCGCATGCCGGTTCGACGCCGCCGACAAGGAGGAGAACATGGCGAAATTTCTCTATGTCTATCACGGCTCCGGCAAGATGCCGACCGACGAGACCGAACGCAAAGCGGCGATGGACGCCTGGACCGGCTGGTACGGCAAGCTTGGCTCGGCGGTGATCGACGGCGGCAATCCGGTCGGCATGTCTAAGACTGTGCTGCCCGGCGGCAAGGTCGAGAACAACGGCGGCAGCAATCCCACGGCCGGCTATACCATCGTCGAGGCCAGGGATATCGACGATGCCGTTGCCAAGGCCAAGGATTGCCCGATCCTGATGGATCCTGCCTTCAGCGTCGAGATCGCGCCGATCATCGAGATGACGTGACGGCAGGGCGCGGCGATTGCCGCCGAGAGAAGGCAGGCAGGGCTGGACTTGCCTGCCTGCCGCCTCGCGGCTAGAAGAACCGACCCTTATCCATTTTTCGAGCCTCACTTTGCCTCAGTAACCGCCGGTCTCGTCTACTCCCCCGAAAACACCGCAGGCGCAGCTTTGGCGGCAGCTTGCATCATTTTCACGTGTTCTTCAGGCGGCGGGTTCGAGACCGGTTGGCACTTGCTGAGCCGCTGTCGCGCGCAACTCGCGACGCCAGACATCCAACCGCCGCAGCTCTCGCCACGCCGTGCCCGCAGGCATGATCCCGAAAAGTGCAACCCGGTTTTCGGAAAAGATCATGCCAACAAAGAGATAGGGCATCTCGGACAATGCCGGCCTGACGGACTTCCCAACGGGAAGGGCCTACCGGCATGTCTGGACTGTTGCGTATCCGCTGGGCGATCGCGCCCGAAATCGCGCCTCGACCTTTCATCAACTGCAATCGCTGCGGCGGCACCAGACCGTATCGATGCAGCGGCAAATTCCGCGTCAACGCCAACGGCAAGCGCATAGACGTCTGGCTGATCTATCGCTGCACAGGCTGCGAAAACTCCTGGAACCGCACCATTTTCGAGCGCTGCAATCGCCGCGACATAGAGCCCGCGCTATTGGCGGCGCTGGAATGCAATGATCCGGCGCTGGCGCGTCGCCATGCATTCGACGCTGCCGGGCTCCGGAGCCGGATTGCCCGCGTCAAGGAATTTCCCGACATCACGGTGCGGAAGGAGCTTGTCGAGGGGAGACCACAATGCGCGAGCGCGCTTTGGCTCGAGCTTCGTCTCGAGGCCGCAACACCCTTACGGCTGGATCGGCTGCTTGCCGGCGAGTTGGGCATCTCGCGATCGAGGCTTCAGACCTGGGAAGAGCGGCGCGCGCTGGCCGTTGAGCCGGAGGGCGCCAAAGCCCTGCGCAGGCGGGCACGAGACGGCATGACGATCCGCATCGATCTGGCAGGCGAGGCCGACCGCGACGCCATCATCGCGCTCGCATGCGGCTGAAGTGAAAAGGGAGGGAGCAGCTGCTCCCTCCCTCCCTGTATGACTGCTTCGGGTTGGGCTTACGCCGCGCCCATCACCCTGGCCGACTTCTCGAAACGCTTGCGCTCGTTCGGGTCGAGATAGAGCTTGCGGAGCCGGATGGTCTTCGGCGTCACCTCGACCAGTTCGTCGTCCTGGATCCAGGCCAGGGCGCGTTCCAGCGTCATGCGGACCGGCGGCGTCAGCTTCACCGCCTCATCCTTGCCGGCGGCGCGGATGTTGGTGAGCTTCTTGCCCTTCAGCACGTTGACCTCGAGGTCGTTGTCGCGCGAGTGGATGCCGATGATCATGCCCTGATAGACCTTGACGCCCGGGTCGATGATCATCGGGCCGCGGTCTTCCAGGTTCCACATCGCATAGGCGACGGACTCGCCCTGCTCGTTGGAGATCAGCACGCCGTTGGTGCGGCCGGGCAGCTCGCCCTTGTAGGGCTCATAGGCATGGAACAGGCGGTTCATCACCGCGGTGCCGCGCGTATCGGTCAACAGCTCCGACTGGTAGCCGATCAGGCCCCGCGTCGGCGCGTGGAAGACAAGACGCTGGCGGTTGCCGCCGGACGGACGCAACTCGACCATCTCGGCCTTGCGCTCCGACATTTTCTGCACGACGACGCCGGCATGCTCCTCGTCGACGTCGATGACGACTTCCTCGATCGGCTCGAGCAGTTCCCCGTTCTCGCCCTTCTGCATGACGACGCGCGGCCGCGACACGGCGATCTCGAAACCTTCGCGGCGCATGGTCTCGATCAGCACCGCAAGCTGAAGTTCGCCGCGACCGGAGACGAAGAAGGAATCCTTTTCCGCCGATTCCTCGATCTTGAGCGCGACATTGCCCTCGGCCTCGCGCAGCAGGCGGTCGCGGATGACGCGGCTGGTCACCTTGTCGCCCTCGGTGCCGGCAAGCGGGCTGTCGTTGACGAGGAAGGACATGGTCACGGTCGGCGGGTCGATCGGCTGCGCATGCAGCGGCTCGCTCACCGTCGGATCGCAGAAGGTGTCGGCGACGGTGCCTTTCGACAGGCCGGCGATGGCGACGATGTCGCCCGCCTGGGCCTCGTCGATCGGCTGGCGCTCGAGGCCGCGGAAGGCGAGGATCTTGGACACACGTCCGGTCTCGATCTGGGTGCCGTCATGGTGCAGCACCTTGACCGGCTGGTTGGCCTTCAGCGAGCCCGACTCGATGCGGCCGGTGATGATGCGGCCAAGGAACGGATTGGCTTCCAGGATGGTGCCGATCATGCGGAACGGACCGGGATGCACCGTCGGCGCCGGCACATGCCTGACGACGAGGTCGAACAGCGGCGCAAGGCCCTGGTCCTTCGGGCCTTCCGGATTCTCCGACACCCAGCCGTCGCGGCCCGAACCGTAGAGAATCGGGAAATCGAGCTGCTCGTCGGTGGCGTCGAGCGCGGCGAACAGGTCGAACACCTCGTTGACCACCTCGATGTGGCGGGCGTCCGGCCGGTCGATCTTGTTGATGACGACGATCGGCCGCAGGCCGACCTTGAGCGCCTTGCCGACGACGAATTTGGTCTGCGGCATCGGCCCTTCGGCGGCGTCGACCAGCACGATCGCCGAATCCACCATCGACAGGATGCGTTCGACCTCGCCGCCGAAATCGGCGTGTCCGGGCGTGTCGACGATGTTGATGCGGGTGCCTTTCCAGTCGACCGAGGTCGCCTTGGCCAGGATGGTGATGCCGCGTTCCTTTTCGAGGTCGTTGGAATCCATGGCGCGCTCGGCGACGCGCTGGTTGTCGCGGAAGGCGCCGGATTGTTTGAGAAGCTGGTCGACGAGGGTGGTTTTGCCATGGTCGACGTGCGCGATGATCGCGATATTGCGGAGATTCATTTGTCTGGTCTCGGGAGCGTTGCAGGCAGCAGGCTTAACAAGCGCCGCCATTTTCGGTTGCGCGGCTCATACAAGGTTTTTCGCATTTGCGAAAGGGGACGCCGCGCCCCAAATACATGGTCACTGATTCTTAAACGTCTTGGTGTGAAATGATTCCGTTAACCAAGGCGGAACCTTTGCGGGGCCGGGCAGTTCGATGTTCATGACCGATCAGATGTCCAGATTGCGTCCGGTTTTCGCGTGGGCGGCGCTTGGCGTCCTCATCGCGGCAGGAGCCGCGCAGTCGGCCGCGGCCTTGAAGGAAGCCAATCCGGCGCGGCCGTCCGGCACGCAGACGGCTCAGCAGATGTTCGCCGACGCCCCCGAGGGCGTCGACCCGATCGTCACCGGCCCGGTCAGCGCCGCCTTCAAGCAGCGGCAGCAGGCGGCCAACTGCGACACGGCCGTCTGGCCGAATATTCCCTCGACCTGCTACCCGGATTGACGACGGCGCCACAGGAACCCTGGCGGGACAGCACCCCCCCTCTGCCCTGCCGGGCATCTCCCCCTCAAGGGGGGAGATTGGCAGTTTGCCCCCACCGCCGCGTCCTGCAGCGTTGGAAATTGGCGAAAGCTAATGCGAAATCCGATCTCCCCCCTTGAGGGGGAGATGGCCGGCAGGGCAGAGGGGGGTGCTGTCCCGCCGACGTATTCAGATTAGGCCGACCGCACAGGATCGAGCGTGACCTTGTAGAGCTCGTTGTCGTCGCGGTCCATCAGCCGCACGGTGAGTTGTTCGGTGGCGCCGGAAATGTCGACCAGGCCGAAGAACTGCAGGCCCGCCGAAGGCGGCAGGTTCTGGCCCTGCTCGGCGGTCGGCGCCTTGATGAACTTGAGCTCCGGCCCGAAAGTCATGTCGAAATTGTTGGGGCCGAAGGTGCCGGCGTGGATCGGGCCGGAGACGAATTCCCAGAACGGGCTGAAATCCTGGAACTGCGCCTTGTCGGGGTTATAGTAGTGGGCCGCCGTATAGTGCACGTCGGCGGTGAGCCATACCGTGTTGCTGATGCCGGCATTCTTGATATAGCGCAGCAGGTCGGCGATCTCGAGCTCCCGGCCCTTCGGCAAGCCGTTGTCGCCATTGCTGAGTGCCTCGGCGCCGGTTTTCTTGGCGGCGTCGTTCCAGACGACGAGGCCAAGCGGCATGTCGGCCGCGATGATCTTCCAGGTCGCCCTGGAATTGGCGAGCTCGCGCTTCAGCCACTTGGTCTGCTGCTCGCCGAGCAAGCGCGATTGCGGCGTCATCGTGTCCTCCATGCCCGGGCCGTTCGGGCCGCGATAGGAGCGCATGTCGAGGAAGAACACGTCGAGCAATGGTCCATAGGCGATCTTGCGGTAGACGCGACCCGGTTCCGACGGCTCGTAGCGGATCGTCGTCATCTCGTGGAAGGCGCGCGCCGCGCGGGCCGCCAGCACATGGATGGATTTTTCCGAGTAGCGGTCGTCGGCTGTGAGATCCTTCGAATCCGACCAGTTGTTGACGACCTCATGGTCGTCCCACTGGTAGAAGGTCGGGCAGATCGCGCTCAAGCCCAGCACGTTCTTGTCCATCATGTTGTATTTCCACTGGTCGCGGTACTCATCCAGCGTCTCGGCTACCTTGCGCTTGCCGTCGATCATGACGACGTTCTTCCACTTGCCGCCACCGGGCAGGTCGACCTCGTCCTTCATCACGCCGTCGGCATAGATCGTGTCGCCGGAGTGGAGGAAGAAGTCGGGCGTGTGCTTGCCGATCGTGGCGTAGGTCTTCATGCCGGTCTCGTCGATGCCCCAGCCTTGGCCGGCAGTGTCGCCCGACCAGGCGAAGCGGATATCGCGTTTGGACGCAGGCGCGGTGCGGAAGCGGCCGACGATCGGCTCGGAGACAGCGTTGATGTCAGAAAGGTCGGCGGCGACCATGCGGTAGAAGATGTCCTGGTCGGCGGCGAGATCGGCGAGCAGCCGCTTCACCGTGTAGTCGCTGGCCGGCGACGTATCGAGCGGCGCGAGCTTGGTCGCGTTGGCGAAGCTCTCCGTCGACGACACTTCGAACATGACGCGAGCCGGGCGGTCGGTGCGGGTCCAGACCATGCCGGACGTGGCATCGACATCGCCCGACTGGACGCCATGGGTGAAGACTGGCCGCTGGCTGGCGCGCGAATAGTAAGGCAGCGCGAGCCCGGAGGCACCGACAAGGCCGAGTGCGCTGGCCGAAGTGACGAAAGCGCGGCGGGTCAACGAGAACTTGTTCATGGCTGTCTCCGGGATGGCATTGAACATCGCCGGCCAAGCTCCCGCCTCAATGTTTCAGGCGCATCTCGGAACCATGAAGTTTTGATAACAGTGAACAGGCGATCTCCCCCCTCGAGGGCCCTCGAGGGGGGAGATTGGCGCCTCAAGCCGCCTGCGGTTCCGCCTCGAAGGCCGGCTTGCTGGTGTTGATCAGCAACGAGATGCAGGCGGCGGCAATGCCGGTCATGCCCGCTATCAAGAAGGCAAGCTCGTAATTGCCCTGGAGTTCGCGCATCGTGCCGCCGAAGGCTGCTGCCGCTGCCGCGCCGACCTGGTGCCCGGCGACGATCCAGCCGAACACGATCGGACCGCTGCGGTCGCCGAAGGCCTCGTTGGCGAGCCGCAGCGTCGGCGGCACCGTGGCGATCCAGTCGAGCCCGTAGAGCACGGCGAAGATGATCAGGCTGGTGGCTGAGAAACCGGAATAGGGCAGGTAGATCAGCGACAGGCCGCGCACGGCGTAATACACGCCGAGCAGCTTGCGCGGATCGAAGCGGTCGGTGAGCCAGCCCGACAGCGTCGTGCCGATCAGGTCGAAGATGCCCATCATCGACAAGAGTCCGGCCGCCTGCACCTCGCCGATGCCCATGTCGCCGCAGAAGGCGATGAGATGGGTGCCGACGAGACCATTGGTGGTGAAGCCGCAGACGAAGAAAGTGGCGAACAGGTACCAGAACACCCGCGTGCCGGCAGCGCGGCGAAGCGTGTTCAGCGTGTGCGTCAGGAAATTGCCCTGCGAAGCGGGGGAGACCGGCGGAACGTCGTCGGCGTCGGCGCCGTAGCGGACCTGACCGATCGAGGCCGGGCGCTCCGGCACCAGCAGAAGGACGAGCGGCACCAGCGCTGCCGTCGCGATCGAGACGGCGATCGCCACCGGCTTCCAGCCGCCGGCCTGCGCCAGCGAGGCGATGAGCGGCAGGAACACCAGCATGCCGGTGGCGCTCGACGCCGACATCAGGCCCATCATGAGGCCGCGATTGGTCTTGAACCAGCGATTGACGATGGTGGCGCCGAGCACGCTTGCCACTGCGCCCGAGCCGATGCCGGAAAACACGCCCCAGGTGATGAAGAGATGCCAGGGCTTGCTCATCAGCAGGCTGAGCGCCGTCGAGCCCGACATGATCAGCAGCGCGGCAAGCAGGGTGCGGCGCAATCCGATGCGTTCCATCAATGCCGCGGCGAACGGGCCGGTCAGGCCATAGAGCAGGATGCCGACGCCGGCGGCCATCGAAATGACGTCGCGCCGCCAGCCGAAACTCTCTTCCAGCGGCAGCATCATGACGGCCGGCGCCGAGCGGAGCCCGGCCGCGATGAGCAGGCAGAAGAAGATGACCGCGACGACGACAAAAGCGTAGCGCTGGCCAAACGGGCGGGACTGAGCTATCATGTTACTGACCGGTACGTTGCAATGGGATGGCGCCATACATACGTACCGGTCAGTAACATTGTCAAGCGAGTTGGTTGATGCCATCGGACAATAAAATTGAAGGATCGATCAGCGAGGCGCCTGCCTCGACGCCGAAGGCCGCCGACAAAATCCTCGGCGTGGCGCGCGACTTGTTCTATCGCGAAGGCATCCGGGCGATCGGCGTCGACGAGATCGTCAAGCGCGCCGGTGTGACCAAGCCCAGCCTCTACCGCAGCTTTCCGTCGAAGGACCAGCTCGCGGCTTCCTACCTGCGCCAATACGATCGCGAATTCTGGCAGCGCTTCGACGAGGCCGTCGAGGCCCATCCGGGTGACCCGCGCGCGCAGATCGGTGCTTTTTTGACCCGCGTCGGCAAACGCACGCAGCGGCCGGATTACCGCGGCTGCGGCATGACCAACGCCGCGGTCGAATATCCCGAGCACGGCCATCCGGCGCGCGTCGTCAGCGAGGCCAACAAGCAGGAACTGCGCCGGCGCCTGCGCGCCATGGCGGCGGCGATGGGCGCGGCGGACCCGGACACGCTTGGCGACGGTCTGCTGCTCCTCATCGAAGGCGCCTATATCAGCGGCCAGCTGTTCGGCCTCGGCGGACCGGCGGCATCGGTCGCCCGCAACGCCGACCTGCTGGTCGAAGCGAGCTTGAAGAAATAGCGGGTGGCGCTACGCTTCGACAACTCAAATGGGAGTTGTCAGCGATGCGTGCTCTTCTGATCTCGCTTGCCGTTGCCGGTCTCTGCCAGGCGGCGCGTGCGGGCGAGATTTCCAGCGTCTACACCGATCTCGACTGGAAGAAGGACTGCGTGACCTACGCCCAATCCGAGGAGGGCGAAGGCGACTGGGCGAGCCTCGCCTGCTCGGGCTATCGCGGCTATCCGGTGCTGATCGCTTACGACGACGCACGCGAATCCCTCTATTACGGCTTTCCCTCCGACGACATGACCGCCGTCTGGGAGAGCTTTTCCGGCCTCAACACCGCGGGGCCGAAGGTCGAATGGCGGATCGAGACCAATGGCGACAAAGCCGTGCCCTTCGCCGTCATTCATCGCCGCGAGATCAGCAATCCCGACAACGAGAACAAGCCGACCGAGGTGCTGGTCGTCGCCAAGGTGGCGCAGCCGGAAGAGCATGGCGGCTGCACGATCGGCCTGGTGCTCGCCACCGGCAATCCCCAGGCCAACGATCAGGCGCGCAAACTCGCCGATGAAAAGGCGAAGGGCTTCGCCTGCGGCAAGGACAAGCGTGAGGTGATCGGCAGCGTCCCCGACTTTGGCCGGGTCGACAACTGACTACTTGACCGTCTTCGCCCGCTCGATCGCCTCGACGATCATCCTCTTGGCGTATTTGGAATCGTGCCAGCCCTCGATCTTGACCCATTTGCCGGGCTCGAGATCCTTGTAGTGCTCGAAGAAGTGCTGCACCTGCTGGCGCGTGATCTCGGGCAGGTGGGTGTATTCGGTGACGTTCTCATAGCGCAGCGTCAGCTTCGGCGAGGGCACCGCGATCACCTTCTCGTCCTGGCCGGCATTGTCTTCCATGATCAGCACGCCGATCGGCCGCACATTGATGACGCAGCCCGGCACCAGCGCGCGCGTGTTGCAGATCAAAACGTCGATCGGGTCGCCGTCGCCCGACAGCGTATGCGGCACGAAACCGTAATTGCCGGGATAGCGCATCGAGGTGTGCAGGAAGCGGTCGACATACAGCGTGCCGGCGTCCTTATCCATCTCGTATTTGATCGGCTCGCCGCCGATCGGCACCTCGATGATGACGTTGATGTCCTCAGGCGGGTTCTTCCCCGTGGCAATCGCTTCGATACGCATGGCGTGGTCCCTCTCTCGGTTGCAAGACCGATAGCGGGGGACGCATCATGGTGCAATGCGTCGAATAGCGCCGAATGCTAATGGACGCGCACAGTTTGTGATGGTTTGTAACCTGATGCAGGCCGGCCCGAGTACGGAGCGGTTTTGGGAGAAGACATGCGCCGAAACAGACAATCCGTTTCCGCGCGTCCGGCGCCTTTCATTCCCAAACGAAAGCGATCTTCTTCAGCGCCTTCTGCTCGAATACCTCGACGCCTTCGGCGATATCGCGGCCGCCTGCTCCGGAATAGAAGGCGAGCGCGTTCTGGTTGTCTTCAAGGGCCCAAACCACCAGACCCTTCAGACCGTGGTCTGCCAGGCGGCCCCGCGCTGCCCTGAAAAGCCGGCTGCCCAGCCCGATGCCCTGATATTCCGGGCGCAGGTAAAGCTCATAGATTTCGCCCTGCTGCCTGAGTTCCTTGGCGCGATTCTTGCCGATCGTGGCATAGCCGGCGATCGTGCCGCCGATCTCGACCACCAGCACCGTCGCCGCGCGGCGAATCGCATTGGCCCACCAGTCGGGGCCGCGCCGATTGATCATCGAGGTCAGCGTGCGATGGGGGATGATGCCGGAATAGGCGCCGCGCCAGGCCTCCTGATGCACCTCGGCGATGGCGTTGGCATCGCGTGGCTCGGCTTTCCTGATGTCGATGATCAGCGTGTTCATGATTTCTTAACCATAAACCCGCATCGGCCGCTTGCAAAGAGTCCGCCCGAGGGCGCTTGCTCTTTCGCACAATCGTTCCTGACAGGTGGCGAAAGCGCGGAAAACGGCCTCGGACGGGCTTTTCGCTCGATCAGATTTCGACGAGGTGGTCTTCGAGCTCGTTAACGTCGTCGGCGGTGACCGGGAAGTGCTCGGCCAGCATCGCGCCGACTGATTCGACCGCCTTGACGAAACCGTCGGCGAGGCGATCGTCGCCGGCATGCGCGGTGAGATCCCGCACCACACCGTCCCAGACATGCTGGCCGACCTTGGCGTCGATGCCTGAGTCGGCCACCACCTCGGCATAACGCTCGATGATGGAGACGAAGATCAGCACGCCGGTGCGCGCCGCGGTGCGATGGACGTTGCGGGCAAGGAACTGCTTCATCGCATTGTCGTGCGCCGCCTGGTAGCGCAGCCTTCTCGGCACGAAATGGATGCGCAGGCCGGGCAGCGCCCACAACAGGACCAGCACCGAGGCCAGCGCCAGGAGTTCGGCCAGGACGAAATGCGGCAAGCGCATGGTCAGCCACCACGCTTCCAGCCCGTACGCCACGCCGAGGCTGACGATGAGCGCGGCGAGCGAGACCGCGAAGGCGGCCTGGAAGAAATAACTGTCGCTGGCGCGCGCCACGACGCAATAGATTTCGCCGTCGGTCTTTGCCTCGGCCGCGCTGATCGCGGCGGCGATGCGCTCGTGGTCCTCAGGGCTGATCGGTCGTGTTGCCATGGATCTCACCAGCTTCCCGAGGAACCGCCGCCGCCGGAGGAGCCGCCGCCGCCCGAGAACCCGCCGCCGCCGCCGGACGACCAGCCGCCGCCGGAGCTGCCTGACGACCAGCCGCTACTGGACGACCGCCGTCCCGGCTCGAAGGTCATCCCCAGCCAGCGGTAGCGGCCGGGGCCGATCTTCTGGCCGAAGATCGGCGGCAGGATGGAGGCGGCAAGACTGCCGACCAGGATTATGATCCAGATCGTGATAAAGATCGTGAAGAACAGGTCGTCCGAGTTGAAGGGCGCCTGCTCGTTGCGCTTGCCGCGCGCCTCGAGCTCTTCCGGATTGCCCTCCAGCACCATGATCATGTCGTCGACGGCCTTGGCTATGCCGCCGGAGAAGTCGCCGGCGCGGAAGGCCGGCACCATGTCGTTCTCGATGATCAGCTTGGTGTGCAGGTCGGTCAGCGTACCTTCCAGGCCATAGCCGACCTCGATCCGCATCCTGCGGTCGTTCGGGGCCACCAGCAGCAGGACGCCGTTGTTCTCCTTGGCCTGGCCGAGCTTCCAGAACCGGAAAAGACGATTGGCATAGGGCTCGATCTCCTCGCCACCGAGGCTGGGAATGGTGGCGACGACGATCTGGTCGGAACCCTTCTTCTCGAAATCGGCGAGTTTCTGGGTCAGCGCGGCTTTGGTGCCAGCGTCGATGATGGCGGCATTGTCGACGACGCGGCCGGTGAGGGCGGGAAGGTCGGCGGCGAGCGCGGCAAGGGGAAGGAGGAGAAGGCAAAGGAGGCCAAGAAGGGTGAGGGAAGCATTCCTTCGCGCCCCCCTCTGTCCTGCCGGACACCTCCCCCTCAAGGGGGGAGATTGGCAGCTTAAGCGTCGGATCTCCCCTTCCGACGTTGGAGATTGGCGAAGGTGGATGCGACAGCCAATCTCCCCCCTCGTGGGGGAGATGTCCGGCAGGACAGAGGGGGGCGCGAAGGAACGCAAAGTCGGCGAGCTCGATAGATCCAGTAGCCGCTCACCCGCCCTGCTTGGTGCCGAAATCAACCTTCGGCACCTGCATCTTGTCTTCCTCGACGGTGAAGTTCGCGAACGGCTCGTTGCCGCGGAACCAGAAGGTCGCCCACAGCACCGAGGGGAAGGTTCTCAGTGTCAGATTGTAGTCCTTGACCGCCTGGATGTAGTCTCGGCGGGCGACCGCGATGCGGTTCTCGGTGCCTTCGAGCTGCGCCTGCAGCGCGAGGAAATTCTGGTTCGCCTTGAGGTCGGGATAGGCTTCGGACACAGCGATCAGCCGCGACAGCGCGCTGGTCAGCCCGGCCTGGGCATCCTGGAACTTCTTGAGGGCTTCCGGATCCTTCAGCGTTTCCGGGGTCACCGTGATCTGCGTTGCCTTGGCGCGTGCCGCGACCACCGCGTCGAGCGTGTCCTTCTCATGCGACGCATAGCCCTTGACCGTCTCGACCAGGTTCGGGATCAGGTCGGCCCGGCGCTGGTACTGGTTCAGCACCTCGCTCCAAGCCGCCTTGGCATTCTCCTCCGCCGTGGGAATGGTGTTGTAGCCGCAGCCGGCAAGCAGCGGCAGCACGAACGCCATCATCAGCAAGGCTGGAAGGGTGCGGAAGACGGAGGGTGGGGAGAGGCGCTGGGCAAACATGATGGTCCCTCGATGGAAGATGCAGGCCGAAGCAATACCACAATCGAGGCTCAAGAAAATGACCCTGGCCGTTATGGCGCGTTGCCGTCCCGACGCGACAACACCCTGTGAATGGCGGCGCGAACCGGCTAAGCTTTCGGTGAGAAAGGACATTTGCCATGGCCGAGCGCCGGGACGATGACACGGAATCGCGCCGCATCCTGGAGCGCGTGGCGCGCGAGACGACGCCGGGCGGCAAGTCTTTCATCGCCCGAACGGTGAAGGGTGCGCATGACCGCGTCACCGCCGCGGACGTCGATCGCTCCGATCCGATCGAATATTGGGGCACCCGCATCGGCCGAATGCTCGGTCTCATCATCGCCATTGGGCTGCTGGCCTGGCTGGTGTATGTCGCCTCGCGGGGCGGCTAAGGCGCGTCGCGCTGAAACGGATCCAGGCCGCGATTTAGGTCTTTGTTTTCGCAAAACCGCTGCACACTTTTACGCGACATGCAGTAGGAATCGAATTCCATGAATGCAGCAAGAAGCGACGCGCCGCGTGCGGTCATCGTCATCTCCAGCCATGTCGCCCGCGGATCGGTCGGCAACCGCGCGGCCGTCTTCGCGCTGGAGACGCTCGGCTTTCCGGTCTGGGCGGTGCCGACCGTCATCCTGCCCTGGCACCCCGGCCACAGCCGCGCGACGCGCATCGTGCCGCCGCTCGACCAGTTCAAGGCGCTGCTGGCCGATCTCGAACGCGCGCCGTGGCTGGGCGAGGTCCGGGCCGTGCTCTCGGGCTATCTCGGCGAGGCCGGCCAGGCCGAGGCCGTCGCCTCGTTGGTCGCCGCCGTGAAGGCCAGAACCCCGGACGCCCTCTATGTCTGCGACCCGGTGATGGGCGATTCCGGCGGCCTTTATGTGCCGGAACCGACGGCAGCTGCCCTGCGCGACATGCTGATGCCGATCGCCGATATTGCCACGCCCAACCGCTACGAGCTCGAATGGATGGCCGGAGCGCCGCTGCCGGATATCAAGTCGGTGATGGCGGCGGCCCTGCCTGCCGGCCCCTCGACGATGCTGGTGACCTCGGCGCCGTCGATGATGGCAGGCGGCACCGGCAATTTCCTGCTCGACGGCGGCCAGGCGCTGCTGGCCGAGCACCGCCTGATCGAGAAGCCGCCGAACGGGCTGGGCGACCTGACGGCGGCGGTCTATCTCGCCCGCGTCCTTTCCGGGCAGCCGCCGGTCAAGGCGCTGCAATCGACCACGGCCGCCGTCTACGAGATCCTGGCGCGCACGGCAAAACGCGGCGGCGACGAGCTGCAGCTCGAGACCGATGCGCAGAGCCTGTCGCATCCGATGGCCATGGTGCAGCTTCGCCATCTGCTCCATCCCGGACGGGACAAGCGGGCGTGAAACTCGCCGGCGTCGATGGCTGCAAGGCGGGCTGGATCGTCGTTCATCGTGAAGCCGGGACCGAACCATCGGTCTCGGTTTTCCCGAGCTTCAAGCTGCTGCTCGATGCACTACCCGACGCTATCGTTGCCGTCGACATGCCGATCGGCCTGCCGGACTTCTCGCGCCGCGGCGGCCGGGGGCCGGAAGCGCTGGTGCGGCCTTTGCTCGGGGCGCGGCAGTCGAGCGTCTTTGCCATTCCCTCGCGCGACGCGCTCTATGCCGACACCGGCGACTTCACCACGGTCGAAGCCTGGTATGCCGCGCACCGGCGGGCAAGCGCGGTGGGGATTGCCACCTCCGATCCGCCGCGCGGGGTCTCGATCCAGGCCTTCGGCATTTTTGCCAAGATCCGCGAGATCGACGCTTTGCTGATCGCGCAGCCAGATTTGCGCGGCCGCATCTTCGAATCGCATCCGGAAGTGGCCTTCTGCCGGTTGAACGGCGGTGCGGCGATGACGCTGCCGAAGAAGATCAAAGGCGTGGTCAATCCGCCTGGCATGGAGGAGCGCAAGGCGCTGCTTTGCCGGCATGGCTACGAGAAGAGCTTCCTCGACCAGCCGCCGCCGAAGGGCGCCGCCAGCGACGACTTCCTCGACGCGGCGGCGATGATGCTGATCGCCGGCCGCATTGCCAGCGGCGAGGCGCACCCTTCGCCCGATCCGCCGCTGAGCGACCGCTTCGGCATTCCAATCGCCATCTGGGCCTAACCGAGCGTGTCCGCCCCATCACGGTTGCGACGAAGTCGTCCGCAATTCGGCATTGCTTGCACCCGGCTTTTGCCGCTAGAGCCTTTCTCGACTGCAAAAGAGCTGCCGCATCCAACCCGGAAAGGGTCCAGACGCCGCCCATGCCTCACCTCCCCGAACATCTGCTGACCGGCTATCGCAACTTCATGAACGGCCGCTATCGCAGCGAAAGCGATCGCTATCGCTCGCTGGCGCGCGAGGGCCAGGCGCCCGAAACGATGATCGTCGCCTGCTGCGACTCCCGCTCCGCTCCGGAGGCGATCTTCGACGCCGGGCCGGGCGAGCTCTTCGTGCTGCGCAATGTCGGCAATCTGGTGCCGCCCTACGAGCCGGACGGCGAGTTCCACTCGACCTCGGCGGCGCTCGAATTCGCCGTGCAGAGTCTGAAGGTGAAGAGCATCGTGGTGATGGGGCACGGCCGCTGCGGCGGTATCCGCGCCGCGCTCGACACCAATTCGGCGCCGCTGTCGCCGGGCGACTTCATCGGCAAATGGATGAGCCTGATCGCGCCGGCGGCCGAGACCGTGGCCGCAAGCACGATGATGACGGCGACGGAGCGCCAGACCGCGCTGGAGCGCATTTCGGTGCGCTATTCCATCGCCAATCTTCGCACCTTTCCCTGCGTCTCCATTCTCGAAGGCAAGGGGCGGCTGACGCTGCACGGCGCCTGGTTCGACATCTCGACCGGCGAGCTCTGGGTGATGAACAAGGAAACGGGCGATTTCGAGCGGCCGGAATTGTAGTGGAGGTGTGATGCTTCGGAGCTGGCGGAGGTTCTTTCTTTCGACAGCCATGCTGCTGTCCATGGTTGTCCGCGCCAGCGCCGATGACGGCGCCCTCATCGACCGCTGGTATTCGGCCCTGCTGACAGCGGGGAACTGTCGCAATTGCTTGCCGACGACGTGCGCATGAAGCTCGACGACATCGGCGTCATCCAGGACAAGCAGGACTTCATCGAGTCCATCGACGAATGGCAGGGCGCGGTCGCAGGTGCCGCGATCCGCCACCGCATCGAGAAGAGCGAGAACGGCAAGACGACGGTCATTGCCTGCTACGACTTTCCCGAGAACGACACGCTGATGCGCGAGACCTTCTCCGTGGTGGGCGGCCGCATCACCGCCAGCACCCAGATGGCGATCGCACAGGACTGCGACGACTATTGAGTCGCATCGCAATTCCAGGAAAAGTGCCCAGCGGCTTTCCGTCCGGAATTGCGTAAACACTTTGTTGCGCCGTGCGCGACATCGCCCTACATCGGAGCAGCCTGCCTCCACCCATCCCCCTGTGCCGGATTTTTCCATGTCATCTGCAAAAGCCGTCGACCTCACCGCTCATCCGCTGACCTTCTGGCAAGGGCCGCTCGGCCTGCCGGATTTCACCCGGATCGGCGATGGCGATTTCGCCGCCGTATTCGATGCTGCGCTGGAGGCGCATCAGGCCGAGATCGATGCCATCGCCGCCAATGCACAGGCGCCGACAGTCGAGAACACGCTGGCCGCGCTGGAACTCGCCGGCGAGCCGCTGGACCATGTCTCGTCGATCTTCTGGTGCCGGGCCGGCGCCCACACCAACGAGGACATCCAGGCGCTGGAGCGCGAGATTTCGCCGAAGATGTCCAGGCATTTCTCGGCGATCTCGATGAACGAGAAGCTGTTTGCCCGCATCGACGATCTCTATCAGCGCCGTGATAGCCTGAATCTCGATCCCGAGACCCTGCGCGTGCTGGAAAGGACCTGGAAGGGGTTCGTGCGATCCGGCGCCAAGCTCGATGCGGTGGGCAAGAAACGGCTCGCGGCGATCAACGAGGAGCTTTCCTCGCTCGGCACGAAGTTTGGGCAGAACGTGCTCGCCGACGAACGCGACTGGGCGCTGTTCCTCGATCAGACGGACCTTGCCGGCCTGCCGGATTTCCTGAAGAGCGCCATGGCCGAGGCCGCAGAGATGCGCGGCCAGAAGGGCCGCTATGCCGTCACGCTGTCGCGCTCGATCTATGAGCCGTTCTCGACCTTTTCGGAGCGCCGCGACCTGCGCGAGACCGCGTTCCGCGCCTTCATCATGCGCGGCCAGAACGGCGGCGCCACCGACAACACCGACGTGGTGCGCGACATGCTGAAGCTGCGCGCCGAGAAGGCCAAGCTGCTTGGCTACGCCTCCTTCGCGGCGCTCAAGCTCGACGACACGATGGCGAAGACGCCGACGGCCGTGAACGATCTGCTCGACCCGGTCTGGGAAAAGGCCTTGGAGAAGGCAGCAAGCGACCAGAAGGAGCTGGAGCGGCTGGCGGCGCAAGCCGGCAGCAACGAAAAATTCGCGGCCTGGGACTGGCGCTTCTATCAGGAAAAACTGCGCGCCGAAAAATTCGCCTTCGACGAAGCGGAGCTGAAGCCGTATCTGCAGCTGGAGCGCATCATCGACGCCTGCTTCGATGTCGCGACGCGGTTGTTCGGCGTCACCTTCGAGGAGAAGAAGGGCATCACTGCCTGGCATCCGGACGCGCGCGTCTTCGTGGTGAAGAACCCTGACGGCAGCGAGCGTGGTCTGTTCCTGGCCGACTATTTCGCACGGCCGTCAAAACGTTCCGGCGCCTGGATGAGCGCGCTGAAATCCGGCTACAAGCTCGGGCCGGGCGCCAAGCCGGTGATCTACAACATCATGAACTTCGCCAAGCCGCCGGCCGGCGAGGCAGCGCTGCTTTCGGTCGATGAGGCGAAGACGCTGTTCCACGAGTTCGGCCACGCGCTGCACGGCATGCTGACCGATGTCACCTGGCCGTCGGTCTCCGGCACGTCGGTCAGCCGCGACTTCGTCGAATTGCCTTCGCAGCTCTACGAGCACTGGCTGACGGTGCCGGCGGTGCTGGAAAAGCACGCGCTGCACGTCAAGACCGGCAAACCGATGCCGAAGGACCTGCTCGACAAGATGCTGGCCGCCCGCACCTTCGGCGCCGGCTTCGCCACCGTCGAGTTCACCGCGTCCGCGCTGATCGACATGGCCTATCATGCGCGGCCGGATGCTCCGGCCGAGCCGCTTCGTTACGAAGCCGAAACGCTCGCCAAGCTCGACATGCCCGAGACGATCGCGATGCGCCATCGTACCCCGCACTTCGGCCATATCTTTTCAGGCGACGGCTACTCGGCCGGCTATTACTCCTACATGTGGTCGGAGGTGCTCGACGCCGATGCCTTCGCCGCCTTCGAGGAAACCGGCGACCCCTTCAATCCTGAACTCGCCGAGCGGCTGCGGAAGAACATCTACGCCGCCGGCGGCTCGAAGGACCCGGAAGAGCTCTACACCGCGTTTCGAGGCAAGATGCCTTCGCCCGAGGCGATGATGGTGAAGAGAGGATTGGTGTAGCGCCGGGCCGATCTCCCTCCTTGAGGGGAGATGGCCGCGAAGCGGCCAGAGGGGGTCCTCGCGCGTGAAGCGCCGACGGTCTTTGCAGCAGGAAGACCGAGCCCAGTCGTACCGACCCCCTCTGTCGCCTTCGGCGACATCTCCCCCTCGAGGAGGGAGATTATCAGCGCCACGGATCCGCCACCCTTGGCCAGATCGGCCGCTTCAGCTTCCTGTAGTCCGTCAGCGCCGGATTGCTCGGATAGGAACTCGGCGCGGCGACATAGATGATCTCGGCGGCGATCGGGGCGAAGCCGGCGTAGAAATGGTTCGTCGATTTGATCAGCAGGATGCCCTTCGACAGCGGATCGATGCCGAGATTGGAAAAAATGTCCGGTTCGAAGGCCTGCGTGCGGTTGGTGTTGAGGATGATGTCGACCTCGGTACCCTCGATGCGGACCACAGCAGACGGCCCCAATGTGACCCGGCTCGGCCCGAAACTCTGCCAGCCTTCGCCGACAGCCTTGAGCACGGTGACGCGCGCGTCGATCGGCTCGCCGGCCTGCGGCCCGGCCTTGCCGCCGAAGCGCAGGTCGATGACCGCGCCCTCGCCGGCAGCCTGACAAAACGTCACCGCGATCGGATCCCAGATCGTCGCGACGCCGACATTGTCGACGCCGCGCGCCAGCAGCTCGCGCAGCACGATGGTGCCGTCGCCCGGCACGCCGCCGCCGGGATTGTCCCAGATGTCGGCGATCACCACCGGCATGTCGTGGCGCTCGGCACGCGCGGCAAGCGCCCGCTCGATGCCTTCCGCAGCAGAGAGCATCGTCATCGCCGTCTTTTCGCGCAAGCCGTAGAGCTCGCGCCCCAGCGTCTCGGCGAGCTGGTCGCCCTTGGCCTTGTCATTGTCGGTGACGACCAGAATGCGCGTGCCCATTTCCGGCACATCGGCCGCCATGAAGCCGTGGACGACCGAGACCGACAGCACGCCGTCCTTGCCGTGCAAAGCTTTGATTTTGTCGACGAAGGAGCGCATCGGCTCGCGGCTGGTCGGCAGCACCTGGATCATGCGGCAGTCGAAGGTGGAGATGACCGGCCTGATCTCGCCGCGCGCCGCGGCCAGGCCGAGCTCGACGACATGCTCGCCGCGCTCGTAGAAATCGGTGTGCGGGAATTCGAGAAAATAGGCCATGACATCGCAGGCCGCCACGCGCTTCGGCGTCAAATGGCTGTGCGGATCGAACTCCGAGGCGATCACCACCTGCGGCCCGACGATGGCGCGCACGCGCTCGAGCAGATCGCCTTCGCAGTCGTCATAGCCTTGCGCCACCATCGCGCCATGCAGGCCGAGGATGACGGCATCGACCGGCAGGGCTGCTTTGAGCTGATCGAGGATCTCGTCGCGCAGCGCCTCGAACGTTTGCCGCTGCACCAGCCCGCCAGGCTCCGCCCAGGTGGCGGTGCCTTCGATCACGGTCAGTTCCTCTCTCTCGGCGCGTCGGCGCAATGCCACGATCGGCGAGGAGCACAGCGTCGGCGTCTCCGGGTGCTTTCCCGGACCGGCGTAGAAGGCCATCTCGAACGAGGCCCGGTCTGTCGGCACCGGCGAGAAGGTGTTGGTTTCCGTCGCCAGCGAGGCCGTGAAGATGCGCATGAAAGCTCCGGGCGGCAGGCACATATGGTGTGACTTTCCTACATTATCGATCATTTAGCGGCCATACAAGCGGCCAGCGATGTTGCTAAATTACATTCCGTTGAGTAGCGTGACCTCTGACCGAAGTGATGGAGGGAGACGGGTGGCGCTGAAGGCCGATTTCGAGGGCAAGACCGCTGTGGTGACCGGCGCGGGCGGCGGCCTCGGCTCGGCGATTGTGGCGCAGTTGGCCGAACGCGGGGCGCGGATCGTCGGATGCGACCGGTCGGCCGATGCGCTGGCCAGCCCGCATATCGCCTCGCGCCACGTCTTCGATCTGCTCGACCGGGCTTCGATCGAGGCGGCGATCCGCGCCCTGCTCGACAGGGACGGCGTGCCGGACATCCTCATCAGCAATGCCGGCTGGACGCGCGCCGAGACCATCGATGCGCTGACGGCGGACAGAATAGAGCAGGAGCTCGATCTCAACCTGACCGGCGTGATGACCTTCGCCGACCCGATCGTCAAGGCGATGGCCGGGCGCGGCGCGGGCAGCGCGGTCTTCGTCTCCTCCGTCAACGCCATCGCGCATTTTGGCAATCCGGCCTATGCCGCCGCCAAGGCCGGCATCAACGCCTATGCCAAGGCGATCGCCGTCGAGCTCGGCCGCAGCGGTGTGCGCGCCAACGTCGTCTGCCCGGGCTCGATCCGCACCGCCGCCTGGGATCATCGGCTGGCCAACAATCCCGAAATCCTGGCCCGGCTGAAGCGGCTCTATCCGCTCGGCCGCATCGTCAACCCGTCCGAAGTGGCGGAAGCGGTGGCCTTTCTTGCCTCCGACCGCGCTTCCGGCATAACCGGCGCGGTGCTGCCGGTGGACGCCGGAGTGACAGCGGGATACCTGCCTTTCATCGAAGACATTCTGGGGGCGTGACCGTGAGCCCCAAAGGCGATGGTCCTGCCGTCCGTGAAGGCAAGTGGATGAAAACCCCGACCGACATCATCACCCGCCTGCAATTGATGTCGCAGGACGGCACCAAATCGGACCGCCGGCTGGCCGGGCTGGTGCTTTCCGACCTCGATTTCGCCTCCAAGGCCGCGATCTCGGAAATTGCCGCGCGCGTCGGCGTCAGCGAGCCGACGGTCACCCGCTTCTGCCGCAATCTCGGCTGCGAGGGCCTGCGCGACTTCAAATTCTACCTGGCGCAGGCGATCGCCATCGGTGGCGCGTATCTGTCGCCGGCGCCGCTCAGCCGCGACGCGCGCGAGCAGCGCATTGCCTTCGCCATCACCGAAGCGGCGATCGCCGCTATCCAGCGCGCCGGCGAGGCCCTCGATATGGCGACGCTGACGGCTGTGGCAGCGCGCATCGCCGGTTCCGGCAATGTGCTCTGCATCGGTTCCGGCGGCATTTCCTCGATGATGGCGACCGAGATGCAGAACCGCCTGTTCCGGCTGGGCCTCCCGGCCCTCGCTCAGGTGGATGGCCAACTGCAGTGCATGTATGCCGCGGCCGCGACGCCGGAAACGACGCTGATCGCCTTCTCGGTCTCGGGCCATGCGCGCTCGGTCATCGAGGCGGTCGAGGTTGCGCAGCAATATGGCGCGACCACCGTCGCGGTCACCGCGCCGGGTTCGGCTTTGGCCAAGGCCGCCGACACGGTCATCGCTTTTCTGCCTGTCGAGGACGGCAACATCTACAAGCCCACCTCGTCACGTTACGCGCTGCTCGCCATCGTCGACATGATCGCCACCGTGGTGGCGGAATCGCGCGGCCCAACGGCGCTGGAGACCCTGCGTCGCATCAAGCAGAGCGTGAACACGCTTAAGGTCGACGATCCAAGGCTGCCGCTGGGGGATTGAGGACGGCAGTCGCGCCGCTCCCGTTGACCTTGGCGCTGTCCCGCCAACATGGATCACCCGGAAAGCCCCTCGACCCTTTTCGCCAGCGCCGCCGGATCGCCCAGCACCCGCAGCGTCTTCAGCCGCGATGTGCCACCGCTCACCACCGAGACCGACGAGCCCGGGACTCCCAGCGCCTTGGCGACAAGCCGTTCCAATGCCTTGTTGGCAGCGCCGTTCTCCGGCACGGCGCGCACGCGGGCCTTGAGATGGCTGCGTCCGTCGTCCGCTGTCTCGACGCCCTCGATCCGGTCAATCGCCGCCTTCGGCGTCAGTCGCACGTAGAGATCGATGCCGTCCGCGCGCGGGCGAAACGGAGCGTTCATCGATCAGGATGGCCTCAGACCACCCAGGAAATCACGGTGGTGAGCAGGAACTGCCGGATGAAGAAGATGAGCAGAAGAAGGATGATCGGCGAAATGTCGATACCGCCGAGATCCGGCATGTAGCGGCGGATCGGCCTCAGCGCCGGTTCGGTGAGCCGGTAGAGCATGTTGCCGACGGTGCCGACGAACTGATTGCGCGAGTTGACGACGTTGAAGGCGTAGAGCCAGGAAAAGATCGCCGAAGCGATGATGATCCACCAGTAGATATCAAGCGCCATGACGATGGTTTGAATGAGGGCGATCATGCCGGTCTCCAAATTGTCGCCGACATGTAGCCATTGCGCGCGGAACCGGCAAGGCCCGCCGCTCGGCGCCGGCCCGCGGGACAGACCGTTTCGCCTTGACATCAAACCGCCGCGACCGATACAAGCCGATCCGCTGGAACGGGGCTGTAGCTCAGCTGGGAGAGCGCATCGTTCGCAATGATGAGGTCAGGGGTTCGATCCCCCTCAGCTCCACCAGCCGAATCGGCGGCGCCACCGCGGCGAATGCCGGGCTAGCCGACCAACTCTCCATATGTGAGCAGTCCAAAACGGTTTGTTGGCCGCAAGATAGGCGGCGAGTCAGGGCTGCCCCGCGGTGCCGACCTGTCGGCCAGCCTCCGCCGTCGATCATTCCTGGACAGGCCGCCAGGCCCGTGAAGGCTCCTTGGCAGAATGCAGCACGGCCTTCGGCTTCGAAAGCCTCAGTCGTCCCAATCGTCCCAGTCGTCTTCATCCTGCCGCGGATAGTCGGGAATGACCCGGATAACCGGCTGTGGACGCTGATAGCGCCAGTAATATTCGTCGGGCGCTGCCGGTTCATAGCTGCGGTAGATTTGCCGATCGTGATGCTTGGGCTTCCAGTACTTGTGCTTCTTGTGCGGCCGCACGCAGTAGCCGTCCTCGGTCAGGTACGCGCATGTCACGTGCGCCTCCTGCACCAGGCTATCTCTGGCCGGCATAGCAATCACCGGCGCGGCATGGACCACAGGCACCGGCGCCAGCATGACGCCCGCAAGGGCAAGTACGGAAAATTTCATCGACCTCTCCATCGTCTGCGGTTTGGGCCGGAAAAACCTCCTGATTCGGGACGATTTGGGGCGGACGCATTCACTTTTCTTTCCCGCCGCACATATGAGCGTCAGATGATGTGCCATCACCACCGACGACCAGAGCACGACTTCGGCTCGATTGGCGGTTCATCGGGGCGCAAGCAATCCTTCGCGATTTCCGCGCCGGCACGACGGCGTTTCATACAACCCGCAGATAACTCGTCATGCCGGTCTTCTGGTGTTCAATGATGTGGCAGTGGAGCAGCCAGTCGCCGGGGTTGTCGGCGACGAAGCCGAGCTGGACCTTTTCGTTGGCCTCGATCAGGTAGGTATCCGATATCAGCGGCTGGACCGGCCGGGTCGAGGACGACAGCACCTTGAAGCTCATGCCGTGCAGGTGGATCGGGTGCGCATGCGGCGTCAGGTTCTCCATGTCGACGACATAGCTCTGGCCGAGCTTGAGCTCCGCCAGCGGAGCGGTCGGGTCCGGTGAGTCGCCGGACCACGGCACCTTGTTGATGGCCCAGAAACTGTAGCCAAGCGAACCGCAGATGCCATTGTTCGGAACGTTTTCCGCCGTGGCGCTGAGCGCCAGCGGAATATGCTGCGCGCCGGCGAGGTCCACCTCGGCGACCGGATTGGCCTCTAATGGGCCGAGATCGCGAACATCGCGCTTGAGCGACTTTCCAACCGAGCGCAGCGTTGCCAGGATTTTCGGCTTGGTGCCCCGGACGTCGCGCAGGCTGACGATCGCGCCTTCGTCGTCGGGCATGCGGATGGCAAGCTCCAGCCGCTGTCCGGGTCCGAGTTGCAGGGCATCGGGCGCAAAGCGCTGCGGCACCGGATTTCCGTCGAGCGCGATGACCGCCGCCTCGGCGCCGTCGACGCGAAACGCATAGACGCGGGTGACGTCGGTGATGGCTGCCCTCAGCCGCACCAGCCCGCCGGCGGGCGCGTCATATTGCGGCTGATCGAGCCAGTTGGCGGTGCGCAGCGTGCCATAGGTGCCGGTCTTGGCCGCGTCGCGCGGCCGGAACTGCTCGATGAACTGGCCGTCATCGCCGAGGCGCCAGTCGCGCAGGTTGATCACCACTTCGGCATCGAACGCCGGATCGTTCGGGTTCTCGACCACGATCACGCCGGTCAGGCCATGGCCCATCTGGGTCAGCGTGTTGCAGTGCGGATGATACCAGAAGGTGCCGGCGTCGGGCGGCGTGAAGGCATAGTCGAAATGGTCGCCCTGATAGACATAGGGCTGGATCATGAACGGCACGCCGTCCATCTTGTTGGGAACGCGGATGCCGTGCCAGTGGATCGTCGTCGGGTCGTCGATGCCGTTGACGAGCCGCGCGGCGAAGGGTTCGCCCTTTCTCATCCTGATAACCGGCGGCATGACGGCGTCGCCATAGGTCAAGACATTCTTCGTCGGCGCGCCGTTCATCAACTGCGCCTCGATGGTCGCGGTCTTCAGCACCACCGGGTCGGTCCGCGCCGCCGCAAGGCCGCTCAATCTGCCGATCGTCGAGGCGCCGATTCCGGCGAGACCAGCGGCAGCGCTGGCTTTGAGAAAATTGCGTCGCGTGAATACGGTCATCTGGCTTTCCGGCCGGCAGGTCCCCCGGGGCAGTTCACGATAATGCCGCCCGCTCGGGCGCCTATCACTATCCGCGTCCCCAGCCTAGTCCCGAAGGCTGAACACGAATGGCGCCGTGCGGGTGACGGGCGCGCCGAGCTCCGCCGGCGGCGCCGGCACCGAGGCGCCCTGCAGCGCGGCGAGCGCAGCGCGATCGAGGTCCGCGTCGCCCGATGATCGCGCCAGCCGGGCCGAGACCACCCGCCCCGATGCATCCACCGTGAAGGTCACGTTCGGGCTGCCTTCCGCCTTCCTCGATTTTGCGGCGCTTGGATAGCGCGTGTGCCGCCTGATCCAGGCCTTCAGGCTGGCATTCCAGCGCGATGGGCTGGCGCTTGAGCGCGGCGCCGCGTCGGAGGATTGCAGTGCGGCGGCTTTCGCCCCTGCTCTGGCATCGATGCTCGCCGTCATCATCGCCTTTGGAGGTTTGGCCGCCTTTTCCTTCTTTGGCCGCTCTTTCGGCTTTTCAAGCAGTTTCTTATCGGCCTTTTTCTTCGCTTCGACCGGCTTGGTTGGTTTGACCTCCGTCTCGACCGGCTTCGGCAGTGGCACGACCGCCTCCGGCGCGACCGTTTCGATGGGCTCGGGCACGATTTCTTCCAGTGGCGGCTGGTCGCTCAGCGCGGCGACGGTCGGTTCGGCCTGCTCGACATGCTCCGCCTCGGCGGCGTCAGCCGACTGGTCGGTGACCGTTTCCGCCTCCTCGACCGGGTCTGGCCGATCCGGCGTCACCCTGTCGAGCATGGCCGTTTCTTCCGGCAAGGGCGGCGCCGTCACCAGCGGCGCCATTTCGATCGCCAATGCTGGGGGCGGCCCGCCGTCCGGCGTTTCAAAGCTCAGGTTCTGGACCGCATAGGCGACCGCCACATGACCGGCAAAGACGATCGCGGCAGCGCCCGCCCACAGGCCGCCGACACGCAGGCGCAGGCGCGGCTGGCGGACTTCGGACAAGATGTCGGGCGTCATAGGCCGGTACCCGGCGCGGCACTGCCGGTGGCCCGGACACTGCCTGCCGGGCTAACGCTCTCGGCATTGGACGCCGCCTCCAGGCCGACCAGCGCAATCTTCAGGTAGCCGGCGGCGCGCAAGAGGTTCATCACCTCCATCAGGTCGCCATAGCCGACCGTCTTGTCGGCGCGCAGGAAGATGCGCGTCTGCTTGTCGCCCTTGGTCTTGGAGCCGAGCGCGGCGGCGAAGCTGGGGCGCGGCAGGCTGTCATTGCCGATGGCGAGCGTCAGGTCGCTTTTCAACGTCAGGAACAGCGGCGTCTCGGGCCGTGGCGCGGGCGATGCCGTCGAGCCCGGCAGGTCGACATTGACGTCGACCGTCGCCAGGGGTGCTGCGACCATGAAGATGATCAAAAGCACTAGGATGACGTCGATGAACGGCGTGACATTGATCTCGTGGCTTTCCTCGAGATCGTCGGCTGTTTCACGAATCCGCGCAGCCATGGGGAGTCACTCCGCCGCCAAGGCGCTTGCCGGCGGCACGGTGCGGAAATCGAGGTCGCGGCTGACCAGCCGCTCGACGCCCGCCGATGCATCGGCAAGGATCTGCCTGTAGCCGGCTATCGAGCGCGCAAAGACGTTGTAGATGACGACCGCCGGAATTGCCGCGACCAGCCCCATCGCCGTGGCGAGCAGCGCTTCGGCGATGCCGGGCGCCACCACCGCAAGATTGGTGGTCTGCGCCTGCGAGATGCCGATGAAGGCGTTCATGATGCCCCAGACCGTGCCGAACAGCCCGACGAAGGGCGCCGTCGAGCCGATGGTGGCGAGCAGACCGGTGCCGCGCGACATGCGCCGCGCCGCGGCCGCCTCGATGCGCGAGAGCCGGGAGGCAACACGTTCCTTCAAGCCGTCGCCAGGAGCATGGTCGAGCGCGCCGGCCGAAAGCGCCCGCTCCTCCTCCGCCGCACGCACCAGCAGCGCGCCGGGGCCGGCACTATGGCCGAGCGCGCGGCCGGCCTGCATAAGCGTCGCGGCATTGCCGATCGCACTGGCCGCGCGGCGGGCTCTCAGCTTGCCGCCGAGAATTTCCAGCGATTTGGCGAGCCAGATCGTCCAGGTGACAAGCGAGGCGAAGCCAAGCCCGACCATCACCGCCTTCACGACGATGTCGGCGGCCATGAACATGCCCCAGGGCGAGAGGTCATGCGGCAGCGTCAGCGCGACAGCGGAGGACGCCTCGCCGGCGGGGACCGCGCTCGGTGCCGGCTGGGCGGGTGGCTCGGCCGGGGCAGGGGCAGAGGGCGTCGCCGGCACCTGGACCGTGGGCGCCTGCGCCGCGGGAGTCTGTTCGATTGCAGGGGCGGTTGTCGTCGGCTGCTGCGCGGCGGGCTGCGTGGGCGTCGCCGGTTGCGCCTGCGCCATGGCAAAGCTGCTCGAAAACACGAGGTATGCGGCCGCAGCCAAAGAAAAGCCGTTTCGGGACAAGCCTGGCATTCGCTTCCTCATTGCACGTAACTGATGGGCTGGCCGGTGACGGGATGCTTGAGCACGCCCATGTCGACACCGAAAATGTCCTTGAGCACGTCGCCCTGCATGATCTCGTTCGGCGTCCCGCGCCTGAGCAGTCGGCCCTGCTTCAGCGCGATCAGCTCGTCGCAATAGCGCGCTGCCATGTTGGGGTCGTGCAGCACCACGACGACGCAAAGATCGCGCTTGCGGCTGAGATCCCTGACCAGCGCCAGCACCTCGACCTGGTGCGCGATGTCGAGTGCCGAGATCGGCTCGTCGAGCAGCATGACGCCGGCATTCTGCGCCACCAGCATGGCGAGCCAGGCGCGCTGGCGCTCACCGCCGGAAAGCTCGTCGACCAGCCGGTCGGCGAATGCGCTCATGTCGGTGAGCGCGAGTGCTTCCTCGACATGGCTTCTGTCTTGCGGCCGGAAGCGGCCGAGCGCGCCATGCCATGGGTAGCGCCCGAGCGCGGCGAGCTCGCGCACGGTGAGCCCCGTTGCCGCCGGCGTCGTCTGCGGCAGGTAGGCGAGCGCCCGCGCCAGCTCGCGCGCGCCCCATCCGGCCAAGGGGCGCTCGGCGAAGCGGATGTCGCCGGAGCTTGCCGGCTGCTGGCGTGCCAGCAGCTTGATCAGCGTCGATTTGCCTGAGCCGTTGTGGCCGATCAGCCCGTAGACGCGCGAGCGCTGCAGCTCGAGAGTGACCGGCCCGAGCAGCGTGCGTTCGCCGACGGCAAAGCGCACCGCCTCGACATGGAAGGCTGTCTGGGCACCGGTATCGGTCAATATCCGTCTCCGAGCGGCCGCTGCTTCAGGCTGTCCGCAAGCGGGCAATTCCCGCCTGACTAGAAAACATGATCTTTATAGTCAACTCTAAAGGTGACATTGTCGATCAAGAATCGCCGTTGCGTGCTGATCGACTGGGCTATGAGCTCTGGACGGCAGCCGCGCTGGCGCTGCTGGCAGGCGCGCCTAGAGCAATTCCAGGAAAAGTGCGTAGCGGTTTTCCGTCCGGAATTGCGCGAAAACAAACAACTTTAGAGCGGATCAGCGATTCTGAGAAAAGCTGAACCGCTCTAACCGAGCAATCGCGGGCACCTTCGCCTCACCAGGGCGAACGAACGGCCGGCGGCTGGCGCCCGGCGAAGGCGCCGGGCTGCGGTATCTCGGCGTCGCGCCGCGCCAGCGAATTGGAGAGCAAGGTGATCGTCTCGCGTCCGATCCGGCCGATCTCGCTCGGCCGGTCAATGCCGGCGACCATGAATTCCTCGATGCCGAGTGCAGCATAGGGCAACAGTGCCAGGGCAAGCCGTGCCGGTGGTCCCGCAACATCGACCGCTTGGTGGTCGGCGGCACCGACCCAGCCCTCGGGACGGATGCGTACGGGAAGCGCGAAGCGCAGCCTGCCGGCGCGGCCGTGCTCGGCGGCGGCGCTCCGCACGCGCTGGATCAAGTGCCTGACTTCATCAGGCGATCCGGCGGCGAGCTCGAAGATGTCGGCGTGGCGGCCGGCGGCTTTCAGCGCTGTGCCGGACTCTCCGCCGAGACGAATGGCGACATCAGCGCCATGCGGTCCCTTGCGCGGCACGTAGCCGCCGCGCACGCTGTAAAAAGCGCCTTCATGGTCGAACGGCCTTTCGTTCGACCACAGGCGTTTCAGCAGCACCAGATATTCGTCGGTGCGCTGCCAGACCAGGCTGTGGCCGACCGGCCGCGCCTCGGCGTCGCTATCCTTGAGCGGCTCGTTCAGCATGCGGAGCGACAGCCGGC
This sequence comes from Mesorhizobium sp. M3A.F.Ca.ET.175.01.1.1, assembly GCF_004791945.1. Lineage (NCBI taxonomy): Bacteria > Pseudomonadati > Pseudomonadota > Alphaproteobacteria > Hyphomicrobiales > Phyllobacteriaceae > Mesorhizobium > Mesorhizobium sp. M3A.F.Ca.ET.175.01.1.1. The sequence goes on along the minus strand of NZ_SRTP01000008.1, from coordinate 134,853 downwards.
CATCGCTCCTGGCGTGGAGCGCTGCGAGCTGCCTTGCCGCCACCGTCGGCTCGATCACGCCGGCCCAATGTGTCAGCACCACCTCCAACGAGCCGGTGCGGGCGAGCGTCTGGGCGGCGATATCCATATTGTTGAGAAGGCCGGCCGGATCGTCGACGACCAGCTTGCGGAAACCGGCATCCTCGATCAGCGATAGCCTGGTGGCGGTCTCGGCGAAATTGTAGAAGAACCTGCCATCGGCAGACTTTCCGGGAACATGCGTGAACTCGATCGGCATTGCATCTCCTCCATCACGTTGGATCTGCCCCGCTTGAAGCCCTCTTCTCGAATTCGTGCGTAGGCGCGCGACAGCGTCCCGGCGCAACGCCAGTTCAACTCCGATTACGCAACCAGGATTTTATTGTGGTCCCTCGGACCCGAGACGATCAGGGAATGATGCCGAGCACCACCGCGCCAGTGAAAACAAAGGCCAGCGCGAAGACGAGATAAGCGAAAGTGCCGCCATAGGCGGGCCTCCAGCTTTGCTCAGCGGTCAGCCTCGGGCCCTTGCGCTGGTCGTTCTGGATGTAGGACATGGTCGGGCCTCCGTCTCGACCATTAATCTATAAAGTTAGTAGACTTTGTCGATTGTTATTTTCTGAAGATTTGTGAAATGCTGTTCTCATTTTTTGGCAACTGGCGGATTTTCCTACCCTTCACGAATGAAATGACAAGGCCTTTGACTGGCCAGACTGGTCTTGGCCATCCCGCTTGTCAGCGATAGCATCGCTCCGAGCGAACAACAGGACGGAGAGCGACATGGGTGGAAGGCTGGCGGACAAGGTCGCCATCATATCGGGCGGCGCGACGGGCATGGGCGGGGCGGCATCCGAGCTGTTTGCCGCCGAAGGCGCCAAGGTTGCGATCGTCGACCGCAACGGTGAGGCGGCAGCCGCGACCGCCGCGGCGATCCGCGCGCGCGGCCATGTGGCGGAGCATTTCGTGGCCGATGTTTCCGACGAGGCGCAGGTGGAAGCGGCGGTGAAGGCGGCGGCCGACAGGCTCGGCCCGGTCACGGTGCTGTTCAATCACGCCGGCACCATCGTGATAAAGCCTTTCCTGGAGACGACCCTGAAGGAGTGGGACTGGCTGCACGCCGTCAATGTGCGCTCGATGTTCCTGATGACGCGTGCCGTGCTGCCCGGCATGACTGCCGCCGGCGGCGGCTCGATCGTCTGCACCTCGTCGATCTCGGCGGTGGCGGCGACGCCGAACGAAGTGCTCTACGACACGACGAAAGGCGCCTGCCACATGTTCGCCCGCGCCATCGCGGTGGAATTCCGCGACCGCAACATCCGCTGCAATGCCGTCTGCCCCGGTTTCATCCGCACGCCGCATGGTCTGCGCGAGGTCGCCGACCTCGGCAAGCTCGGCGTCGACGTTTCCGACGCCGCCATGGCCGCGCAGCAGGGGCGCATCGGCGAGCCGGAGGAGGTGGCCAAGGCCGCGCTGTTCCTGGCCAGCGACGAATCCAGCTTCGTCAACGGCGCGCATCTGTTTGTCGACAACGCGTTCACGGCGATCTGAGGCGTCCCAAGCTTGACGCCCTTCCTCTCCCACCGGAGGGGGGAGAGGAAAGAATCCTGCCCTACCGCTCCTCCCTGCGGTACGGCTTCAGCAGCGCCGATGGCGCTACCGCATTGCGCGACATGAACGCCATGGCGACGATGGTGAAGATGAAGGGCAGCATCAGGAACGCTTCGTAAGGGATATGGCCGAGCCCGCTTGCCTGCATGCGCAGCTGCAGGGCGTCGACGAAGGCGAAAAGCAGCGCCGCACCAGCCGAGCGCCACGGATCCCAGCGGCCGAACACGACCAGCGCGATCGCCACCCAGCCGCGGCCCGAGACCACGCCGAAGGTGAAGGCGTTGAACTGTGCCATCGTCAGAAACGCGCCGGCGAGCCCCATCAGCGCGCCGCCGAGGATCACCGCCTGGAAACGCGTCGCGATGACGCTGACGCCGGCGGAATCGGCGGCACGCGGGTTCTCGCCGACCATGCGCACCGACAAGCCCCAGGGGGTGCGATAAAGCACGAAGGCGGCGAGCGGGATGGCGAGGATGGCCAGGTAGACCAGCGTGAACTGATTGAACAGCGCCGGACCCAGGACCGGAACGTCCGCAAGCAGCGGGATCGGCGCCGTCTGGAAGCCCTTGATGCTCGGCGGCACCGATTGCTGGCCGAAGATCAGCCGGTAGAGAAAATACGCCAGGCCGGAGCAGAACAGCGTCACGCCGATGCCGCAGACATGTTGGCTGAGGCCCAGCGCCACCGTGAACAGCGCATGCAGCGCGCCCATCAGCGCGCCGACGAGGACAGCCACCAGCACGCCCAGCCACAGACTGCCGCTGAGGCTGGCGGCGGTGAAGCCGGCCATCGCCGACAGCAGCATGATGCCTTCGATGCCGAGATTGAGCACGCCGGCGCGCTCGGAAAACATTTCGCCCAGCGTGGCAAAGGCAAGCGGCGTGGCGATGCGGATGATGGCCGCGAGGAAGCCGACCTGAAAGATCTGCTCGAAAACCGCGCTCATGAGGATGCTCCGACGCGGCGGATGCGGTAGGCGGTGAAGAGCAGCGCCACCAGCATGGCAAGCAGCGCCGTTCCTTGGATGACCTCGCTGAGGAAGGCCGGCACGCCGGTGGCGCGCGACATCGCCTCGGCGCCGGTCATGACCGCAGCCAGGAAAATCGCCGCCGGCACCACCCCGAGCGGGTTGAGCCTGGCCAGCATGGCGACGACGATGCCGGAGTAGCCATACCCCGGCGAGATGTCGCTCATCACCTGGAAGTGTACGCCGCCGACCTCGCCGACGCCGGCAAGCCCGGCCAGCGCACCGGAGAGCAGCGCGGTGGAGAGCAGCACGCGCTGCACGTTGATGCCGCCATAACGCGCCGCTTCCGGGTTCTCGCCGGTGACGCGGATCCGGAAGCCGAGCGTCGTGCGCGCGATCAGGAACCAGCAAAGCGGTGCGGCGATCAGCGCCGCGATCACGCCGAGATGCAGCCGCGTACCCTCGATCAATACCGGGAAATTGGCCGCATCCTCGATCGGCGGCGAGATGGGATAGCCGCTGAAACTATCCTTCCACGGCCCCTCGATCAGCGCCATCAGCGCATAGTAGATCACCGAGTTGAGCAGCAGCGAGCTCACCACATCGTCGACCTTGAATTTGACCCGCAGCGTCGCCGGCACCAGCGCCACGGCGGCGCCGGCCGCCGCGCCTATCAGAACCATCAAAAGCATGGCGAGGTAACCGGGCATCGGGATCGCGCCGACGGCGCAGCTCGCAACCGCGCCGGCCAGCAGCTGGCCCTCTGCGCCGATGTTCCAGAATTTGGCGCGGAAGGCGATCGCCACGGCAAGTCCCGTGAAGATCATCGGCGCAGCGCGCACCAGCGTCTCGGTGATGGCATAGCTGTCGCCGAGCGAGGCCGACAGCATCACGCCATAGGCCTCGATCACACCGGCGCCGGCGATCGCGATCAGGCCGCTGCACAAAACCAGGGCTGCGACGATCGCAAGTAGCGGCAATGCAAGGTTGAACCATGCGGGCGTCGCGCTGCGGGCTTCGAGGCGAAACATCAGGCGTGGCCCTCCGCGCCGGTCATCATCAGGCCGAGCCTTGCCACGGTGGCGTCCGCGCTGGCCAACGTGCCGGCGATGCGGCCCTCATACATGACCGCGACGCGATCCGAGAGCATCAGCAGTTCCTCGAGATCCTCGCTGATGACGACAATGCCGCAGCCCTTGGCCCGCATGGCAAGAAACCTGTCGTGGATGAAGCGGGCAGCGCCGATGTCGAGGCCGCGCGTCGGCTGCGAGACGATCAGCACCTTGGGATCGAAGGCCAACTCGCGCGCCAGCAGCGCTTTCTGCAGATTGCCGCCCGAGAGCGCGCCGGCGCGCACCATCGGCCCGGGGCAGCGTATGTCATAGGCCTTGATCTGCGCTTCGGCGAAGGCGCGAATCGCGGCGGGATTGAGCAGGCCTTTGCGGCTGAAGGCATCGGTGGCGACGCGCGGCAACACCATCGAATCGGCGAGCGGCAGGTTGGTCACCAGGCCGGTCGTCATCCGGTCCTCGGGAATGCGGCCGAGACCCAGCGCCTGCAGCTCGCGCGGCGCGTATCGGGTGACTGTTTTGCCGGCGATCGCCATCGTGCCGGCGTTGGGCACCAACATGCCGGAGATCACATCGGCGAGCGCGCGCTGGCCATTGCCGGAAACGCCGGCGATGCCGAGGATTTCGCCCGCGCGCACAAAGAGCGAGACGCCACGCAGCGGCGTGCCTGGATGAGCCGACGTCGAAATGCCGTCCAGCGTCAACACCGAGGCGCCGGGCGTCGCCGCCTGTTTGGTCGGCGGCACGATCTCGTGGCCGCACATCAGTTTCGCCATTTCGGCCGAAGTGGTGCTTGCCGGATGGTCGACACGGCCGGCCACCTTGCCGTGGCGGAGCACCACGCAGCGATGGGTCAGCGCCCGCACCTCGTTGAGCTTGTGCGAGATGAAGATGATGCCGAGGCCTTGAGCCGCCATCGAGCGCAGGGCGGCGAACAGGCCATCGACCTCGTTCGGCGCCAGCACCGCCGTCGGCTCGTCGAGGATCAAGAGCCTGGCGCCGCGAAACAGCGCCTTGATGATTTCCAACCGCTGCTGCTCGCCGACCGACAGCGCCGAGACCGGCAGGTTTGGATCGAGGCTCAGCCCATGCCGATGGCCGATCTCCTTCAGCCGCGCCAGCCCGCCGGCGCGATCTATCCGGCCCGACTTGCCGGGGATGCCGATCAGCAGATTCTCCAGCACCGTCAGGCGTGGCGCCAGATGAAAATGCTGGTGCACCATGCCGATGCCGGCGGCGAGCGCATCCGCCGAATTGTGAATGGCGACCGGCCTGCCCCCGACCAGGATCTCGCCGGCATCCGGGGCATAGGCGCCGAACAGCACGTTCATCAGCGTCGTCTTGCCGGCACCGTTCTCGCCGAGCAGGCCGAGGATCTCGCCGGGCGCGACGCTGAGATCGACGGCCTCGTTCGCCTTGACGGCGCCGAAGCTCTTGGTGATGCCGCGCATTTCGATCAAAGGGGCGGACAAGGGTGCTCCCGAACTTGTTAGGGCGTGCCCTTCGCCCCCCTCTGGCCTGCCGGCCATCTCCCCCTCAAGGGGGGAGATCAAATGTCACACCGGCCTTCGCTAACTTTCGCGGTGAATGATGACACCATCGGCGAAGCTGCCAATCTCCCCCCTTGAGGGGGAGATGTCCGGCAGGACAGAGGGGGTGGCTAGGCGCCAACCCCGAAACGAAGCGCTCAATCCGAAACCGGCGTGTTCTCGTCGACATCGACGCGGAAATTGCCTTCGAGGATCTCGGCCTTCTTCTTCTCGACCAGTTCCTTGACCTCGGCCGGCAGCGTCTTGTCGAACTTGTGGTAGGGCGCCAGATACGAGCCGCCCTTGCTCATGCGCGAGAAGTCGCCGTAGTCCTGCGCGGTGAAGACGCCGGCCTTGACCAGCTTGATGGCCTGCGAGACGGTCGGATACATGTCCCAGACCGGACCGGTGATCACCGTGTCGGGGCCGAGGCTCGACTGGTCTGACATGTTGGAGATGGCAAGAATCTTCTTCTCCACCGCCGCCTCGATGACGCCGAAGCGCTCGGCATAGATGACGTCGACACCGGCATCGATCTGCGCCACGGCCGCTTCCTTGGCCTTCGGCGGATCGAAGAAGGAGCCGATGAAGGCGACCTTTCTCTTGACGTTCGGGTTGACCTCCTTGGCGCCGGCGAAGAAGGCATTGACCAGCCGGTTCACTTCCGGAATGCCCATCGCCGCCACGGCGCCGACGGTGCCCGACTTCGACATCTTGCCGGCGATCAGACCGGACAGATAGGCCGGCTCGTGGATCCAGTTGTCGAAGACGCCGAAATTGGGTTCGGCCGGACCGGCGCCGGAACCGAACAGCCAGGCCGTCTTCGGGAACTGCTTGGCGGTGCGGCGCGATTCGCGTTCGGCCGCGAAGGCATCGCCCAGCACCAGCTGATAGCCGCCCTGCGCATATTCGCGCATGACGCGGCTGAAGTCGGCTGTCTGCACCTTTTCCGACCATTTGTATTCGATGCCCAGCTCCTTCTCGGCCTTCTGCAGGGCGACGTGGATCTGGTTGTCCCACGGCTCCTCGATCGGCGTGGCGAAGATCGCCGCCACCTTCAGCTTCTTGTCCTTGGCGACGGCAGCAGCCGGCATCATGGCCGCTGCCAAGCCAAGCGCACCGATCTCCAGCACGTTGCGCCGCGACAGGCCGGCGCGCTGCATTTTGCTATCATCGTGTTTCATGGAAGTGCCCCTCTGTTCGACGGCCGTGTCGAGCCGGCCGTTCAAATGTCAGACGCCAGGACTATGGAACGACGCCCGAGTTTTGTCCACATGGTCAAATTTGACCTGTGGCCGCTTTGCAAGCTGCGAGCATTTGCATCGCTGCTCGAAAACATGCAGACATGGCGCCTCCCACAATCGATGGCAGCGGAGGGGACATGGCCGAAGTAGCAGTGCAGCGGGCGACAGGGCGCGGCATCTGGGGCTGGATGTTCTTCGACTGGGCGGCACAGCCTTTCTTCACGGTCGTCACCACCTTCATCTTCGGGCCCTATTTCGTGTCGCGCATGGCAAGCGATCCGACCACCGGGCAGGCGTCCTGGGGCTACGGCATCGCCGCAGCCGGACTGGTCATCGCCGTGCTTTCGCCGGTGCTCGGCTCGATCGCCGACCAGACGGGTCCGCGCAAACCCTGGATCGCCTTCTTCGCGGCGATCAAGATCACAAGCCTTGCGCTGCTATGGTTCGCGGCACCGGGTTCGAACCTGTTCCTGGTCGTGCTGCTATTCTCGCTCGCCTCGGTGGCGGCGGAATTCTCCACCGTCTTTAACGATTCGATGATGCCGCGCCTGGTGCCGAAGGAGGAGATCGGCAGGATTTCCAATGTCGCCTGGGGGCTTGGCTATCTCGGCGGCATGATCGCGCTGATCTTTGTCGTGCTGTTCCTGGCCGGCAATCCGGACACCGGCAAGACGCTTATCGGCCTCGACCCGCTGTTCGGGCTCGACCCGAAGCTCGGCGAAGATGCGCGCGCCACCGGACCGCTGTCGGCAGGCTGGTACTTCCTGTTCATCCTGCCGATGTTCTTGTTCACGCCCGACGCCAGCAGGGGCATCGCGATGGGGCCGGCGGTGCGCGAGGGTCTGTCGGAACTCAAATCCACGCTCTTCGAGGTGCGCCGGCGCGCCGGCATCTTCCGCTTCCTCGTCGCCCGCATGATCTACCAGGACGGCGTCAACGCGCTGCTGGCGCTCGGCGGCACCTTCGCCGCCGGCATGTTCAACTGGTCGATTACCGAGATCGGCATGTTCGGCATCATCCTCAACGTCGTGGCCATCTTCGGCTGCTGGATCGCGGCACGGATCGATACCGCGCTCGGCTCCAAGGCAGTGGTGATGATTGCGCTGGTCATGCTGTCGGTCGCAACGGTCGGTGTCGTCTCGACTGGTCCGGGCTTCACGCTGCTGGGCCTGATCCAGCTCCCGAGCGCCGATTCCGGCGGGCTGTTCGGCACCGCGGCCGAGAAGGCCTATATCCTTTATGGCCTGCTGATCGGCCTGGCGTTCGGGCCGGTGCAGGCCTCATCCCGCTCCTACATGGCGCGCAGCGTCACGGCGGCCGAGTCCGGCCGCTACTTCGGCATCTATGCGCTGGCCGGCCGGGCGACGAGTTTCCTCGCGCCCTTCATGGTGGCGACCATCACCGCCGTGAGCGATTCGGCACGGCTCGGCATGGCGGCGATCATCCTGTTCCTCGGCGTCGGCTTGGCGATCCTGGTCAGGACGCCGTACCCGGCGGATCGGCCGGTGGAGTAGAGACGCTTCGATAATTCTACTCCGCTGGCCGCCTGCCGCGGTTTTCTGCGCTTCCGGTGCTCACGGACTCAACCTCCGCTCCGCTCCGGTTCTCGAAAACCACATCAGTCGACTCAGCGGAGCGAATTCTCGAACATCTCTGCGCCCAGCAGCACTCAATGCCTGAAGTGGCGGACTCCGGTGAAGACCATGGCGATGCCGTGCTCGTCGGCGGCGGCGATCACGTCCTCGTCGCGCATCGAGCCGCCGGGCTGGATCACCGCCGTGGCGCCGGCCTCGATCGCCGACAGCAGGCCATCGGCAAAGGGGAAGAATGCGTCGGAGGCGACGACCGAGCCCTTGGTCAGCGGTTCGGCAACGCCCGCTGCTTCGGCCGCGTCGAGCGCCTTGCGGGCGGCGATGCGAGAGGAATCGACGCGGCTCATCTGGCCGGCGCCGATGCCGACGGTGGCGCCGTCCTTGACATAGACGATGGCATTCGACTTGACGTGCTTGGCGACGCGGAAGGCGAATTTGAGATCGGTCATCTCGGCCGGCGTCGGCGCGCGCTTCGTCACCACCTTGAGCTCGAGATCATCGACCACCGCGTTGTCGCGGCCCTGCACCAGCAAGCCGCCGGCGACGGACTTCACCACCGTGCCGGCGGCGCGCGGATCCGGTAGGCCGCCGGTGACGAGAAGGCGCAGGTTTTTCTTCGCCGCGACGATCGCGGCGGCTTCATCGGTCGCGCCAGGCGCGATGATGACCTCGGTGAAGGTCTTCACGATCTCTTCCGCCGCTTCGGCATCGAGCGTGCGGTTCATTGCGACGATGCCGCCGAAGGCCGAGACCGGATCGCAGGCCAATGCTTTGGCGTAGGCGGCTTTGAGCGTTTCACCCTCGGCCACGCCACAGGGATTGGCGTGCTTGATGATGGCGATCGCCGCCGCGCGGGCGGGATCGAACTCGCCGACCAGCTCGAAGGCGGCATCGGTGTCGTTGATGTTGTTGTAGGAAAGCTGCTTGCCCTGCAACTGCCTGGCGGTGGCCACGCCCGGGCGCTTGTCGCCCGAAAGATAGAAGCCGGCGTCCTGGTGCGGGTTCTCGCCATAGCGCATGACCTGGTCGAGATGACCGCCGAAAGCGCGCCATGTCGGATGCTCGATCTCCAGCGCCTCGGCAAACCAGCCGGAGATCGCCGCGTCATAGGTCGCGGTGCGGGCAAAGGCCTTGGCCGCCAGCTTCTTGCGGAAATCGAGCGACAGCGAGCCGAAGTTCATCTCCAGCGCATTGACCACCGATGCGTAGTCGGCAGGATCGGTGACGATCGCGACATAGGCATGGTTCTTGGCCGAGGCGCGGATCATTGCCGGGCCGCCGATGTCGATGTTCTCGACGATCGACGCGTAGCCGGCGCCGGAGCGGCGGACCTCCTGGAAAGGGTAAAGGTTGGAGACGACAAGGTCGATCGGTTCGATGCGGTGATCGTGCATCGCCTTGGCATGGTCGGGGTCGTCGCGCACGCCGAGGAGCGCGCCGTGCACCGACGGATGCAAGGTCTTGACGCGGCCGTCCATGATTTCCGGGAAGCCGGTCAGTTCCGAAACATCGCGAACCGCCAAGCCCGCCTCGGCGATCGCTTTCGCCGTGCCGCCGGTGGAGACCAGCTCGACGCCGGCCGCGGCGAGCGCCCTGGCGAAATCGACCAGGCCGGTCTTGTCGAAGACGGAAAGCAGCGCACGGCGGACCGGAACGAGATCGGGCGCGGGAATGTTCTTGGCGGGGACTGCCATGGGCTGGCGGCCTTTCACAGCTGATTGGAGTGTTCGCGGGCCCTAGCATATGAGGCCTGGAAATCAAACCGCACGGACATAAAGCGCGTCGTTCTGAGAGGGATGCAGGCGACGCGCTGTAAGTTTCGTTTGGATGCCTGCCGCTGTGTCCGAACCGCTGCACACTTCTGAGCGACATGGATTGGGCGATCAGTTGTTTTCCAGTCGGCCGGCGATGTCCGTGCGCGTCAGCTGCCAGTGGACCTCGGCGATCTCCGAAGCCTTGAAGGCAAGCACGATCTGCCGGCTGCGACGCGGCCCGCCGAGGCCGGCGAAATAGATCGATTCCTCGATCTGCGGGAGAACCTCGGCGCAGGTGAACGTCCAGCTATCGCCCTGGGCGGCTGCCAGCGTCAGCCTGTCATGCTCGTCCTGCAGCAAGCTGATGTCGGGATGGATGTGAAAACGCACGGTGACGAAATCGCGGCCATTGTCGCGAAGCGCGCCGCCGCCGGGCCGCTGGAAACGGTCGCGGCCGGCCAGCAGGTTGCCGTTGTCCGTCAGCGTCAGCTCGCGCTCATGCAGGAGGCCGAAGCGCGCGGCATAGCCGTCGTGGCGGGCGACGAAGCCATGCACGCCTTTCTGGTCGATGCGCGTGCAGGGCACGTGCTGCGGGCCGCCGATCAGCGGCGAGCCGAGCAGGTCGCTGACCCGCAGCGAATGGCTGAAGCGCGCCGACGACGTGTCGTTGATGGTGGCGGTAGAGTGCGCGGCGGTGGCGCGGGCGAGCGGCCGGAACTCGGCGTCGCCGTAGGTGTCTATGCCGGCGTTGACGATGAAATGCTGGCGGCCGGAAGAAAGCTCGAAAGCGAGGCACCCGGCATGCGCGGCATTGGAGACGTCGACGGGAGGCGGCGGGCCGGTGTCGGCGATCACCGTCACGCCGCCCATGGACAGCCGCTCATAGCCGGAATGCGGGGCGTGCAGCAGCGGCGAGCCCACCGTGTCGTCATGGCGCAGGATGGTGGCGATGCGGTCGTGAATGGTGGCGCCCATGCCGTTGAAACGGGCAAGGCTGCCGTCCTGATGGCGGAAGAAGCGCAGCGCCGGCAGCATCCGGTCGATGGCGTTGATCAAGGCCGGCGGCGGCGTCTCGGCCTGGTTGGCATAGGTCTGGCGCAGCGGCAGAAGGTCCGCCAGCAGCTCCAGCACCGAGATCGGATTGCGCGAGATGTGCCCGCCGTCGGGCAGGATCTGATGGTCGAGCTCCTCGGCAAGGTTGCGCGTCGCGGAACGCAGCGTCGAGGGCGCCGCCGGCAAGGAGAGAGCGGCGAAGGCGAGCGCGATGCGGGCGCGCAGCCTGTCCTTGCCGTCAGGCATCTCGCGCGCCATGGATCGCAGATAGCGGATTTGCATGGCGAGCGATTTGAGGAAGGCGCGGTAGAACGGGAATTCGGCGCCCTGCAGCACGACGGAGGAATGCTGCAGCCAGGCGATCACACGCTTGGCGGTCGTGCCCGGCTCCCAGGCAACGCCGGCTATCTGGTTGGAATGCATGGCGATCCAGTCGGAAACCAGCGCCCGCGCGTTGGCAGCAGCGAGGTCGGTACCGGCGGCGCGCATATGGCGTAGCCAGCGAAAGCCGTGCAGCGACTTCTGCCAGCCGCGATTGGGCACATCGATCTGGAAGGGGGACTTGCCGCCGGTTTCGACCATATGGCCCGACAGCGGATAGCGACCATAGTAGATTTCCAGCGCAATCTGCGGATCCGCCAGTCTCAGATCGGGCGGCGCGATAAGGACGCGCTCGGGCGTGCGGCCGGAATAACGCCAACGATAGATAGGACCGGCACGAAGGCGCCGGCGCGTCTTGCGCCAGAACTCCCTCGCGACAAGCGTCCACAGACGCGTCGTGCTTCCGGCAGCAAGTGCCAAAACCCCTCCTGAATGGTGCTCAGCCCCAAAGCACAAGATTATATGATTCAAGAACTTATGCGAAGGCGGATTTCGCCGAAGTGAACCGCTTCACGCGGCGGGGGCCGGAAAATCCACTAAAAAAGTCGGCAAGTTTGATTGAATGACGACCTAAACGGCTCTTTGCATCCGCGCTGCAAAAAAGCCATCCAGGCCCGAAATTCCGGGCGATTCGAGCGCCAGATCGGCAGGCGTCGTGCGCAGCGTGCCCTCGGATGTGAGGAACGCATCGAGGCCGATGAATTCGCCGGGACGGATCGGGTCAGCGATCACTTCGGCGCTTTCGGAGAGAAAAGCGCGGCAGAGCTCCTCGCCTTCGATCGGATCAAGCGAGCAGTTGGAAAAGACGATCCGCCCGCCGGGTTTGACGAGCGTGACGGCGCGAGCGAGCAGCCTGCGCTGCAGCGCGGCCAGCTTCTCGACATCGGCCACGGTCTTGGTCCACGGCACATCGGGATGACGGCGAATGGTGCCTGTCGATGAGCAGGGCGCATCGAGAAGCACGGCGTCGAACAGCTCCGCCGGCCGGTAGTCGAGCAGGTCGGTCTGGACGAATTCGGCCGACAGGCCGAGGCGCTCGAGATTCTGAGCCAGCCGCGCCAGCCGGTTCTTCGACGTGTCGACGGCGGTGACGTGGGCGCCGGCGAGGATGAGCTGCGCCGTCTTGCCGCCGGGGGCTGCGCAGAGATCGGCGACGCGCTGGCCTGTGACGTCGCCGAACAGGCGCGCGGGAAGGCTTGCGGCCGCGTCCTGCACCCACCATGCGCCCTCGGCGAAACCCGGAAGGTCGGTGACGGCGGCTTTCGGCCTTTCCACCCGCACCGTGCCGGTCGGCAGCACGATGCCGCCCAGCCGCTCGGCCCAGAGCTGTGGGTCGGCCTTGACGGTGAAATCGACCGGCGCCTCATGGCGATGAGCCTCGAGGATCGCCTGCCCCTTCCCGGCGCCATAGGCGGCCGCAAGCCGTCGCACGAACCATTGCGGCGCCTCGCTGGTTGCGGCAAGCGTCGGCGCGAGCTCTGTCTCCTTGGCGCGGGCGAGCGAGCGCAGCACGCCATTGACGAGCGCGGCGAAACGCAGCGTGCGTGGGTCGGACTTGGCGTGGGTGACGGCAAGGTCGACGGCTGCGCTGTCGGGAACGTCGAGGAAAAGAATCTGGGCCGCGGCCACATGCAGAATATGCGCGAGCGCGGTAGCGTTTGGCGGCAGCGGCTTCTCCAGCCGCTTGGCCAAGAGCGCGGCAATGGTCATGCGATGGCGCAAGGCCGTGACCAGGATGGCGCGCACCAGCGCGCGGTCGCGGCTGTCGAGCGCCTTGTATTGCGGATGGCCGTGCTCGTTGTCGGTCAGGCCGTCGAGCGGCGTGCGTGCGTCGACGACGGCGGCGAGCAGGCGCGCGGCCGCCTTGCGCGCGGCAAGGCCGGCGACGGTCTCGTCACCGGCCCTTTGTTGCGGATTGCCTCGAGGTCTGGGTCGCGGCGGCTTCACGACCACGGACCCTTGGGTCCGCTGCTGCGCGGTCCGGTCGGGTTGCGGCCCCACGGATTGGGTCTCGGCCGCACCGGTTCGGCCGGTGCTGCGGGCTCAGTGGGCCGGCCCCAGGGTCCCGCCGGCGGTTCATCGAATTCGGTCGGCGCGGCCGATTCCTGCCGCGCGGCCCGGGGGGCACTGCCCATTTCGCGCGCCATCTGCTGCAGGGCGGCGATGCGGTTCTCGGTGTTCGGATGGGTCGAGAACAGATTGTCCATGCGCTCGCCGTGCAGCGGGTTGATGATGAAGAGATGCGCCATTGCCGGATTGCGTTCGGCATCGGGGTTGGGGATGCGTTCGGCGCCGCGCGCGATCTTGTCAAGCGCCGAGGCCAGCCACAGCGGATTTCCACAGATCTCGGCACCACGCCGGTCGGCTTCATATTCGCGCGTGCGGCTCACCGCCATCTGAACGACCATGGCGGCAAAGGGAGCCACGATCATCGCCACAAGCACGCCGACGAAGCCGAAGGGATTGTTGTTGTCGCGGTTGCCGCCGAAGAAGAAGGCGAAATTGCCGAGCATCGAGATGGCGCCGGCAAGCGTCGCGACGATCGTCATGGTCAGCGTGTCGCGATGCTGCACATGGGCAAGCTCATGCGCCATCACCGCCGCGACCTCCTCATGCGAGAGCCGCTCCAGCAAGCCGGTCGAGGCCGCGACTGCTGCATTCTCCGGGTTGCGGCCGGTGGCGAAGGCGTTGGGCTGCGGGCTGTCGATCAGATAGGTCTTCGGCATCGGCAGGCCGGCCTGCTTGGCCAGCGCCTGAACGATGGCGTAGTATTCGGGCGCATTCCTCTCGTCGACCTCGATGGCGTGGTTCATCGACAGCACCATCTTGTCGGCATTCCAATAGCTGAACAGGTTCATGCCGGCTGCGAGCAGCAGAGCGATCATCATGCCGCCGGTGCCGCCGACGAGAAAGCCGACGCCCATGAACAGCGCGGTCATGGCGGCAAGGAGCATGGCGGTGCGAAGCGTGTTCATCGTCTCATCCGTTTGCCGTCGCGGCGAATTGGGGTCGATCCTTTCGTCGTCATGGCTATATGATGGGAAAGGCCGGCCTTCGTTTCAATCGGCAGGACATATCGAATGACCGACGAATCCAACAAAGCCGAACTCTCCGGTGACGGCGACAAGCCGCATAGTGCGCTGACCCCGCAGGCGCGGCGCGCGTTGGCCGAGGCCGAGGCGAGACGCCAGCAATACCGCGCGGCCGAAGCCCGTCTGCCAAAGGAGATCGGCGGCCGCGGCGGCAATGAGCCCGGTCGCTACGGCGACTGGGAGGTAAAGGGCCTGACCAGCGATTTTTGACGAGAAACTATGCAGCGTCGCGCTGCGGCTCGAGCGCAATCCAGCCATCATCCGCAATCGCGAGGCCGAGCGCGTCGTAGGAAGCGATGCTGGGGTGCTGCGTCTGCATCGGATGGACATGCGCGGCGCTGATCACCATCACCGAGGCGCCGGAAGCTTCACCTGCCGCAATCCCCGCCGGAGCGTCCTCGAAGACCAGGCAGTCATGCGCCTCGACGCCGAGCCGCTCTGCCGCCAAAAGGAAGCAGTCGGGCGCCGGCTTGCCGATAATGACGTCCTCCCCCGAGACCATCATGGCGGGAACCGGAATGCCGGCTGCCTGCATGCGCAGCAACGCCAGTTCTCGAGGCGCCGAGGTGACGATGGCCCAGCGCTCCGGCGGCAACGACTGGAGAAAAGCCACGGCGCCCGGAATTGGCACGATGCCGTCGAGGTCGGCTGTCTCGGCCGCGAGCAGCGCATCGGCCTCCAGGACCGGATCGAGGCCGGGGAGCCCCAGCGCCGCGATCGTCTCCCTCGCACGCCTGCCATGGATCGTCGGCAGGAAGCTCGCCACGTCGAGGCCGTGGCGCTGTGCCCATTGGGACCACACACGTTCGGCCGCCGCGATCGAATTGAGGACCGTGCCGTCCATGTCGAAGAGGAAGGCGGCGAACTTTCTGCCTGCGAACATCGGATACCTTGGAGCTTCGTCTGGAGGGGAGATTGCTTTTCAGGAAGAGCGAAACGCGGGCGCCATCTTAGCCCTGAGGGTGCCGGCTGGAAAGGCTTCGGCGGCCATTTCCATCCGGCGCAGGAACAACCCCTGCGTTGCCGCGTTCCTCACCCGATCTTCGACATCAACGAAAGAAGGGAAGCGATGCTGATCCGGCTCGGCTATGAAATCGCCATCGAGTGTGTTCAGGCCACGCCGATCATCTCGCTTCTCGACATCCACCCCGACCGCCAGTCCGACATCAAGCGACAGACGCGCGTGCTGACCTCGCCCTCGGTCCCGACACGGACCTATCACGACCGCCACGGCAACATCTGCCGCCGCTTCACAGCACCGGCCGGCGGCTTCCGTATCCTCTACGACGCTGCGGTCGAGGACAGCGGCGAGCTAGATGAGGTCAACACGCTGGCGCGCGAAATGCCGGTGGCAGAACTGCCGGACGACGTGCTCGTCTATCTGCTCGGGAGCCGATATTGCGAGACCGACCACCTCAGCAATCTCGCCTGGCAGCTCTTCGGCCATCTGCCGCCTGGCTGGGCGCGGGTGCAGGCGATCGTCGACTACGTCCACAGCCGGCTTTCCTTCGGGTATGGCTATGCCCGCGCCACCCGCACCGCGGCGCAGGCGCATGAAGAGCGGGTCGGTGTCTGCCGCGACTTCGCGCATCTGGCGATCACGCTCTGCCGCTGCATGAACATTCCGGCCCGTTACGTGAACGGCTATCTCGGCGATATCGGCGTGCCGCTCGATCCGGCGCCGATGGATTTCTCGGCCTGGATGGAGGTGTTTCTCGACGGCAAATGGTACGCGTTCGACCCGCGTCACAACCGGCCGCGGATCGGCCGCGTCGTCATCGCACGCGGCCGCGACGCCACCGACGTGCCGCTGCTGCACAGCTTCGGTCCGCACCGGCTCAGCCTGTTCAAGGTGTGGACCTACGAGCAGGAAGGCAATCTGTTCAATCCGCCGCATCACGGCATCGACCGGACGGCGAGCGCCCAGATGCTGGCCTAAGGCGGGTCGCGCCGAGATGGATCCAAGCGAGGCGCCTTCTTGATTTGATGGCGTTGTCCCAGGAGCCCCTGCACGCTTCTGGAGGCTTGATTTCTGAACCGGATCGGCACAGCTCTGCTGTGCCTAATCGGGAAGGGTCTCTGTTTCGTCCCGGCCATCGGCAGCCAACATGGTAAGCGCTTCGTGAACGAAGGCGGGCAAACGCATTTTCGTTTACCGGCCGTTCACCCTGCTTTTGTCCAACGTCAAGCAAAAACAACGGCTTGACCAAGCTTCTGCGCCGCCTTGAGGTGCGTCAGCGCGATCCGGCCGAAATCCTGCAATGCATCCGCCAATCGGTTCGGTGCCATGGTTGATGGAGGCGGAAGGGTGCGGCGGTTCGAAGGGCTTGCAGTCGGGGTGAAAGGCTTTGTCAGGGATCGCGGCGGCAACTTTGCCATCCTGTTCGGGGCGGTGGCCTCGGTGCTGGCGCTCGGCGTCGGCTTCGCCGTCAATGTTTCCCAGCTCTACAATGTGCGGTCGAGCCTGCAGGGCGTCGTCGACGCGGCGGTGACCTCGACGGCGCGGGACCTCACCACCGGCGTCATCAAGGAGGCGGATGCCAACGGCTCGGTGCAGGCGTTCCTGGAGGCAAACAGCACCGCGGGCATCCTGCAGG
The DNA here is from genome assembly GCF_004791945.1 of Mesorhizobium sp. M3A.F.Ca.ET.175.01.1.1. Lineage (NCBI taxonomy): Bacteria > Pseudomonadati > Pseudomonadota > Alphaproteobacteria > Hyphomicrobiales > Phyllobacteriaceae > Mesorhizobium > Mesorhizobium sp. M3A.F.Ca.ET.175.01.1.1. The sequence goes on along the minus strand of NZ_SRTP01000008.1, from coordinate 117,948 downwards.
CCAACCAGATCGTGCTGGACAAGCTGACCATCGACAAGATCGAGAAGACCGTGCAGGCGGATGTCCACGCCGATGTCTCGCTGTATTTCCCGCTGTTCAGCGTCGGCGGGATGCAGCGGGTGGCGGCTTCCACCTCGGCCGTCTATTCGGACAAGACGATCGAGGTGGCGATGATGCTCGACGTCACCGGCTCGATGGCCGGGCAGAAGATCAAGGATCTGAAGTCCGCCGCGAGCAACGCGGTCGATGCTTTCCTCAATGGCCAGGATGTAAACAATCCAAGGGTGCGCGTCGCTATCGTGCCTTACGCCAACTCGGTCAATGTCGGTTCGCTTGCCGCCGGCACCGTCTTTGCCGAAACCAAGACCAGCCAGCGCAAGCAGGCGCCGGGCAATGGGGATCCGCAACTGGCATCCGCAGCGGCGCGGCCGGACAATTGCGCTACCGAGCGCAAGGGCCCCTATCAGTATTCGGACGCCGGTCCCGATGTCAGCATGGTCAACCGCGACTATTTCCTGTCGCCCTTCGCCCAGCAGACCGGAACTGCCGCCTGCCCGGCGGCGGCGCTGATGCCGCTGACGGCGGATGCGGCGTCGTTGAAGACGGTCATCAAGGGCTTTGTCGCGTCCGGCGGGACGGCCGGCCATATCGGCGTGCAGTGGGCCTGGTACATGCTGTCGGAGAATTGGGGCGCCGTGATGAAGGCCTCGCAGCGGCCGGCCAAGATCAATCCGAAGAAGGTCGCCAAGGTCGCTATCCTGATGACCGACGGCGAATTCAACCTGTCCTATTTCGACGCCGGCAGCGTCGGGCAGGTCTACGACAATGCCGGCAAGGAGCAGACCCGCACGGCGGCGACGAAGCTTTGTGCCGCCATGCGCGACCAGGGCATCGAGGTCTTCACCATCGGCTTCGATCTCGACGAGAAGAACGCCAAGGCGACGCTGCAGGCCTGCGCCAGCCCGGATACCGGCTCGATCCAGCATTTCTACCAGGCCGACACAGGCGCCGAACTCGACGCCGCCTTCCAGAGCATCGCCCGCAACGTCGATCGCCTGGCGCTGACGCGATGATGGTCGAGAAATAAAGCTGTCCAAAGGAAAAGGCCGCCGCTTCCAACGAAGCAGGCGGCCTTCCGTGTTTCCGTCCATGACGCGGCACATGGCGGCGACCCCTCCGGGTCACCTGCCGCGCTTCTCGCGCCTTAACGGGAAGACTGCTTCCCGGAAGTGCGATCCGCTGAGCTCACGTTCTGGAAAACGAAATCACTCGACATCGGATCACCTCCTTTCGGTTTGTTGAACACACCCAGATGATGGGGTGCGTCGCAGCAAAAGACAAGGGGCGGCCGAGAGAGCGCGCCGTCGGTTTGGCCAAGCGCGTCGCGCGACCAGCTTTTAAGCCTTTGTTTTCAGATGCATCAGACGAAGCGCATCGGCGCGCCGATCTCGACGCGTGCCGGCCGGTCGACGGTGCAATAGACACCCAAATTGTGGGTGTTGTGACGCACCAGGTTGCGCAGGATGCCGGGATCGGTGTCGAAGCCGTCCTGGGCGATGATGGTGAATCCGCAGCGCCTGCAGGGTTCGGAGACCGTGAGCAGCAGGTCGCCGACGGCCAGCTTGCGGCCAATCCATTCAGTCTCAGGGAAGGAGCCTTCGACCGCGTCCATATCGACGACGATGTTGGGCCGGAATCGGCGCGGGTCGGGCGTGCCCTGCGGATGCAGCGCCTTCAGCCGCGCCAGCGAGGCGGTGGTGAGGAGATGCAGCGGCGCCCGGGTGTAACGCTCCTGCGTCAGCGGGCCGGAATAGTCGGGTGCGTGCTCGCGGAAGTAAGGCCGGATCGAGGCCTCGAAACCCAGGAATTCGGAGACAGCGCGATCGCTTTCGGCGGCGGGAGCAGGCAGCCAGTCGCCGCCAGGCACTGCCACTTCCAGCCTGCGGCCGGCGGTCAGTCGCGAGCGGATCCGCGGCGCCTGGTGCCATCTGGCCTCGCGATCCGGCCTGGCGATCTCGCCGGAAGCATCGACCAGGCCGAACAGCCGGTCGCCATCGACGGTTGCCGTGCCGACCGAGACGGCGTCCAGCGGCTCGCCGGCGAGCGAACTCGCCGGATAGCGCCAGAGCTGGCTTACCGCGCCGAGCGCCGCCTGACTCGTCATACGCCCTTCCGGTTCTGCCTGTTGGCGACGAGGTCGTCCACGACGGCGGGATCGGCCAGCGTCGAGGTGTCGCCCAGCGCGGCGTAATCGTCCTCGGCGATCTTGCGCAGGATGCGGCGCATGATCTTGCCCGAGCGGGTCTTGGGCAGGCCAGGCGCAAACTGGATCTTGTCCGGGGTCGCGATGGCGCCGATCTCCTTGCGGACATGCGAGACGAGTTCCTTGCGCAGGTCCTCGCTCGATGTGGAGCCCGCCATCAGCGTGACGTAGCAGTAGATGCCCTGGCCCTTGATGTCGTGCGGATAGCCGACGACCGCGGCTTCCGAGACCTTGTCGTGGCTGACGAGCGCCGATTCCACTTCCGCCGTACCCATGCGGTGGCCGGACACATTGATGACGTCGTCGACGCGGCCGGTGATCCAGTAGTAGCCGTCGGCGTCGCGGCGGCAGCCGTCACCGGTGAAGTACTTGCCCTTGTAGGTCGAGAAATAGGTCTGCACGAAGCGGTCGTGGTCGCCATAGACGGTGCGCATCTGGCCAGGCCAGGAATCGGCGATGCAGAGATTGCCGTCGGCTGCACCCTCCAGAATCTTGCCTTCGCTGTCGACCAGTTGCGGCTGGACGCCGAAGAAGGGGCGCGTCGCCGAGCCCGCCTTGAGATCGGTGGCGCCCGGCAGCGGCGTGATCAGGATGCCGCCGGTCTCGGTCTGCCACCAGGTATCGACGATCGGCACCTTGCCGTTGCCGACGACGTTGAAATACCACTCCCAGGCTTCCGGATTGATCGGCTCGCCAACCGAGCCCAGCACGCGCAACGACTTGCGCGAGGTCTTCTTCACATGGCTGTCGCCGGCGCCCATCAGCGCGCGCAACGCCGTCGGCGCGGTGTAGAAGATGTTGACCTGATGCTTGTCGATGACGTCCCAGAAGCGCGACTGCGACGGGTAGTTGGGCACGCCCTCGAACATCAGTGTGGTGGCGCCGTTGGCCAAAGGGCCGTAGACGATATAGCTGTGGCCCGTGACCCAGCCGACATCGGCGGTGCACCAGTAGATGTCGCCGTCGTGGTAATCGAAAACATATTGGTGCGTCATCGAGGCATAGACGAGATAGCCGCCGGTGGTGTGCAGCACGCCCTTCGGCTTGCCGGTGGAGCCGGAGGTGTAGAGGATGAACAGCGGATCCTCGGCCTTCATCTTCTCCGGCTTGCAGTCGGCCTTAACGGTCGCGACCTCCTCGTGGTACCAGACGTCGCGGTCCGGCATCCAGCCGGTCTTGCCGCCGGTGCGGCGCACGACCACCACCGTCTCGACCTGAGTGCCGGCTTTCGCGGCGATGTCGATCGCCTTGTCGGTGTTGTCCTTCAGCGGGATCGGCTTGCCGCCGCGCAGGCCCTCGTCGGCGGTGATGACGATGGTCGATTTGCAGTCATCGATGCGCCCGGCCAGAGCATCGGGCGAGAAACCGCCGAAGACGACGGAATGGATGGCGCCGATGCGTGTGCAGGCGAGCATGGCGTAAGCCGCCTCGGGAATCATCGGCATGTAGATGGTGACGCGGTCGCCCTTCTTGACGCCATGCTTCTTCAGCACGTTGGCGAAGCGGCAGACATGGGCGTGGAGCTCGTTGTAGGTGATCTTCTTGTCGTCGTAGGGATTGTCACCTTCCCAGATGATCGCAGTCTGGTTGCCGCGCTTCTTCAGATGCCGGTCGATGCAGTTGTAGGAGACGTTGGTCAGGCCGTCCTCGAACCAACGGATCGAGACCTTGCCGTCGAAGGAGGTGTTCTTCACCTTCGTGAAGGGCTTGAACCAGTCGATGCGCTTGCCGTGCTTGCCCCAGAACTTGTCCGGATTCTTCACGCTTTCGGCATACCACTTCAGATAAGTGTCGTTATCGATCAGCGCGTTCTTCTTCCACGCCGGCTGGACGCGGTGGACATAGACCTCGGACATTTTCTTCGCATTCCTCCCGAACCAATCCACCGGCTTGGATTGCCGGCGGCATCGCGGCGACGCGCCCGCGAATTTCGCGCGCATTATTAACAGTTCCGCCGTGACGGCAATATTAGACGTTGGATTCGCGCGGCGGGATGACGCAGGGGCAGGTCCGACCGCTGTCAGCACTCTCGGCGCGTCGCTGCTAACTTTATGTTTTCGTAGGAAAAACCAGACTCGGTTAATTAGAAATCAATGGACATTTAAGCAACTGAGCGCACAATCGCGCGTTGGGAGGAAAGGAGATCGACCTTTTAGGGGCTGCAATGCGAGACCATTCCGAACTGGACTTGATGCTCAGGGGTTACGGGCTGACGACGGCCAAGATTCTCTATCACTTCCCCGATCACCCACATCTGCTGCAGAGCTATATCTGGCAGGACTACGACATCGCACCGACCTTTCCGGTGCTGATCCGTTTCATCGAATTCTGGAAGACGAAACTCGATGGGCCGCTGCACTCGGTCACCTACACGCACCACCAGCTGATCGCGCCGAACGAGTGGCGGAAGGTGGACGGGGAATTCTTGCTGCACTGAGACGCCGCAGAGATTCTCTGGACGTCGAAAGTTTGGAGGAGACGCCCATCACTTCGTCATCCACGGCGGAGCAAGGAGCGAAGCGACGCGGCGCAGACCCGAGGATCCATTCCGTGACTTCGAAGCGTTGCGGCGATCCAGAATTCTGCTCTGCCACGCTCTACGATCGAGGTAACGGAATGGATCCCCGGGTCTTCGCGACGCCGCTTCGCGGCTGCTCCGCCGGTGGATGACGAAGTTCGGAGGCTGCGGCTAATCCTGCATGTTCACGATCGCCTTGATAGGACGTTCGCGACTCAATCACACCGCCGGCGGGTTGAGCCGGGCGAACCCCTCCTGACGGCGATACGCAAAATAAGGATAGGGCGCAGTTATCGCGCTCGCTTCATCGAGCGCCTCCATCTGTTCGGCGGTCAAGGTCCAGCCGACGGCGCCGAGGTTTTGCCGCAACTGCTCCTCGTTGCGGGCGCCGATGATCACCGACGATACGGTGGGCCGTTGTAAAAGCCAGTTGATGGCGACCTGCGGCACGGTCTTGCCGGTCTCGGCGGCGACGGTCTCCAGCGCCTCGACCACGTCGAACAGCTGCTCGTCCTCGACTGGCGGGCCGAAGCTCGCGGTGTCATGCAGACGGCTCTGTTCCGGCAGCGGCTGGCCGCGGCGGATCTTACCGGTCAGCCGACCCCAACCAAGCGGACTCCAGACAAGCGCGCCGACACCCTGATCGATGCCGAGCGGCATCAGCTCCCATTCGTAGTCGCGCCCGACCAACGAGTAGTAGACCTGATGCGCGACATAGCGCGGATAGCCGTGCCTGTCGGCCAGGCCGAGCGATTTCATCACCTGCCAGCCGGAGAAGTTGGAGATGCCGACATAGCGCAGCTTGCCCGCGCGAACGAGGTCGTCAAGCGTCGACAGCACTTCCTCGATCGGTGTCATCGCATCGAAGGCATGCAACTGGAGAAGATCGATATAGTCGGTGCCGAGGCGCTTCAGCGCATCCTCCACCGACCTGATCAATCGTGAGCGTGACGAGCCGTAATCGGCCGCTCCGTCGCCCATCGGCAGGGCGGTCTTGGTCGAGATCAGAACTGCGTCGCGGCGTCCCATGATCGCCTCGCCCAGCACTGTCTCCGAAGCGCCATTCGAATAGACGTCGGCCGTGTCGAAGAGGTTGACGCCCGCGTCGAGGCAGATGTCGACCAGCCTGCGCGCCTCCGTGGCGTCGGTGTTGCCCCAGGCGCCGAACAGCGGGCCGGAGCCGCCGAAGGTGCCGGCGCCAAAGGAAAGCGCCGGCACTTTCAGGCCCGAGGCGCCGAGACGTCGATATTCCATGGTTCTGCTCCTTGTGATGTCGAAAGCGGATTGAAGTGTTCAGCACTGGATTGGCCGGTTCGCCGCGCGGCGGCGAGATCGGCGAATTCGGTGACGCCGATGGCGAAGGCGCCGGGGGTGAGTGCATCGAAAGCAAGTGACATGGCGCTGTCCGTTCGGTCGGGAGGGGCCGCTCCAGTCCCGCGCCCCGACCGCGAAGATCGTGATCCGCCAAGCTGTGAACCAGCCTTGCATCCGGCATATTTTCTGTGAAATAGATTCACGAATGGCGAGGCCAGAAATCAACCGTTCCGGCGAGATCGAAGTGTTCGTCCGCGTCGTCGAGACGGACAGTTTCTCGGCGGCGGCGCGGGCGCTGCGCATGACACCGTCGGCGGTGAGCAAGCTGATAGCGCGGCTGGAGGCACGGCTCGGCGCGCGGCTGGTCAGCCGTTCGACGCGCCGGCTGCAACTGACGCCGGAAGGGGCCGCTTTCCACGACCGCGCCTTGCGCATCCTCGCCGATCTCGATGCCGCCGAGCGCGAGGCGGCTGCGGGCGCGGCGCCGCGCGGCAGGCTGAGGGTCAACGCCTATGTGCCTTTCGGGCAGCACCGGCTGATGCCGCTGCTGCCTCGTTTCCTCGAATGCTATCCCGAGATTTCGGTCGAGGCGATGCTGACCGACAGCGTCATCGACCTCATGGAAGAGCGCGCCGATGTCGCCATCCGCGCCGGGCCGCTCAAAGAATCACGGCTGGTGGCGCGCAAGCTCGGCCAGAGCCGGATGGTGGTGGTCGCGGCGCCCGCCTATCTCGAGGCGCACGGCACGCCGCGCAACCCAGCCGATCTCAGCCGTCACAATCTGCTCGCCTTCGGCTTCGCCCGACATATCGATGGCATGCCTTTCGTCGACCGGGATGGCGCATCGACCGTGGTCCCGATCGTCGGCAACACGGCGGTGAGCGACGGCGAAGCGATGCGGCTGACCGCGTTGGCGGGAGCGGGCATAGCGCGGCTGGCGCGTTGGCATGTCGAGCCAGATATCGCCGCCGGACGGCTTACGCCGCTGCTGGAAGAATTCAATCCTGGCGACGAGGAGCCGACGCATGCCGTCTATGTCGGCCAGGGTAAGCATCTGCCGGCGCGTGTCCGGGCCTTTCTGGACTTCCTCGCAGAAACTGTGCGCCTCTAATTCTTGCTTTTTGCAGCCACGGCAGAAGACCGCCATGCACTTCCGGAACTGCTGCAAGCAAAACCCAGTTGCGCAAGGACCACCGGCTTCCAACACGCCAGAACACGTGGGCGGTCGATGCCGGCGATGAGAGCGGCCAACTGGCGCAGCCGGTCCCCGCTGGCCTCACCGGCTGCCGAAGATCGCCGAGCCGACCCTGACGCTGGTCGCGCCGAAGGCGATCGCAATCTCGTAATCGCCGGACATGCCCATCGACAGTTTTTCCACGCCGGCCTCGCGGGCGAGCCTTTCCAGCAGCGCGAAATGCGGTCCCGGGTTCTCTTCGGCCGGCGGAATGCACATCAGCCCTTCCACGGCAAGCCCATGGACGTCGCGGCAGCGCTCGACGAAACGAACCGCCTCGCGCGGCTCGATCCCTGCCTTTTGCGGCTCCGAGCCGGTGTTGACCTGAACGTAGAGTCTTGGCGCCCGGTCCTGCCTGGCGATCTCCTTGGCGAGTTCGGCGGCGATCTTCTCGCGATCGACCGTCTCGATGACGTCGAAGAGGGCGACCGCTTCCCTGGCCTTGTTGGACTGCAGCGGGCCAATGAGATGCAGCTCGATGTCGGGAAAAGCGTCCCTAAGAGCCGGCCATTTGGCCTGCGCCTCCTGCACGCGGTTCTCGCCGAAGACGCGCTGGCCGGCGTCGATCACTGGGCGAATGTCTTCGGCCGCGAAGGTCTTGGACACCGCGACGAGCGTCACGGCGCCGGGCTCGCGTTTTGCCTCGCGCTCGGCATTTGCGATCCTTGCCTTGACCGCGAGAAGCTGTTCGACGACGCTCGTCATGCCCATATCCTGCCCATAGTTTTAGCGTCCACGCCGGCTCGCCGCAGTTGACGGGTCCGGCAATCCATGGTGAACACCGCGACGACATTTTCTCGGGCTGCCGGCCTTGTCCGGCGCCGCGTAGCTGCTTTTAAGTGAAAAACATCCGATGGCAACCGAACGATATAATCCGCGCACGTCAGAGCCCAAATGGCAGAAGGCCTGGGCCGAAAAGAAGCTGTTCGAGGCCAGGAACGACGATCCGAAGCCGAAATACTACGTGCTCGAGATGTTCCCCTATCCGTCGGGCAAGATCCATATCGGCCACACCCGCAATTACACGATGGGCGATGTGGTGGCGCGCTACAAGCGGGCCAAGGGCTTCAACGTGCTGCATCCGATGGGTTGGGACGCCTTCGGCATGCCGGCCGAGAACGCGGCGATGCAGAACAAGGTCCATCCCAAGGACTGGACCTATGAGAACATCGCGGTCATGCGCGAGCAGCTCAAGGTCATGGGGCTGTCGCTCGACTGGGCGCGCGAGTTCGCCACCTGCGACGTCGACTACTACCACCGCCAGCAGATGCTGTTCCTCGATTTCGTCGAGAAGGGACTGGTCACGCGCAAATCCTCCAAGGTCAACTGGGACCCGGAGGACATGACCGTGCTCGCCAACGAGCAGGTCATCGACGGCCGCGGCTGGCGCTCGGGCGCGCTGGTCGAGCAGCGCGAACTGACGCAGTGGTTCTTCAAGATCACCGACTATGCGCAGGACCTGCTGGATTCGCTCGAAGGCCTCAACGAATGGCCGGAGAAGGTCAAGCTGATGCAGCACAACTGGATCGGCCGCTCGGAAGGGCTGCTGATCCGCTGGCCGCTGGCGGCCTCGGTCGCCGGCGAACATGAGCTGGAAGTCTACACGACCAGGCCGGACACCATCTTCGGCGCCTCCTTCATGGCGATCGCTGCCGATCATCCGCTGGCCAGGAAAGCCGCCGAGAACAATGTCGAGCTGGCAAAGTTCATCGACGAGGTGCGCCATATGGGCACCTCGGTAGCGGCGCTGGAGACGGCCGAGAAGAAGGGCTTCGACACCGGCATCCGCGTCGTCCATCCGTTCGACGAGAACTGGACGCTGCCGGTCTACGTCGCCAATTTCGTGCTGATGGAGTACGGCACCGGCGCCATTTTCGGCTGCCCGTCGGGCGACCAGCGCGACCTCGACTTCGCCAACAAATACGGCCTGCCGGTGATCCCGGTGGTGATGCCGGAAGATGGTGATCCGAAAACCTTCCAGATCATCGACGAGGCCTATGTCGACGACGGCGTGATGATCAATTCGCGCTTCCTCGACGGCATGAAGCCGCAGCGGGCGTTCGACGAGATCGCCAAGCTGCTGGAACAGAAGACGATCGGCAACCGGCCGATGGCGGAGCGCAAGGTGAATTTCCGCCTGCGCGACTGGGGCATTTCGCGGCAGCGCTACTGGGGTTGCCCGATCCCGATGATCCATTGCGAGGATTGCGGTGTGGTGCCGGTGCCGAAGGCCGATCTGCCGGTCAAGCTGCCCGACGACATCGAGTTCGATCGCCCGGGCAACCCGCTCGACCGCCACCCGACCTGGCGGCATGTGAAATGCCCGCAATGCGGCAAGGATGCGCGGCGCGAGACCGACACGATGGATACCTTCGTCGATTCGTCCTGGTATTTCGCCCGCTTCACGGCGCCCTGGGCGAACGAGCCGACCGAGCCCAAGGCGGCCGACGAGTGGCTGGCGGTCGACCAGTATATCGGCGGCATCGAGCACGCGATCCTGCATCTGCTCTATTCGCGCTTCTTCACCCGCGCCATGCGCGAGACCGGTCATCTCAATCTCGCCGAGCCGTTCAAGGGCCTGTTCACGCAAGGCATGGTGGTGCACGAGACCTACCGTGTCGGCAGTTCGTCGAACGGCCGCTGGCTGTCGCCTGGCGAGGTCCGGATCGAGGATGCCGACGGCAAGCGCCGCGCTATCGAGATCGCCACCGGAGACGAGGTCACCATCGGCGCGCTCGAGAAGATGTCGAAGTCGAAGAAGAACACGGTGAGCCCGGAAGAGATCACCGACGGCTACGGCGCCGACACCGCACGCTGGTTCATGCTGTCGGATTCGCCGCCGGAGCGCGACGTCGAATGGACGGACGAGGGCGCCGCCGGCGCGCATCGCTTCGTGCAGCGCGTCTGGCGGCTGGTGTCGATCGCGGCCGATTCACTGGCCGACGCGAAGCCGGCCGCGGCAAAGGAAGGCGAGGCCGGCGCCGTCTCCAAGGCCGCTCACAAGATCCTGAAGGCGATCGGCGAGGACATCGAGAAGCTCGGCTTCAACCGTGCCATCGCCCGCACCTACGAGCTCGCCAACGCGCTGACCACCCCGCTCAACGACGTCGCCGAGGGCAAAGCCGATGCGACGCTGAAGGCTGCCTGCCGCGAGGCGGTCGAGATCCTGGTGCACGTGATCGCACCGGTCATGCCGCATCTTGCGGAGGAGTGCTGGGAGACGCTCGGCGGCACAGAACTCGTCGCCGAACGGCCGTGGCCGACCTTCGATCCGGCGCTCGTCGTCGACAACGAAATCGTGCTGCCCGTGCAGGTCAACGGCAAGAAGCGCGGGGATTTGACAATTGCCCGCGACGCAGACCAAGGTTCCGTCGAAAAGGCGGTGCTGGCCCTCGACTTCGTGCAGAAGGCGCTGGAAGGCAAGGCACCGCGCAAAGTGATCATCGTCCCGCAAAGGATCGTCAATGTCGTTGCCTAAGACGGAAGTGACGCGTTGGCTGAGCCGCATGGCGCTTTGCGGTCTGGTCGCCTCGACCGCCCTGGTCTCGGCCTGCACGGTGCGGCCGCTCTACTCCAACGCGCCCCTGGTCGCGGGTTCGGACGCCGGCACGGCCTCGGCGCTGTCGTCGATCGCGATCAAGCCGGTCAGCACGCGCTATGCCCAGCAGGTGCGCAACAACCTGATCTTCGCCTTCGGCCAGAACGCCAACGAGCCGTCGAACCCGGTCTACACGCTCGATCTCGGCGTCAGCGAACTGGTCGAGTCGGCCGCATTGGTGCAGGTTCAGACCGACGAGGACGAGCCGACGGCCGGCACAGTGACGCTGACCGCCAACTATGTGCTGAGGGACACGGCGACCAATACGGTGATCTCGGTCGGCAAACGTTCGATCCCGTCTTCCTTCGACAGGCCGCGCCAGGAGTATGCGGCCTACCGGGCGCAGATCGACGCCGAGAACCGCGCCGCGCGCGAACTTGCCGATCTTTTGCGCCTGGCCATTGCCCAGGATCTGATCAGGCACGGCAAGAAAGCCTAGTTCTTCGCCCGGGATTGGCCGAAGCCCCTCCAACCTCGTCATCCCAGGGCGAAGCAGCCGCGAAGCGGCGTCGCGGAGACCCTGGGATCCATTCCGTGACCTTGATCGAAGAATGCAGCGGAGCAGAATTTCTGCACCCCTGCAGCTCCTTTGTAACGGAATGGATCCTCGGGTCTACGCGGTACGCTTCGCTTCCCGCTCAGCCCAAGGATGACGATCGCGATGGCGGTTCCGGTCGATCGCCAAGGGATGGCACTCTGCCAAGAAAAAGGCCGGGTGCCCGGCCTTTTTTGTACCTGGGAAAGATGAGATCAGCCGATCTTCTGGCCGGTCTTGGCCCAGTCGGCGATGAAGGCGGCAAGTCCCTTGTCGGTCAAGGGATGGCTGACCAGCGCTCTCAGCGTCGCCGGCGGCGCGGTGATCACATCGGCGCCGATGAGCGCCGCCTGCTTGACGTGGTTCACCGTGCGCACCGAAGCGGTCAGGATCTCGGTCTTGAAGTCGTAGTTGTCATAGATGGTGCGGATCTCGGAGATCAGCTCCATGCCGTCCGAACCGGTGTCGTCGATGCGGCCGACGAAAGGCGAGATGAAGGAGGCGCCGGCCTTGGCGGCGAGCAGCGCCTGATTGGCCGAGAAGCATAGCGTCACATTGACCATGCGGTTCATCTCGGTGCGGATGGTCTTGCAGGCTTTCAGCCCGTCCAGCGTCAGCGGCACCTTGATGGCGACATTCGGCGCGATCTTGGCCAGCACCTCGGCCTCGGCCATCATGTCCTTGAACTCGGTCGCCACGACCTCGGCCGAGACCGGGCCTTCGACGATGTCGCAGATCTGCTTGGTGACTTCGGAAATCTTGCCGCCCGATTTCAGGATCAGCGAAGGGTTGGTGGTGACGCCATCGACCAGACCCAGATCGTGCAGCTCCTTGATTTCCTTGATGTCAGCGGTATCGACAAAAAACTTCATGGCGGTCTCCTTGGAGATTTCCAGGTGCCTAACAGGCACGTTCGGGGGTCACCCTTTGCTCTAGACCAAAGTCGGGGCAAGGTCACGCCTGATGATGGAAGATTCGCCTTTTGTAGCGGCCGCACCCGTGCTGGTGCCGATGCCGGCCGAACGGCCCTACACCTATGCCGTGCCGGCCGGCATGCGCGTGGTGCCGGGTTCGATCGTGCGCGTGCCGCTGGGGCCCAGGCAGGTGGCGGGCATCGTCTGGGACGCCGTCGTCGAGACCGTCGATGCGAAGAAGTTGCGGCCGATCGAGGAAGTCTTCGACTGTCCGCCGATCGACAAGGGCATGCGCCGTTTCGTCGACTGGATCGCGCAATACACGCTGTCGGCCCCCGGCATGGTGGCGCGCATGCTGCTGAGGGCGCCTGAAGCCTTCGATCCGGAGCCCTGGATCGAAGGGCTGCAGCGCACCTTGGCCCAACCCGACCGCCTGACCGACGCCCGTCGGCGGGTGCTGGAGACGGCCGAAGGCGGACTTGCCTGGACGCGCTCGGGGCTGGCGCATGCGGCGGGCGTCTCCTCGACCGTCATCGACGGCTTGAGAGCGCAAGGCGTGTTCGAGACAGTGATGATCCCGCCGCGACCGGTGGTGGCGGCGCCCGATCCCTGCCATGCCGTGCCGGCGCTTATGCCGGACCAGAAGGCCGCCGCCGAGAAGCTGCGCGCGGCGATCGCGGCCGATGCCTTCAACGTCACCCTGCTCGACGGCGTCACCGGCTCGGGCAAGACGGAAGTCTATTTCGAGGCGGTGGCCGCAGCCCTCGGCAAGGACAAGCAGGTGCTGATCCTCTTGCCGGAAATCGCGCTGACGCATGCCTTCCTCGAACGCTTCCAGGACCGCTTCGGCGCCAAGCCGGCGGAATGGCATTCCGACCTGCCGCCGAGGATGCGCGAACGCGTCTGGCGGCAGGTGGCGGAAGGCGGCGTGCGCGTCGTCGCCGGAGCGCGCTCGGCGCTGTTCCTGCCGTTCAAGCAGCTCGGCCTGATCGTCGTCGACGAGGAGCACGACCCGGCCTACAAGCAGGAGGACCGCGTCTTCTACAATGCCCGCGACATGGCGGTGGTGCGCGGGCATATCAGCGGCTTTCCGGTGGTGCTTGCCTCTGCCACGCCATCGGTCGAGAGCCGCGTCAATGCCAGTCAGGGCCGCTACAGCAGGGCGGTGCTGTCGGCGCGCTTCGCCGAGGCAGCGCTCCCCGACCTGAAGTCGATCGACATGCGGCGTGCGCCTCCGGCGCGCGGCGGCTTCCTGTCGCCGATCCTGCTGGGACACATGCAGCGCACGCTGGAGAGACAAGAACAGTCGCTGCTCTTCCTCAACCGGCGCGGCTATGCGCCGCTGACGCTTTGCCGCGGCTGCGGCCATCGCTTCGGCTGCCCGGTCTGCTCGGCCTGGCTGGTCGAGCACCGCTTTCGCGGCCAGCTCGTCTGCCATCATTGCGGCCACAATGAGCGGCGGCCCGAAGCCTGCCCCGAATGCGGCACGCTCGATCATCTGGTCGCCTGCGGGCCGGGCGTGGAGCGCATCGCCGAAGAAGTTGTGGCGCATTTTCCCGAGGCGCGAACTATCGTGCTTTCGTCAGACCTTCTGGGCGGCGTGCGCCGGCTGCGGCTCGAGCTGGAGGCGGTCGCCAATGGCGAGGCCGACATCGTCATCGGCACCCAACTCGTCGCCAAGGGACATAATTTTCCGGGCATGACGCTGGTCGGCGTGGTCGACGCCGATCTCGGCCTCGCCAACGGCGACCCGCGCGCCGCCGAGCGCACCTTCCAGTTGCTCAGCCAGGTGACGGGGCGCGCCGGCCGCACCGGCAAGAAGAGCCTCGGCCTGCTGCAGACTTACCAGCCGGACCATCCGGTGATGCGGGCCATCGTCTCCGGCGATTCGGAAGCATTCTACGAGCGCGAGATCGCCGAGCGCGAGCGGGCGGCATTGCCGCCGTTCGGACGTCTGGCCGGCATCATCGTCAGCGCGGCGACTCGGGGTGAAGCCGAAACCCATGCGCGTGGCCTGAGGCGCGCGGCGCCCCAAGCCTCCGATCTCTTCGTGCTCGGGCCGGCCGAGGCGCCGCTGTCGCTGATCGGCGGCCGTCACCGCTTCCGTCTGCTCGTTCAAGGCGAGCGGCGCGCGGACATGCAGGGCTTCATACGCGCCATGCTGGCGGAAGGGCCGAAGGTGAGGGGCTCGGTGAGGGTGCAGGTCGATATCGACCCGCAAAGTTTTCTGTGACACCAATTGCGCCGCGGAGTGTCTCATGATGAAGACCGTTTCCATGAAAACCCTCGGCCTGCTCGGCGGCATGAGCTGGGAATCGACAGCAATCTACTATCGCCTGCTGAACGAAATCGTGCGCGAGCGCCTCGGCGGGCTGCATTCGGCGAAGCTCTTGTTGTGGTCGTTCGATTTCGCCGAGATCGCAGAGCGGCAGCATGCGGGCGATTGGGAAGGCGCAGGCGCCCTTCTGACGGAAGCCGCACGCGGGCTGCAGGCGGCCGGGGCTCAGGGCTTGGTGATCTGCACCAACACCATGCACAAGCTCGCCGACACGGTGCAGGCGGCCGTAACGATCCCGCTGATCCATATCGCCGACGCTACGGCTCGGGCCGTTGTCGATGCGGGTGTGAAGCGCCCCGCGCTGCTCGCGACACGCTTCACCATGGAGCAGGATTTTTATAAGGGACGGCTGGCAGACCGGTATGGCCTGCAGCCGGTGGTGCCGGGTCAGGCGGGCCGCGACCTGGTGCACAGGGTGATCTATGACGAGCTTTGCCAAGGCGTCGTGAGCAGCGGTTCGAAAGCGGCCTATGTCGAGGAAGTCGCCCGCATGCGGCGCGATGACAAAATCGACGGCCTCATCATGGGCTGCACCGAGATCACCATGCTGATCGCCCAGGATGATTTCGACATCCCGGTTTTCGACACAACGCGCATCCATGCCGAGGCCGCGGTCGAATTCGCGCTCGGCTAATGCGTGCCGCCCAGCGTGCGGCGGCTCTCGGCGCCGGCGCCTTCCGGGCGCCGGCCCGCAATTAGCCGGGCATCTGGCGCGGTGGTTTTCCTTCGCTAGAATGGCGGTGATTCAGGCCGATATCGAAGGGGGACACAATGGAATTCGCTTTTCCATGGCCGGCAAGCCAGGGCGAGTGGCTGGCCTGGTCGAGCGCCGTCGCGACCCTGCTCATCGGCCTGATGCTGTTCCTGGCGCCGAACCTTGCTTTCCGCATCCTGCGTCTGCAGGCCAAGCCGGAGAAGGCGGCAGCCATCGCCGAAGGACGGGGCCGCATGTCGGGCTTCTATCTCGGCGTCAGCCTGTGCTGCATTCTGCTGGCGCAGCCGTTGCTCTACATGGCGCTCGGCTTCTCCTGGCTGTTCACCGCTTTCGGCCGGCTGCTGTCGATGATGTCGGACAGTGCCAACACGCCGTTCAACTGGGCGTCCATCGTCGTGGAACTGGCGCTGGCGGCCCTGCCGCTCGCCTTCGCCTTCGGCTTCGTGCCTTGACCGGTTTCGTTCAGAGCCCGGCCTTCTGCGCCAGATAGGGAGCCAGCGCCAGCGAATAGGTGGCCGTCAGATGATGGTGATCGCGCCAGACGATGACATTGCCGACGACTGCGGGACATAGGTCCGGCCCGCATATGGCATCGATCATGTCCACGGCGGTAACGCTGCTGTTGTTTTCAGCCTTCGCGGCCACGACCAGCACATCGCTCGGCGTCCCCTCGCTGCGCCTGGTGGAGCATTTCGCCGGGGTCACGCTCAGGCAGTCGGAAGGGTCGAACTTCACATGGGGCGTGTTGCGGATGGCGACGATACGCGCACCCGTCCGGGTGATCCTGTCCCACAGGCTGCGCAAGCCCTCGATCATCTCGCCTTGGGGAACGGCGCCGTAGTTCGACTGGCTGGTGAACACCAGATAGGGCTTGAGTTTGACGATCTCGACCAGCACCTTTTCACGCCATTCGGCGCAGGCAGGGTAAGGCTTGTCCTTTCCGATGGTGACACGGCTGAACGGGCAGGCCGATTTCGTGAAGCTGACCAGCCTGAAATCGTGGTCTTTGGCGATCCTGTCGAGCGCCGGCACCCATTGCGCGGCGTGCGAATCGCCGACGAGGACGATGGTCTTTGCACCAGCGGGATCGCCCAGAGAACATCCGACCGGATCGGCGCTGTCGCCTTCCTGATGGCACTTCGAAGAATAGACCACCGGCACGTCCCGCGTGAGCCTCGCCAAGGGCGGAAGAAGCTCGACATCGGCCGGAGCCGGTGCGTTCCAGAGCAGGGCGGCGGGTCCAGGATAGGACGGCGTTCCGATCAAGGCGGTGTCGATGGTTTCTGCCCTGAGGGCAAGAAGCAGACCGCCTGAGACGAGGGCGCAGGCGAGCACTGCGACGGTGCCGTAGCCGAGCGGTTTCCACCACGCGCCCGGCCGGGCGCGGCGATAGCGCTGCTCCACATATCGATAGGAAAGGTCGGACAGCACGAGGGTCAACAGCGCGAGACCAATGCCGCCGGCCAATGTCGGTGAATTGCCCCGCGCCAGGTAGAAGGTCAGCAGCGGCCAGTGCCAGAGATAGATGGAATAGGAGCGGTCGCCGACGAAGCGAAGGATGCCTGAATCAAGTCCCCGAATCCGGATGTCTTTGCGATTGCCGGCCAGGATGACGCAAACGGTGGCGAGCGTCGGCAGCAGGGCAGCCGCGCCGGGGAACGGCGTTGCCGCGGAAAACAAAGCGGCCGATCCGAGAATTCCGGCCAGGCCCACGACGGCAAGCCAGCGGCTTGCACGGCTGCCTGGTCGAAGCCGGTGCTGGGCGAGAACCAGCAGGCCTCCCAGCGCCAACTCCCAGATGCGCGTCTGCGTGACGAAATAGGCCTGGGCGGCGTCCAGCCTTGTCATGACGATCGACACGATCAGCGATGCGACAAAGACGAGCGACAACGCTGCGGTCAGCGAACGCTGGACAGAGAGCCCCATGCGGCGCGACAGCCAGGCCACACCGATCACCAGCAGTGGCCAGACGATGTAGAACTGCTCTTCTATGGACAGCGACCAATAGTGCTGCACCGGGGTCGGCAGGCTGTCGGCGTCGAGATAGCTGACCGCGATCGCCGCGAGGCGCCAGTTCTCGACATAGAACGCGCTGGCGAGGATCTGGTTGGCGGTTTCCTCCCAGCGCGCCTTGGAGAGGAACAGCAAGCTGCCAGCCAGCGATGCGAGCAGGACAAGCGTTGCGGCCGGCAGAAGCCGCCGCACGCGCCTTGAGTAGAAGCCGATCGGGGACACGCGGCCGTCGCGCCTCGACATCTCAGCCAGCATGCCGGTGATCAGATAGCCCGAGATGACGAAAAAGACGTCGACGCCGACATATCCGCCGGGAAGCATCGTCGGCCACAGGTGGTAAACGACGACCAGGGCGACGGCCAGGCCGCGCAGCCCCTGTATCTCCGGCCGAAATCCACGCTCCGCGTCTATCGGCTGCAAATCATCACCGCATGTTCCCAAGGCCGCGCTGCAATGGCCAGCAACGCAGCAAGCCCCACCCAGAAGATGAGTGCTCCGTATCAAACTCCGGTTGCTGCCGCCATGGGAGCCAACCACAGGGATCAGCAAGCAAACCGGTCGCGGTTTGGAGGGGGTCACGGCCTTCTTCCACTGATGAGTGCAGGAAATTGGGTGAAGTTCCGAGACAGAGATTTTCAAGCAGGCGCACGATCGAAATGGCGGGAAGCGGAATTCCTCGCGGCCGGTGGTTGAACTTCGCCGGTGGATGCGACAAAAGTGCCTGAAAACCATGCCGGACGATGCATTGCGGTCTTAAAAGGCCTGTGCTAGACGGCATTCGACTTTCGGCCGGGGATAGCGGAAGCCATCCCTCCGTGCTTGGAAAATTTGCAGTAAGGTCAAAGATTTAGCCAGAGTTTTTGCTCGCGCCAACAATCTGCGGCCTGTCAGATAAGAGAAAAGACGGTCCGTGGCCCAATCGTCATCGCCTATCTCCGCTGTCGCAGAACGCTATGCAAGCTCGCTGTTCGAGCTTGCGCTGCAGGAAAATTCCGTCGCCAAGGTCGAGGCCGACCTCAATGGTTTCGAGGCGATGCTCAACGCCAGCGCCGACCTTGCCCGTCTGATCAACAGCCCGGTGTTTTCCAGCGAGGACCAGGCTAAGGCGATCGGCGCAATCATCGGCAAGGCGCAGATCACCGGCCTCGTCGGCAATTTCCTGCGTGTGGTTGCCCGCAACCGCCGGCTGTTCGCCGTGCCTGGCATGATCAAGGCGTTCCGCCGGATCGCCGCCGACCACCGCGGCGAGGCGTCGGCCGAGGTCACCTCGGCGCATGCGCTGACGGAAGCGCAGCAGACAGAGCTCAAGGCGACGCTGAAGGGCATCGCCGGCAAGGACGTGGCCATCGCCATGACCGTCGATCCGTCGCTGCTCGGCGGCCTGATCGTCAAGATGGGCTCGCGCCAGATCGATACGTCGCTCAAAACCAAACTCAATTCGCTCAAGCTTGCACTGAAAGAGGTCGGCTGATGGACATCCGCGCCGCGGAAATTTCCGCAATTCTGAAAGACCAGATCAAGAATTTCGGCAAGGAGGCCGTGGTCTCCGAAGTCGGCCAGGTGCTGTCCGTCGGTGACGGCATCGCCCGCGTCTACGGCCTCGACAACGTCCAGGCCGGCGAGATGGTCGAATTCCCCGGCGGCATCCGCGGCATGGCGCTCAATCTCGAAGCCGACAATGTCGGCGTCGTCATCTTCGGCAACGACCGCGACATCAAGGAAGGCGACACCGTCAAGCGCACCGGCGCCATCGTCGACGTTCCGGTCGGCCCCGGCCTGCTCGGCCGCGTGGTCGACGCCCTCGGCAACCCGATCGACGGCAAGGGCCCGATCAAGGCCACCGAGCGCCGCCGCGTCGACGTCAAGGCGCCCGGCATCATTCCGCGCAAGTCGGTGCACGAGCCGATGTCGACCGGCCTCAAGGCCATCGACGCGCTCATCCCGGTCGGCCGCGGTCAGCGCGAGCTGGTCATCGGCGACCGGCAGACCGGCAAGACCGCCATCATCCTCGACACGATGCTGAACCAGAAGTCGGTGCACGACAATGGCCCGGAGAAGGAGAAGCTCTACTGCGTCTACGTCGCCGTCGGCCAGAAGCGCTCGACCGTTGCGCAGTTCGTGAAGGTGCTGGAAGAGCGCGGCGCGCTCGACTACTCCATCATCATCGCCGCCACCGCCTCCGATCCGGCGCCGATGCAGTTCCTGGCGCCGTTCGCCGGCTGCACCATGGGCGAGTATTTCCGCGACAACGGCATGCATGCGCTGATCAGCTATGACGACCTGTCGAAGCAGGCCGTCGCCTATCGCCAGATGTCGCTGCTGCTGCGCCGCCCGCCGGGCCGCGAAGCCTATCCGGGCGACGTCTTCTACCTGCACTCGCGCCTTCTGGAGCGCGCCGCCAAGCTCAATGACGACAACGGCGCCGGGTCGCTGACCGCGCTGCCGATCATCGAGACGCAGGCCAACGACGTGTCGGCCTACATCCCGACCAACGTGATCTCGATCACCGACGGCCAGATCTTCCTCGAGACCAACCTGTTCTTCCAGGGCATCCGCCCGGCGGTCAACGTCGGCCTGTCGGTGTCGCGCGTCGGGTCCTCGGCGCAGGTGAAGGCGATGAAGCAGGTCGCCGGCTCGATCAAGGGCGAACTCGCGCAGTACCGCGAAATGGCGGCTTTCGCGCAGTTCGGTTCCGACCTCGACGCCGCCACGCAGCGACTGCTCAACCGCGGTTCGCGCCTGACGGAGCTGCTCAAGCAGCCGCAGTTCTCGCCGCTCAAGACGGAAGAGCAGGTCGCGGTGATCTTCGCCGGCGTCAACGGCTATCTCGACAAGCTGGCGCTCAACCAGGTCGGCAAGTTCGAGCATGGCCTGCTCAGCCACATGCGCTCGGCCGGCAAGGAGGTGCTCGACGGCATCCGCAAGGAGAAGGCGCTGTCGGACGATCTGCGCGCCAAGCTCAAGGCCGAGATCGACGCCTTTGCCAAGACCTTCGCTTAAGAAGAAGCCGGACGCACGGGATCAGGTTTGAAGCATGCCTTCATTAAAAGACCTTCGTAACCGTATCGCCTCGGTCAAGGCGACGCAGAAGATCACCAAGGCGATGCAGATGGTCGCCGCGGCGAAACTGCGTCGCGCGCAGGAAGCGGCGGAAGCGGCGCGTCCCTATTCCGAGCGGATGGGCGCCGTGCTGGCCAACATCACCCAGGCGATCGGCGGCGGCGGCGATGCCCCGGCGCTGATGACCGGGACCGGCAGGGACGACGTGCATCTGCTCATCGTCTGCACCGCCGAGCGCGGCCTGTGCGGCGGCTTCAACTCGCAGATCGCCCGCCTTGCCCGCGACCACATCCGCCGGCTGCTCGCCGACGGCAAGCAGGTCAAGATCATCTGTGTCGGCAAGAAGGGCTACGACATCCTGCGCCGCGACTACGGCTCGCTGATCCTCGAGCGCATTGACCTGCGCGAGGTCAAGACGCTCGGCTTCGTCAATGCGGACGCGATCGCCAAGAAGGTCATCCACCTCTTCAACGAGGGCGGTTTCGACGTCTGCACGCTGTTCTATTCGCAGTTCAAGTCGGTGATCAGCCAGATCCCGACGGCGCAGCAGATCATTCCGGCGGCCCAGGTTTCGCCGGCTGCCGAGGCCGGCACCGGCGCCACCGCCGTCTACGAATACGAGCCCGAGCCGGGCGAGATCCTCTCCGACCTCATCCCGCGCAACATCGCCGTGCAGATTTTCCGCGCGCTGCTGGAAAACGCGGCCGGCGAGATGGGCGCCAAGATGAGCGCCATGGACAATGCGACGCGCAATGCCGGCGACATGATCAACAGGCTGTCGATCACCTACAACCGCCAGCGGCAGGCGCAGATCACCAAGGAACTGATCGAAATCATTTCGGGCGCCGAAGCGCTCTAGGCACGCCCGCGCGGGATCGCAACCCTCGCAGCAGCGTGAACAACAGATAGACGAAAAGGGCAAAGACGATGGCGAAATCAGCTACCCCGAAGACCGCCGCCAAGGCGGCACCGGCCCCGAAGGACGCGGCAAAGGCTCCGGCAGCCGCCGCGAAAGCCGCTCCGGCGAAGAAGGCGCCCGCTCCGGCCAAGACGGTGGCGGCGAATGCGCCGAGCGCTGCGGTCAAGAGGACCGGCGTTGCCGGCAAGGTCCGCCAGGTCATCGGCGCCGTCGTCGACGTGCAGTTCGAAGATCATCTGCCGGCGATCCTCAACGCGCTCGAGACCGAAAATGTCGGCAACCGCCTGGTGCTCGAGGTCGCCCAGCATCTCGGCGAGAACACCGTGCGCTGCATCGCCATGGACTCCACGGAAGGCCTGGTGCGCGGCCAGCAGGTCTATGACACCGGCGCCCCGATCTCGGTGCCGGTCGGCCCGGGCATGCTCGGCCGCATCATCAACGTCATCGGCGAGCCGGTCGACGAAGCCGGTCCGGTCGACGGCGTCGCGCTGCGCGCCATCCACCAGCCGGCTCCGGCCTATATCGACCAGTCGACCGAAGCGCAGATCCTGGTCACCGGCATCAAGGTTCTCGACCTGCTGGCGCCTTACGCCCGCGGCGGCAAGATCGGCCTGTTCGGCGGCGCCGGCGTCGGCAAGACCGTGCTGATCCAGGAACTGATCAACAACGTCGCCAAGGCGCATGGCGGCTTCTCGGTGTTCGCCGGCGTCGGCGAGCGGACCCGCGAAGGCAACGACCTCTATCACGAGTTCATCGAGTCGGGCGTCAACAAGAAGGGCGGCGGCCAGGGTTCCAAGGCGGCGCTGGTCTACGGCCAGATGAACGAGCCGCCGGGTGCCCGCGCCCGCGTCGGCCTCACCGGCCTCACCGTCGCCGAATATTTCCGCGACCAGGGCCAGGACGTGCTGTTCTTCGTCGACAACATCTTCCGCTTCACCCAGGCGGGCTCGGAAGTGTCGGCGCTGCTCGGCCGCATTCCCTCGGCCGTGGGCTACCAGCCGACGCTCGCCACCGACATGGGCGCCCTGCAGGAGCGCATCACTACGACGACCAAGGGCTCGATCACCTCGGTGCAGGCCATCTACGTGCCGGCCGACGACTTGACCGACCCGGCGCCGGCGACCTCGTTCGCCCATCTGGACGCCACCACCGTGCTCAACCGCGCGATCTCGGAAAAGGGCATCTACCCGGCCGTCGATCCGCTGGACTCGACCTCGCGCATGCTCGACCCGATGGTCGTCGGCGAGGAGCACTACCAGGTCGCCCGCCAGGTGCAGTCGATCCTGCAGCGCTACAAGTCGCTGCAGGACATCATCGCGATCCTGGGCATGGACGAGCTGTCGGAAGAAGACAAGCAGACCGTCGCCCGCGCCCGCAAGATCGAGCGCTTCCTGTCGCAGCCGTTCTTCGTCGCCGAAGTGTTCACGGGTTCGCCGGGCAAGCTGGTCGACCTCGCCGACACCATCAAGGGCTTCAAGGGCCTCTGCGCCGGCGACTACGACCACCTGCCGGAAGCCGCCTTCTACATGGTCGGCGGCATCGACGAGGCGGTCGAGAAGGCGCAGCGCCTGGCGGCTGAAGCGGCGTAAGCTGGTGAATGGTCAATAGTGAATGGTGAATAGGGAGTAGCGGATAGGAAATCGGACTGAAGTGAAGGTCATTTTGGCCATTCACCATTCACCATTCACCATTCGCTAGATTGATCATGGCTGAAGCTTTCAAGTTCGAACTGGTCTCGCCGGAGCGGCTGCTCGTTTCCGAGCAGGTCGAATCGGTCGTCATCCCGGGCGCCGAAGGCGAGATGACCGTGATGGCGCAGCACGCTCCGGTCATGACCACGATCAAGCCCGGCGTCGTCACGGTGAAGACGGCGGCCGGCAAGGAAGAGCGCTATGTGGTGTTCGGCGGCTTTGCCGACATCCTGCCGTCCGGCTGCACGCTGCTGGCAGAGTCGGCAACGCATGTGAACGACATCGACCGCGCCGACCTCACCCGCCGCATCCAGGAAGCCAAGGAAGACGCTGCCGACGCCAAGGACGACGAGGCGCGCAGCAAGGCAGAGCAGTTCCTCAGCCAGCTGACCACGCTGGAAGGCGCGTTGCTGCCGGCCTGAGGCAGGCTCCTGACGAAGAATTGAAAGGCGGGGCTTGCCCCAAGGCGGGGCTTGCCCCGCTTTTTTGTTTGTTGGACAGCCCGCGACTTCCGGGAAGAATGGCCAATGTCCCAGCACGCAGCGCGAGATGTGGCAAGCGCCTCAGCGGTCAGTCGTCTCTTCCGCGCTCACCGCCAATACCGAGAGCTGCCAGGGCAAGCGCCTGATCACCCTGCCTGAAATGCACCAGATGGACGGCCACGAACTCGACCAATGACTGCCGGTCGGGATGATTTTTGGCAAAGCCGGCGAGGTCGAACACCGCCGTTGCCGTTTCAGCCGTCGGCAGGTCGCGGCTGAACAGCTCGTCGAGCGCGGCATCCAGCGGATCGGTGAAGTGGTCCTTGCGCGAAGTCCTGCCGCGCGCCTCGCACGCGGCGATCCAAGCGGCGACAACCAGGGACAGGTGTTCGGGAAGCAATCCTGCTTCCAGTCTGGCGAGGGCGGAGGCGACGATGCGCTGCGGCAGCTTCTGGCTGCCGTCATTGGCGATCTGCGCGGTGCGGTGGGCAAGGGCGGCGTTGGAAAAACGCGCGGCGAGTTCGGCGGTGTAGGCGAGCGGCTCGAGCCCGGCATCCTGCGCCAGCGTTGGTATCGCCTCCGCCCATAGACGGTCGACGAACTCCCGGATCGCCGGATCGGCAAAGGCGCGGTCGACGGTGGCGTGGGCGCTCAGCAGGCCGAGATAGGCGATGGCCGAGTGCGCGCCGTTGAGCAGCCTCAGCTTCATGTCCTCGAACGGGCGCACGTCCTCGACCATGGTGACGCCGAATTTTTCCCAGGCCGGGCGCCCGGCCGGAAACCGATCCTCGATCACCCACTGGCGGAACGGCTCGGTCATCACCGGCCAGGCGTCCTCCGCACCAAGCGCGACCGCAATGCGCGCCCGGTCGGCATCGGTGGTCGCCGGCACGATGCGATCGACCATGCTCGACGGAAAGGCGACTTCGTCGGCAACATACCGCGCGAGGTCGGCCTGTCGGGCGGGGCCGGCATGGACCCTGCGGTCGAGCCGTTGATCGCGCAAGCTCGCATATTCGACCATCAGCCGGTGCAGCGCGGCGCCGTTAGCCGGAAGATTGTCGCAGCAAAGCACGCTAAAGGGCGGTGTGCCGGCAGCGCGGCGGCGCGCCAGCGCCTCGGCCAGGAAGCCGTGCGCCGTCTTCGGCGATCCCGGGTTCGCGAGATCGTGCGCGATGTCCGGATGGCTGTCGTCCAGGCTGCCGTCGGCCGCCCTCAGATAGGCCTTTTCGGTGATGGTCAGCGTGACGATGCGGATGCGCGGATCGGTCAGCGCGGTAAGCACGGCGCCCGGGTCCTCCGGCGCCACCAGCAGCGACAGGAGCGATCCGACAACCTGCAACTGCTGTTCCTCGCTGCCCCTCATGGCGAGCGTGTAGAGCCCGTCCTGGGGTGCGAGCGCGTCGCGCGTGTCGGGGCTGCGCAGCGAGACGCCGACGATCCCCCAGTCCGTCTCGCCACCTGCCAGGCAGGCCTCGACATAGGCCGCCTGGTGGGCGCGGTGAAAGGCCCCGACACCGAGATGGACGATACCGGGCGTGACGCTGGTGCGATCGTAAGCCGGAACCGAAACCCCTGCCGGCAAGGAGCGCAGCGTGCGGTCGGAAAGGCGGGTACCGGTCATGGCACCAAAACGGCTGAAGAATTCCGGCGGAGCGGCATTGTCGATGTCCGGCGCGATCGAGCACGGGCGGCGTACCATCTGTTCACCGCCGTCGCAAGGACGGCCGAAACCTGCCGGGCGAGCCGACGTCCTTCCCCGAGAGACCGATCTGCCAAAAGGAAAACCCGCGCCGTGAGGCGCGGGCTTGTTGCCTGGGCGCTTGTGGCGCCGCCGCGGTACTCAAAACATCGCCGCAGGACGACGACCGTGCCGCAACATGATGAAGATAGGCTTAACGCCTGCATCGCATCGCCACAGGAGCATCGTGTGCGATCGCACCGGCGGTATTGGCGTCGATCCGCAAATCGCTTTATCTGGCCGTCTTTGCCGCCGGGGAGACAAGATTGACCGATATCCAGCAGCAGGCGCGTCCCGCCGGTATCACAGCAAGGCGGCACGGCGCCCTGATAACGCCCGACATGCTGCCGGGTGACGATGGCGCCAACATCTGCGGTCCGTCGCTGATGAAGGTCCCCGAGTGGGTTCGCGGCCGTCTCGGCGCCTATTATCTCTATTTCGCACACCACAATGGCAGCTACATCCGGCTTGCTTATGCCGACGCACTGCAAGGCCCGTGGCGAATTCATCCCGGTGGCGCCCTGTCGCTTGCCGAATGTCCTTTCCTGAAGGAGCACATCGCCTCTCCCGACCTGCATGTCGACGAGCAGAATCAGCGCATTGTCATGTATTTCCATGGCCCGGCCGCGGTTGGCGGCGAACAGATGACTTTCGCCGCCACTTCCGCCGACGGCCTGCATTTTTCTCCACATCCCAAGGCGCTTGGGCCGTCTTATGCCCGAGTCTTCCGGCACGGCCACTGGTGGTATGGTCTCTTCGGCACCGACTCCACCAAGCTATTCCGTTCGAGCGACGGTCTATCCGGCTTCGAGCAGGGACCGGTCGTGCTGTCCGGGTCGCTTGGGCGATTGCCGCCACGACATCTAGCGGTGCAGAAGTCCGGTCGCTGGCTGCGGATCTTCCATACCCGCAAGGGCGACGCGCCGGAGCGGATATTTCACGGCACAATCGACCTCTCGCGCGACTGGAAACGGTGGAGGGTGCGCGGCTCGGACGAACTGCTGAGGCCGGGCACGGATTTCGAAGGCGCGGATCTGCCGTTGCGTCCCAGCCGCACCGGGGCTGCGACGGGGAGGGAGAGCGCGCTGCGCGACCCCGCGATTTTCGAGGAAGATGGGCGGGTGTGGCTCCTCTATGCCGTCGCCGGGGAGAGTGGCATCGCGTTGGCTGAAATCGTTCCGGCAGCGTCCGGGCCGGCCGGGCTGTCGCGCATTGCCGCCACGGTCGAAGACGAGGCGCGGCGGCTGGCTCGCTCGCTGGGCCGGATCCTTGGGAAGGAAAGCGCGAAGCAACTGAACAGGATTTTCATCGCCGGTTGCGCGCGCAGCGGAACCACGCTGACCCGCAGCCTGATGGCCTGCTTCGAGGATATTCATGTGCTGGGCCGCGAAGCTCCGTTCCCGGAGCTGATGGATCTCAGGCCGCGCACAGCCAATGTCGTCGTCAAGCGAACCGCCGAGAGCCACAGGCAGCTCTGCAACCTGCCGGCCGAAGCGGGCCTGATCTACTGCGTGCGCCACCCTTTCGACGTGCTGACGAGCTCGCATCCCGAAACGAAGCACCTGCGGCCTTTCCACGTCACGCCCGAGCGCTGGGAGGCGGAATATGACGGGCTGCAGCGCTTGCGGCAGGTTCAACCCCTGCGGCCGATCGTCTTCCTGCGCTATGAAGATCTGATCGGCGACCCCGATAGCGCGCAGGTGGCGATTGCACGCGCGTTCAGCCTCTCGCCGAGAATTCGCTTCAGCGCCGATCCCCGGAACCAGATTCGAACGACGTCGCTGCGGAAATGGGAACGCAACGAGGACTTCAGAACCTATCTTCACGGCCTGCCGCCGGCCTTTCTTGCCCGTGTGGAAGCCTTCTGCCGCGAGTTTGGGTATGACATGCCGAGGCAGCCCGACGCATGAGAATTCGGTGATTGAGCTTTCGACGAGCACGGCTGGAGATCCCAAGCGCCGCGTCCTGAAGGACGTCTTCGGCTTCGGCGATTTCCGCCCCGGCCAGGCGGCGGTGATGGAGGCGCTGCTCGGCGGCCACCATGTGATGGCGGTGATGCCGACGGGCGCCGGCAAATCGCTCTGCTACCAGGTGCCCGCGCTGGTTCTGGGTGGGCTGACAATCGTCGTCTCGCCGCTGGTGGCGCTGATGCAGGACCAGGTCGCGGCGCTGCGTCTTGCCGGCGTGGCGGCCGACACGATCAATTCCTCGCTCGACCGCGACGCCAATGTCGCGGCATGGCGCCGCGTCGCGTCGGGCCAGGCGCGCCTGCTCTATCTGGCGCCGGAGCGGCTGATGACCGAGCGCATGCTGGATGCGCTGGGCCGGCTCGACATCCGCCTGATCGCCATCGACGAGGCGCATTGCATTTCGCAATGGGGACCGGCGTTCCGCCGCGAATATGAAGACCTTTCGCGGCTGCGCGACGTCTTTCCCAATGTGCCGATCATCGCGCTGACGGCGACCGCCGACGAGGCGACGCGCGGCGATATCAGCGCACAGCTGTTTGCCGGGCGGGTCGAGACCCTGGTGCTGGGCTTCGACCGGCCGAACATCAAGCTCGGCATGGAGGCCAAGCAGGATACCAAGCGCCAGCTGCTGGAGTTCGTCCGCCGCCATCCGGGCCGCAGCGGCATCGTCTACTGCCTGTCGCGCCGGAAGACCGAGGAGATGGCAGCCTTCCTCGAAAAGAACGGCCTTGCCGCGCTCGCCTATCATGCCGGCATGAGCAAGGAGGCGCGCGAAGCGAACCAGAACGCTTTCATGACGCTGTCGGGCGTCGTCATGGTGGCGACCATCGCCTTCGGCATGGGCATCGACAAGCCTGATGTCGCCTATGTCTTCCACACCGACCTGCCGGCCAGCCTCGAGGCCTATTACCAGGAGATCGGCCGTGCCGGCCGCGATGGCCGGCCGGCCGAAGCGCATATGCTGTTCGGTCTCGGCGACATCCGCACGCGCCGCATGTTCATCGACGATGAGGATGCTTCGCCGGAGCACAAGAGGCGCGCGCACCGCCGGCTGGACACGCTGATCGGCTATTGCGAGGCGGCCGGGTGCCGGCGCCAGATCCTGCTTGGCTATTTCGGCGAACAGGCTTCGGGCTGCGGCAATTGCGACAACTGCCTCAGCCAGGCGCCGCGTGCCGACGGCGGCAACGAGGCGCGTGTCATCCTTGCGGCGGTCGCGCAGACCGGCGAGCGCTTCGGCGCCGCCCATATCGTCGACATCCTGCTCGGCCACGAAACCGAGAAGGTTTTGGCGAGACGCCATGAAAGGCTTGCCAGCTTCGGCACGGGCGCGGCGCACAAAAGAGATCTATGGCTGTCGCTGATCCGTCAGCTCGTCGCGGGAGGGTTCCTGATGCCGGACCCGAGCGGCCATGGCGGCCTCGCCATTTCCGAAAAGGGCCGCGCGCTCGGGCGGGGCGAGATGGCGTTCCAGTACCGGGTCGAGACGCGAGGTCGAGACTCGCGCGGCAAGACGCGTTCCGAAGGCAGAGCCGCGACGGCCATGGAGGATGCTGATGCGGCCCTGCTGGGCGCGCTCAAGACGCTGCGGCTGCGTCTGGCCAAGGAGCGCCAGGTGCCGGCCTATGTGATCTTCTCCGATCGCACGCTGATCGATATGGCCGAGCGCCGGCCTCGCGATCTCCACGCCTTCGCTGAAGTCAACGGCGTCGGCGAAGCCAAGCTCAGGGAGTTCGGGCATATTTTCCTGAGCGCGATCGCTGCACAGGAATCCGCAGGATAGTGCTCCGCCTCCGGATGTCGCGGCTCAGGGCGGGGCATGTTGCCTTCGTGCAGCAGGAGCTCGGCCACCATCGAAGTTATCGAGCCGGCCTTAAGCTTCCAGCCTTGCGACATCGACCAGCGCTGTGTGGGCGCTGCATCCCTGCCCCAGTCGCGAGGTGCCAACGTCCTTCGTCAGCACGTTCGGGTTTCCGTCAGGGTCGATGTTCCCGCCGGGGTCGCCGAACCATGCGCCGGTGGGCAAGGCCACCACGCCAGGATGAATGTCCTCGGATACCGATGCTCGCGCCCGGCACGCGCCACGCGTGTTGAAGACCCGGACGAGATCGCCGGTTCGGATTCCTCGCACGGTCGCATCGCCGGGATGCATGACCAGCGTTTCGGGCCGCGCACCCTCCCGGTCGGCGAGGGCGCTTTCGAACTGGCTGTGGAGCTTGTCCCCCGGCTGCGGCGAGACGAGGTGCAGCGGCGCGGCCACTGTTGCTGCGCCCAGCCATTCCGAGGGCGGCAGCCAAACCGGATGCCCTGGGCAGTCGTCATAGCCGAAGGCGTCGATGGTTTCGGAGAAGATCTCGATCTTGCCCGAGGGCGTGCCGAGCGGCGAGGCTTCGGGATTCTCCCGGAAGGGGGCGAAGAGCGTGCGGTTGGGGCCCTCTGCCCGGATCGGCAGCCTTATCCAGTTCCGCGCTCTCAACTCTTCCAGATCAGGCACTTCGACGCCCTTCGGGACGGCAAGGCTGCGGTATTCCTCGTACAGTAGCGAAAGCCAGTCCGCGGCGCTCCGTCCTTCGGTGAACACGGCGCCCACGCCGAGGCGCTCGGCGAGTCCGGCGAAGATTGCGTAGTCGTCGCGCGCCTCGCCCACCGGCGGGATCAGGCGCGGCATGTGGAAAAGATAATCGTCGAGGTTCGAGCGCCCGATGTCCTCGCGCTCGTAGGGCGTCGTCGCCGGGAAGACGATATCGGCGCGCTTGGCGGTCGCGGTCCACCAGGGCTCGTTCACGATCACGGTCTCGGGCTTCTGCCACGCCTCGTGCAGCGCGTTCAGGTCTTGATGATGGTGATAGGGGTTGCCTCCGGCCCAATAGATGAGGCGGATGTCGGGATAGGGCTCGCGCCGGCCGTTGAAATCATAGGGTTGGCCAGGGTTTCGCAGCATGTCGCCGATCCGCGCGACCGGGATGACCGTTTCGACCGGGTTCGTCAGCTGCGAGAAGGTCATGCCGCCAAGGCCGATGAGTGATTTTCCCACGCCGCCGATGGCGCCGTAGCCGTAGCCCACTCCACCGCCGGGCAGGCCGATCTGGCCCAGCATCGCGGAGAGCACGGCCGACATCCAGTAGGGCTGCTCGCCGTGTTCGCCGCGCTGCAGCGACCAGGCGACCGTGACCAGCGTGCGGGTCGAAGCCATCCGGCGCGCAAGGTTCCGAGTCGTGTCGGGATCGACGCCGCAAAGCGGCGCGGCCCATTCTGGGCTCTTGGGCTGGCCGTCGGTTTCGCCCATCAGATAGGGACGGAAACGCTCGAACCCCACGGTGCATCGGGCCAGGAAGTCGCGGTTGGTGAGCCCCTCGCTTTCCAGAACATGCGCAAGCGCCAGCATCAGCGCGGTGTCGGATGCGGGCCGAACAGGAATCCATTCGCAGCCTTCCGGCGCGTCGATGCGTTGCGGCCCGATATTGATGCAGCGCATGTCCTTCGCGGCAAAGCGGTGGAACCAGCCGGCCGTCTCATGCTCCGTGACCCCACCCATGCTG
This sequence comes from Mesorhizobium sp. M3A.F.Ca.ET.175.01.1.1, assembly GCF_004791945.1. Classification (NCBI taxonomy): domain Bacteria; kingdom Pseudomonadati; phylum Pseudomonadota; class Alphaproteobacteria; order Hyphomicrobiales; family Phyllobacteriaceae; genus Mesorhizobium; species Mesorhizobium sp. M3A.F.Ca.ET.175.01.1.1. The sequence goes on along the minus strand of NZ_SRTP01000008.1, from coordinate 87,104 downwards.
ACCTGGGAATTCTTGGGATTGATCCCTCCGAACATCACCAGCGTCTGGGTGTGGTCGTGGATTGTCTGCCAGCCGTCCTGGTGCTCGTAAAGGAGCTGCAGGAAGTTCACGCCGAAGACATGCGGCATGATCGACTGAGCGCAGCCGGTAGAGTAGCTGCCGAACGAAGCGACATAGCCGCCGATCGAGTTGAGAAACCGGTGCGCCTGGCTTTGCGCGTGGTGGAACCGGCCGGCGGAGCTCCAGCCGTAGGAGCCGCCGAAGATCGCCTTGTTGCCATACTCGCGGCGCACCCGGTCGATCTCCGTCGCGGCGATGTCGAGCGCTTCGTCCCACGGAAGCGCGACGAATTCGTCGCTGCCGCGCCCGTCTCGCTTGCGCTTTTCCAGCCAGCCACGCCGGATTGACGGGTGGGCCACGCGCGTGCGGTGGTGGACGGCCGCAGGAAGAATGCCGGGAATCGGCGTGGGATGGGGATCGTGCGAGAAGGGTCGGGTGGCGACGATGCGATCACCCTCGACATCCACCTCGAACGCACCCCAGTGGCTCGAAGTCACCTTCGTCTGTTTCGAGGAACTATCGACCATCTGATCTCCCCTTCTTGCGGCTGCACTTCGCGGCCTCGCGCGGCGAGGGCCGCGTGCGAGGCTTCAACTCGCTTCCAACTTCCCCGTCCAGCGATCCCCGCCCGCCCAATAGGGACAGTGAGGGCAGACGCCCCCTTCCAGGTAGTCGATCGCCTCCTCATGCGGGCAACCAATGATTCTGTCGGCCATGACCACGGAATGCACCTCCCGCTCCTTCAGGAACGCCGCGATCTCGGCGAAAATCGTTCCGCTCTTTTGCATGTCACCGGTTTCCATCAACCAGCGGCGCAATTCGGTCGGCTCGGAATGCGGAGCGCGGACAATGCCGACGGCCAGCTTCGTGGCGCTGACATTGTCAGGGCCAGAAGGCGATAGTGCCGGTGGGGTAGGCGCCTCCCCCTTCTTGGCCTTCTTTTCGATCCACTTTCTTGCCCGCTGATCCGGTTTCATGCTTGCTGGACTTTGTCATGAGTCGGCAAGGTATCGCTCGCCGGAACGCACATAAGATCAGCAAGGAAAAGGCGGATCAAGCACGTGGCCCAAGGTAAGCGAACTCATGGAACGCTGGTTCGACCTTCATCTCCATCTGGCGAACTGGGGCACGCGTCGCCTGATGCTGAAGCTGCCGGCTCGGCTAGTTGATCGCGATCGCGTTGGATAGTTGCTGGAAGGGACCGATTGCGGCAGCCCGCTGAGCTGCGACTTGGCGGAGAGGGAGGGATTCGGTTTCACGCCTATCCTGCTGAAAATGCTAATCTTTTCGCGCTTTTTGTTACGCAGTTTGTTACACTGCTACAACTGCGATTTACAATCGCTCTTTTGAGCTCGCCTGCCCAATCCATCTTATCTGTCGAAACCGACGCAATGGCGCGGCGGTGGATTGGGTCACTCTGTCATAGTATCCGCGCTTCATTAAGTTGACGATGCCGTTTAGACTCGGAGCTGATCCTTTCCGGTCGATCACCAGGATTTGGCGCGCGACCCGGCACCGGCGGTTCGTCTTTGTACGTTTGTGTCATCCAGGCCGGATCAACTCGGCCATCAGGCTTCTCACGACTTATGCATGCGTTTCCCACTTTTATTAGCATTCGGTGCGAACCCGCACCCTGCACCAAACCTGCGACGCCTAAGCTATCGTCCTCGACTTGAGCGTTCCCTGCTTCTCGTGGAAGACGCTAAATTCGCTCGTGCGTTATTGCCGGCCAGCAAAGGCTGCGGGTCGGCGGTGAGGGTGTCGAGGAGCGGCGGCCGTTCCCTTTCACTCAATAGTGCCGCCGGCGCCTGGATGGTTTCCACGACGCCGCCCCCGCAATCGTAGCCGTTGTGATGATCATCGTGCATGCGCTGAGCTGTTGGGGACATGCTGATGGCGGTGCCGGAAGCACCGGAGACATGTGATATCTCGGCAGCGGGCAGAGCGGCTTCTCTGTCGCTGCACAGGAAAGCGTAGAGTTCCTTCACGCAAATGCGGGCGTCCTTCTTGTCTTTTTGAAAGGGCGGGACGAGGGGCAACCTGATATCGGCCTTTTGGTAGAACGGACTGCGCTCTTCGTACAGCTGGTCAACCTTCTGCTCGATGTCGGCGCCTTGCAGCAGCGGCCGGCTGGTGTCCCTCTCGAGGCGCCTGCGGAGCTCTTTCAGCTCGGGTGTCGAGCCAGATCGACCTCGCCTTATTAAGAATCAGGGCTTGATTGGACTCCTTGCCAAAGCAGCCGCCGCCGGTTGCGATGACGATGGGGCCTCTCTCCAGCTGCTTGGCGAGCTCTTTGGTCTCCAGGTCCCTGAAGTGCGCCTCGCCACGGCCAGGGTCGGCGAACATCTCCATCAGATTGCCGTGATCGGCGACGATATGCTTATCGATGTCGACAAACTCCACCCCCAACTCCTTGGCAAGCTGGGCGCCGATGGTCGACTTGCCGCTCGCCGGCATGCCGACGAGCACGACCGGCCGCGTACCGAGGGCCGCGAGGATCTCGCCGGCTTGCGGCGAGCGAGCGACCGCAATCTGTTGTCTTGCGACGATGGGCGACCTGGAGGTCCCTGCCGCCCTCGACCTGCTTTCTCCTGACGAGTCCCAGTGTAATATCTCCCAGGCACCACGGGGAATGGGGACTAGCTGTGAGCTCTGCGCGCGGTGCGCGAGCTCGGCCCGATAACTGGCCGGCGTAGGGAACTCGACCTCGAAGCGATAGTTCTGCGCGGTTCTGAACGCCGTGTGAACGCCGCGTAACCGCGGCCTGTCCATCCTGATGACCCAGTTGGTGGTCTCGACCTCGCTGCAGTCCCGCTCCTCGAAGGCCAGTGCCGCCTTCCTGAAGGCGCGCGTAAAAGCCTCGTCCGGGATCTCGAAGACATGGCGCACGGCATTGGTGACCAGTTGGGCCTCCGGCGCCGTGCTCACGCTCTGGCCGGTCAACTCGTCGGCTATCCAGACCTGCCCGCCCGACCGTTGGTCAAGATGCGGCACCTTCACCTCGATGCCGTCCTGCCGCAAAAGCTCGGCAACCGCATGCACAATTTTTGGTAATCGCGCTTTCTTGCGCTTCGGCGGGGGCGGCTTCGAGCCTGGCCCGCTCAAGGGCCTGTTCGCTGCTCAGCGTTATCGTGCTGGCGCGGTCGTCTTCGGCCGAGATTGCTAAGGCGCTGAGCAGAATGCGCTTTTCGACGGCGAGTCTGATCGAGGCCTCCATGACCGATGCCGCCAGCGTGGGGTTGTCCTTCAGATCCGCCAGGCTGCCATCGACGTCGAACCGGCCCTGGTGGAGCTTTGCCGCCTGCGCCTTGACATATGGCGCCGACTTGAAGCCCGGCCTCTGCTCCAAGAGCCGCTGCAATTCGGTGGTTTTTTGCATGAACACCCGCGCACCGGTATCGGACTTGTAGGCGTCAGTGCCGACCTTGATGCCGACGCTCAACAGATTGATGGCGCTTTCATGCAGCTTGACTTCCGACTGCTCATGAGCCGGCTCGCTATTGAGCTGCAGGTTCCAGTCCTGGAGCTCGGCCACTAACAACGCGGCCAGTTCGCAGGCCACCGGATGCCTGGCGGCCTTGCTGTCTTCCCTCGCCCTGGCGATGAGCTCATGGAGGGCCTGGCCATCCGGCCGATCTTCCTGCAACAGTGCGCGGATGTCGGCCTTGAGCTCATTATGAATGCCCTCGTAGGTGCCGAAGATGGCACGCTCGGCAAACCAGCGTTGCGCCTCCAGCGGCTGCGCCAGCACGTTGCGCTGCAGGCAGCTGTAGGTCTCCAGCACCAGCCCGGTGGCCGACAGGATCTGCTTGGACCGGGTGAACTGGTAGCCGCTTTTCTCAATGGCCGGCGTGTGCGACTTCGGCGGCTTCATCGAGGCGATGCCGCGCGCCTGCAGCTGCGCGTCGAACTGGCGCACATGCTCGTAAAGGCGAGGCTGGTCGCCAATGATGACGACGGTGTCGCCATCAAAATCGCCGTCGAGCATTTTTTGTTCGACGCTTGGAACCGCAACCAAAGAGCCGGGCGCGAACACCTCCGTCGCCTGCAGGATGCCGACGCACTCGAGCGCGGTGTCGGCCTTGACCCGGTCCTTTTCCTCCAGCCAGTACGAATGGCACTTTACGTCCTCGGCAGACATCACGACCCCGCGCTCGGCGAAGTCCGCCGGCCACATTTCGTCGGGCACAACGATCAAGATGCCTTTGGCAAAGAAGGTCGGATCGTCGGCGGCAAGCCCAGCCCCCGACCTGTGCGCGAAGTTGAAGCTATATTGGAAGGCCACGCACCGATCCAGGAACGCCGCGGTCCGGTCGCCATCGCGCGCCGACCTGACCCGGTCGGCGGCGAACGGGCGCAGGTTGGGCTTGTCATAGGGGGAGCGTCCGACAAGCACGCCAGCGTCACGGGTCAAGGTCTTGCTCTTGCCCGTCGGCACATGCAGGCATTCGTCGCTGGACGGCACGGCGATAGCGCTCGAACCCTCGATATGCCCGCCCGTGACCGTCCGGAACAGCTCCTCGGCGGTGAGGCTTTGATGGGTTTCGAGCCAAGCCTGAGCCTTCTCGCGGGTCTCCTGTGCTACCTCGACGCTACGCGGATAATGTTGCAGCGCCGAGGGCGGTACCGCCGATTGCCTTTTATCGGCATAGGCAGGCATCCGCTCGGGAGCGTCGTGGCGAGCCCGGGCAATGGACGGCATGCGCTCGGCCAGTGAGGCCCTAATGAAGCCGCAGCCGTCATGCGGCCGCAAGGCGATCTCGCCGTCTCGCCCCTCGAACCGGAAGGGATGCACTGCGCCTGCGGGATGGTCGGGCAGAAGGGACAGCTTGAAGCACCCTTCCAGCGCATAATCATGGGGGCCAATGTCGGGGATGCCCGGCGGCGCGGCAAATCCGCGGCGCTGGGTATAGTAATAGGCTTCCTTGAACGGCGCCCAGGCCCGCGACAGCTGCTCAAAGGCCGTACCCGGAGCCGTCTCGGCATAGGGGATCGCCAAAAGCTTGCCGCTTGGGGCCTCTGCGGCCGTGAAAGGCAGGTGAGAGGCAAGCTGGTTCAGGCTCTTTTGCGGCGGCTTCAGTTTGCTGCCGCCGAACAGGTCCATGCGGTAGGGCACGCCCTCCACGGTGAACGTGCGTGTCAGCATGGCTCCAGTCGGAGTTCCCTTTAGCTGCACCGCCACCACCTTCACCGCGCCCGAGGTCAAGCGGTGGAAAATGGAATAGCGCAACTCGGCTTCGCTGGCCAGCGGCCGGCCTTGCATGTCGACCACCGGCAGCCGCATCAGTCCGGCATCGCCTTGCGGCGGTCTCGGCTCGTGGTCCATGGCCTGAAGGACCCGATGGACATCGAAGCTGGAGGCTGCATGCTGGGCCTGGATCATCGATGCGTTCTGCGCCATGAAGGTGTCGAGCGCTTCGAGCGGCTCCTTCGCCTCGATCTCGGCGATCACGCTCGAGTTCGCGCACCGCCTCGGCGCGCGCCGCGGCGCTCCTTCCTCGGCTGATGAACACTGCCGATCATAGATTCGACTGCCAGCCTCAAAGCCCCATCGTCGTGCATAATATGGGCTGGCCTCGCTACATTCGAAGGGGATCGAAGGCCGATCCCACGGTGCGGTGAAAGAAGCTGCAAGCGGCTTCCAAGACTAGGTGCGAGCACCTCGATCTCATTGTAGGCCCGTCATCGGATCATATGGAAATCGGTGAGCTTCATCCGCCGGCCTTTTACAACGTGGTTTGGTCGATCCTCTAGGGGATTACGCAGTCTTAAGCCAGCATTAATACCTTAGACGCGACACTAGGAATACTTTTACTATTCGCTAAAGCTCGATGCTATTTGACGAGGACTGGTCTTGCGTTTGCAGTTTTCTAGATGAGAGGGCTAAAGGACATTAGCGTCGGGACCAAGCTCTCGTTGGGCTTTGGGCTGGCGCTGCTGTGCGTCGTGGCCGTGGGAGTATTTGGGGTCGCGCAACTGCGATCACTCAACAAGGTCACGAGCGAGATCACCAGCGTTTGGTTGCCCCAGGTCCAGATCGTCGGCGAGATGAAGCGCAACCTCGCGGAACACCAGCTCTATGCGACGTTGCGCGTGCGCACTGCCGAGGCTGCGCAGATAGCCGGCATTGAGAAGGAGATGGCGAGGGAAAGCGACGAAATACTGCAAGGTCGGCGCGCCTATCGCCGGAGTGCCGGATCGCTGGCCGAGCAGCAGCTGTTCGACCAGTTCGTCAACCTATGGACGGCCTACGAAGATTCCCTGACATCGATTTTCCCGCTCCTCGAAACAGGAGGGCGAACAATGGCTGTCAAGGAGTTCGAGACGGTATCGCTCCCGACCGTTGCCGCCGCCACGCAGCGATTGGACGACCTGCTGGCCCTCACCAACGAGCGCAGCACGGCCGCGGCGGTGATGGCGGACAGGACCTACACCGTTGCGCAAAGATTGACTTGGCTGGCAGTTCTTTTTGCCGCCGGGTGTCTTGGTGGGCTTGTCGCCTGGATACGCCACAATGTCAGCAAGCCGATCCTCGCCGTGACCGAGGCGATGCGTTGCTTGGCGCAGGGCGAGCGCCGTTCGAGTCTCATTGCGCTGAAAAGGGATCGGCAGGACGAGGTTGGAGTGCTGTTCTCGGCCTTTGCCGGCTACCGGGCCAGCCTGGAGCGCAGCGATGCCTTGGCCCGAGAAGCCGAGCTGGAGCGGCAGCAATTGGCCGCGGCCGCCGCCAATATGCCCGTAGGGCTTTGCATGTTCGATGCGGAGAGGCGGCTGGTTCTGTGCAACCAAAGCTACGCCGATCTCTACCATGTGCCGGAGCCCCTGACTCGTCCCGGCACGCCGTGGATCGATTTGATGCGGTTCCGGATCGCGGCGGGCCTCTATGCCGGCCATGACCCGGAAAAGTATGTGCAGCAGCTGACGGAGACCATCGATCGCGCAGAGCGGACGGTGAGCCTGGTGGAACTCAGGGACGGACGCACCATCGACCTCATCCATCAGCCACTGCCGGGCGGCGGGTGGCTTGCCACTCACCATGACGTGACCGACTTGCGGCGGAGCGAAGCCAAGATTTCATACATGGCGCGCCACGACGGACTTACCGAGCTTCCAAATCGCATATTGTTCCGCGAACGCGCCGAGGAGGCTTTGGTCGAGATGCGGCGTGATGGTAGCAAGATTGCTTTCCACTGCCTCGATCTCGATCATTTCAAGATGGTCAACGACACGCTGGGGCACCCGGTTGGCGACGCCTTGCTGAAGGAGGTCGCCGCCAGACTGAAACAGGTGGCCCGTGAAGGCGACACCGTGGCAAGGCTCGGCGGCGATGAGTTCGTGATCATTCAAACCGCGGTTGATCAGCCGGTCGAGGCGACAGCTCTTGCCCAACGGGTCATTGATGGGCTGAGCGCACCTTATGTCGTCGATGGCCACGGGGTTATGATCAGCGCCAGCATCGGCATCTCGATCGCGCCGGACGATGGCATTGACGCCGACCAACTTCTCAAGACCGGCGACATGGCGCTCTACCGGGCGAAGGCGGAAGGCCGCGGAACCTACAGGTTCTTCGAACCGGAAATGGATGCGCGCATGCAGGCGCGGCGGTTTCTCGAACTCGACCTGCGCGAAGCGGTGGTGCGGCAGCAGTTCGAAATCTACTACCAACCGCTCCTCAATCTCGACCGCGGCGAGGTCAGCTGCTTCGAGGCGCTGCTGCGCTGGCATCACCCGACGCGCGGCATCGTATCCCCGGGAGAATTCATCCCGCTGGCCGAGGACATCGGCCTCATCGTCCCGATCGGTGAATGGGTTATCAAGCAAGCCTGTCTCGACGCGGCAAGCTGGCCCGGTAGCATCAAGGTCGCCGTCAATCTGTGCCCGGCGCAATTTCGCAACGCGCGCTTGCTCTCCACCATCGTCGAGGCATTGGATATCTCGGGACTGCCCCCCAGCCGGCTTGAGCTTGAGATCACCGAGACAGTGCTGCTGGCCAACAGCCAGGCGACTCTCTCGATGCTGCAACATATCCACATGCTCGGCGTTCATATCGCGATGGACGACTTCGGAACCGGATATTCGAGCTTGAGCTATCTGCGCTCGTTCCCATTCGACAAGATCAAGATCGATCAATCCTTCATCACGGACGCCGGAGATATCGACAGTTCCGTCGCCATCATTCGAGCGGTCACGAGCCTCGGCAACAGCCTCGGGATGCAGACCACCGCCGAGGGCGTCGAGACCGTGGAGCAGCTGGAACGGGTCCGAAGAGAAGGCTGCACCGAGGCGCAGGGCTTCCTGCTCAGCCGCCCGCTGCCCGCGCGGGACATCCCCGCGATGCTGGAGCGGACCCGCGCCGTGGTGGCGGGCGAGATCATTGAGACCGAACCCGAAACGTCAGGCGAGCGAGACACGGACAAGCCGGGCAGGCGTCGCAGTAGGGCGTCTGTCCCCGCCTAACCGGGATGCAAGCGAAAAACAGTGCCAACGAACATGAGTTTGCCGGCCTAGTTCAGGCCGCCACTCGGATCATGTCGATAGCGGGTGTGTAGGTCGGCGCGGCTCGAAATTAGGTGTGCTGAGCGCCGGTCAAAGTGGGATTAGCTTGTCATATCGATTATGGGATCCAGGTTGAACCCGACTTGCAGGACTCTGCTCGTAACCGAGCAGATCAACCTCACATTCGGTCGCTGCTCTTCACGGCTGCACCAACATCCCGCCTACGGCCGCTGGGCTCGGGCGACGAGACCATTCTGAGTGAGCGGCGTTTTATATACCCGTTCGGTCGTCAGTACCTTGCGTTCACGACAGATACGCCGGCGATCCTCCTGCTCCGGTGTTGGCTCTTTGACCATTGCACATATGCGCGGTTCGCCTCGCTTGAAGGCAAGGAGAGACGAGCGTTTCACCATCGATCTTATCGGTTTTGGCTCGGCGACTGCGACGAGACACTGCGATAGAAGCGGGATCAACGACGTAGCTCTCGATCCCCGCCTTGCTCAGAACCCGATGGATCCAGGAGCCATCGAGCCCGGCTTCCTGGATAGCGACGACGGGGAAGTCTGGCCCCATGCGTGCTCTTGCCTTCTCTCGCACGCTATCGAAGCGACGGAACAAGGCGGATAAATCACCACTGGGGACACTGTGTTTCGACAACTTCTCGCCGCCACCTGGCGACAACGACGAGATCAGCCAGGTTGAACGGCTGAGCTCCAGCGATACGAAGATTGCGCCCAGACCAGTCCGGATAGCAGTCAGAGTTTCGGATCGGTCGGCCACTACATGCATGGTGTTCCTCCGCGGGGTGTTTGTTAGCAGCGTCACTCTGCCAGAGCACGCGCCGCTATCCATCCGTCGCCATGGGATCTGGTGATTGTTCATGTCGCCGATTCCCGCGAAGGAACGCCACCATGACCAAGATTGAAAGTAAGACCGCCAGCGCTGCCGTCAAAGACATTCTGCTTTCAGACCCGGACGGACTTCACGAAATGATCCGTGCGGTGATGCAGGAGGTGCTCGAGGCCGAGATGGACGACGGTGGAGGAGACCATCGAGCGCACGCTGACCTTCTTTTGCCTGCCGCGCCAGCATCACAAGCATCTCAAGAGCACCAACATGCTTGAACGGCTCAATGAGGAAATCCGCCGGCGCACCTATGTCGTGCGCATCTTCCCCAACGCCGAAAGCTGCCTGCGCCTCGTCAGGGCGCCGGCTGTCGAAACCAACGAAAACTGGATGGAGGCCCTACATCAACATTGACGACCTGCGCGAGCACAAGAAGCTCGCTCTACGCCAAGCCGCATGACCAGCATCGTGGCCGCCCCATTTTGCAGAACTTGACGCACACAACCGCCACTTCGAGTTTACCGACCGCACCGAGTCATCCACGCAAAGACCTGCGCAGCGTCAGCTTCAGAGCTTGGTCCCACCGGCTGAACGCCAAAAAAGCGGATCTTGGCCATCGGAAGCGCCCTCAACCGACTGAGAGGTTTCGGCTTATGCGATGCGACTGGCAGTCCTGCGCTCCGGGGACAAGGCCGTGGCGGCAGAAGATCCCCTGGACATCAGGCGATGTCCGGAAGGCAGCATCGTAGTAACGGTTTTTACGCCGCTCGCGGCACGCGCGAGGTGAACGTCGCCCGGGTGACCGACACGCTGGTGCCGTCAATATCGCTGATAATCTCCACCCTGGCCTCCAGTTGTTTCACCAGTGCTTCGACGATGGCTGTTCCAAGTCCGGTAGCCGGTACGTCGTTGGCGATCTTGCCGACGCCATTGTCCGAAACCGTCAGTTTCCAGTCACTGCCCGCGGTCTCGTAGCTCACCTGGATGCGAGCGCCGGTTCTCTTCTTGGGGAAAGCATATTTGATGGCGTTGAGCACGAGTTCGGTGACAATTAGTCCCAGACTGACTGCCCTTTGCGAATCTATCCTGCCGCCTTCGGCCATTACGGTGACCGTGATCGGCTGGGCTTCGCCGACCATCGACGAGGCGAGGCTGCTGCACAATTTCGGTAGGTAAGAGCCGACATCGATCTCGTCGACGCCGGCGGAGGTGTGGAGATGGCGTTGCACCTCGGCCACGGACAGAACGCGCTGATGGGCGTCCTTGAGATGCTGGCGCGTCTCTTCCGACGTCACCGAGCGTGCCTTCAGCAACAGGATCGAGGCAATGATCTGCAGGCTGTTGGCAACCCGATGCTCCATCTCGCGCAGCAGGACGTCTTTCTGCCGAAGCAGGTCTTCGGTGCGACCGAGCAGTTCTTCCTTCTCCCGCTCGATGATACGACGGGCCGTTATGTCATTGAAGGCGAGAAGGATGGTGATGGCCGAACTATGGTCGTAAAGCACCTTGCGGGCATTGAGCAGCATGGTGCGACGGCCGATCCGCGTTCCTGAGCCATGCTTGCCTCCCTCTATCCCTTGATCTGGATCTTCTTCGGCCGATCCGCCTCCGGCCGGTGCAACTCGACTTCGAGCAGCCCGTTGGCGAAACGCGCCTCGACCCGTTCCGGGTCGACGCGGAATGGCAATTGCACTGTCCGGGAGAAGGTCCCATAGGCGCGCTCACGGCGGTGCCAGACGGATTTCTCGTCCTCCGTTCGAGGCTCGCGCGTTCCCTTCAATGTCAGAATGTTCTCGCGCACCGTGAGGCCGATTTCGTCAGGTGATATCCCCGGCAGTTCCGCGGCCACCGCCACGCTGTCCTCGCCAGTCCAAAGATTGATCGGCGGAAACTCCTGAGCGGCGCTGGCGGTCAGCCCGGCCAAACGCTGGTTTACTTCCTGTTGCATGCGCCGCATTTCCACAAACGGATCGAACCCGATGCGGCCGAAATCCGACAAAAGCATGTACATCCTCCTATGATTCACGACCTTGCATGATTGCCACGCGCGACACGTGCGTGCGCACCGGAAGCGGAATCGATCGATGGCAACAGGAGGGGCGATCAGCACAGAGACCGAGCGGCCCGATCGCGCAACCTCGCAGAATGCGAGAAAGAGGGGTTCGGGCAGACGCCGGAACACATCCTCCTTGCGAAGCGACATGAACCGAACTCGATCCACCGTAGGGCCGGACCGTCATTCCCGTGCCAGGACCCGATAGCGGCATCCGGCTTTATCATTAGGTGGCCCCAAATGGCCTTTCACGAGGTGATCTTTGACATTCCACCAGTCACCTCTTCGGCAACAGCGGGGTCCCTTCGAATCCGTAGCCACGTTGCCTCTAGTCGCTGATTTGGCTTCCCTTTGCGCAACTGTCGGGATCGACGAAGCGTCCCGAATTGCACCGCGGTTCGATCAACTGATCGCAGGCGACGCGCCGCATCGTCATGGTAGCTGACGAATGAATCGGCATGACACGTCGCAGTGACCGAGACATCAAGCCAGCACCTATGTCGGCTTGCCGCAAGTCAAAAGAATCCAGCCCTGCGTGCCGCGTTCGCTGACCTTCGCCAGTGACGCCATTTGCATTTCGGCCGGACAGATGGGCACAGACATGTGCAATTCCCGCATCGCCCATTATTGGAACTCACAAGGCGGCGTTCTTTCCGTCTTGGCGAGCAGCGGGCCAACGCGTTACCGGCGGTGATCTTCCTGCAGCTTTAAATCAGTCGCCACCAACGACGAAATCAGATTTGGCCAGCACGCCGGCAATCCTGGCAAATCCCACAATGCTTGCCGCGCCTGCTCGGGTGTCATCTGTCCGGCGATCGCTGCGTTGCTGCTTCTCACCGCGCAACTGAATACCGGTCCCCGACGCGCTTTTGGCCACTGATTCAGGAATACGAGCGCTTCGCGCACTGTGTTGATGTCGTGACGACGTCGTTGGTCTTAACCTGGACCGGCGATAGGAAAGCCAGACCGGTTATTCTTACCTCCCTGCGATCGCACGCTGGATCTTTCATTCGGTGGTTGGTTGCGTGACAGGTTTCGAACGTTAGGTCTTGTTTTCTCTGGAAGATCGGGCTGTACGACATAATCCAAATGTTGCGACGCAGCGAAGGCTTCTGCTGGTTCCCGAGTTGAAAAAGCCAGTTGCACCTGGATGAGTGTGTCGCCGCCACCCAATAGCCCATCAGATGTTCAATGGCAGGCGGCGTCCGACGCTCGAACAGCAAGCGCCACGGCCGGCGGGTAGCCGATGCCACAGCTTTGGAGCTGCCCCGGATACTATTATAAGACCGATTGACGCGGGGCTCGACGCGTTTGCGGCAAATAAGCTCGAGTGTGGACAGAGATGTGACGTTCTATTGAGTCGCTGACCCAATCGGTAGCGACCTGGTGATCCACGCAACCAATTCCGGTCGTTTCTGTCACTAAGAACTCGATATTCGCTATTTGCACCTCGAAAGTCGCATAATTGGCAGTGAGAAACTCAACGCGTTGTGAGGATGGCATAGAGAAGCAGTAGCCCCTTCTCTAGTCTCGCTACGGGAAAAATTCTGGAAAATGGGTCTGCTTGGCTGGACGCAGAACGCTGTGGTTATTCAGCCGGCATTTCTGAAGCCTCTCCAAGACAAACAGCTTGCCTTCGCGCACGCTGTCTTCGAGCGGCTTCGGCTTCGCCAGATGCGCCGCAATCGCGCTGGCCAGCATGCAACCTGTCCCGCGCATCGATGTGGCAAGGCGCGGTGCATCGAAGCGGATGGGTTCGTGCCCGGAGCGTAACAGAATATCGGTCGACCGGGTTCCCGACGCATGCCCACCCTTGATCAGCAGGGCTTGAGGGCCGGCGGCCAGCAGTCTTTTTCCTTGTTGGAGCGCTCCGTCCTCATCCACTGCCAGTTCGGAGCCACTAAGGAGCGCCAGTTCAGGGAGGTTGGGCGTGACAATGCAGCAAAGCGGCATAAGATCGCGCTTCATGGCAGCGATAGCGCCTGCTTGCAGAAGTGCGCGGCCTGAGGTGGAGGCCAGCACAGGGTCGAGTACTGCGGGGACATGCGGAAATTTGCGCAGCACTGCGGCAACGGCAACAATGATCTTGGCAGTCGCCAGCATGCCGATCTTGATTGTGGCCACGTCGTTGGCCTGCAGCGCGGCGCACATCTGATTGGCCACCAGGCTAGGTGGCGAATAATAGATTTCGATCACGGCGTCATGCGTTTGCACCGTTAGCGCTGTGACGGCGAGACAGGTGCGCACGCCAATGGCAGAGATCGTCTCGATATCGCGTGCAATTCCAGCACCGCCACTGGAGTCCGATCCACCGACGACAAGCACATGTGGTTCTCGCCTCAGCGCCATTGGTCCGTCTTTTCGATCCATTCTCGCGTGCGCGCCTCGGGGTCGTCGTTGAGCGTGATGTCGGTCACCACCGCCGCGCTGTCCGCGCCAGCCGCAAAGACACCGTCGAGCCGCTCAGGGTTGAGGCCACCAATGGCGACCAATTGAAACGGCGCGACCTGGCGCTTCCATTCGCTGATCCGTTCGACCCCTTGCGGCGCCCATTTCATCTTCTTCAGGATGGTCGGATAGATGGGTCCAAGCGCTATGTAGTCAGGCTCGGCGGCCATCGCCGTTTCCAGCTCCTGATGATCATGTGTGCTCAGTCCGAGCCTTACGCCGGCTGCCCGTATCGCCAAGAGGTCAGCGGTCTGCAAATCCTCCTGGCCGAGATGTATGAAGTCGCAGCCTTCCTCGATTGCCAGGCGCCAGTGGTCGTTGACGATGAGTTGGCACTGGTATCGAGCACACAAGGCCTTCGCGGTGCGGATCTCCGCGCGCAACCCAGCCTCATCCACGGTCTTGATGCGCAGTTGCAGAAGCCGGACTCCGAGTGGGACCAGCCGTTCGATCCAGGCAGCGCTGTCGACGATCAGATAAAAGGGATCGAGCTTCATGAAAAAACGGCCCTGCCGACCATCGGTGTCGATGGCACGGCGACGTCGCGCGGTTCGAGCATTCCCGAACTGAACGCCTCACGACCGGCGTCGACCGCCTTACCGAAAGCACGCGCCATGCCGACCGGATATGCCGCCTTGGCGACCGCTGTGTTCAGGAGCACGGCGTCAAAGCCGAGTTCCATGACGGTGGCCGCGTGCGACGGCCGTCCGAGCCCCGCATCCACAATCAGCGGGACGCCAGGGAAATATCCGCGCATCGAGCGCAGCGCCGTCATGTTGACCGGTCCCAAGGCGGAACCGATCGGTGCGCACCACGGCATCAGGACCTTGCAGCCCGTTTCCAGCAGCCGCTCGGCGACAACGAGATCGTCGGTGGTATAGGGGAATACCGCAAAGCCGTCCTCGCACAGGATGCGGGCGGCTTCAACCAGACCGAACACATCCGGCTGTAGCGTGTCGTGATTGCCGATCACTTCGAGCTTGATCCAGTTGGTGCCGAAGACCTCGCGCGCCATTTTCGCGGTGGTGACGGCTTCCTTGACGGAGAGGCAGCCGGCGGTATTGGGCAGGATTCTGGCGCCCAGCGAGCGGATCAACGACCAGAATTGTTCGCCGGCTCTACCGCCCGCCATCTCACGCCGCAACGAGACGGTCACCACCGACGTGCCCGACGCCTTGACTGCATCGGCAAGGATGGCCGGCGAAGGATATTGAGCGGTGCCGAGAAGCAGGCGCGACGAAAGCTCGGTTCCATAAAGCTCCAACATGCTAGCCGCCCTGCATGGGCGAGAGGATTTCGATCCGGTCGCCGTCGCTCAACTGGAACTCCGTGCGGTTGGCTTTGTGCACGAGGTCGCCGTTGACGGCGGTGGCGAGCCAATCGCCCTCATAGTCGAGCGCGGCAAGCAACTCGGCCAGCGTGGTGGCGGCAATCTCACGCGCCTCGCCGTTGACCATCAGTTTCATGAGCATGCTCCTTGGTTCTGTCTTGACTGAAAACCAGGCCGGCAGCCTGGCGCGCCATGGCGGGGGCGAGGAGAAAACCGTGACGATAAAGACCGTTGATCGCGATGATCTCACCGTCTGTTTCGACGCGTGGCAAATTGTCGGGAAATGCCGGACGGACACCCACACCGGTTTCAACGATCTCGGCCTCACCAAAGGCCGGATGGAGGGCATGGGCGGCGCCCAGCAGCTCCATCATGGAACGCGCCGTCACCGGTCCGGCGCTCTGGCTTTCAATCATCGTCGCTCCGATCATGAAACGGTGATCGGTGCGCGGCACGGCATAAAGCGGAAAGCGTGGATGAAGCAAACGGACCGGCCGCGACAGCGAGACATCAGGCGTGCGAAGGATCAGCATTTCGCCGCGAACACCGCGCAGCCTGTCATCGGCCGCTGCCATTCCCATGCAGTCTATCTGACGGGCGAAACCCGAAACAGGCCGGGCGTCGCAGCCGAAGTGGAATTTGACACCCATGGTCGCAAGGTTGTCATGAAGTGCCGCCATCGCCTGGCGTGGGTCGAGGTGAGCCTCGTTGGGGAAGAGCAATCCACGCCGGAAGCGGCCGGCGAGGTCGGGTTCCAGGAGCGCAATTTCGTTTTCATCGACGCGCCTATGCCCTGACGTGCGACTGGCGAACCGGTCAAGCTCACCGGCATCACGCGGCGCGGCCACGACCAATGTCCCGGCCCGTGTCACCTGACCCGACAGCACCGCATCCCACCAGTCGGCAGCGTCGCGTCCGAGATCCAGCACCGGCTGCTCCGCGCTTTCGCGCTCGCACCATGGCGCCAGCATGCCGCCGGCGAACCACGACGCGTTGCCGCCAAGGCCATGCCGCATCTCGGCGACTGTGACCGTCGCGCCGCGGGCGGCGAGTTCGAAAGCGACGGTGAGGCCGGCAACGCCGGCCCCTTTGACGAGCACCCTCATGATGGTTTGGGAGCCTCCGGCACGACCGGTACGCCAGTCTCGTCCGCCGGCATGTAGAGATCGCCGCCCTCCCGGTATTTTGCCGCCATTGCCGCCATGCCTTCCTTCTGAGCCTCGGCACGGATGTCGTGGGAAATGCGCATGGAGCAGAATTTCGGCCCGCACATCGAACAGAAATGTGCCAGCTTGTGCGCCTCCTTGGGCAAGGTCTGGTCGTGGAAGGACCGTGCGGTTTCGGGGTCGAGCGACAGGTTGAACTGGTCCTCCCAGCGGAACTCGAAGCGCGCGCGCGAAAGGGCATCATCCCTGGTTTTCGCTGCCGGATGGCCCTTCGCCAGATCGGCTGCATGGGCGGCTATCTTGTAAGTGATCACCCCAATCTTGACGTCGTTGCGGTCGGGAAGGCCGAGATGCTCTTTCGGCGTGACGTAGCAAAGCATTGCGGTGCCGAACCAGCCTATCATGGCGGCACCTATCCCTGAGGTGATGTGGTCATAGCCCGGCGCGATGTCGGTCGTCAGCGGCCCCAACGTGTAGAACGGCGCCTCACCGCACACTGCGAGCTGCTTGTCCATGTTCTGCCTGATCTTGTGCATGGGGACATGGCCCGGGCCTTCGATCATCACCTGGCAGTCCTTTGCCCAGGCAATCTTGGTGAGTTCTCCAAGTGTTTCCAGTTCGGCGAATTGCGCCGCGTCGTTCGCATCGGCGATTGAACCGGGACGAAGGCCGTCGCCGAGCGAGAAGGAAACGTCATAGGCTCTGGCGATGTCGCAGATCTCCTCGAAATGCTCGTAGAGGAAGCTCTCCCGGTGATGGTGCAGGCACCATTTGGCCATGATCGAGCCGCCGCGCGAGACGATGCCCGTGACCCGGTCGACGGTCAGCGGTATGTAGTGCAGCCGCACGCCGGCGTGGATGGTGAAATAGTCGACGCCTTGCTCGGCCTGCTCGATCAGCGTGTCGCGATAGACCTCCCAGTTGAGGTCCTCGGCGATGCCGCCGACCTTTTCGAGCGCCTGATAGAGCGGCACCGTGCCGATCGGCACCGGTGCATTGCGCACGATCCAGTCGCGGATGTTGTGGATGTTGCGGCCGGTCGACAGGTCCATCACCGTATCGGCGCCCCAGCGGATCGCCCACACCATCTTTTCGACCTCTTCGGCCATCGACGATGTGACAGCCGAGTTACCGATGTTGGCGTTGATCTTCACCAGGAAATTTCGCCCGATGATCATCGGTTCGCTCTCGGGATGATTGATGTTGGCGGGAATGATTGCGCGTCCGCGCGCCACCTCGTCGCGCACGAATTCGGGTGTGACGAAATCTGGGATCGCCGCGCCGAAGGCTTCGCCGTCGCGTTGCAGCTTGCCGCGCATCACCTCGCGGCCGAGATTCTCGCGGATGGCTACGAACTCCATTTCTGGCGTGATGATGCCGGCGCGCGCATAGGCAAGTTGGGTCACCGCCTTGCCCTGCTTGGCCTTGAGCGGCCGATTGCGTATCGGAAATTCCGGTGTCAGGCGCTCGCCGGTGGCGAATCCATTGTCTTCCGGCCGGACGTGGCGGCCGTCATAGGCTTCGACATCGCAACGCGCCGTGACCCATTCGTGGCGAAGCCGGGCAAGGCCTTTTTCGATGCTGGTTTGGACTGATGGATCGGTGTAGGGGCCGGACGGATCGTAGACGGTGACGGGCGGTTCGCCGGCCGTCGGATGGACGGAAATCTCGCGCATCGGCACCCTGATCTGCGGGTAGAGGACGCCGGGCTTGTGGATTTTCCGCGAGGCGGGCAGTGGTCCCGTCGACACGGCGGGGGTGAGGGCATTCATCGTGAGGCTCCTTTGCTCATGCATTGGAGACCCAGTTCTGTGCCGGAAGGATGAAAAGACGCTTCTGTAGACCTGCTGCAGCAGGACCTCGGGCGTAAACTCCCGCAAAGCGCTTGCACCGTCCCTACGCCAGTATGAACTGGATCAGGTTCAACGGGTCACTGCGCCGCGAAAGCCAGCAGTATCTCAGCCCCTTACCGGGACTCCCCTGGTGAATGCCTCAAGTTGAATGGGCCGGTGCTGCTTTGTCAAGCGCCTTCGGGCGCCTTCGGGCGCCTTCGGCCGGTGGCGACGTCCGGCGGCCGGCCGAGCGGAGAGCTCGCGCATGCATCGGGGACAAGTCACGCCCCGTAGACCAGGGCTGGAATGGCCAAAGTCTCATTCGCTTCGTGAAGGATGGAAAAACTGTATCGGCCATGTGCGTCGAGATCGACCGAGTAGCTCAGGCGGTCACGGATGTGGTTATCCTGGTCGAAGGCGACGATTTGCGGCTTCAGCGAGGTGATTTGCACCACGTCCAGGTAGATGGAGTTGCAGATATGATCTGGTCGTCGGGCTGGCAGGTGCAAGCGGCCGCTCTATTCAGGATGCGGCATCGGCGGCGTTCCCGATACCAATGATATCTTGCGGGCAACTTATGCAATCACCGGCTTCGTAAAACCCGACGGCGGCGGCCGTGTCCTGGCGCTGAGGATGTGCCGCTGTTCCAGCAGAGAAATCGCGTGGGCGCGGAGTTTTCGCTCTGCGAGGAAGAGTTGACGCAATCGTTTAGCTTGCTTGCAGTTCGTAGAGACCCGCCTTTGAAAGCAACTAAGCTATTGCATTGATATGTTGGTGCGCGATCGATCGCTACATAGCCGGCCGCCATTATCCGAGTATTGATCCGCCGGTGTTCGTGTTGCCGTATATGGCAATCCCTGCGAGATCGTCGCGGCCGGATCGGCCGCACCCTCTAGTCATAAAAGGGGAAGCGACCGAGAATTCCGCTGCCGAAAACTTCTCTGGCTTGGCTATGCATGCGGTAGATGAGATCGCCGCCTACCGCGACCTGGTCGAGGAAGGCATCGACGCCCAGTTCGGACAGCCTGGTTATCGCAATGCGTTAGCGGCTCAGACTTGCGGTCTCGAGAGCGGCCTTTGGGGGTCACCTCTTTTTTGTTTCAGAGGTTGGAAGACGGCTGCTCGTTACCCAATAGAAATGGCGACTACGGAACGCGATCGATCGCGGCCATCAGGAAACACCTGTCTTCGGCTCAACCTCGACATGGCGTCCGATCGACCGCAGATATACAGCTATCTCGTCCATGAGATGATCGCGTTCGCCGTAGATCTCAGCAATCCTGCGCAGCTGTGGCTCGACGGACCTCCGTTGCGCCGGCGTCAAATCAGCATCGCCAAAGACATATCCCAAGTTGCCAATCGCGCAAATGTTGCAGCCGGCCTCCACAACTGCTTGCACGAATGCCGGAATGTCTTTTTCTTGCATAGTCTTCATGTCGAACCTCTCGTGAATGGCGTGCTTGCGCGCCCATGCTGCCTTTTCAGCGTGTCCTCTGGGCGGCGCAAGCCTTGAGCGTAATTGTGCCGGGCAACCTCGACTATCCCGTCTGCCACGCTCTTTAGAGTCGGTGGGGTCTGGTGATTGCAGGCTGGGCCACTCAAAAGCCTGCAAGAAGAAAGTCATGGCGACCATTGCTCAAGATCGCGAGGGTGCGTGCAAGACCTTCCGTTGGCAGTCATGCACGCTCACCCAGCAACTGGGTATTGAGCAACTGGGTCTCACGTCGCGGGTCTCGTGTGCTTCACAGCCGAAAATAAGGTACCACCGTGGCTATTCTCAAGTGCAGGCTACCTCTTCAGGACACGGCGGAGTGCCTTCCGACGCACCCCTGGTGCAACGTGCGACCTAACGAGACACATCTCGTTCGCGTTCCCTCGACCTTTCTTCGTATTGCTGCTTGCCCTGCGATTTCAGGCCCTCTGCTAGCTTCTCGGCCGCTCTTTGGCCTGCAATGTCACTATTCAAGATCATATCCGACATCCCTGGATGGTCATAACCGTAATGCGCATGCAGTTTCCCTCACGAGCAGCGCCTATCCGTCGATTAGTTCGTCTTCCGGAACCCGAAGCCCTTTTTATCCGGCGTACCTATCCACCATTCAACCGGTATACCTTTCCCAACTTTGGCGGACCATTTACCTCAGGCATGATCATCTCGCGTGACATTTTTTTTTGGCGCCATCATCGCACGTGGCATTTTCTAAAAACCAAGACGTGTCAATTTGTAAAATCAAGGATGCGGCCGCGCCCGTTGCGAGGATTTGCAGGTAGCTCTTCAGCCCCAACACGATGTGTGAGGCGGCGGTGGAAAAGGCAACCGACGGCGTCGACGCGTCCTTTGATGATCGCAAGCGATATGCTTCGTCGCGAGCCCAGATTGCGGTCTCGGGCACAAGGCGAGATCACAGTTCTGCGATCTGTGGTAACGCGAGCCCGCAAAGCGCCGCTGCGGCCACCGCTTTTGGAATCTGGACGAGATTCGTCGTCGTCTGAGATCAGTTGATCGAGCAGTTCGCGCGCGCGGGACGCGCTTGCGGTGCAGTCTCTCCCGCGAGCTCGCCCGTGACCTTCTCATCGACGACATCCGAGAGCTGCGCGGACGGCCCTATGACCTCGTCGCTGTCGCCGGCGGCTGGAAGCACCTGACACGGCCGGCCTATGCCGATGCCATCCGCGCCTGCGGAAGCAGCGGGCGTGCCGTGGACCTGACGTGGTCGGACGTGCTGATGCTGATGTGCATCGGCACTTCCAGCCGATTACCCGCGCCGAATTGTCGTCGGTTTTCGGGAAGTAATCAGTCGCGACCTGATCGGCCATCTGCGGCACCGGCCTGATCGCGTCGAACCCGCGCAGTCCGACGCCCGGCGCTCCCTACACCTATGTGACGACAAAAGCGTCCTGCTCGAGTTCGGCCTCGACACGCTTCGCGATCTCCCGGACTGCGAGGCGCTCGAGGATGCCGGGCTGCTGAGCAGAGATGAGCTGCTTGCTGGTGAAATTATGCCAGAGTTGGCTAGTGGCCATGAGGATGCGGGTTTGGATACGGAGGAATAGCTTGGCGCTGCAGACGCTGTGGCCACCGGGCTTGCGAGTGCTTCCAGCTTTCCATAGCGAATCTAGCGCGCCCAAGGGCGTCCGAAATTTGTAGGCAAATTTCGGACATGGACACGGTCAGCGACGTCAAGCAGGCAGCGGTATGCGGCCTCTGCACCGCTGTCGCCCAAAAATTCGTGGCCATGGGCAAGCCCCACTTGAGACCCCCAGAGAGAACGCTCGTGAGCGATGGAAACGGTTTTGGTCCAAAGCTTGATACAGATGGCCTGCAGATGGGTGTAGGGTTTCAAAGCGCTCGAAGACGCGCCTTCGCAGAGTTAAAAGTCCGCGACGAACTCGTGTGTCGTTTGTCGCCAACTGCAAATTCGATAGTTAGCGCAATTATACTGCGCCGAGTCTGCCATCTCGAGCCCCAAGGGTTTGTGAGGCCTCTCGGCTCACCACCGCCTTTGCTAACCGCCGTGATTCCAAAGACGCGTGCCTTTACGGAGGGGGTCAAACGGCCTATATTATTCTTTATAAGGAGAAGAATAATGGGCACACTTGCTCGCATCTACACCCCCGCAGAGGCAGCCGCCGTCAGCGGGATAGGAATCAAGGCCGTGCACAATGCGATCGACAAACGCATTGTCGATACTGTGCCAAGCACTGCTCGGCGCATCGGTGGGGTCGTCCGACGGGCATTGACCGGCGAGGATTTGCTGCGGCTCAAGCTTTGGTATGGCGTGGGTGCGACATTGCCCGCTGATCGTCGCTACCGCCTGTTCGAGGAAATCAAAGCTGCCCCAAGGGCCAAGACCGTAAGGGCCGACGACCTGCTGATCGTCGACGTCGCCGAGGCACGTAAACAGCTCAAAGCGCGCATCGTGGATCTTGATGAAGCGGAGGCCGCCATCGGCCGCGTTAAAGGGGTGATGGGCGGAGAGCCTGTCTTCAAAGGAACCCGCATCCCTGTTCGTATGATCACGACGATGCTAGCGCAGGGCGCAGATGAAGCGGAGGTTCTGGAGGGATATCCGAAGCTAACGCCGCGCGTGATTGAGCTCGCCAGAATGTGGGTCGCCGCGCACCCGGTTCGTGGGCGGCCTAAGAAGCTGGTCGAGCAGGGCGTGAAAATAAAGTCGTCGAAGCGCGTGGTTTTGAAGGGCGACCCAGGTCCGTCGGCCAGGTCGAGACGCGTGTGACCTCGTGAGGTTTCTGATCGATGAGTGCCTGCACACGTCTCTGGTTGCGGTAGCCCAAGAACGCGGACATGAAGCAAACCACGTCAACTGGCTTGGGCTAAGCGGCGAAACCGACTGGGACCTCATGCCGCTCATTATCGATGAGGATTTCACCTTCGTCACCAACAATGCTAAGGACTTCAGGAAGCTCTATGCCAAAGAACCGGTTCACGCCGGCCTGATTATCGTCGTCCCTCAGGTCGGGCCTGAAAAACAGAGAGAGCTCTTCGATGCTCTCCTCGAGGATCTTGGCCCAGAGGAATTCCTGATTAATGAAGTTATCGAAATCGAGATCGAAAACGGCATTGCAATCGTAACACGATACGATCTGCCGTCGCCCTAGCTGAGGCTGCGCGATCTCCGCTTATGACCGACCCGGTTGCCAGTCGCTCATCTGCAAAATGTTACCGCCGAGTTTTGCAAACGCGCGTTGGCGGCAGGAGAAAACGAGAATCTGCTGATCGTGTGATTGACGATGCAAAGCGTCGAACATGCGCTCGATGCGGTCGTCATCGGAATAAACCAAAGCGTCATCCAGGATAACCGGTGTGGGTCGGCCGTCGCGGGCAAGCAAACGGGCGAAGGCCAGACGTGTCAGAACCGAAAGCTGTTCTCGCATGCCGCCACTCAACCTATCGACATCCTCATCCTGACCATTGCGGCGAACGGTCTGTGGCAACAGTGTGTTCTCGTCGAACACTATGGAGATGTCATCGAATAGCAATCCAAGCAGCGGTCGCAGCTCGGACATGACCGGCTTCAGATAAAGATCGCGTGCCGTCGAGCGCGCAGCGACCAGCGTCGTGCGCAGCCGGTCGAGGACGGCTTTTTCGAATTCGAAGCGTCTCGCTCGCTCTCCAGCGATTTCCAATTTTTCTGTGGCCTCGCGCAAAGCTTCTTCCACCGCGTCGTCGGACCGAGTGCGAATATGGCCATTGAGATCGGCCAGGGTTACACGCAACTGACTTGCTTCCTGTGTGGCGGCATCCTGAACCGAACGGGCGCGGCGCAGAACGGCTTCAGCGCTGGTGAGATCGCGAGCGCCGTCGCGCAGGGGAGCAGCGCGCATTTCGGCCGCTTCGCGCAGCTTTTGTCGTGCGGTGGCCTCGGTGAGCAGCAAGCGCCCCTTTTCCTCGCGCGCTGCATCGGGTCCCAATATGACCTCGAGGCTGGTCAGTTCCGCCTGGATGGTGACATAAGCCGTCTCCGCAGCCATGACAGCCTCGTCGGCATGGCTGCGCAAAGGCAAGGCCTCGCGCACGCTGTTGCGTGTTGTCGCCACACGCTGCTCGGCTGCGGCATGATGTTGCCGGATCTGTTCTGGATCGACTTTGAGTTCGAGGTCCCCGGCCCCGAGGGCACTCAGACGAGCAAGCTCCTCGTGTAATTGCTGTATCCCCTTGGGCGCGAGATCGGCAAGTCGCTGACGCGCCAAGCCCAGTTCGGTAGCTTTGTCGCGCGCTTCCACTAGGCGCTGGCGTGCCGTCCTGAGGCTATCGACACCGAGGGACGCAAGCAGGCTGCGGTGCTTCGCTTCGGCGTCTTCGATGGTCCGGTCGGCCTGCTGCGGCCGATTCGATCGCAGGGTCAAGGCTCCGATGCCGGCAATATCCAGGCGTACGGTGCCAGCAAAGCTTTGGTCTTCTGCATGGGGCAAGGGCTTGGCATCGATGGTCACCAAATCGGCGGCGCCGTCCCGGTATTCCATGCATAGCGTCGGCAGGGTTGCCAGGTGAGCTGCACGAAGGCTGGCGATCTCGATTTCGAGCGCCTGGAGTTGCTCGACAGCTTGTTCCGGCACCGCCAGCATCGCCAGTGCTGCCTCTCCATCTTCGATCTGGGTTCTGGCGACTTCGGCTTGTTTCAACCGGTTGTCCGAGCCGGCCAGTTGTTCGGCAGCGTCACGCGCCAAAAGAGTCGCATCCAGCCGCGCGAGCAATTCGCGTGCTTCGCGCTCTTCCAGTTCGGCTGCTTGAACTTCGCCCATCGCTTGTTCGTTTTCGGCAATGGCAGAAGCGCGCCGATCGAGAACCTCACTGCGGCGAAGCTGCGCAATCGTCGACTGCTGGCGCAAATCCGTGGCTCGTTTGAGCGCGGTCCGAAAACTATCGAGGGCCTGCTGCGCCGCGTCGTGGTGAATTGCGGCAAGGGCAGCTTCCGCCTCGGCGGCTTTCAAGGCTTCGCTGTGCGATTTGGCGGCCTCGACTGCGGCTTCCGCGGCCGAGATGGCTTCCCGCCGAGTGGCGCCTTCTTCGGGGTTTTCAAGCTCAGACAGACGCGCCAACGCCATGCGCCGCTTGTCGAGCGAATCGCGCAGACCGGTGACTTCGGCGCTGAGACGCTGCTCGTCTTTCACCAGCTTGTCACGCTCGTCGAGCGCTGCCGCATAGAGACCGCCGCTCTTGGGACGCAGCGTTGACGTAACCAGGCTATAGAGTTCTTCTTCACATGCCGCGGCG
Source organism: Mesorhizobium sp. M3A.F.Ca.ET.175.01.1.1 (assembly GCF_004791945.1). Lineage (NCBI taxonomy): Bacteria > Pseudomonadati > Pseudomonadota > Alphaproteobacteria > Hyphomicrobiales > Phyllobacteriaceae > Mesorhizobium > Mesorhizobium sp. M3A.F.Ca.ET.175.01.1.1. The sequence goes on along the minus strand of NZ_SRTP01000008.1, from coordinate 62,137 downwards.
ATTTCGGCCATGCGTCGCCCGCCGGTCAGGGCTTCAACTTCCCCCTGAACCGAGGACAGTAGGCTTTCGCGCACGCGTTTTTCGCCGTCCTCCTCGCTTTTGCTGCGCCTTTCGATGCCGGTGACCCCTTGGCGAACCCAGAGCAATCCTGCCGGTCCTGCGCTTCCGCCATGGATTAGTTTGCCGATAAAGGCTTCGGCCTCATCGGCTTGAGCCAACAGTCGCCCGCCGTCGAGGTCAATAACGCTGGCCAGCCTGCCGCCATAAAACTGCTTGGCAAGTCGATAGCGTCCTTCTGAAGTGGTGATGTCGGCCTCCACCACCGGATTGCCCCCACTGTAAGGCCGCAACAGTCGCACGCCTTCGGGTGTGCCCGTGTGAGGCTGGAAAAAGAGTGCGTGCAGCGCTTCGAAGAAGGTTGATTTGCCGAACTCATTGACCGCGCAAAGCACGTTGACGCCGTCGCCGATGTTTTCGATGGCGACGCCTTGCCCGGCGAACCGTTTGACGTTGTGGAGCCGAAGGGCCGTAAGTTTCATGATCCCATCGCCTCGCAATAGCTGAACAACCGAACCAGTGCTTCTCGCGATATGTCGCGTTCGACAGCCGACCGGGTTTCGTCGCTGCTTTCATCCAACAGTGCCTGCGCTGCCTCGCGAAGGGCACCAGAGCGGTCGATCCGATCCAAATCGCCACTTTCGCAGTCGGTCGCGAGCCCGTCCCCGTCCAGTTCCAGATAGGCGAAGTCGGGCGCGGCTACCGCGATCGCCGCTTGAAGGATCGTTCGCCCACTTAACCGCACCCGGCCAGACGCGGCAATTCGCAGCAAAGTCTGACGCCGCAGATGAGCCGGTGGAAGCAACGCTTCAAATGCCGCGGCGCTGTCGTCGCCAGACAGCAGATGCAGGGGAGCGGTTTTCCAGGAAAAGCTAGCTGTTTCAACGGCCACGATCTCGGGCACGGCGCCAGGCCCGGCAATGGAAACGACAAGGGCCTGACCGGGTGTATCATGCTTGAAACGGTCAGGTTCGGGCGCACCGCTATAACGGCTGCGCTCATTGATGGTGACGGGTCCGTGCCAGTCGCCAAGTGCCAGATAATCGAGGCCGGCCTTAGTCGCGCGATCTGGTGCAATGACATCGGACGCTGCTGAATCTTCGGAAAAGTTCTGAATAGCGCCATGAGCAAGGCCGAGCCGGATGGCGCCTTGCGGCGTCGCGGCGCTGTTCATCCACTCGGTAAGGTCGCGACCGGGTCTGCGGGTGGTGCAAGGTGCAGGCAGCAGCGCCACGTCCGCGCCAATGGTCAGGGTTTCGGGCCGCGTCGCCAGCAGGACATTGTCCGGCACAACGCTGTCCGCTGCACTCCACAATTGATCAGCCAACAGGGAATCATGGTTGCCAGGCAGCAATATCCAGCGCAGAGGCGCGCTCTGGCTCATCTCGGCCATGGCCTGCCGCAACATCGCTGGAGTGGGCGTTTCGGTATCGAACGTATCGCCGGCCAGAAGTATGGTGGATGCACCATGGACGCGTGCCTGCTCTGCCAGCCGGCTGATCGCGCCATGGCGCGCTTCACGGAGCCGCCCGCGCAGATCCTCTGGCATGTTGCCGAACCGCTTGCCGATATGAAGATCGGAGCTGTGGATGAATCGAAACATGGAGTCTCCGAGACTATGTCGATGCCAGGTTGCGCTGGGCGCGATCGATGGCTTCATCCAGCCGGGAGCGTGAAATCGCCGCAAGTCGCTCGACACCGAGCAGACGTGCAAGGTCGAGAGCGGGGTCGGACTGTTCCAGAATGTCCTCGTTCGCAACGACGACAGCGGCCAGCTCGGCGATTGGAATGTCGGCAATGGACCGGCGGGCATCGGCATCGAACGGCATGCGATAATCAAGCAGGTCGACCACCGTCCCTCTCTTCCATAGGAAGCTGCCGCTGGATTCTTCAGTTCTATCGAACTCGCGCAGATGCAGGTCGATCCGCTCCCGAATCTTGTTGCCCGTTCTGAGCCAGCCATGCGCCCGTGCGATGCGCTGCGCAAGGACGTCATCTCGCAGAGGTCCTTCCTGCTCGATCACCGCGTCGACCATGGACCGCAGCGTGCCTCGGTAGACGAAGTCATAAAACTGATCCGGGCTGGTGGAAAATCCGGTTAGATCAGTCAGGCGATAACGGCCGCCCGTCGGTACGGTATCATGCGTCGAATGCGCGGCCGCAGGCAAAATTCCTGCAGATGCCGATGGGCGCTCTCCCGTCGCGAGGGGAGCGGCGACAAGTTCTGGCTCTGATTTTATCGACGGATGTTCCGGTTCGCCGGCCGATGCTAGGTCTTCGGCTGGCAATGGGTCCATGGGGTCGACCTTATGTCCCATGTCCCAATGGATCGCGGCTTCACTTTCCTGTTGTTCAGCCTGTTTGCGACGGCTTTCCTCGAGCAGCGCGGCCAGGCTGGCATGAAGCCTCTCGGTGCAACCTTCGAGATCAAACCACCAATCGGTTGACCATACCCGGACAATGTTCCACCCGAGGCCGCGCAGGACCTGCTCGCGGACCTTGTCTCGATCTCGCGCCGTGGCAGAACTGTGATAGGTCGCGCCGTCGCATTCGACCCCAGCCAGATAGGCGCCGGCGAGATCGGGATGCCGGATCCCTATATCCACTCGAAAGCCCGAAATGCCGACTTGAGGAACGATGGTCCATCCGCGCTTCTCAAGCTCGGCAGCGACGGCCTCCTCGAAAGGGGATTCCAGGGCTCCGACCGATCCGCGTTCCTGCGCTGGCAATGCCACAGCGCCGCGTTCGGCAAAATCGAGAAAGGCTTTGAGATGCTGTACGCCGATCGCTTTGGTTCGGTTGGGGTCGATCTGGTCGGCGGCAAAACCTGAAAATACGATCAGTTCCTGCCGCGCACGCGTCACCGCGACATTCAGCCGGCGTTCGCCGCCGTCCCGATTCAGCGCGCCGAAATCCATGCTGCGCTTGCCGGCATTATCTTGCGAAAAGGTGATCGAAAACAGGATTATGTCACGCTCGTCCCCTTGGACATTTTCCAGATTCTTGACGATGGCGGGCTCAATACGCTCGTCGGCAAAGAACCATTCAAGCTCCGGCTCTGTCTGGCGTGCCTTGTCGAAAAGGTCGAGGATGAGCGACTGCTGTTGCGCGTTGAAAGTGATGACTCCGAGCGTGGGTCGGTCCTTTTCCGGTAGGGCCAGCCAACGCCGCATCCTGCTGACCGCCTCGTCGGTTACCGCTTGGGCATGGATTCGATTGGTGCGGCTTTTGCCACGGTCATAGATGCCGGTCGTGATTTTTCGCAGCTGAACTGCCCGATCTTCCACCGTTGGCGAAGGGAATGTGATGAGCCGGTTCTGATAGTAGTGATGGTTGGAAAAGGCGATCAGCGACTCATTGCGGCTACGATAATGCCAGCGCAGGTCACGTACCGGGATGCCGGCCGCTTTGGCTTCGTCGAGAATGCTCTCAAGATCCTTTTCGTGTTCGACGACTTCCTCGTCCTCCTCGTTGCGGCCAAAGAAATTGGTGGGCGGCAACTGCTTGGGATCGCCTACGATTATGGTTTGATGGGCTCGCGCGATGGCACCGACGGCGTCCCAGGTGGTGATCTGCGATGCTTCGTCGAAAATCACCACGTCGAACAGGGCTTGGTCGGGCGGTAGATATTGAGCGATTGAAAGAGGGGACATCAGCATGCACGGCGCGAGCTTGGCAAAGCTCGTCGGCATCGCGCCAATCATCTCGCGGATTGACCGGCTGGGCCGCTGCAATTCCATCTGATGGCGCAACAGGCCCAACTCGGAATTGCGCGGGACGCCTTGCACAGCCGGCAAACCATGAGCGATGGCACTGATGACGCGAAGGCTTGCTTGAGCGCGGACAAGATCGTCGATTTCCCGGAAATCTTCGATGGCGTGCTCGTGCTGGAAGCGACGGAAATTCCGCAGCACCGGATCGGCATCCAGCGTGGCCGGCAGCCACCAGCGTACATAGGCCAGGCGGAACGCGGATTGAGCTTCAGCTGGTCGCACTAGACCCGCCTCGATATCGTCGACCAACGCTCCCAGATTGTGACTGACAGCCCTGCGACGAATGCCGCACCACGAAGTCCAGTCCCGGAGAAGATGACGGGCGTCGAGCAAGTCTCCCATCGCAGTCGTCAATTCGGTCAGCGGGTTATCATGTTCTGCCCAAGAAGGCGTCTTTCCAGCAGGGATCGCAAATTGGGTCTTGGCAGCCTCGAATGCTGCAGAAGCCGCAAGGAAGCGGGCTGCCCCATAGCGCATCGTGCTATCTGCTGCACCGCTTCGCAGGCTCGGGGCGGTTGCTTGCAGGAGCGCTTTGAAATCCTCCGTGCCGAGGCCGGGCAGGCGTAGCGTCTGTCGAAGCCTTTCGGCCATCGAGAGTATCTGATCGATACGGTGGGTGTCGGTATCAAGTGCGGCAAATCCGATCGGCTTCCCAGATAGGATGTTGGCTTCGACAGTGGCCCGGCGGTCCTGCATCAGGCGCAACAGCAGCAAGTCGTGCTGAGGATCGGCTACCCCCTCTGTGACATAGCCTTGAAGCAGCTTCTGGACTTTGCGTTTGCCCAACTGACTGTTTGGCCAGAATGCAGAAGCGGCCTGCTGCCATTGCTGCTCTATGTCCTCCACCCGTATGCGCGCAACGGCAGCCTCGTCATAGCGGGCCGACAGGTCCTTGCGAGACTTGCGATAGTCTCCGATTGCCTCATTGAGAGTGGCGAGGGCTCCCCGCAACTGGGCGAAATCTCGATCAAAGACAATGCTGACGTCATAGCCGGCACTGTCCTGGAGTGCCGCTGCTAGTTTTCGCAGCGCTTCGAGCTCCGCTTTTGACGCGTCGCCTTTGGCGCGCAGGCCGATGCTCACCAGGAAGGCGTCGAGTGCGGTCGCTAGAACCTCGGACGCATTCTTGAGGGTCTTTGCCCCTTCGAGCAAATTGTCCTGCCAGCCTGACGTCCACTCGGTGACATCTATAAGACGCAAGACCGACCGCATCTCCACCGACTGAAATGCGAGACCTGTTTCGGCGGCAATATGCTCCAGCGCCAGCCGGTTTGCCTCGTCATGGGAATCGCGCGATGGCCAGGACAATCTCGGAGCGTGCTGCCGCTTGTTCTTGAGAGCGATGCCGAGCGCCAGATAAGGCGTCAGACCATTGACATGGTGCCGATGCAGCGCTTCGACATAGGCATTCAGTTCGTCGCGACGGACGCGAAGCCGCTCGTTGATCGCAATCCACTCCGCTGCGTCCACGCGCACGCCGCTTTCCCAGCTGATCCTGAGCTGGGTGAGAAAGTTGCGTCGGTCCGCCTTGCTGGAATGGAGTTCGAGACAATGCGCGCCCAGGCCATGTTCGCGCAGGCGGCGATACACCACATCGAGCGCCGCCGTCTTCTCGGCCACAAACAGCACGGTTTTGCCAACTGAAAGACAGTTGGCAATCATGTTGGCAATGGTCTGGCTCTTGCCAGTGCCGGGAGGACCGATGATGACAAAATCGCGACCCTCAGCGGCGGCAAGACTTGCGGCGGTCTGTGAGGAGTCGGCCGGCAGCAGCAAAACCATGTCGGACGGGGCATAGTGCCGGTCGAGTTCGCGCTCGTCGCGGAATGATGCGCCATTGCCCTCGAAAGCTATCTCCGGCGTGTCGATCAGATGGCGCACGACACGGTTTTCGCGCAGCGCATCGGTACGCTCGACCAGATCCTTCCACATGAGAAACTTGGCGAAGGAAAAGGTCGACAGCGCCGTCTCGTCCACCACCTCCATGCCGGGGACGTCGCGCACTGCCTGGCGCATAAGACCGAGCAGCCTCGGCACATCAACGCCGCTTTCGTCCTCGGGCAGCTCACCGGAAAACTGTGGCAGTTTGAGCTCGAAGTCGCGTTCGAGAAACTGCAACAAGGTTGCGTTGAATCGCGGTTCATCTTCATGGAAGCGCAAGGTAAAATGCGATGTTGCGCTGCGGCGCTCGATTTTGACCGGTACGAGCAGCAATGGCGCGCGATAGCTGCGCTCGTCCTCGGCCTTCTTCTTCCAGCGCAGGAAGCCGACCGCCAGGAAGAGCGTATTCGCGCCGCCCTCGGCAAAATCGTTGCGCACTTGCCGGTAAAGATCGATCAGCCGGGATTCCAATTGACGCCCATCGAGCGTCGACGGGAGCTCGTCGCGCAGAAGCGCTTCCGCGGCAAAGCCACGCTGGAGGTCACGTCCGTGCACCTCGCGATAGAGGACAGCATCCCGCTCGCCCAGTGGATTCTGTTCGGGGAGCGAAATCAGCCGGATCGAAGCGCCTGCCATCAGACGGTCCTCGAGGTAGCCGACGTCAGTACAAAGAAACGGAATTGTCTTCTTGGAGTCCGGAAAATTGAGCAGGCGGTTCCGCAGTGTCAAATCGAGGAGCTTTTTCTGCCAGCGGTCGATCCGTCCGGCCGCTGTCGTCGGCTTTACCTCGACGATCTCGACCGGCAGGGCTACCACGGCCGGTGCGGCTGGCAACGGCAACGCGATTTCGGTTGCCGCCTCTGCATCCACGCTGCGGCGCGTCGGTTCGTGCGAAGCAAGCGGTGTGATGCCGCCGCTGCGCGAGCGGCGTATATCGATGGCTGCGACAAAGGTGGCTACCTGCGTTTCGTCGAGCCGCTGTTCGATTGCGTGTTGGGCAGCCTCCAACGTCATCGCCGGCCGATGCGTCACGCCTGTCGTCTCAAACACGATGAGTTCGCGCGATGCCAGCGCCTTGCGGACCTCCATGGCATCGGGTTCAATGGCGTTGGCGAGCGTCCTTTGTGTCATCCAGACGCCGACGGCCGCGTGTCCCTGAAACATCAAAACGACGGGATGCAAGCCCGTCGCCTCCAGGGCGGACGCGAATAACAGACTGGTATCGAGACAGGTTGCCAGCTTTTCTGCCGTAATAATTGAGGGACGTCGAATTTTTTGGCCGCGGCTTTCGAAGCTCGCAGGTGGCTCTGCATAATGCAGCGATAGGCCAGCAATGGCCGAATAAATTGCGGCCGCCAGCATGAATGCGCGTTGCGGATTGCCGCTTTGATAGCCATCGAGGCTGGAAGGATGACCATGCGCTGCGAGCAGCTCCGCTGCGGAACGCAGCAGTCCTGCGATCGCCGGGTCGTTCGGCATGACGAATGCGGCGAGCAATTGCGCCATATCGACGACGCCACCCCATTCGTCGCGGGCAAGCAGGCGCACCGCAACGCGCTGCTCGGCCAGCACTGCGCCTCCTGAGGTTAGGCGCAACGTTATCTCCCCGCGCTCAGCCTCGTTGAGACCGGCCAGATAGCCGGCGTCGAGATCGATTTTTCGATCGCTTAAGGGAAGCCGGTCGCCAGCAACGATCCGATCAATTGTCCAGCTTTTGGCGCGCAAAAAAGGGGGGTTCGATGTCAGCTCGAGAGTGCATTTTTCGAAACCCTGCTGGGTCGGGTTGTTGAGCGCGATAGACCGGATCACCGGAATAGCATTTTGGAAGGACGCATATGTAAAGCTGGCGGCGATGTCCGCCACGACTTCTATTACGGGCGCGGCTGATATACCGGCAGCATCGCCAGTCTCCGAACTCGTTTCCATACCCCATCCCCTATTTTCATTTACGATAGAACTTTGCCGCCAGAATTTGAAAGTAAATTCTCGGTATGGTCGCCGCTTATGTCCAGCAGCATAGATTTCTAAAAGTGTTACCGCCCAGATAACGGTCGAAATGGAGACAGGCGATAATCGGTCGTCACGATTGGAGGGGATCCAAAAGTCGCGGAAATCGGAGCGCCGGCGCACGCTGCTGAAACCCAAGACGGGCAGGACGTCATCCGCAAATGTGTGGCGGTCCGGGCGCCATGGACCAAGCGTTGCGCGCCTATCGCGAGCGCTGTCGTGGCGCCTATCGCGGACTCGGACCCAGCCCGACAGTGACGGCGAACCTCGATCGGCCTATCGGTGAGGCGGTCGAATTCCGCCCATAGACTATCGAAAGGCACGCACTTCCAGCTCTATCTCCTCGTACGCGTTGCCGGCTACCTAAATTCGTGCGCGCGGTCCAATGCCTTTGATTGCTGATGTCGTTGTGGAGACGTTTGATCGCTGAAGCATTTGTTTGCTGACCTAGCGGCGCGGGGGGAGGTCATTTATTGGGTACATCTCCAGCACTCTATGTGCGATCGCGAGGAAAATTTGTCCAGACAAGCGAATTCATCGAATCTGGACTAATCAATAAGTATAATGATGGTAAGATTCGGGGGGCAGGAATGGCCGAGGTTGGACTTTTGGAATGGGCGGATAAGCAGCCCGACTGGATTAGGGATGCCTTAAGAAGACACGCCGCGCGGCCGGGCTTCAACCTCGAGCAGGAGGATAAGGCCGGTGTAACAGCTCGGGTCCGCCACGTCGGTGGATTTACCGCTGATCTGCCCGAATGCTCTCCGCTCTCGGCGGAGCATTTGAGGGCCAACAGTTCGAACGAGCCGCGCGCGGTGCTTTGCTCACTCGGCCCCGTCAAGCATTTGAACCGCCTCGCCGAAGAGCAGCAACTGCGTTTCGCCACCGATGGCATCACCATTATCTACGGCGACAATGGAAGCGGAAAGAGCGGCTATTGCCGGATCGCGAAGAAGCTTTGCCGTAGTCTGACGGCGGATGATCTTCTTGGCAACGTGTTCGAGATCGGCACCAAACCGCCAGCCGAAGTGCTTGTCCGGTTTCTCGAAGAGGGTGCTACGGAACCGACCCCCATAACCTGGAAGGACGGAACGCTGCCCCCCGCGTCAATTGCACGGATCTCCGTTTTCGACTCCGCGAACGCTCGCCTCTACGTCGATAAGCAAAACCGTATCGGTTTTCTGCCCGCAGCCATCGCGCTTCTCGAAAGCCATGGACGTCACCGCACCGAGCTCGAAGCCGACTTCCGGGAAGAAATCAAAGCGATCGAAAAGAACCTAAAGACACCATTGCCGAGTGGGTACACAGCTGCCGGCGCGGTCGTAAAGCTGCTGGCTCGTCTCGAAATCAAGTCAAAGGACGTGATGCCTTCCGCAGCCGAAATCAAAAACCTCGCTGCCCTCTCAGAGCAGGACATGGCTGATCTCGCTGGCCTCGAACAGGCTCTGGCAAGCGACCCTTCAACGATGGCGACAAAGCGTCGGCGTGCCAAGGCGGCCTTGGAAAAACTGCTGACTGCATCTGAACAGATCGACGCGGCTCTCTCAGCGGCGGCCCTCGAGATTTATCGCAATCTATATGCAACAGCCGATTCTACAGCGCAGGCTGCACAACTTGCCGCCTCAGGAGCGTTCGCGACTATGCCGTTGAGCGGCGTTGGGCTTTCTCCCTGGCGGTATATGTTCGACCATGCACGAGCCTATTTAGCGAGCGTCACTGGCATCGATCATCAGCACTTGCCAGATCAGGAAGGCGATCGTTGCATGCTCTGCCAGGAGCCGATGACGGCGGACGCCGCGGGGCGGATCCAATCCTTCAATGACTTCGTAACGGGCGCCGCAAATAAGGCGGCGCAAGTCGCATCTATTGCCCATGAAGAGGCCCTGCGCCAAATCAAAGGACTCACCATTGCGACCGGGGAGGCGGTTGAGGCGGCTCTCGGAGAGTTTGGCGATCTGTCCGCCGCACGCAAGGCGATGGTGGCCCTGATCTCGGCATATTATGTCGAGGCAGGTAAAAGGCGTGATGCAATTGTCGTTGCGGCTGCGCTGTCCGAGTACGCTGCGTTCCCGCAACTTGCGGCGCCAGTTGCATCGAAACTCCGAACGGAGGCGGAGGCGCTAGAGGCCGAAGCGCTGACGGACGACAAGGCAGCGGCCGACGACGGGAACCGCGCTACCGATCGAGCTCGTCGCGATACACTCAAGGATCGGAAAAAACTGGGCGACGATCTCACCATCGTTCTCGCGCGCTTGGCGAATCTCGAAGAGCGGCGCAAGCTTCTCTCATGCTGCGATGCTGTCGAAACAGGCTCGGTGTCACGGCAGATGACGTCGCTTCGACGAAGCCTCGTCATGCAGGATCTCGAAAAGCGCGTCGTCGCCGAGATTGAGACTCTGGCGTTAACGCACATCCCGTTCGCAGTTAATGATCGTAGTCAAGATGGGCAGAGCTATTTCGAGGTCGGGCTCAACGCGGCAAAAGCGATCTCAAACAGCAAGGTCTTAAGCGAAGGAGAGCAGCGCGCGCTTGCCCTGGCCTGTTTCTTAGCCGAGGTCGGAGGAGACACATCGCGTCAAGGCATGATCATCGACGACCCCGTGTCATCTCTCGACCATGTTCGGATCAGGCGGGTCGCGGCAAGGCTCGTAAAAGAAGCGGCCACAGGACGTCAGATTATTATTTTCACCCATAATCTTCTGTTCTTCAACGAGGTGGTTGACGCAGCTGCGCAGGCCAATCCGCCGATTCCCCTTGTTCGAAACTACATCAACAAGTCCGAATCTGCCGGTTTTGGCTTGATTAGCGAAACTGACGAGCCGTGGATCGCACAGTCTGTCACGAAGCGCATCGAGACTCTCAAGACGCGCCTGAAGAGCTTCGACGGCGCCACTGATTTCACCACCGATGCTTGGCGAAGGTCAGCGAAGGATTTCTACAGCGATCTTCGGGAAACCTGGGAGAGGCTCGTTGAAGAAATCCTGCTCGGTAAAGTCGTCGAGCGATTTAACAGCGATGTCAAGACACAGAGCCTGAAGGGTGTGGTGGTCGAGGACGAAGACCACAAGCGAATCTATTGGGCCATGAAGCGAGTTTCGGAGCGTTCTGGACATGACATGGCGTCCGCCAAGGCCATTCCAGTTCCAACACCAAACGATATGAAGAGCGATCTTGATGGAATTGACCAATATCGTATCGACACCACCAAACGAAAAAAGGATGCCGAAAAGCGCCGGATTGAATTCGAACAGCCTCCCAAGGCGACTGTACTCTAGCCTAATGACTATTGTCGTGTATTACTGGCCCTCACTGGCTTCATCCTGCTGCGCATGCCGGTGTCCGCCTGCCGCGGGCGAAGCCGACGTGACGAGGAAGTATCGCGAGGGCGCCAAGCCATCAATGGCTGTGCGCTCGCTCTTCATCTTGGATTTCAGCGCCGAGAAGCCTGACCGCTGGTAGTGCTTCGCCTGCACAATGTCGCCGCCGGCAAGGGCATGTCGACCATCCATCGCGTCGTCCGGTCCCTCGGGAAAGGCCTCGAAACGCTTGTCGATCTCGCGACCTACGAGGTCGCGGGCCAAATCCTCAAACTCGTTATGGGACAAACTCGAGAAATCATAAGCCATGCGCCCAGATTGAGTGCCCATTTGGTGGGCAGACAAGCAACCGGGGGCACAATTGCGTCGTGCCTCTCCATTACCAACAAAAAGATAAACGCGCTTTCCAGGCGATGCGGTCGGATGATCGTTTCGCGCTTGGCAAAAGCGAACGGATTAGTCTATGGCTCTCGGCGGGGGGGCGAGTTATGCGACGGGTGCGAATCCTTCAAGTAGGCGATATTCACTATCCGGATTGGCATCCTTCCTCTAGCAACATCGATGCCAAGGATAGCAAGTTCGCTCCGAAAATAACGCAGAAGCTACGCGCGTCTTCGCTGCGTGCCGTCTTGACGAAGCTTCGGCGGCTGACGACTTCGAAGCCCTTGGATTCGATCGCCTTCATGGGGGATTTCACGAGCCGTGGCGACAAGACTTTCATTGCTTCGGCATTCCAGCATTTCACGTTGCTCTGCCGCGCACAGGGGCGCAGTTCAAAGGCGCTTCCGTTGATATTCGTACCGGGAAATCACGATGTGAACCGTGATGACGCGCGCGAACTTGGACCGACTGAGAAATTCAGCGAAATGGCGAGTTTAGCCGCCCGCTTGGGTTGGCAGACCGTTCCCGTGGACCAACCCGTGCACTTCAGACTTCCGACAGGATCCGCAGGCGCAAACTTCATCCTCGTCAACACAGCGATAGGCAGTTGGGAGCTTCAGAACCTTCCCGCGTTCCTTCGTGATCGTCTCGAGGCACTCGGTCCTTCTACAGAACCTGTAGATCTCGGCTCGCCGGACACCTCGGGACATTCGCCCGCGACACCTCCCAGCGATCCAGACAAGGAGGCGTCCGACGACGAGTATTACGGTCAGATGGACACGCCATACATCTCGCGTGAGATGCTTGCAGGCCTACAGGAATTGCTCCAGCAGCCCGACATGCGTTACGGCATCATGATCGGCCATCACAATCTGCTGCCACAAAAGACTCCGCGCATTACGCCATACGCGGAGATGCTCAACAGCGGATTTGTCAGAACTCAGCTGCTGCAGGGCAACAAGCCTATCGTCTACCTGCATGGACACATACATGCCGATCCGGTCGAGATCGTCAACGATCCAAGGTTTCCGGACGGCAAATTGATCTGCATCTCAGCACCAGAGATACAGTCAGGTTTCAATGAGCTCGTCTTCTTCACGACCGATCAGGGAGAGCTCGTCGGCATCCGACTTATACCCTACCGCACCAATGTCGCCGACGGGACGGTCATGGAAGGCGAACATTGCTTCATCTCGACTATGTCCAACGGCAAGGCCTTTCTGAACAACGACACGTTTGACCTGATGCGCCGACTGCGCGACCATGCCACCAGGCGCGGGAATGGGTTACTCTTCTGGGACGAGATCACTGAGATTGCCGCCTCCGCCGAGCTCGGGCTAGATTTGGAAGACTCTCTTCTGATGCTCCAAGCGGCGCGCTTCGTCGAGATAGACGGCCTCACGAAGGCAAACTCGGCTTGGCGCATTAAGGTAAGGGACGAATAGAGATGGAGAATCCGTTCGGCCCCAACAGGATCGAGTACGAAAGTCGCCCGATACTGTGGTTCAGTCAGAAGTCGGCCTTGATTTCTGCCGCCGCCAAGCCGGTCTTCGTCGCAGGGACGAGAGGCAGCGGCAAGACCAGTATTCTTCGCTCGCTTTCCACAGTTCATATCCTCGAAGACAAAAGTCTCGCGGACCAAGTCGGCAAGCTCGGCTGGTATGGCGTCTTCTTCCAGCTCAATGAGACATTTTCGCCCCTAATCGACAACGCGGTTCTGAACCTCATTCCGGAGCGGATACGCTTCGACACGGCCGCCGTGATCCCGCGGCAATTCGTAATCTTCTCTCACTATCTGGAGCTGAAGATAGTCGAACGCCTGCTCGAGAGCATCAGCCAGCTCAGACGCGACAGCCACTTGAAATACCGGGCCTCTGAAGATAGGGACGTCGCCTTGGCACTGCATCGCGAAGTGCTGCACTTCATACCCCAACCTGCCCGTCTCGACTTCTTCAGCATAGATGAGCTGCGGGGTGGGATAACCCGGTACGTCGACGAATGCTTCAACGCGTTCTTCTTTGCCGCCGATGAGGGAGCGACCGGCTTCAGAGCGACAGACCCTGGCGCGATCATTAACAAGGTCGCGACCGCGATCACCCCACTTTTAAATGGCCCATCTTTCGCCGGTGACAGGGCGCCCTTCTTCAAGATCCTGATTGACGACTGTGAGGCACTGACACCGCTCCAACAGCAGTTCCTGAACACCTTGGTGAGGAAGACGCGCGGCAATGTGAAATGGGTCCTCGCCTACATCGGCGGCCTTTACGACACGATCCGGACGATCATACCCGGCCAGTCGCTCTCGAATGCTGACCGGGACGTCGAGAATCTTGATTCAGTCGATCCGAGGGAGTTCGCCACGCTGTGCGAGAACGTGTCGTCGCTTCGGCTCTACTATGCGCTTCCTGACCATCTGCGGAGTGATCTCAAGCGCAACGATGCGCTCAGCGCGTTTTCGCTCAAAAACCGGCTGGGGCGGCTTTCCGTCAATGACATCATCGAGCGGGTTATCATATCGGGTCATTCCGAGGGCAGAGAAGAGCTTGTGGCACTCGCTGATGCAGCACGTGAATTCCTCTCCGTGAATTTGAGGACGGCGGATCAGCAGCAATTCCTTCTTGATCGAAAAGCGCGCCCTTATGCCGAAGGGCTGGCGCTCGCGCTCATGAACCCGGAAATCAAGCGCCGGCCCATGAGCAAGGCGGATGCTTCAAATCTGAAGAGGTCGATCGCCCGGAAACAGGGATGGGCTTTTCTGAAAGCGTGCCAGATGCTGCGTCTGCATGACTACCCGTACGTAGGGCACCAGATCATCACATCATTGAGCGACGTCTGTATACGCGATTTCCTTGATATAATGGGAGAGATCTTCCGCCGCAGTGTTCCGAGTTCCAGTGATCCACGAAAACTGGTGGAATTCATCAACTCGGATTTACAGATTCATCTCGAACAGCAGAGACAGGCTGTGAACGCCGCCTCTCAACGGAAGCTTGATGGACTTCAGGCGCTTTCACATCCGTACGAAGAAGAGAGCGTGCGCATGGTGCGGGCGTTGGGTTACCTGACCGCTCGCCTCCAGACAGAGTTTGCCGAAGAAAATGCTCTAGGAACGACAGAGAGAGGCATTTTCAGGGTTGATCTAAAGGAAATGCGCTCGCTGGTGAACCGACTGGAGCAACCCAGCGGAAAACTGGACGAGGTCCTGCGTCGGGCGGAAAGGGATGGGTTTATCCGGGAGGTCTCCGCCGCCGGCAACTTTGAGGTGGACCGCGCCGACCCCGCATCGAAGGAGATGCTGATCAGATTGCATCGGCGATTTGCACCTTACTTCGGGTTCTCCTATCGCGGCCCGTACGAAATCAACACAATCCCTGCGGCGCAGATGGTCGACCTGCTTTTTACCAGGCATCGGCTCCCAGAAGACTGGGCCGACTCGGTGTTTAAGGAGCTCGTCGCGCGGCCCGCACTCAAGACCGAATTCCAGCACTCGCTTTTCGAGAGCGATCTCGAATGACCGCTTCAACTGTCGAGTATCGAGTCTTCGGCCATCTGGCCGTCACTGAGAAGGCGAGAGATGCAGGTACCTGCGAAACGATGGAGGCAGATATCGCGATCGTCGCGCTTGGATGGGAAACGCGTTTCGCCGCGTTCGAAAACCATCTTGACCTGAAGGTCGGCAAAATCGTGGTTCTGGACTTTGCTCTGAAGGAAGCGAACGTCCCAGCCGTCGAAGAAAACCGGCGAAAGCTCATCGCTATGGGTACCCGATGGGGCGTCGAAGTGACTGCGATCACCCTCGAGCCTTCCATCGAGTATCAGAAGAACATCAATCTCCTCGATCACCTGCTCACTCAGATGGCCGCTTCATGTGGCTCATACGAAGGAAGCCTGCGGAAGGTTTTCGTCGAGTGCTCGACGATGCCGCGAATCTTCATCCAATGGCTGATTGCGGTGGCATTCAAGAAAATGTCGATTCAGTCTCTCGAATTCGGGTACGCCGAAGGTATCTACGGGAACGCGATCGGCAAAGAGGATTTTTCCAGCGGCTTGGACCGATACGTCACCGTCCCTCATCTTCAAGGCAGCGGAGGAATGGGCGAAGAGAAAGTCCTGCTCGTGGGGATCGGAGGAGATGCCGACGTATTCTACGGATTGATCGATATCGTCAGTCCGGAACGGATCTCGCTCCTCGTCCCAAGAAGCGAGAAGAATGCGCATATCGATGCTTTGCTCGATCAACAGGTGGCCAAGGTACGTGAAACCCACCGGCTCGAAGATGGCGAAGTTCGCGACATCCAGGCTTTCGGGCTGATGGCCCACCTCGATGCTTTCGAGACGTATCTCGACGGGTTCGGCTCGCGTGCGGTGGTGAACGTTTTTGTCAGCGGCCCGAAGGTTCAGGCCATCGCTGCTGCCGTGCTCGCCTGCTCCGACAGCCGCGTCCATCTCAAGGCACGAATTCCCACCTCCTATGCCCATCGTGAAGTCTCAGCGAATGGGCGGTATCATATCTATAGGCTGATTGACCTGACATCCCCTGCCTGCAGCCTTCCCGGGACGTTCTGACACGATCTTGCATTCGAGTAGCATCATGGTCCCAGTAGCCGTTCCGCCAAGCCTTCAGCGCATGTTCGTGTCGCCCGATCCGGTCGATGGGGGACTAATTCCCACTTAGAAGCTGCTCTACATCAGATCAGGGGAAATGCAGACTGGCAGAATTCCATAATTAGCGACTCAAAACATATACTCAGGCGAGACTGTTTAGCATAGAAATAGTGAGCGCTCTCCAATATGTTAGGCTCTGTCGCAGTAGCGCAACAAGCTCAGTCTTTGGATGGGTGGTATGAGGATGAGACGACTGAATGTGTACAGGCTCAGTCATTTTATCGAGGCTCTCGTTTTTGTCGTAAGCGCGTTCGGTGCGACGTGGCTTACCAGCTTTGTGAACGCGCCATGGTGGGCATATGTGATTATAGCGGCCATCACTATGGGCATGTTCGTAGCCGTGCGTCGGGTCCTTTCTGAGCCGCAACGTATGGGACTCTTGGCACACAACTCGGCAGCGACCTCTGCGTGAACCCAGGCGCCTTGAAAATGTCCCCGATGCGTCCGGATTTTTGGCGGTGATCTTCAATCAAATGCGATGAGCTGCAATTTCTGGCGACGGCCACGCTAAGGGCGGGCCTCCAGCACCATGTTGAACGGTGTCTCCGCGGCGCGACGCAATCGCTTGAAGCCGCCGCCGGTCACAACCTTGCGCAGCCTCGCCTCACCGGCCTGGGCTCCAAGCGCGAGCCCGACTTCCTGCGACACGGATGCGGGCGTGCACACGAAAGTGGAAGCGGCATAGTAAACGCGGCCGACGGGATTGAGGTTCGCCGCCAGATGATCATGCGCGAACGGCTCGACGATCATCCACGTGCCGTCCGGCTTGAGCGATCCGTGGACATGGGTGGCGGCGCCCGTCGGGTCGCCCATGTCGTGAAGGCAATCGAAGAATGTGACGAGGTCATACGTTCCGGGATAGCTCTTGGCGGCCGCCACGTCGAACCGCGTGTTAACGCCGACGCCGGCTACCTCGGCCGCCTTGCGGGCGCGCTCAATCGAGGGGGCATGATAGTCGAAGCCGACGAAGCGCGAATTGGGGAAGGCCTGTGCCATGAGCACGGTCGATGCACCATGACCGCATCCAACATCCGCGACGTCCACGCCGCGTTCGAGCTTCTCGACGACGCCCTCCAAGGCCGGCAGCCAGGAGTCGATCAGATTGGCATTGTAGCCTGGACGGAAGAACCGTTCCGTACCGCGAAACAGACACGCGCTATGATCGTGCCACCCGACGCCCTTGCCGGACTGGAATGCCTGCCTCACCTTTTCTTCATCGAGCCACAGCGCGGACAGGAACTCGAATGCGCCTGCCATGAAGGCCGGGCTGTCTTCATCAGCGAACACCAGCTCTTGCTCGGCGTTGAGATAGAATTTGTCGCTCGCTTCATCGTAGTCGACGTAACCCGCCGCCGCCTGCCCGGAAAGCCATTCCCTTACGAGGCGTTCCTGGGTGCCGGTGCGTGTCGAAAGTTCGGCGGCCGTCATCTTGCCGCCTTCGCGCAATGCCTTAAACAGGCCGAGTCTGTCCCCCAGCAGGACTCCCGCGCCCGTTGCGATCGCACCGAGATCGCCGACCATTTTCCCCAAGAATGCGTCCAACTTTTCCTGATTCGCTTCAGACATCTGAATCTCCCTTTGGGTTCAATCTCTCCAGGCGACGGAGCCGTGCTCGTCATGAGGCGCCTTGAGCATCAGATGCTCGAAGACATGCAGATATCCCCGGCGGCTCATCCGCGCTGCCGATCCTGCACCAGACCATATCGGTGACGAGCGGCGCGGTGGTCGGGAATGACAGCCACCTCCATGCCGTTGAAAAGCAGGAAATCCGTCACTTTGCCCTCGTCGGTAACCGGCGGAGCCGGAGTGGTCGTCACCAGGGCAAGCCCTGTTGCAGCAGGTATCCTTGGGCAGCCTGTCAGAACATCGATGACTCCGGTTGTGGTGCCGGGGCGGGCGATCAGGGGCCAAGTGATTGTTCCGCGGCGGCTGTATGTTGTGGTAAGGTGATCATGCGAACTCTTGTTGGTCGGTCACGTGTTTTGCGGATGACCCGCATGTACTGTGCCAAATGAGAAAACCATTCAAACGCAATCCAGTAGATCTGACTGTATCCGACATTGTCGGAATTTGGACATCGCCGAACGCGAAGCGCTCGGGGCTTGTGACGATACTTGAGCGTGCTGCTTCGGAGGAGGGATGCGCCTCGAACCGGCCGCGAGGCCTTTTTCTGGCAACGGATATTCCGGCCGGGTTAGGCCGCGAGGAAAGCGACGGTGAATAAGAGGTAGAGGACCAACCGTTTTGAGCGGGTAGTTGCCGTGTTGCGCCCCCAGGCAAAGGCCAGCACCACGGAGCAGTATTTCTGGTGGCGATACTACATCGCCTTTAAGTGCCGGTTACCCGTTTTTACCCAGTTGGCCTGGTGCATTCAGAGCGAGGTCGTTGGAAACCGCTTATTGTGGCTATGAGCAAACTCGGGATGGAGGAGTGGACCCAAAAATTGGCAAAATGCCCCAGGGAGGATTACATGGGTCGCTCATTCCCCGTACTCGTTACAGGTGCGCGTCGCTACGCAAACAGCTTGCTTTTGACTTGGCGTTTCTTGCCGTTTCGGCATCGCTCACTAATTCGGCCGCTGCCGACACCGTGAACTGGCGTCAATTCGAAGGGACCAGCATAACTTGGGCCTACGACATCCACCCCTATGCGGATGCTCTCGCTGCGCAACTTTCCGGAGTTCGAGAAGCTGACCCGGCATCAAGGTCACGCCGGAACTCTACCCAGACGATTCTTACTGGAACAAGATGACGATCCAACTGACGACGAAGTCGCCAGCATGGGATGTGTTCGGCACTGGCATTCAGCCCGCGTAGGACCTCGCTCCGAGTGGCGCCTGCTGGACAAATACCTGAGTGATCCGAAGCTTACCGATGCTGGATACGACTACATTCGGACATGATCAAGAAGTGCGCGGCTCCTTCCTTCGCCAATGATAACTGGAACCAGGTCGTGGACGGCATCTCGTCCGGCCGCACCGCGATGACGATCGACTCAAAAATGTTCGGCTTCTGGAACGATGTTGCGGGGAAGCCGGCATCCGGCAAGATCGCCTTCGCTCCGCCGCTGCACGCACCGAGCGCCACGAGCTTGGATTCTGACATCTGGATCTGGGCTCTCGCCATGAACGCGGCTTCCGAAAAGAAGGGCACGGCCTGGCTGTTCATCCCGTGGGCCACCTCCAAGCAGGTGGCGCTCAAGGGTGCCCTTGCTGGCCAGCTCGTCAATCCGCCGCGCACGTCGACCTGGCAGGACGATACCTAGACTAAGTACGCTTCGCAGCCCGAGTTCAACAACTTCGTTGACAGCTTCAAAAAGATACAGGATCAAGCCGCGCTGGCTTTCACACCGCGTGTCGGCTTCGGCGAAGCCATGAACGCATGGGCCGTGGCGATGCAGAAGATGGCAAACGGCGATGACGTCGAGACGACGTTGAGGGCGCTTGCCGAAGAAATCCGCACTGGCCTCTGATCAAAAGGAACAGGGCAGTACTATTGCACTGCCCTGTTCCCGCCAACGGCGGAGATCACGCCGTGTCACCCCAAGCACTTAAACCCAGCGCTGCTTCGCCCGGCCGCGCCGACGATTTTTCTTGGCCGCCAAGGCGGCAGCCTGCGGCCGGGGCCACAACCGAAACGACCACGGCGATCAGTCCGTAAGCTGCCCGGGGCAGCGGAAGGGCGGAAAGCGCCTTCAGGTGGCCGCACAAGTAGGGTCTCGAGACGGACTCAGCGCGGCAGCACGCTCGATCCCATCAGCGCCTCATCGATGGCGCGCGCCGCCTGGCGGCCCTCGCGGATCGCCCAGACGACCAGCGACTGGCCGCGCCGCACGTCGCCCGCCGCATAGAGCTTTTCGACGCTGGTCCTGTAGTCCCGGTCATTGGCCTCGACATTCTTCGAGCGGCGGCTGTCAATGGCGATCTTCATCTGGCCGGCCAGTTCCGACACCGGCCCGCGAGCGGCTGGCCCGGCAAAGCCGATGGCGATGAACGCGAGATCGGCACGAATGACGAATTCGCTGCCGGCGATCGGCTTGCGCTTTTCGTCGACCTCGCAGCATTTGACCCCGGTCAGCTGGCCGTCTTCGCCGATGAACTCGAGCGTCGCCACCTGAAACTCGCGCTCGGCGCCTTCGGCCTGCGAGGACGAGGTGCGCATCTTGGTCGCCCAGTAGGGCCAGACCGAAAGCTTGTCTTCCTTTTCCGGCGGCTGCGGACGGATGTCGAGCTGGGTGACGCGGACCGCGCCCTGGCGGAAGGCGGTGCCGACGCAGTCGGACGCGGTATCGCCGCCGCCGACGACGACCACATGCTGGCCGCCGGCGAGGATCGGATGCGACGGCCACGCCACCGACTGGATCGGTTCGCCGCCGACACGCCTGTTCTGCTGCACCAGATAGGGCATCGCGTCATGCACGCCGCCGAGATCGTCGCCGGGAATGCCGGCCGCGCGCGGCGTTTCGGAACCGCCGCAATAAAGCACCGCGTCATGTTCGGCGAGCAGCTCGGCAACCGGCTTGTCGACGCCGACATTGACGCCGCAATGGAAGGTGACGCCCTCGCCCTGCATCTGCTCGATGCGCCGGTCGATATAGTGCTTCTCGATCTTGAAGTCGGGAATGCCGTAACGCATCAGCCCGCCGGGCCGGCTCTCGCGCTCATAGACATGGACGTCGTGGCCGGCGCGGCCGAGCTGCTGGGCAGCCGACATGCCGGCCGGGCCGGAGCCGATGACGGCGACGCGCTTGCCGGTCTTCTTCTCCGGCGGATAGGGCCTGATATGGCCGGTCTCGTAAGCCTTGTCGGCGATCGCCTGCTCGACCGTCTTGATGGCGACGGGAATGTCCTCGAGGTTCAGCGTGCAGGCTTCCTCGCAAGGTGCGGGGCAGATGCGGCCGGTGAATTCCGGGAAATTGTTGGTCGAATGCAGGTTGCGGATCGCATTGTCCCAGTCGCCATTGTAGACGAGGTCGTTCCAGTCCGGGATCTGGTTGTGGATGGGACAGCCCGTTGGCCCGTGGCAGAACGGAATGCCGCAATCCATGCAGCGCGCGGCCTGTTTCTCGACCTCCTTGTCCGACATCGGCAGCGTGAATTCACGGAAATGCCGGATGCGGTCGGAGGCCGGCTGGTACTTGTGCACCTGCCGGTCGATTTCGAGAAAGCCTGTTACCTTGCCCATAGTCCAGCTCCTGCTGTCCAGATGGCGCGCCTGGCGACGCCCTGCAGCTGGATCAGATGGGGCATCCCGTCCACACATGGGCCGCACCAAGTTGCCCAAAATTCGACTATGTACACTTGCCGGGCTCAAAGCTCGTGAGGGGCTCGCCATGCAGCCAGTTCTCGACTCTAATCGAAGGAGCCGGGGACTCCATCTGCAATACCACGTTGCGGTCCAAAGCTATTTCCAAAGGTTTCTGCACGAGCTGGTTTCCTCTCAGAGACGGCACACGGGTTCAGGGAGGAGCGCATCGCTCGTCTTGCCCCATTAAGTGCAGTCACAGTCACTCAGTCTCAAAAGCCATGCCAACGCGCTCAGCGCGCAGTTAGCGCCCATTGCTTCGAAAAACCTCGTCAGTGCCCAGATGTTGGTTGTAATGAACCTGACATTTGTCTGACGCTGTCAGCTTTTGGACACGCGATCACGCGCTTCGTGCCGCCAGGCCAGGCCGAGCCCTGTGTTGCCAGCGGTCGCTTCGATGATTGTACCGCCCGGCGCGAGCTGGCCACGCTGTTCGGCATTAACGATCATCGACAACGCAATGCGATCCTTGATCGATCCGCCGGGATTTTGGCTTTCGAGCTTGACGAAGAGAATTCCTGACTCCGACGTTGTACCGCTGACCAGCCGTGTTGGAGCTGAAATCAGAGGAGTTCGCCTTGGTGGAGACCTTTCGGACGCAGCGATAGCAGCCATCAACCAGCTTCTTCTAAAACACAAGGTGATCTTCTTCCGCGGCCAGGAGCATCTCGACGATGCGGAGCAGGAATTGTTCGCGCGGCGTCTGGGTAACCTTGTACCTCATCCCACGCAGGGGCCGGCAGCCGGCACGGCCTCAATCCTCAATCTCGATTCCGGCCGTGGCGGTGGCAGGGCAGACCAGTGGCATACCGATGTGACTTTCGTCGATGCCTATCCGAAATTCTCGGTCCTACGTGGCGTCGTCATTCCGGCGGCGGGGGGCGACACGATCTGGTCCAACACGCACGCCGCGTACGAGAATCTGCCGGCGCCGCTCAAAATATTGGCGGACAATCTGTGGGCTATTCATAGCAATGCCTACGACTACGCAGCCGTGCGCCCGCGCGCCACAGCCGAAGAGAAGAAGCACTTCGAGGAAGTTTTCACATCGACGATCTACGAGACCGAGCATCCGGTCGTGCGCGTCCATCCGGAAACCGGGGAGAAGTCGCTGCTGCTCGGCAATTTCGTGCAGCGCCTCGTCGGCCTTTCCAAGAGCGATTCCGCCAAACTCTACGAGGTGTTCCAGTCCTACGTCACTGCCCCGGAAAATACCGTGCGGTGGCGCTGGCAAGTAGGCGACGTCGCTATCTGGGACAACCGTGCTAACCAGCATTATGCGGTCAACGACTATGGCGACCAGCACCGGGTTGTGCGTCGCGCTACGGTTGACGGTGACGTTCCGATCGGCGTCGACGGTCGCCGCAGTATAACCCATGTCAAGGCAGCCAAGCCGGCGGCGAAGGCAGCCTGACCGTCTGAACAGGGTAAAGATGAAAACTTCGTATCGCCGCGGCCATATCGCGCTGCTTAACCGCCCCACAAAGCCTTATGATTTCCGAGAAGCAAGGCGAGTTGCGGGCTCGAGGCTTGGCCCGAAATCGAGGTCCTGCAGCGTGGCGCATGGCTCGAGTCGCTGCTCGTGGCCCCGCTGCAGCGGTACAGGTCCCCCACCGCCCCACCATCTCGCCCGCCCTGCACCTCGGATAGCGATCATTCACCGTTTGTTCATTATGATAGCGCACGATCATAACTGGACATGCTGGTAGCTCGTACATGCCTGAAGGCCCTGCGCGCCGACCCAGCGCCGGGGCCTTTTTACTTCCGCAAAATCGATTCCAGCAACGCGGGCACTTCGCAGGATGTCGGAATCCCGCGCTTGCGATGATACGCCGTACAGCGAATTGCGCGAGTCAAACGAATTTGGGTTTCTCAAATATAGAATCGTCGATACCGATCCTGATGGATCGAGCCTCGACGACGAAGTCAACCATCTTCAAACGGAATTATTCAACATTGCCGAGAGCTCCCGGTGTGCCGTCGAAGCCGACATTGGGGAGGTCAGCGGTCACCAACGATCATGGTGATCGCCAGCATCTTTCGTATTCACATAACCGTCGGCCTTGTACTTTCCCGAGGCCATGACATGAGTGGGTCTTCCAAGCACCGATTTGGCCCGGTAGGATTTGCAGGGGGCGCGGACAAGCGGATGAACAAACGGAATGATGCCGGAAAACTGCGCGCGCCTGCTGGGATTTAGCCGACCGTCGATAGGAACATAGCCCTGGTCGACGGCTTTCTGAAGGGCAAGAGTTTCGCCGACCTGGCTCAGGAACATGGCTTGTCGACAACGAGGGTGCGCCAAATCATCGAGAAGGCCGATCGGCTCGTGGGCGGCGCATTCAGACCAAGACTGAAACGTCCAACGCCTCGCCTCGGTCCGATTTCATGGTCGACTATCCCTATGTGTGCAAATGGCCGAGAAGCACCGGCTGGGTAGCGTCACGCCGCATCATTCTTTGCGGAGCTGGAGCGCGCGGGATCGCTGGAGCGGCTGGTGAAAGCGGTTGCCGGGGCGCACAACACGTGAGCTGGCGCCTCGTGTGGCAAAAGGAGAGGGCGAGAGCCCATGGCCTGCAATGAAGCGATCAAGCATTGCGATCGTGGAACCAAGCTAGTCGACCATCCGGACCGCGGCCTTCAATGCCAGCTCGCCTTGGAATCGGCCTTCCAGGAATTGGCTGAGCGCGCAGCGG
Source organism: Mesorhizobium sp. M3A.F.Ca.ET.175.01.1.1 (assembly GCF_004791945.1). NCBI lineage: Bacteria > Pseudomonadati > Pseudomonadota > Alphaproteobacteria > Hyphomicrobiales > Phyllobacteriaceae > Mesorhizobium > Mesorhizobium sp. M3A.F.Ca.ET.175.01.1.1. The sequence goes on along the minus strand of NZ_SRTP01000008.1, from coordinate 38,057 downwards.
AATCCGGCTGGACCGAGGAGATAGCCACGCGCTCCTCGAACTCGCCGGCGCGCGCCTCAGGAGCGACTCCGCCAATGACAGACTGAGAGGACGATTAATCGTGCCAGGGCAACGAGAGAGCGGCAGGTTCAAGAAGCTTCGCCTGAACCGATAGGAACGTCGCTGCGCCAATAAAATTGGCGGTGAAGGCTGACCGCGGCCGAGTCGGGCAAGCGAGCGAAGTGCTGAAATAAGGGCGTGAGAATCCAAGACATCGTTTGTAGAGAGCATCGAGCTTCGCGAGATTGTGGTACAGGATCGACCGCAGGTGTTCTCGCAGCGCTCGCAGAACCCGGGATTCTTCCGCGGCACCCGCCAAGGCGAAGAACGGTCAGAGTTGCACGATAACGTTTAAAAGCGAGCCTTCCTCCGAAAGTCTGCGCGCGCAGTTCCACGGTCCGATGCGCTTTCATAGCTATTCCAATCGCCGCGCCCATCCTCTCCCGGATCAGGTCCAGCGGGTCTGCAGTGCATGCGCCCCCAAAGTGGACGCCATTGGGCCGGGTGAACCGGGCTCGATTGCGCGCCGAAGGCCCGTTCCAGGCCCGGAAATCCGGGTCCGTCAGGGCGAGCGCGTGCGGGTCGAGGTAGAGAACGGCCTTGCCGAGAAAACGACCGTGCACTGGCATCGCGTGCGTGTGCCACATGCCATGGATGGCGTGCCTCACCTCACGCAGAAGCCCGCGAAAAGGCAACGGAAGATCTAGCATTTATGGGGGAAATGTTTTTTCGGAGTGCTTGACCCGCAGGAAGGGCAGGGCATGACTGCCTATCGCCCGACCCGGCCGGCCGCACTCATGACCGGCTGGGCTCGGTTAATCCTGCATGCCGCGCCCATGAGGTTGCGCTCTGTCGGGAGTGCGTCGAGCACAACGACGAGATGTAGTTCACGATCTTTGAAACGCGTGTCAACCATCCAAAGTGTGGATGCCTTTCATCGAAACAAACGATTTCATCAATGTTCTGGAATCCTGCATGGGCAGAACAGAAACCGCCCGAAAGGAGATTTTTCATGCGCTCTACCGGGCAGTGGAGTGCTGGGAAAGGGAGTTGCAACTGACCGGGTCCGACTTCTTCCGAGTCTATGGACAGACTGGGAGACGCGCACGGTGTAGCGGCTCACATCGTCATACTGCACCTACGCCACACACCGGCCGGACCTGATCCGGCTTTATGAGCATTGGGCTTTGTCAGTTGCCCAAGCGTGATGGCTTTCGCGACGCGGCGCGCCTCAGGAACTGAGCCGCGTCCAGGTCGAAACGCGGGAAAGAAAGACAGGAAACAGAATGGCCGATCAATTCGCAACGGACGTCATTGCCCTGATCAAGAAACGCGCCGAGTCGGAGAGCGGTGAGGGAATGCCTGCGTCATTCGTCGGCGAGATAACAATCGCCACGGAACTGGACGCGCTCGGGTTTGATTCGCTGGGTTTGGCGGACGTCNTCTGGGATGTGGAGCAGGCCTACGGCATCAAGATCGACATGAACACGGCCGATGCCTGGTCCAATCTCAAGAATGTCGGCGACGTCGTGGAAGCCGTCCGCGGCTTGCTTGCGAAGGAGGCTTGAATGGACAGGCGCGTCGTTATCACCGGAGTGGGCGGCCTGTGCGGACTGGGCACCGACGCCGCCTCTATGTGGAAAGAGATGCGCGAAGGCCGCTCCGCCATCGGCCCGATCGCCAATTCCGAGCTTCATGACCTGGAGGGCATGACCGGCGCTGAGATCAAGGCGCTGCCCCAGCACGACATCAACCGGGGGCATCTCATCTCCATGGACCGCTTCAGCTTGCTCGCCGTGCTTGCAGCGCGCGAAGCCATGCGGCAGGCCGGACTTTCCTGGGACGAGGGGAATGCCCATCGCTTCGGCGCGACAGTGGGCGTCGGATTTACCGGTTCATACGCAACAGAACAAACTTACCGCTCACTGCTTTTGGGTAGCGCAATCCGTGCTGAACTCTTCACTGGAGTAAAGGTGATGCCCAGCGCCGCTTCCGTCCATCTTAGCTTGAGCCTCGGCTTGCGCGGGCCGGTCTTCGGGGTGACCTCCGCATGTGCCTCGGCCAACCATGCGATCGCCTCGGCGGTGGACCAGATCAAGCTGGGCCGGGCCGACGTAATGGTTTCCGGAGGCAGCGACGCACCCTTCGCATGGGGCGTGCTGAAAGCATGGGAAGCAATGCGCGTGCTTTCACCCGATACCTGCCGGCCCTTCTCCGCCGATAGGAAGGGCCTGGTGCTGGGCGAGGGTGCGGGCATGGCCGTGCTGGAAAGCTACGAGCATGCCACGAGGCGTGGTGCCACAATTCTTGCCGAGATCGCCGGCGTCGGCCTTTCCGCCGATGCCTTCCACATTGCCGCGCCATCTGTCGAGGGGCCAGCGTCGGCGATGCGCGCCTGCCTTGCCGATGCCGGGCTGAATGCCGAGGACGTCGACTACCTCAACGCGCACGGCACCGGTACCAAAAGCAATGATCAGACTGAAACGGCGGCGATCAAGCGTGTGTTTGGAAACCACGCTTATTTGATGTCCATCTCTTCCACCAAGTCCACGCACGCGCATTGCCTCGGCGCAGCGAGCGCGCTTGAAATGATCGCCTGCGTGATGGCAATCCAAGAGGACGTCGTGCCGCCGACCGCCAACTATCGCGAGCCAGATCCCGCTTGCGACCTCGACATCACACCCAATGTGCCGCGCGAGCGCAAGGTGCGCGTCGCCATGAGCAACGCCTTCGCCATGGGCGGTACGAACGCAGTTCTGGCATTCAGGCAGGTGTAGAAGCCATGCAAGACGCCTCATTTGAGGTCACCTGTCGTATCTAGCTGCTTGCCGGACCACTATGTGAAGCGAGCGCTATTGGCTGCCTCTGCGATGCGGGAATTGGCAGCGGACGTCTCACGATCAAACAGGCATCTGCTTGTAGAATTCTTTTAATCGTGAAGCGGCGCGAGTGCGCTATCCGTTGAGGTGAGCAAGGCCGGCGCCCTGGGTGAGCGCTGGTGTCGGGTGGTGGAAAGTACAGGGGGAGCTGTGTGGCCCCCTCTTTCTCGGCCTCGACGATGTGCGAAGGAGCCTGTGCGGCGAACGGGCCGACGCCCCAGGCTCAGAACCTGGGCGAACCTAACTCCCGCCAAAGGACAGCCCAGAGCTGGATACACGAAAGAGATACTGAACCCGCGAATCAGATTCTGATCAATCGTCGTGTCTGAGCTCCGCTCGGCTCTTACGGAGATAATCGCGCGGCCCGGCAACGGCCGCGCGTGCCGCGGGCGTGAGCTTTGCGCTTCGTCAGAAGTGCCTCGAGCGTGACGACGATAATTGACCAGCCATATGGAACGCATTCGCCCAGTTATCCAAAGCGTGGATACCTTTCATCTAAACAAAGGATTTTACCGTTTTTGCTGCAGGTCCCATAGAGGCGCTTCAAGTTGGAAAGATAGGTAGTTCCCATGGTTGCGTTGGATCCGAGGAGCATCATCTGGTGTGCGGGGCGCACAAAGTCAGTCGCATCTGCATTACGGCTTGGTCTTTCGGCGGTCTCCACAAGTTACGCCCCGTTGGTGCGATGCCAATTATTTAACCAATGCTTGGACATTTATCTCAACCAGACAGCTCCAAGGTGAGGTCTTCCATGCGCCCGAATGTCGATTGGAAGTTGTGCTGGGAAAATGAGCTGCAACTGGCCGACCATGTCGAACTCTCCGACTTTTTTCGAAAGACCTATGGACGGACTGGCGCCTTCAACGCGGAGCCATTCGAAGGCGGCCGCAGTTGGGCCGGCGCGAGGCCGGAATTCCGCGCAATCGGCTACGACGCGCATGGGGTAGCGGCTCACATCGGCATGCTGCGGCGCTTCATCAAAGTTGGCGAGGTCGACTTGATCGTCGCTGAATTGGGCCTGTACGCGGTTCGTCCGGATCTTGAAGGGCTCGGAATCGGTTTTTCGATGCGCGTGGCGTACCCAGTGCTCCATCAGTTGGGTGTTCCATTCGCTTTCGGCACGGTTCGGCACGCGCTGCGAAACCATGTCGAAAGATTCTGCAGAGCCGGCCTCGCGAACATTGTGTCGGGCGTTCGCGTACGATCGACCCGTCCAGATGTGCATCCCGACCTGCCGCCCACGCGCCTGGAAGACGTACTCGTGTTGGTTTCGCCGATCGGACGCTCGATGGACGAGTGGCCGTCCGGTACCCTGATCGACCGGAACGGTCCGGAACTATGAAGCCTCTGGACTACATATGCGAAGGGCAGAGTGACAATGCCGATGGCACTGCAGAGCGCAGCGTCTATCTGACGTTTGACGATGGTCCCAATTCATTTTTCACACCGCAGATACTCAATGTGCTGGCGCAACATCAGGTGACGGCGACCTTCTTCGTTGTTGGGGCCTACGCGGCCGACGAGCCGGAACTCGTTCGCCGAATTATTACAGACGGGCACGGTATAGCCAACCACACGATGACTCATCCGGACCTGGCCAAATGCGGGTCCGTCGAAGTCGACTGCCAGATAGTTGAGGCAAACAGAGTCATAGGGATGGCTTGCCCGCAGGCCATGGTTCGGTACTTTCGTGCACCGTATGGCATCTGGACCGAAGAAGTAATCGCTGCATCAGCGGGTGCGGCATTGGCGCCCGTCCATTGGTCCATTGATCCACGCGACTGGTCTCGCCCCGGCGTTGACGCCATCGTCGACAGAGTGCTCGCCGATATCCGGCCGGGCGCAATCGTGCTGTTGCACGACGGGTGCGCTCCCGACGAATTGCAACCAGGCAATCAAGCCAGTCTGCGCGACCAGACGGTGACAGCGTTGTCACGCCTAATTCCAGAATTGCACGGCCGCGGATTTGTAATCCGATCACTTCCTCAACACCCCTGAACAAACAGAGATCCTATGGACCTTCTCACCACAGCCAGTACTGTTGCCGTTTCGTCTTATGCGGTGCTCTCGACTGTTTACAGAGGCATGCAAGCGGTCTACTCCCAACCGGAAAATGTTACGCCGCCGTCGGAAAGCTTGTTCGGATCCGACCGTTGGCCGAGCGTGGATGTCATTATCCCCTGCTACAATGAGGACCCGCGCACACTCGCGGCGTGTTTAGCTTCCATTGCAAATCAAGATTACGCCGGAACATTTCAGGTCTATCTGGTTGACGACGGTTCTGGAAATCGTAATGCCGTCATCCCGGTACATCACGCCTACGAGGGCGACCCGAGATTCAATTTCATTCTGCTCCGCGAGAATGTTGGCAAACGCAAGGCGCAGATCGCCGCCATCCGCCGCTCATCTGGAGATTTCGTGCTCAGCGTCGACTCTGACACGACACTTGCGTCCGACGTCATCACAAAGCTTGCAGTAAAAATGCGGGATTCCATGGTCGGAGCGGCCATGGGCCAGCTGACGGCATACAACCGCAGCGACACTTGGTTGACCCGATTGATCGATATGGAATACTGGCTGGCTTGCAATGAGGAGCGCGCGGCGCAAGGTCGCTTTGGTGCGGTCATGTGCTGCTGCGGCCCATGTGCAATGTACCGCCGGTCTTGTCTCCTTTCTCTGCTGGATCAATACGAGACGCAGCTGTTCAGGGGGAAACCAAGCGACTTCGGTGAAGACCGTCATCTTACGATCCTCATGCTGAAAGCAGGCTTTCGAACCGAGTACGTTCCAGGTGCCGTCGCGGCGACAGTCGTTCCGGACAAGATGGGACCTTATTTGCGCCAACAACTCCGCTGGGCACGAAGCACCTTCCGGGACACGATGCTTGCGCGAGGTCTACTGCGTGGCCTGGATCGCTATCTAACTTTGGATGTGATGGGAGAGAATCTCGGCCCATTGTTGCTCGGCATCGCGGTAGTAACGGCGCTCGGTGAGCTACTATTTTCACATACAGTAAATTGGTGGACGGTGCTGGCTATTGTCACGATGACCATAATCAGATCTACGGTGTTATCTTTCCGCACTCGGCAGCTTCGATTCATCGGCTATTCAATGCACGCGTTAATCAGGATATTCCTGTTGATCCCCTTGAAGGCTTACGCCCTGTGTACATTGAGCAATAGCGATTGGCTGTCGCGTAAAAGTGTTCCCCTGCCCAACAGGAGCACAAAGGAAATCACAAGCGCGATGCCGCTTGCCGGAGCAAATGCTGCGGGCAATTCTGGAATTGCGGAGTCACTTCATACTGCAGATCTTTCGCTCACAGCTGGTGAAGTCTGACGGCCTTGCAGCGCCGAGTGACCGAGTAAGTTGTGTCAGTCGACACGGGGTGAAGCTTTCGAGTTACCTATGGTCAGAACGGGAACTATCTGGAAGCGACACGTGGCATCTTGACGTTATTCTTTGGCGGAAGCGATACACGCGTCGCTCCGGCCGCGACTTTCCAAAGGTGCCATCTCAAGGCGGTGGCCTGCTCTGAACCAGAATTCGCAAGTAAGCTGCCGGTGGCCAATCGGACTCATTCCGCTTGAGATAGACGCATGTCCAATGTAGCAATCGACCTTACCGGCGTAACCAAATTATTCGGAAACAAGCTCGTTGTGGACGGGCTGTCCTTCACCGTTGCATCGGGAGAGTGCTTCGGTCTGCTGGGGCCGAACGGCGCAGGCAAGAGCACGATTGCGCGTATGCTCCTCGGTATGACCCGGCCTGACGCGGGTGATATAACAGTCCTCGGTCTACCAGTGCCGGCACGCAGCCGCTTGGCCCGCAAGGGCATAGGCGTGGTCCCGCAGTTCGACAATCTCGACCTGGAATTTACGGTACGCGAGAACCTGTTGGTGTTCGGGCGCTACTTCGGCATGAGTACAAGAGAGATCAACGCCGTCATCCCACGGCTCCTCGAGTTCGCTCGCCTTGAGAGCAAGGCGGATTCACGTGTCGGCCTGCTATCCGGCGGGATGAAGCGGCGCCTGACGCTGGCACGTGCTCTGATCAACGACCCCCAGTTGCTTGTGATGGATGAGCCCACGACCGGCCTCGACCCGCATGCCCGCCATCTGATCTGGGAGCGACTTCGTTTCCTGCTGGCGAGCGGAAAAACGATCATTTTGACCACCCATTTCATGGAAGAGGCTGAGCGGCTTTGTGATCGGCTGTGTGTTCTCGAGCGGGGACGCAAGATCGCCGAGGGCAGTCCTCATGCGCTGATCGACGAGTACATTGGGTGCAACGTGATCGAGATCTTCGGCGGCAATCCACAGGAGCTGATTTCGCTGATCAGACCGTACGTTCAGCGTGTCGAGGTAAGCGGCGAGACGCTCTTTTGCTATGCGCCTGAGCCGGAGGATGTGCGCATCCAGCTTCGCGGTCGAGCGGGTCTGCGTATTCTAGAGCGTCCACCCAGTCTGGAGGACGTTTTCTTGAGGTTAACCGGACGTGAGATGGAGAAGTGAGCAATGGGTGAACGTTTTGCGGCCGCTCTACCCGCCAACGCCTGGAACTGGATCGCGGTGTGGCGCCGCAATCATCTGGCATGGAAGAAGGTGGCATTTGCTTCAATGCTCGGCACCCTTGCTGATCCGATGATTTACCTTTTCGGGCTCGGCACTGGCCTTGGACTGTTGGTAGGCCGCATCGAAGGTGCATCCTACATCGCCTTTCTGGCAGCCGGCATGGTTGCGACGAGCGCGATGACAGCATCAACCTTCGAAACAATTTACGCGGTTTTCGGTCGAATGCGCGATCAGGGCACTTGGGAAGCAATCCTGCACACACAACTTACCCTCGGCGACATCGTTCTCGGTGAATTGACCTGGGCAGCCACAAAGGCCTTTCTGGCCGGTACGACAATTGCGATTGTTGCCGCCGCGCTAGGTTATGCCGCGTGGACGTCGGTTCTCTACGTGCTGCCGGTCATCGCTCTCACCGGGTTCGCCTTTGCGAGCCTGGCCATGCTCGTCATCGCGCTCGCGCCCAGTTATCACTATTTTATTTTCTATCAGACGCTTGTCATCACACCCATGCTGTTCCTTTCGGGCGCGGTTTTTCCAGTCGGCCAATTGCCAGGAGTGTTTCAGCAGATTGCGGCCTTCTCGCCGCTGGCGAATTCTATCGATCTAATCCGTCCGGTGATGCTCGGCCGCCTGGGCGACAATGTAGGGCTGCATATAGGCGCACTTTGCATGTTCGCTGTATTGCCTTTTTTTCTGTCGGCTGGACTGTTTCATCGACGACTAATGCGTTGACGCTTACCTACGCCCATCAACGAGAAGGAGGTCCGCAATGCCGGATTGCAAACTGCCCCCAGCGGCCCGGAGGCATGCGTGTGCCAGGAATCGCGAGTGGTACAACAACGCCGAAGCCGGGCGCCACCCAGCCGCTGCAGGCACGCGCCCATCTTCGCGACCACACCTCGGAGTACAGGCTGGGTGGTGAGGCGCGCGGACCCACCCGGAGCGTTCAAGCGATAGCAGCCAAGCTTCTTGTGCGCGTCCCCAGACCGTCGCGGCCATTATTTAGTTGGATACACATGCAATGACCCACAACGAACCAACTCCTGAGCCTTTTGTGATCCTTGCTATGCCAAGGACCGGAACACACTATTTAGAAGAATTGCTAAACGAGCATCCGACCGTTCTGAGTAACGGTGAGTTGCTAAACGAATATGATCCCAATTGGCCCAGCACGGATCGCCTGCTAGGCACGGATCGCGAGCTTCTTGAGCTTGCCTATGTGCGCTGCCCTATGCGCGACTACAAGAATGTGACGCATCTTGGCTGCAAGATCAATGAACCTCAGTTTCGCGAGCGTCCAGCATTCTTTGCGGAATTAGCTCGTTGGCCAGCACTCAAGGTCATCCTCGTTGTTCGCCGAAACGTATTGGAATCGCTCCGATCCTTTGTGCAGGCCAGGGAAAGCGGTCAGTGGCTGAAGTTCAGCTCGGACAACGATACCGCTCGGCCACCGAGCGTCAGGTTGTCAATCGCCGACTGTGAGGCTTATTTCAAAGCCGCCGACGATTTTCACGCTCGCGTTATGGACTCCTTCACGTCGACCAACCTGCTTGTAATGGAATACGAGAGCCTACTTCACGAACCTGCCCAATGCTTGGGAGCGGTTTGGGATTTCCTGGGCGTTCCAGCGCTTGAGCCATCAGATAACGCCATCTTGCAGCGCCAGGAAACGCGACCGCTTGATCAAACGGTGGAGAACTTTGACGAGTTGCGGATTCACTTCGCACGCGGACCTTATTCAAGATTTTTTGACCTCGGAGATTCAATGCGCTCCTACGCTTAATCGCTTGTACCGCGTGCTCTGATGGGCGTGTAGGATATCCTGCAGTTTGCGCGCATTCCGTTCCAAAACTGACAAACCAAAGTCACCAAGGCAACCGGCAGTCGATCTGCGGCGAACATCAAAGGGCACGGGCGCAAGGCGACCTGGTCAATTCCCTCTCTGATGAAGCACTTCCTCAGACGCGATCTTTGGCGAGCCTCGAGTGCAGAATTCCGGCAAGGTGGAGGGTTCCAGTGCGCAACTGCACCAATCTCGCTGGACGGGACAGGCGTCCAGTTGGCACGGCGCTTGCTCCGAGATGACAGCAGCGCTCGACCGGAGCGCAGCATGGGAGAAGGAGGAGCCCCCACCCCGATCCGGTCAGGGAGAGAGAAACGATGTTGGTTCCAAGAGTCCCCCGCGCGATCGCAGCGCCCCGCAAGCGCCATTTTGCCCGGACCTACGTGCAGGTACTTGCCGCCATGGTCCTTGGAGCCGCAATTGGCTACCTCTATCCGGAAACCGGCCAAAGCCTGAAGCCGCTCGGCGATGCCTTCATCAAAGTCATCAAGATGATTATCGCACCTGTCATCTTCCTGACAATTGCGACCGGCATTGCCGGCATGAGCGATCTGCAGAAGGTCGGCCGAGTTGCCGCCAAGGCGATGGTTTATTTCCTTACCTTCTCGACGCTTGCACTCGTTGTCGGGCTGATTGTCGCGAATATCGTTCAGCCTGGCGCCGGCCTCAACATCGATCCGGCCTCGCTCGATGTCGAAGCCGTTAAGGGCTATGTGGCCACGGCTCACGAGCAGTCCGTGACCAGCTTCCTGATGAACATCATCCCGTCAACGATTGCCAGTGCCTTCGCGGAAGGCGACATCCTGCAAGTCTTGTTCTTCTCGGTCTTGTTCGGCATTGCTCTGGCGATGACCGGAGAGACGAGCAGGCCGGTCGTTACCTTTCTCCAGGCGCTCACCGCCCCCATTTTTAAGCTCGTCGGCATTCTGATGAAGGCTGCACCCATCGGCGCCTTCGGCGCTATGGCCTTTACGATCGGCAAATACGGAATCGGTTCGGTGGCCAACCTCGCGATACTGGTCGCGACGTTCTATCTGACCGCCTTCCTCTTCGTGTTCGGGGTTCTCGGCGTGGTCTGCCGCTGCAACGGCTTCTCGATCTTTTCTCTTGTCCGCTACATCAAGGACGAGCTGCTGCTTGTCCTGGCAACGTCCTCCTCGGAGGCCGCGCTGCCCTCGCTCATGGAGAAGATGGAGAAGGCCGGCGCCGCGCGTTCGGTCGTAAGTCTCGTCATCCCTACTGGATACTCATTCAATCTGGACGGCACCAATATCTACATGACGATCGCCGCCCTCTTCATCGCGCAGGCGACGAACACAGATTTGTCAATTGCCGATCAGATCCTCCTGCTGCTAATTGCGATGCTTTCCTCGAAGGGTGCGGCAGGCGTCACCGGCGCCGGCTTCATCACATTGGCCGCTACTCTGTCTGTCGTGCCGAGTGTTCCCGTTGCCGGAATGGCTCTAATTCTTGGCGTGGACCGCTTCATGTCGGAATGCCGCGCGCTGACGAATTTAGTCGGTAATGCGGTGGCATCGCTCGTTGTCGCTCGCTGGGAAGGCGAATTGGACCAGTCCCGGATGGAAGCCGCTTTCCGCGGTTAGGGTTACATCAAACGGGCTCCCCGCAAGCAAGCAATAGCGCGACGTGTAAGTCACGGCCTTCACAGCAGTCGAATTGCCGGCCTCCAAAGAGCGCTGGAAATAGTGTACTAACGCGGAGAGTAATACAACACCATGAAGCCCCTAAGCAAACGAACGGTTCACGGAAACTCATCTGGGTCCGCATGGAGCGCTGTTCGTCGAATGCGTTATCAACCGTGGGGTGTGGTAACTATTTCAGCTTGCCGCCCCAAGCCGTCGCGGGATCGCACCGGATGACGGAGGACCGGCCGATCAGAATCGCTAGGGGAAAGCGCGTCACAATTGCCGATCTCGCCCGCGAAGCCGGAGTCAGCGTAGCAACAGTCGATCGGGTTCTGAACGTCCGCCTTCCGGTGCGAGAGGAGACCGCCCAGCGGGTCCATGCGGCCGCGCACGCGATCGGCTATCATGCTGCCGGTCTCATCAAACAGCGCTTGCAGCAGCACCTGCCGCACTACAAGCTGGGCTTCATCTTGAGAAAACCTGCCCACGATTTTTACCAAGATTTCGCTCGCAATATTGAAGAGTCGGTCAGTATGGCTAAATCCTTCCACGGCCTTCCGATCATCGAGTTCGCGCAGTCACATTTGCCGCGTGACCTGCTCCCGCTTCTTAAGGACCTTGGAAGCCGCTGCCAGGCGATCGCCATGGTGGCGGCCGATCACCCGAAAATCACAGCATCAGTCGAGGAGCTCAAGGCGAAAGGTATCCCGGTATTTTCGCTGTTATCCGACTTCGCCGATGGCGTGCGCGAGGGCTACATCGGCCTCAACAACAGCAAGGTCGGACGGACTGCCGCTTGGGTGTTTTCCAAGGCCGCAAAACGGCCCGGCAAGGTGGCGGTGTTTGTCGGAAGCCATCGCTTCCAGGCGCATGCGACGCGGGAAACGGCCTTTCGTGCCTATTTTCGTGAGAACGCGCCCAAATTCGAGGTGCTTGATCCGCTCGTGAACCTTGATGAACGGCAGCTCACTTACGAAAAATTGCTGGATCTTATGCAGCGGGAACCAGAGCTCGTCGGCTTCTATATGGCCGGCGGGGGTATAGAGGGAGCAATTTCCGCGCTCCGAGAAGAGGGGAGCGGTCAGGATCTCGTCGCGATCGTGAGTGAAATGACGCCGCAGTCACGTGGGGCGCTTGCGGATGACATCTTGACGATGGCGGTCGGCACGCCAATGCGCCGACTTTGCCAGGAGCTGATAATGGCAATGGAGCGGGCCATCAAAGCCGGCGTCGCGGAGAGCCCGGGGCAGACATTTCTGCCGTTCGACATTTATCTTCCGGAAAATATTTGACCTTGATGGATTTCTATCATGAGCGCCCATTTTCCTTTCACCGATGAAAGGAAAGCTCGATTGACTCGGCCGTCTCTGTCCGATCTGTGAACCGGCGTGGTTCCGTCTTGAAAGAAGCCGGATGCCGAAATGGCAGCCGCGCTTCATGGAAGGAAAGTCAAGCAATGCGCCAGGTATCGCCCCGCTTTGCACTCGATCACATGGCGGCGCCCCGCCTTGACGTCAGTGCGCTTTTCGCGCTTGCCCGTGACCAAGGCCTGACCGACGTCCAAATCCGTTACCCTCATTTCAGCAATCCTGTCGCACGCGGCATTCCGGCTGCGGACGTTCGGTTTGCCGCTACCGAAGCGGGCGTCACGATCATCTCTGTCAACGCCTTGCAGCGGTTCAACGACTGGACTCCAACGCGTCAGGCCGAGGCAAGCAACCTCGCCGATTATGCGACGGCGTGCGGGGCAGAGACGCTCGTGTTGGTGCCGGCCAACCGCAGCTCGTGGCCCACCAATAGCGAGCGCCAGGACAATCTTCGTTTCGCTCTAAACGAGATCAAGCCAATCCTCCAGTCGCGGGGTCTGATCGGTCTCATCGAGCCGCTGGGTTTCCGAACCTGCTCGCTTCGATCAAAGAAGGAAGCGGCCGAGGCCGTTGCCGCGGTTGATGGCCAGTCCGTCTTTCGCCTCGTGCACGACACGTTCCACCACACCCTGGCCGGGGAGACATGCCTGTTCTGCGAGCTTACCGGCCTGGTGCACATTTCAAGCGTAAACGACCCGACCTTCTGGATTTACCCCGATCGCTTTCTTGCAGGTTCCGACAATGGCAGCCAGATTCAGGCGCTGCTGGATGGCGGCTACGCGGGACCTTTCTCGTTCGAGCTGATCGAGGAAGTCCATTCTCTGGACGATCTCGCAGGCGCACTTGCCGCCAGCATCGACTTTATCCGGCGAGGGCTATTGTCGTCAAAGTAGATGGTGACAGGTGTAGTGACTATAGGTGCGCCTGAATTTTCCGAGGGTTCACAGCGGGGCAGCCATCCGAGATGCCTCCTGTATCATTATCTCCCGCATCCAGATGCTTGCCGGATCGCTATTGTGGAGGGCCGGCCATTGGAGGGTCTCGGTGAATGTGGGAAATGGCAGCGGAAGTTCGATAACCCGCAGGGGGAACGTTTTTTCGAAATGCCTGACCAGCCGTAAGGGCATGGTCGCTATACGAGCTGTGCCGGACACCATAGGTGGAATCATGCTGAAGCCCTGCACGGCGACCTCGACACGTCTCTTAAGGCCATGCTCAAGCAAAAACCATTCCTCGATAGACGGCTTCATCGTACGCCCGAACCTGACCGCGACGTGCCTCATCGACATGTATCTCTCGAATGTAAGCTGCTGTGGCAGCTGCTTGTTTGTGGGACAGCCTACGCACACGAGCTTCTCGTCAAACAGCGCAATGCTTGAATGCACACTCGACGTGAACATATCCGGTAGAATTAGAAAATCGACGTCACCGCGCCGGAGAAGCTCATCGGGGCTATCGTCGACAGGCAGCAGTTCGAAGCTGACGGCGGGGGCTTCCCGTGAAATACGCTCCACAAGCTTTTCGAAAAACACGAGCGTGACGAAATCGGAAAGAATGATCCTGAAGAGGCGATCGGCTCGAGCTGGGTCAAACGGATCCGAAGAAATAATCGAGCACTGGATGTGCTGGAGAGCGTCGCGAACTGCGGGGGCAAATGCTGCCGCACGCGGGGTTAGAAATCGTTCGCGACCTCTTATCGTAAACAGTTCATCGCGGAAATAATCGCGCAGTCGGGCGACGGCCGCACTCATGGCGGGCTGACTCAGGTTGATCCTGCGTGCCGCCGCCGAGAGATTACGCTCCGTCAGGAGTGCGTCGAGCACAACGAGGAGATTTAGATCAAGTCCTTTGAAACGCATGTCATCAGCCATCCATGGGATGGATGCCTTTAACCGAAACAAACGACTTTAACAATTTAGCATTCTTGCAATCTTTTGTCGCAAAAAGTTTATGATGGATGACGTTAAGGTCCGACATATGAGCCGCGTGATCTGCCGAAGCGAGCAATCGTTCGTACTGTGCAGGTCAGAGATTGGCAGTTTGAAACGCCGGGCCGATGGCGCCGGGCTATCAACCAGCGTCTTCGGCGGCCCCGACCTAGCTGGGCGTGGAATCTAATAGGGTGCACCTTTCCAGTCCGAGGCGACTGATGGGCGGTTTGATCCTAAGCTGCCGTGAGGCCTGTGCCAATTGTATCGGCGAGCCAATGCAGCAGTCCGGCAGCGTTTTTGAGAGCTGTTGTAGGCTCGGCCTAAGCCCATTGGCGCAAGCCTATCTGAACGAAGCGCTTGGCCTTGCCGCTATCCGGTATGTGATCTGTGGTGTCTTCTCGTCCTGCTGTTCTTGTTTTGGAACGCCCTTATGGTGAGCCCATCCGGGACGTGGGGCACCGGGAGCACAAAGGTGCAGGCAGGCCGTCAATAGACCGTGGGCTGAGAGCCCGAGCTCGTTACATGGCCGCCCCTGGCGACTTTCCCGGATGCGCTGCGAGCGCGGATCAGTAGATGTCGTGTTGCCCGCCAGCTCCCGTCTTTGACCGAGCCAAGAAGGAGGAACGGGCATGCTTATCATCGGACTGGATATTCACCGCGCCTTCGCCGAAGCAGTGGCATGGGAGGAGGGCAGGCTCAGGCGACTCGGCCGCGTCGACATGCGGCGCGATCTGCTGGCGGCGTTCGCCGCGAAGCTGTCGCCGAACGATGTCGGGGTGATCGAGGCCACCGGCAGCGCGACGTCCGCTGCAGCTGTGATTGCGCCGCATGTGAAGAAGGTGGGGATCGCCAAGCCGAAACAGGTGTTTATCGTTGCCTATGCCAAGATCAAAACGACGATCGACGCCGACGTTCTTGCGCAGCTCTATGCCAGCGGCTTCTTGCCAGAAGTCTGGATTGCGGACGAGCCGACGCAGGCTCTGCGTCGACAGGTGACACGGCGCAATCAGATTGTCCGACAGAGATCTCGATTGAAGAGCGTCATCCAGTCGATCCTTCATAGCCACCTGATCCGTCCTGCCCGCATGCCGACCTGTGCGGCGCCAAGGGTCGGACCTGGTAATCGAGCAGGTCGTACCGCAGGACGAGCGCCTCGCGATCGATGGGCATCTGCGCGAGTTCGACCGATTGGGCGAAGACCTCCAGGTCATCGAACGCGATCTTGTCCGCTCGGCTCTCGAGGATGAAGGCGTGAAGCGGCTGATGACCATTCCCGGCGTCGACATCACCGTCGCGCTGGCGATGAAGGGCGGCGATCGGCGACGTGTCGCGCTTCGACGATCCGCAGAAGCTCGTGACCTATCTCGGGTTGAACCCAAGCGTCCAGCAGTCCGGCCAGGTCCGGCCTACCATGGGCGGATCACCAAGCAGGGCCGTGGTCATGCGCGCGGCATGCTCGTCGAGGCGGCCTGGGCGGCCGCTCGTGCTCCCGGACCGTTGCGAGCCTTCTCCCTGCGGCGTGCGAGCCCGGCGCGGACAGCATGTCGCGGCCGTGGCAACCGCACGCAAACTCTCTGTCGTGATCTGTCATCTGTTGAGAAGGGCGAGAGTTACGCGTAGGCTCGACCCTCCCTGCATGCCAAGAAGCTTGCGCGATGTGGAACTCAAGGCCGGGAGCAAGGCTGTGCGCGGCCAAAAGGGAGCGCACGCCTACAACATAAAGAGCCACCGGGAAGAAGAGCGCCGCTGGGTGGAGCAGGCCGAGGGCGCCTATGCACGCCTCGTCGCCGGTTGGAACCCACGAGGTCCGAAGAGGGTAGGCACGGATGCCGCAAACCGGGCGCCCAGCTTGGCATAAGGGCTACGTGGCCTCAGGAAGCGTCGTCGCCAATGCAGACCATGGACGAATTCCCAGCCGATGCCGAGATGCCGGTCGACCGTGCCTGTCGCCGTCCGGTGATGCGATGCCCCCGAGCGGATGAGTTCGCCCCGGATGCTCCCGGTCACGACGCACGGGTTCGGGTTCCAAGGCGCTCAGTTTTGTTCGCGCCCAATCGGTGTAGGACGCGGCAGAAAATACGAGCGTGACGAAATCGGGAAGAATGATCCTGAAGCGGCGATTCGGTAGAGCCGGGTCAAACTATCCGACGAAATAAACGAGCACTGGATGGGCGGGAGAGCGTCGCGAACTGGAGGGCAAGAGCTCCCGGACGCAGCGTTAAGTTTGAATACCTCCGCGGACATGGTCGCGAGCTTATCGCGCAAATAATCGAGCAGCCGAGCGCCGGCCGCACTCATGACCGGCTGGGCTCGGTTAATCCTGCATGCCGCGCCCATGAGGTTGCGCTCTGTCGGGAGTGCGTCGAGCACAACGACGAGATGTAGTTCACGATCTTTGAAACGCGTGGTCAACTATCCAAAGTGTGGATGCCTTTCATCGAAACAAACGATTTCATCAATGTTCTGGAATCCTGCATGGGCAGAAGCACCTGACGCACACCGATGCCCCCACTGCCTCATGGCGTGGCGAGCGTCTTAAGAAACCGCCCGAAAGGAGATTTTTCATGCGCTCTACCGGGCAGTGGAGTGCTGGGAAAGGGAGTTGCAACTGACCGGGTCCGACTTCTTCCGAGCCTATGGACAGACTGGGAGACGCGCACGGTGTAGCGGCTCACATCGTCATACTGCACCTACGCCACACACCGGCCGGACCTGATCCGGCTTTATGAGCATTGGGCTTTGTCAGTTGCCCAAGCGTGATGGCTTTCGCGACGCGGCGCGCCTCAGGAACTGAGCCGCGTCCAGGTCGAAACGCGGGAAAGAAAGACAGGAAACAGAATGGCCGATCAATTCGCAACGGACGTCATTGCCCTGATCAAGAAACGCGCCGAGTCGGAGAGCGGTGAGGGAATGCCTACGTCATTCGTCGGCGAGATAACAATCGCCACGGAACTGGACGCGCTCGGGTTTGATTCGCTGGGTTTGGCGGACGTCCTCTGGGATGTGGAGCAGGCCTACGGCATCAAGATCGACATGAACACGGCCTATGCCTGGTCCAATCTCAAGAATGTCGGCGACGTCGTGGAAGCCGTCCGCGGCTTGCTTGCGAAGGAGGCTTGAATGGACAGGCGCGTCGTTATCACCGGAGTGGGCGGCCTGTGCGGACTGGGCACCGACGCCGCCTCTATGTGGAAAGAGATGCGCGAAGGCCGCTCCGCCATCGGCCCGATCGCCAATTCCGAGCTTCATGACCTGGAGGGCATGACCGGCGCTGAGATCAAGGCGCTGCCCCAGCACGACATCAACCGGGGGCATCTCATCTCCATGGACCGCTTCAGCTTGCTCGCCGTGCTTGCAGCGCGCGAAGCCATGCGGCAGGCCGGACTTTCCTGGGACGAGGGGAATGCCCATCGCTTCGGCGCGACAGTGGGCGTCGGATTTACCGGTTCATACGCAACAGAACAAACTTACCGCTCACTGCTTTTGGGTAGCGCAATCCGTGCTGAACTCTTCACTGGAGTAAAGGTGATGCCCAGCGCCGCTTCCGTCCATCTTAGCTTGAGCCTCGGCTTGCGCGGGCCGGTCTTCGGGGTGACCTCCGCATGTGCCTCGGCCAACCATGCGATCGCCTCGGCGGTGGACCAGATCAAGCTGGGCCGGGCCGACGTAATGGTTTCCGGAGGCAGCGACGCACCCTTCGCATGGGGCGTGCTGAAAGCATGGGAAGCAATGCGCGTGCTTTCACCCGATACCTGCCGGCCCTTCTCCGCCGATAGGAAGGGCCTGGTGCTGGGCGAGGGTGCGGGCATGGCCGTGCTGGAAAGCTACGAGCATGCCACGAGGCGTGGTGCCACAATTCTTGCCGAGATCGCCGGCGTCGGCCTTTCCGCCGATGCCTTCCACATTGCCGCGCCATCTGTCGAGGGGCCAGCGTCGGCGATGCGCGCCTGCCTTGCCGATGCCGGGCTGAATGCCGAGGACGTCGACTACCTCAACGCGCACGGCACCGGTACCAAAAGCAATGATCAGACTGAAACGGCGGCGATCAAGCGTGTGTTTGGAAACCACGCTTATTCGATGTCCATCTCTTCCACCAAGTCCACGCACGCGCATTGCCTCGGCGCAGCGAGCGCGCTTGAAATGATCGCCTGCGTGATGGCAATCCAAGAGGACGTCGTGCCGCCGACCGCCAACTATCGCGAGCCAGATCCCGCTTGCGACCTCGACATCACACCCAATGTGCCGCGCGAGCGCAAGGTGCGCGTCGCCATGAGCAACGCCTTCGCCATGGGCGGTACGAACGCAGTTCTGGCATTCAGGCAGGTGTAGAAGCCATGCAAGACGCCTCATTTGAGGTCACCTGTCGTATCTAGCTGCTTG
>NZ_SRTP01000008.1:0-19298 GCF_004791945.1 Mesorhizobium sp. M3A.F.Ca.ET.175.01.1.1 | reverse complement strand
CAAGGTGCGCGTCGCCATGAGCAACGCCTTCGCCATGGGCGGTACGAACGCAGTTCTGGCATTCAGGCAGGTGTAGAAGCCATGCAAGACGCCTCATTTGAGGTCACCTGTCGTATCTAGCTGCTTGAGGGGCGGGGCATTGTGATACAGGGAGAGCTGTGGGGTCCCTCCTTCTCGGCCTCGACGATGTGGAAGGAGCCTGTGCGGCGAAACGGGCTAGACGCCCCCAGGCCCAGAACTTGGGCGAAACCAACTCCCACCAAAGGACAGCCGGTTTAGTAGCCGAACAATGAAACCTCGCTCGACGAGCCGCCGTCTCTACTGTCTCCGGCCTCACGCGGTTGAAGCGAACAGCGCAGCAGCTACTGTTCCGCACAACTCGGATGGCAATTGGGACAAGTCCGCACATGTCGTCACGTACGCTGAACGCCGCAGGTACAGCCAAACTGGGGCGGGGCGTTTCTGCCGTTTTGATAGAATTCTATCAAACTGACAATTTTCCTTGCATAAATGCAAGGAGAGCTCGGTTGACTCCCCTCCTTTCTTGTCAAGGATGAGTTTGCAGGCTGCGGTGCGGCAGAAGCCGGACAGAACAGCGACCGGTCGAGTAAAGGCCTGCGCAAACCGCATATTGCGAGCGCCCGCGCGGAGGAAGACGCTCGTCCTGGTGAAAGGCAACGATGCTCAGGCGCCATTGCCATTTGCCGAGGGCGTCCGCGCGCCGAAAATTTCGAAGCAACAAAGGTGAGATCGAGAATGATGATGACGAAATACAACACAGCTCACCGTCCAGTGCAGTTCTACCGGCGGGTGGCGGAGTGGGATGGGCTGCCAAATGGAACGTAAAAAGATCAGCAAGGAGATGCTTGGCGATAGTCAGGCGCTGCGCAAGCTGCGTGAGCACCTTGTCAAGGTGGCCAAGGCGAAGACTACGGTCCTGTTGCGAGGTGAATCCGGAACCGGTAAGGAGCTGGTTGCCAAAGCCATTCACGAGCTCTCGCCTCGCGCCAAGCAGCCCTTCATCAAGGTCAATTGCGCGGCGCTCACCGAGACGCTTCTGGAATCTGACTTGTTCGGTCATGAGAAGGGTGCCTTCACCGACGCGAGCAGTTTGCGCAAGGGGCGCTTTGAGGCTGCCGACAAAGGCACATTGTTTCTGGACGAGATTGGCGAAATATCAGGTTCGTTCCAGGCTAAGCTGCTGCGTGTCCTGCAGGAGCAGGAGTTTGAGCGCGTCGGCAGCAACCACACCATTAAAGTTGATGTTCGCGTGATTGCCGCAACGAACAGGGACTTGGAAACGGCAGTTCAACGCAAGGAGTTCCGGCAAGACCTCTATTATCGCATCAACGTCGTCACTTTACGCGTGCCGGCATTGCGCGAAAGGCGAGGTGATATTCCGCTCTTGGCCGCTCAGTTTCTCAAGAATTTCAATACTGAGAATGATCACACGCTGACCTTCGCTCCCGAAGCGATTGAGGTGCTAATGAACTGCGAATTTCCAGGCAACATCCGAGAGCTCGAAAACTGCGTTCAACGGACGGCAGTTCTGGCGACGGGTCCATCAATCCTCAGAACTGACTTTGCCTGTTACGCGGATCAGTGCTTGGCCGCGGCGCTGTGGAAGAACGGACCGCCGACGTCAGAGAAGTCGACTACGATCCAGCCTTCCGCCGCCTGTGCCGCCCCGCCCGTCGGCGACGGGCAAGCGCCGATAGGCCCTGCCACGAGTCGTGGTAGGGTGCCCGATGCCGATACGGTCATTGCTGCCATGGAAAAGTGTGGCTGGGTGCAGGCAAAGGCGGCGCGCCTGCTCGGTTTGACCCCGCGCCAGATCGGCTACGTGCTGAGAAAACGCGGTATCGAGATCAAGCGTCTCTGAAACAACCCGCCGAGCAAGAGCTGGAGCAGGTCAAGCATTGGTGCTCTGGCGAGCCCATCGGCCAGGCTTACGAAGTGGGTGTGAACAGCGCTGCCAAGATTCCGGCCGTGTGCTTTCTACCACGTAGTCATACTGGGGCTCTGCGACTGACAAACTAAAAAGGAGTAATCCTATGGCTAGTAACTTCGCTCTACACCGCAAGGCAAATCAATTCGACGTGCCTGGATCCAGAAATAATCGATGTATTATTGGTGACACGCCAGCATGCGTAGAGGCGACGCGCAGATCTCCGCTGGCGGGACCTGGTCGATACATTAGCTGATGGCTTACCGCTCGATATCACGCAATCTGAGATGGGCATGAAAGTGAGTTCGACCGCTGGACAGTTGCCGACCTCGTCAGGTATTGGCCCCTGCGACCGGTTGATCTGCGATATCCAAATTCGCGGAAGTTGGTCGAGACGAAACTGTCGCCCCGGCTCGTGACCGACCGCGCGCCCGGCAAGACCGAGTTACAAAGTTGCCGAGGCAGTTTGATGTGCGTTCCTGCATCACTGTACGGGACACGACCTGACGGGAGACTATGATGCGTAGCCAAAAAGAAAAGATGCTCGCAGGCGAGTTTTACAATGCGGCGGATCCGGAGATCCAAGCTGACCTGTTGGCCACCGGGGCTTGGCTCAAGCGGTACAATGATACGCTGGGGCAGACCACGGGGCATTGGCATGAGCTTTTGTCCGAGCGGCTGGGAGAGGTTGGGCGCGGAACGGTCATCCGTCCGCCCTTTTTTTGCGACTACGGATTCAATATCCGCATTGGAGCCAATGCCTACATCAACTTCAACTGCGTTATTCTTGACGTGGTAGAGGTCAAAATCGGGCAAGGAACGGCAATTGGGCCTGCTGTGCAGATTTATACCGCCGATCATCCACATGATGCCGAGCAGCGGCAGGCCGGCCTGCAGGTCGGGCGTCCTGTTCACATTGGCAGCCGTGTCTGGATCGGCGGTGGAGCAATCATTCTGCCTGGCGTCACGATTGGTGATAATGCAGTGGTAGGCGCTGGCTGCGTGGTCACACGAGATGTTCCCGCCGGGGCAAAGGTAGTGGGAATTCCTGCTCGCGTGGCCGACCCACATAAACAGGCATAATCAACCTCGTTGACCCTGGAGGTGCATGCGAACTGTCGAAACTGTGCCGAATTTTTGTCGAAGCCATTGAGCGCTGCATATGTTGTCGCGACTCGGGCGCTTCAGTTCTTTTGCCACGGGGGTCACAAGATCATGTGCGTAATGCCGCCGCAACGTGCTCACGTCCCGCAGCAGCGGACCCTTTCACATCGCCCAACGAATTCAGAGCCTACGTTGTGCTGCCACTAGCATTACTACTCACGAATGTATTCCCAACTGAGTTTTCGCCCTTGGAGGCAAGCAGCGACTCACCAGCAATCGCCGGCCATTAATCCTGGCTAGCATCGACCCCGACGAGGCGAGCCGCGGCGTTGCGGATCGGCATGTCGATGACCGTGATTGCGCCTTCGGCAAGGAAACGACGTTCGTTTCTGGTCAGCGTAGCCGAATCGATCACCGCAAAATGTGGGCCAGTGGAGCGCTTCATCAGCTGTCTGGCATATGTGCGCAGCATCTGATCGTTGAAGCGGCAGCCCACGAAGAAAAAACCCCGGTTGACGCGCCGTTGCTTCACCGCGTCCGGGATCGGCGTCTGGATATCAATTTCGGTTAGGACTTCGACGTAATCGGAATCAGCCACGAGGAAGTTTGCCGCCGGCCTGACGCTGCCGTGCGGCGCATAGAGCACCGTCCTAGCCACTTGTTCGGCCTCGAGTTCTGTTCCTGACAAATCGTAAGTTCTCGTCCAGATGTTACCGATTCCGGTCGCGCGCGTCGTTCCTTGTATCTCGACAACGTCTGTTTGGCCGGCCTCTGCAAGGGCTGCTCGCATGGCGCCATCGTACCAGCTGTCGATGATGACAGACAGTTGAAGGGTTGCGAGCCAGGCGTGAAGAACGGTCGGCTCGGCGGGGGCTGCGAATATCTCCGCCATCCACGCTTGGAGAGTCCGACGATGTCGGCGCTGCTCGATAAACTGCGCGACCGACCACATATTGGTGCGAATCCTGGAAGGGGCAGGCGCCCGCTTGTTGAGGGCCGCGGCGACATCTTCAGGGGTGCAAGGTACAGGTGATTCCGGTGGGTTAAGCTGCAGAAGACCAGGACCGAGATAGGGGATCACTCGATCGGCCTTGAGAGCGCCGTTCAGCAGGTCAATCAGTTTTTTGGCAAAACTGCCCCGGACGACGACGAGATGGTCCCAGCTCAGCATCGTGTTCATACGCGTTTCCTCTCCGCCACTGAACCCACCGGCATCAGGCCCCGTCGGAAATCTTCATCGCCTCGACGGTGATCGGCAAACGCGTGTCGCGCGGAAGGTCGGGCAGCATGAGCCGCCAACCGTTCCTGAGCGTCACGGTCCCGCCCCATAAGTCAGCGTTCTCAATCTCGGTGATCGGCTCTTCGAGATCCTTCTTGGGGACATAAGCCGACAAGCCAGTAGCGGTCCTGCGAATCATTACTTTCATCCGGCTGTTCCCCCGTTGGAAATGCCTTCAGCTCCGCAGGGAACCTCGACTTTGTCGAGGCTAATGAGTTCGCGCGCTCGCATGCCGACGACCGTGCCACGATCGATCCATTCGACCGCATAGATGAAGAATTGCTGGAGAAAGGTTCCAATGTCGCGCACGTAGCCTTCGTCGCCCTTCCGCACGAGGTTTTCGCCGATCTCCTTGCCGGGATAGGTGCCGTCGTTTTTTATGTGGCGTATCGCACGGACCCGCTCACCCTGCATGAACCGTGGCGGTCTGCCGATTTCGACCTCCTGTTCGCGTCTGGACCACATGCTGTCCATTCCTTTCTCGAGGCTTTTGTTGTGGTCGCGGGTTGCAGGCGTCGTCGTGCGGCGAACCCGACCGTTTCGGTAGGAATCAAGCGGGAACGCAGGTTTTCGGTACCGGACAGACCGACACGCATTGCTGCGTATCGAAGGCCTCCTTGCATTCGGTGCACTTGTTTGGATCGATCACATAGGCGTCGCCCTTGAACTTGATCGCTTCCGAAGGACATTCGAACTCGCAGGCCCCGCATTGGGTACATTGGGATGCGATGATCTTTAAAGCCATTCTAACTCCTGGTTATCGGACGAGACGGCTCAGGCCGTCGCCGCTAGTGGTCTGATCCCAAACTCTGCCGCGTAAAGTGCGCTGACTGCGGTCTCGATGTAGTCATGGCCATAGGCGTCGGTTACGCGCAGTCCAGCTCGCGAGAGTTGTTCCTTCGGGCGATTTCCGATCTTGGCGCATAGCACTATGTGTATGCCTTCGAGCGCTGCGATGACGCCCTCGAGGATGGCGTCTTCGCCCCCGCCTCCGAGGCAATACCGCTCGACCTTCCGATGCCCGACCAAGCTGATCCCTCTAGGCGAGACTTCATAAACCTGGAATTCCTTCGCGTGGCCGAAGTGTTCGTTGACCCGTCCACCTCCCTTAGTGGCCACCGCAACCAGAAGCGACTTTTCGGAGTCTGTTGCCTTGACCATACCGATGGCCTCGCTCCTCGCCGCCTCATGATCACGGCGCTCGTGTGCGACCACCTGCCGATAGGCCTGACGCTTGCCAGCATCGTAGGCGACATCGTCGGGAATCCCGTCCAGCGTGAATTCCTGGCCACGATCTTCACCGAGCAGGCCGACAGCATCTGCCCGGCACTGCCGGCAGTGGCGCATCAACTTGGCGCCACCTTCAAGTCGATCCTGAAGAGCCATCATCTCCATTGCCGTTGGGCCGCGCTGCCCGATGAGTCCGTAGTGGGTACCGTGCGCCGGGTCCGAAATCAGAGGCATCACGTTGTGCAGAAACGCGCCCCGCTCCCTGACCATTTTGTTCACCTCAAACAGGTGCTGGTCGTTCACTCCAGGAATCATCACCGAGTTGATTTTGGTGAGGATGCCGCGCGCGCTCAGCATCTCCAGGCCCAGCATCTGCCGCGCGTGCAAGATTCGAGCGGCTTCGATGCCGAAGTAGCGGCGATTTTCATAAAAGATCCATGGATAGATCTTCGCGCCGACTTCCGGGTCGACCATGTTGATGGTGACCGTCACGTGATCAACATTCATTTCGGCAAGCTCGGCGACATGGTCCGGCAGCACGAGCCCATTAGTGGAGACGCACAGCTTTATGTCGGGGATTTCCCTGATGACGCGGTCGAGCGTTGCCTTCGTTTTCTCCCAATCGTAACAGGCATCCCCCGGCCCAGCGATGCCAAGAACCGAAAGCTGCGGAACTTTGTTGGCAACGGCGATGACCTTGCGTAGCGCTTGGTCGGGCGTCAACTTCTCAGACACAACACCAGGCCGGCTCTCGTTGGCGCAATCGTATTTGCGATTGCAATAGTTGCACTGGACATTGCAAGCCGGCGCGACCGCCACATGCATACGCGCGAAATAATGATGCGCTTCCTCCGAAAAGCAGGGGTGATCCTTGATCCTTTCCCAAATAGCCGGATCCCCTTCGCCCGGGCTGGTCGGCGACGAGCCGTAGGAGGACGATGCGCAGCCACCGGATTTCGCGGCTGCCAGAAAACCCTCGGATGTCGTGCTAGTCGGCCCCTCAATCGAAACTGTCGGTGAGGACATCAAACGGCTCCGTTGCTGGTAACGTCGCGGTTCAAGGTGCAAGAGCCATACCAACTGAAAAAAGCGGCTTCAGTTCACTATTCGGGTCGATATCGCATTGTGTCAGGCCGGCGCGACACAATTTTGTCCTGCTTGCGACAGTGCAAGTCCAAATCCGTTCAGAAGCACGAAGCACTCCTTGTCGCGCACAGGGCGCGCAAGACCACTGGCCTGACGATTGGCTCATCAGGCTCTTAGAATTTCCTTCACCTCGATACTATGCCGGCGTATCGCCTAGCCGACTTGTCGCAGCTTGAGGCCGAGAATTCGAGCCGCATTAGCCTGAACCCAGCCGGCCTTCTCCATTGTGTCGATCAGCCGTCACGCTCCGTCCGCCGCGGTCTCAGCCCCCGTCCGGCCGTATCGTTAGAATCGCAAGTGGCTATCTCGTGTTCAGGGGGCGCCGATGCGCCGAACCGGCATCGTGCTGGCCCGTGAGAGCTCGTCGATGACATTGCCACGTTCCGAAAGATTGGTTCCTTCCAGAGGAGAACGCCAAGCACGCAGTTCTCCGGCTCGGACGTTGCCGGGGAAATAGCATTGCGAGATCAGCTCAACTGCCGACGGCGCAAAGCCATGGTTCTCCATATTTCAAGGGTAAGCGCTGTGTCCTTCCAGGAGGACCCGCGATCTGTGGGCCTGCCGATTCTGAGGTGGATCGGAGATCGGCTTGTGTCTGAACTTGAACTTACGATTGACCCTGAGCGGCAGCCTCGGCGTTTTCGAGGGTGATCAACGGCGCTGTTGGTCGGCGGCATTGGTCGATGGACGACAAGGCACGGAGTCATTCCGAGACCCTGGAGCCGACGCGGTGATCTCGGAGGTTGCCCGGCGCTACGGGCTGCGGCCGCGGCGGAACGCTCGCAAGCTTGCGACGTCGGCAGGACAGGCCACTCCCGCCTAGTGGTTTCGGTGGCGCCACCGGAACGACCCGTTGGGCCTATCCGTGCACCAGAGCTCAAGGCCACGGCCTGAGAATCGGCCGCCGCTCACCCTACTTGGTTCCTCAGCCGACTGCGCTAAGAAGGAGAGCAACTTCCGTCGGCGCGAGGATCATTGCGTCGTGGCCAGTGGCGAGTTCCTGCCACGCCCAGCCATCCTGCTTCGCGACCCATTCTCGCGCTCCCGCCATCGGCGGGTGGAGTGGATTAGTGCAGACGACATAGGTTCGGGGTCTGCCGTTGCCGAGCGGGTGCTCGAGCTTAAGTCCGCTTTCGTAGGTGCCTGCCGGATGCGGTGTTATCCGGCGCCGCACCCAGTCCGTGAGCGAGTGTCCCTCGGGAATGCCGAATGCTGTTGGCGGCGGAGTCGGCATGAAGATACCCCGTCCTTCCTCCGCAACCAATTTTCGACGGGCCGCGACGATGTCGGGGGGCATGGTGCTGAATACACTTTGACCGCTCTCGACGATGGCGCTGTCGAGATAAACGAGATGGCTGATATGGTCGGGTATCCGGTCGGCGGCGCCGGTGATGCTGATGCCGCCTAGACTGTGACCGACAAGGATCACATCGCTCAGCTCTTCCGTCACAATGTGGTTGACGATGTCGGTCACGAATGTGTCGGGCGTGATGTCCTTGCACAGCAAACGTGCGCGTTCGCCGACACCTGGTCGGCGTGGTCACGTGGCATCCCATCTTGCGAAGATTGGCAGCCACGTCCCGCCAACACCATCCGCCATGCCAGGCACCATGCACTAGCACATACGTCTTTGCCATGGGTTGTGCCGTTCCACTTGCTCACCGGCCGTTGTGGCTGCCATCCGGCACGATGGCCGGGCGTTGTCCCAAAGGGGCTCGACCACGTGACCGGTGGTAAGTCCGGCGCACAGGGCAGCGCCGTGGCCTGAGGACACCGCTAACGAGTCAAGGAAATTTGAATTGCGAAAGGCCAATATTCACTAGCTCTTTGCAAGTGGATGGAGAGGCTCATGGTGTGCCGCAGTTGCTCGCTGCCGGCATGCTCTTGGCACGGTCCCGGCTGATCATCCGAACTTGAACAGGACACCAAAGCCGCCGCGCGGATAGTTCCACTCGATGTCGCCGCCTTTCTCGCACAATATCCGGCAGGTGCCGCATTCCATGCAGCCGTCGGCGGTGATCTCGACTTGACCCTTGTCATTCAACTCATAGCATTTCGCCGGACAGACGTAGGTCAACGCAAGCAAGTTCGCGCTTGGCTTGTCGTGCGGTCGCACTATAATATGGGGGCGGCCGGAATCGACCAGATAGCGGTTCTGGTAAAGTTTGTCCTCGACACGAACCTTCGTCACTGCGATCGTCATCTTGTACCCTCTTCAGCGCCATGCCAATGCCAGGCGGACCGCGTCGCTGACCAACCCCCAGCGCGAGCGCGCGTTGATGAAGGCGGCCGTGGTGTTCTTTTCCTTCTCGATCTTCGGCGTGCCGTCGACACGCATGAAGTTCTGAGCGGCATGCGACATCAGCCGCGGATAGCTGTCAAAAAAGTTGCTGGAATTGGTGTGGAGCAAGGCTGGCATGTCCTTGTATTTCTTAAGATCCTTGATCACAAAGGAGTCATCCAGCATCGTCTTGTAGAGCGCAAGGTTCGCTTTGGTCATAGGACCGTTGCGGCTTTTGACTTTGATGATCGCCTCAGCCGCGACACGACCCGAGGTCATGGCAAGGTTCGAACCCTCACGGTGAATGGCATTGTTCAGTTGCGCTGCGTCGCCGACGATGACCCAACCGTCGCCGAAGAGCTGCGGAATGGCCTTGTAACCACCTTCGGGGATAAGATGGGCGGCATATTCTTTCACCTCCGAGCCAGCGATCAGCGGCCGGATCGAAGGATGGTTTTTCATCGCATCCAGGAGGGCGGACGGGCTCTCCATCGTCGCGGCGAAATCCGAGACCAGGCAGCCGATGCCGAGTGATATCGACTCCTTGTTGGTGTAAAGGAAGCCGAGCCCGGCCATGCTGCGAGAGATCGTGCCCACGGCCTCGATTACGCAGCCTTCATCGCCCTTGACCCCGAACCGCTGGCCAATGACCTCTTCGGGCAAGAAATGCATTTCCTTGACGGCAAGCGCCACGGTCTCCGGCTTCGGCATCTCGCGCAGGCCTGCGCGAGTGCCAAGCAATCCCGACACCCCTTCTGCGAGAACGACCACATTCGCGAAGACCACTCCGCCAGCCCGGTCTGTGCGGACGCCGATCACCTTGCCATTGCCATCACGGACGAGTTCCGTCGCGGTCGTCTCACACAGGACCGTCGCGCCAGCCTCGCGCACCTTGCGGGAAAACCATTTGTCGAACTGGGCGCGAATGATCGTGTAGCGGTTGGGTTTCGCCTCATTGAAGTCGTCCGACCGGTAATGAATTCCGGTGTGAGACGTGTCGTCCAACACCCAAAGTCGCTGTTCGACCAGGTGCCGCTCGAGGGGCGCATCATCCCGGAAGTCCGGGATGATCTTCTCCAGCATGTTCGCGTACATTATGGCACCCTGGACGTTCTTAGAGCCCGGATATTCCCCGCGCTCCAACTGCAGTACCTTCAGCCCCTGGCTTGCCAAAGTGTAAGCAGCTGCGTTTCCAGACATGCCGGCTCCGACCACTATGGCATCGAATTGTTCAATCATGTCCTCTCCCTCAACTCGCAAGCTTGTCTCGACTGTGCGGCGACAGCCGCCGGGTGAAGGCTTCCGTCAGTGCGGGCAGGAAGCGGATTGCATCCGTGACGATCCCGAGGTGGGCGAACTCGAAAATCGGCGCGTTCGGATCGGTGTTGATCGCGACGATGAGATCGGCCCCCTCGACCCCAACTCGGTGCTGGATGGCGCCGGAAATTCCGGCCGCGATGTAAAGCTTCGGTCGAATGGTCTTGCCAGTTTGTCCAATCTGTCGATCAGCCGGCATCCAGCCCTTCTGGACCAAGGGGCGCGAACAGCCATGCTCGGCGCCGATCGCTCGGGCAAGATTCTTCACAAGCTGAAGGTTCTCCGCCGCTCCGAGACCGAGGCCTCCCGCAACCACGACATCCGCATAGGCAAGATTTGCCATTGCCGACTGGTTATCCGGTAGGAAGCCGAGGACTTTGGTGACGATATCGTCCTCAACGAGCGACAGCTTGTGCCGCATGACACGCCCGACCGGCTTATCCACCCGTTGCGGCATAGGCATGACCCTTGGTCGCACCGTCGCCATTTGCGGCCGGTAATTTAGTGTATAGATCGTACACAACAATGAGCCACCAAAAGTCGGACGGGTCGCGGCGAGTGAACCGTCGGAATCTACATCAAGTTCGGTGCAGTCGGCCGTGAGCCCCGTCTGCAGGGTCGTCGCTACCGAGCCTGCAAGATCCCTGCCCAGTGTGGTCGCGCCGAGAAGGAGGATTTCGGGTTTATGGGTATTGACCAGATCCGTGAGCGCCTTGGCGAACGGCTCGTTCCGGTAGTCGGCGAGCGGCGGCGCATCGACGATGTAGACAAGATCCGCCCCGTAAGCGAAGGCCTCGGCAACAGCGTCCTCGACCATCTCGCCCGGCGGTCCCAGCACGACGCCCGCGAGCTGGACTTCAAGCTTGTCGGCCAATTTGCGGCCTTCGCCCAGCAGTTCGAATGATACAGGATGCACATTGCCGCGTTCGAGCTCGAGGAAGACCCACACGTGCCGGTAGTCTTTGAAATGGTCGGGAAGTTCTTTCTTTACACCGGCACGGCCGGGGGCAATGCGAGGGGTGGTTTGGCTTGCGGTCGACATTTTCTGCTCCTGGCCGTCACGTGCCGCTGTTGAAGGCCAGCTCATGTTCCAGCGCCGGCCGGCGGGTTAAGATATCGGCGATGAGTTCATCGGCTATGTCCTGCAAGCCCCTTTCCGCGGTGTCGATCTGCGCCGCCCTTTCTGCCCGTGCGGTGGGGGCGAAAACACGCTTGACGACTGTAGGCGAGCCACGCAGACCGCACCGGGTGAGATCGTCAATGCCGGCGTCGGCTGCAGTCCACTTCACGACTTGCCTGCGCGCCGCGCACAGAGCCTGCTGGAGCGAGCCCCGGCGGATTTCGTTGGTGTCTTCCAGCATGGTAATGAGGCAAGGGAGTCTGCTCTTCAGCAACTGGGTGCCGCCTTCGGCGCGACGCGCGACTTCGATCTCTCGCGTATCGAGATCGATGGAGGCAATCTTCGCGACATAGGTAAGTTGCGATAAATCTAGGCGCTTGGCTATGCCCGGTCCGACCTGGGCGGTATCGCCGTCAATCGTCTGCTTGCCGGTGAAGACGATGTCCGGCCTGCCGAAAGTCTCCCCAATTTTTGCGATTGCTTGCGAAAGAGCAAAGGAAGTCGCCAGCGTATCGGATCCGGCAAAATAGCGGTCCGTCAAGAGAACTGCTCGGTCAGCACCGTAACCGAGCGCCTTTCGCAGCGAGTCCTCCGCCATGGGCGGACCCATTGTGAGCACAGTAACCTCGCCACCATGAACGTCGCGCAGTTTGAGCGCTTCTTCGAGGGCGAACAGGTCGTAAGGATTGATGATGGTCGGAACACCCTGACGCATGATCGTGTTCGTCACCGGGTGCACGCGGATCTGTGCCGAATCCGGCACCTGCTTGATGCAGATTACGATATGCATTGGCGGTTTCTCTAAGCTCCCAGTCCGGATTCGTGCTTGGCGGTTCGCCTCATTGCCTGCATCGTTCATGCCAAGTCGTCTTCCTGCCTCTATTCCAGAAGGTGGCTTCGTTTGCTTCCGAGGAGGCGTCATGAGGACTGGATTTGTCGACTTCTCGACATTGTCGCGTCGCAGCCGTGTCGGGCTCATTACTTTCCGAACCGCTTCAGTGCAGAGTCGAGCGGGACGAAGGCGCGGCCAGGTGCGGGACATATGTTTGGATCGTGGTCCCTTAGCACCTTGAACACACGTTGCGTGAGCGGCGAGGAAGTCGCGAAATCTTCGTAGGCGCGTTCCAGCTTGGCGCGCACCCGCGCGGCGATTACCTGGTTAGGCAGACCGGAGAAATCTTCTTCGGCAAGGTATTGGCCCACGCGCTTCATGATATGGAGCCGCGAGACATTCATCACTTTCGGGTCGTAGGAGACGCCAAGGCAGGCGAAGAAGTCCTCCGCGGCCGACAGGCCCTTCAGTCGCGCTAGGATATCGGTGCGATCGATCGGGCGGCTATCAGCGGAGCAGTTCATTGTATTCTCCCGGCGCGTAATTGTGGTGTCGATGCATTGGTGACATTGCTGACGGCGTGCCGACCTCTGGCACGGCGGCTGGGCAAGAGACTTGGCGATCTCAAGCTTTTCTGAAGTGGTGAAGGCGACCCCGAGTTTGACTGCTCTCCATTGCGCAGGGTCGTCACGTTGAGGAAGACCTCACGGCTCGTCGGCTATTGTGCCGCTCGGACCCGGGCCGGAATGAAGCTGTTCTGCACCTCGCCCGCACAGTCCAGCACTGGGAACGGCCCGTAGCTTCTCGGTGATCGCAGGCAGGACCTCAAGCACGCGGTCTACGTCATCTTCGCCGTTGTCACGCGACAAGGAGAAGCGGACTGCCCCACATGCCGCGTTCATAGCGATCAGAACATGGCTCGGTTCCAGTGAGCCAGAGGCACAGGCGGACCCGGCGGAACAGGCGATTCCCAGCCGGCTCAGGACAATTGGAATTGCATCGCCTTCGATACCTTCGAATCCAATGTTTGCAGTGTTTGGCAATCGCTCTTGCGGATCGCCGTTGATGGATGTGTTTGGGATGCGCTGGATGATCCCGTTCTCAAGGCGGTCGCGCAACCATTTTATTCGTTTTGTCTCGTCCATGAATTTCAAGGCGAGTTCGGCCGCCATGCCCAGTCCGACTATGCCGGGTGTGTTTTCAGTGCCTGCACGCCGGTCGCGCTCTTGGTGCCCACCCTTGATCATGGAGGAGAAGCGCACGCCACGTCTTACATAAAGCGCGCCTATCCCCTTTGGACCATGCAGCTTGTGGGCGGAGAGCGACAGCATGTCGATCGCGGTCGATTTCAGCTCAATCGGAAGCCTTCCGACCGCCTGCACTGCATCAGTGTGGAAAAGCGCGCCGACTTCCCTGGCTAGATCGGCAAGCTTAACCACGGGAAAGATCGTACCGGTCTCATTGTTCGCCCACATTATCGAGACGATTGCCACTTGTGGAGTGAGAGCGGTTCTGTAGGCGTCCAGGTCGAGCCGGCCGTGGTGATCGACTGGGATAATGTGCACCTTGACGCCGCGCGTCTTTTCAAGGTGCGCGCACAACTTCAGAACGGCCGGATGTTCAACCGCGGAAGTCACTATTTCCGTTCGGTCGGGCATCACCTCCAGCGCCGAAAGGATGGCTGTACTGTCGCTTTCAGTCCCGCCCGAGGTGAAGATGATCTCGTCCTCGAATCCCGCGCCGATGAGGGCTTGCAACTGTTGCCTCGCCTTTCTCACGGCTTCAGCAACCGATGCGCCATAGGCGTGCATGGACGAATGATTGCCAAATTGCTCCGTAAAGAAAGGCAACATCGCTCCAACGACTGCAGGATCAACCCGCGTCGTTGCGTTGTTGTCGAGATAGACAGGGTTCATGGGAGTGATCCTTCAACTGCTGAAATGATTCAAGGGTAGGCGGGCCATTGAACCTCTGGCGCATATCGTATCTGGTAAGGTGGGCGGCCGGGCGAGCGATGGCTTGGCTGACCGGTCGCTGTCGACATTGCCCTTTGGTGGCGGCATCTGCCGGGAATTCAGCTGTTTCGGGCAATTTTGTTTGCTTGCCCACGGCAACGATCGATGATCGCGATTTGGCGCATCACCGAACGCAATTGTTCCGGGCCGACAGTGCGTGTCGGCCGGTTCCAGAGCGCCGGCGGTGCCGGTTCGACGCAGTATTCCTTGGCGTCGCTATAGTCGAACATAGCCTGTTCCCTCGCAATCATTTGCAGGACTTGCCGCAGCCGCACGTCTCACGCGCATTGGGGTTATCGAAAACAAAGCCGGATGTTTCGAGCCCAGTGACGAAGTCCACGGTCATGCCGGCTGCATGGGGTTGGGAGCCTCTATCCATGAACACCTTGAGCCCATCTCGCTCGATGATCGCATCGCCCTCACGTGAGACGCTCTCCAGGCCCATTGAGTATTGGAAGCCGGCGCAGCCGCCGGCATGGACCATGATGCGAAATCCTTCCGCCGGCTCGCTGGCGCGGTAAAGAGCGGCCTTGATGGCGGCAACAGCGTTGTCGGTGAGCGTAATCATGGCTCGATTTCTCCTCGGTCCGACGTTTTCGCGGATCATCTCGCATGGACCGTGCCAAAGGGAAGACGTGTCAAAAACCGTAGGACATCCCGACGTCTCTTATGCTCGATTGCTGGGGAGACGTCCGACAACCGACACTTACTGTCGGATTTGTCGCGTCCGCGTCACAGGAAGGGCGCCTGAGTTCGCGATGCACTCACGCGTAAAGCAATGAACAGAGCCAAAGATGTTCAGAGCTTGCCGCGGAGCAACTGGCACGATTTTTGTGAAGCCTTCGTTGCGGCGGCAAAATTGCCGGCCGATTCACCTTTGGGTTGCCCTCGCAATCGAAGAACGAAGGAGAGCAATATGATCCAT
This sequence comes from Mesorhizobium sp. M3A.F.Ca.ET.175.01.1.1, assembly GCF_004791945.1. Taxonomy (NCBI): domain Bacteria; kingdom Pseudomonadati; phylum Pseudomonadota; class Alphaproteobacteria; order Hyphomicrobiales; family Phyllobacteriaceae; genus Mesorhizobium; species Mesorhizobium sp. M3A.F.Ca.ET.175.01.1.1. Next base: position 4,101 of record NZ_SRTP01000008.1, on the reverse strand, counting down.
CAGACCCGCCTTGAGTGGGAAAGCAGCACCGCCGGTGGTACCCGAATGCTCGATCGGCCGATTGGCGCCGACCACCCAACAATCGCTCTCTACCGGCGATTGGCCGCTGACCGCCCGGAGACAGGATTCGACTGGCATGTGCCTGACGATCGATCGCGTCCGCCGTGCACACCCCTGAGGCCCGTTTTTCGATCGATCGTCAAAAGAAGAACGGGGCAGGGGTAAAAACATGGATCAGCGCAAGAAGCGGTCGCCCAACGAAATCCGGCGTGCGTGGGAAGTCTGTCCGAACATTCCCGCGCGTGATTTCGCAGCCCAATTGGCCATTTCGGAAGCGGAACTGGTCGCGGCCCATTGCGGTTTCGGCGCGGCACGCATCGACCCGCGCGTCAATCACGTTCTGACGGGCCTCGAATTCGTGGGCGAAGTGACGGCGCTGACCCGCAATCAAGGTGCCGTGCACGAAAAGATTGGCGTCTTCAACAGAGTGATAACCGGCAACAATCACGCCATGGTCCTTGGTGACGAATTCGACCTTCGCGTCTTCCCGCAAGCTTGGAGGTATGGTTTCGCTGTTGAAAGGCGCCATCGCGGCGGAATCCAGCGCAGTTTGCAATTCTTCGACGCCACCGGCGCAGCAGTGCATAAGGTGCATCTCAGGCCGGTCTCCAACCTTCATGCCTATCGAAAGCTGGTGGCCGAGCTCGTATCCGCCAACCAGGAGCCGACCATGTCGCTTAAGGCGAGAGTAGCCGACCTGGGCGCGAGGACTGCGGACTGGGCCGGCACGGTGGACGACCTACGCGAGCACTGGAGCCGGCTGACTGACGTCAACCTTCTAAAGACGCTCAAGCTCAGCCGCTGCCAGGCTTTGCGCATGGTCGGCCAGGATTACGCTTGGCTGCTCGACAATGCCGCAGTTGGCGCCGTGCTCCAGCGTGCGGCCGAAGACGAATTGCCGATCATGTGCTTCGTCGGCAACCGAGGTTCTATCCAGACCCATTCCGGCTTAATCAAGTCGGTCAAGCAGATCGGGCCGTGCATCCATGTGCTGGACGAAACGTTCCGGCTGCATCTCAGGACCCACCAAATCCGTGAGGTTTGGGCCGTGCGCAAGCCGACCAATGACAGTCACGTCACCTCGCTCGAAGCATATGGGTCCGACGGCAAGATCATCATCCAGTTGTTCGGTGCGCGCAAGGAAGGCGAACGCGAGCGCGACGACTGGCGGGTTCTGGCGGAAAACCTGCCTCGTTTCCCCGACAGCTACATGAGAAAAGACCGATCGTCGTCGGTGGGACGCCGGCGCCCATCTGCCTCCGCAGCCAGTAGCCGGGCATTGAAGCCGAGACCGGGGACACGATGACGCAATAAGCGCGCTGTATTATCGCAACGCGATGAGCAGGAAGCAATTTGGCGCTGCCCCATCGACCGCATGGTTACGACGAAGCCGCGGCCTTTGGGCCGAGCTCAGAGGTGGCAATAGCGTGAACGCCGCCGACCGTCACTCCCCACCAGGCGGTCAGGTTTTGCGGTTCGGGCCGAGCAAAAATACTGTCAAGACAGCGAGGAACGTGGCAACCGCGCTGTAGACAAAGACACTGGCAATACCCGTGTGATCCACCAATAGGCCACCGAAAGTTGTGCCGGCTGCGATGGCCACTTGGAAGGTTATGACCATCAGTACACCAGCGCTCTCGGCCTGTTTCGGAGCGGCGCGTAGCACCATCCATGTCTGCAATCCGACCGGGACCGCGCCAAAAGCAAAGCCCCATACGGCAACTGCAATTGCCGAGGTCAAGGCCGATGCTCCCATAGTCAGGAGCGAGACAGCGGCTACGGCAATGAGCAGGGGCGGCAGGGCCGCGACCGCCTTGAGACTGTGTTTGGTGAGGAATGCGCCGGCTAAATTGCCGAAGACGCCGGCCGTGCCAAAAGCAAGGAACACGAGCGGGATTGACTTCTTTTCGAGCGCAGGAACGCTCTCGAGAAAGGCGCGGATGTAGGCGAAGCTGGCAAAATGGCCGGAAGCGACCAATAGCACGACTAGCACCGCAACCTTCATCGCCGGATTCTTCGCGACATCCAGCGGACTGCGGAATCTGCGCACTTCGATCGGAGGCAGTGGCGGAATGGTTACGAGTTGCACGAGCAGCGCAACGGCACTCACGATTGCGGCGACCTTGAACGAGGCTCGCCATCCCCAAATGTCACCGACATAAGCGCCGATTGGAGCCGCGCAGACGGAGGCGACAGAAACGCCGGTGAGGATGATCGACATGGCGCGCGGCATGAGGTGACTTGGAACCAGCCGCATCGCCAACGCTGCCGAAATAGACCAAAAACCACCAAGCGATATGCCAAGGACGACGCGTGCCGCCAGCAAAACCGGCAGCGACCCCGCAACCTCTGCCAGAACGTTCGACAGGATCAGCAGGAGCGTCATCGCCCAGATGACGACCCTGCGGTCCAGACGCTTTGTCACGATGGCGATTATCGGTGCCGAGATCGCCGCGACGATTGCGGTCGCTGTTAGCGCCTGTCCAGCCGTGCCCGTGGTGATACGGAGATCATGCGCGAGCGGTGTCAGAACGCTGGCGGGCAGAAACTCTGCCGTCACAAGCCCGAAGGTGCCGAAGGAAAGCGAAATGATGGCACCCCATGCAGGGCCAGAACGTTGATAGGGACTTTCTGGGTCAAGCCGATCTCGGTCGAACAAAGCCGCGTCCACTAAATCTGTCGCCGATTCGGTCATGAATGAGTTCTCCGGCTAGGAGCTGTTGCAGCAGGGGTGGCTACATCGCCGGGGATCAAAGCCGCGAGACCTTCCGGCGGCGGCCAGTCGGCATCAGTCGAGGCCTCGGCGCCCGACGCATCCGAGGCCTCATCGGAGGGCCGACGGACCCAACCGTCGACAATGCGGGAGAGTTCTCGGCGCGGTCGCATCGATCGCATTCGTCGAAGTGCGGTCTGTTCACTGCGAACCAAGCAAGCCGAACGCGGTGTCCTCGATCGAGGCCTTGATGGGGGGATGATCGACGATCTCTATATTGCTTTGAAGCAGGAAGTTCCGTCGCCATATGTGGTTATCCTGGCAGCCAGAATTGAGCGGTTGTCGCAAGCACCAAGGCGGTCGCAATGAGTGCAACGAGGCGGAAGTCTGATCGATGGCTGCGGTTCGATGGCCGCGCGATCGACAAAATTGAGGTGATGAGTTATCCCTTTTGAAGCCGTTGCTCCCAATTCTGGGATAAGGTAATTGCAGGCGGTCCCAGCAACGTCGGGCGGCCTTTTTGGTGATCGAATTCATGGGACGACACTCTCGGTCCGTGACGCATCTGCGAATGACTCCGCAAGTTCCGTGCCATCAACGACAAATCTGGCTCTGCTGAGCGGGTGGTGGAGGCACGAGCGTGGGCTATCCCAAGAGCTTGCCGCAAGGTTGTTCGAAGTTGAGGTGCCGGATAGACCGCAAATATGTCGGGCGGCCTGGGGTTGGCCAACACGAAGATGCGCAAGTTCAAAAGGACGAGCTGAACCCTTGCCGATATCCATCCGAGGCTGATCTGGAGAAGGTCAAGAACTGCGTCTTGAAGGCTTCCGCCGCACCGGCAAATGCTAAGCCAAGGTGCTGGGCAAGATGGACAGGGCCATCCAACCCGTCGACTGGACGCTCATTAATGGCGTCGGTGTGGCTCTGTAGCTGGCGAGAAAAACGCCCTGCTGAAAGACAAAAGCTCGTGTGGCCGGCTCTGAAGGACGGCCAGTGAGGCAGGCGAGGAGAGGCTATAGCCCATTCGTGTAGACTGATCTTGTCCCACGGAGGCGGCTAACCACCCCGCCAGACATCATCGAGGGGAGCGCCACTAGGCTTACCCCAAGTGTTGGTCATTTCCACCTGGGTGACCTCGGCCAAGTCACCAAGCCGCTTAGAGCAAGCTTTCGAACTGGATGCTCCCCGGGCACATGATCGGCTAGCTGTGAGCTTTCGGGAGGTTGTCCATTCGGACCGGACCGAGGAGACTGGAGTTACCACGCTTCAGCATCCATCGGAGGATCCGAATGAACATCCATAAGAATGCCCGTCTCACACCGCTGCGT
>NZ_SRTP01000087.1:0-430 GCF_004791945.1 Mesorhizobium sp. M3A.F.Ca.ET.175.01.1.1 | reverse complement strand
AGGAGGTGCAAGCTTCCTTGCAGCAACAGGCTGTAACCATGGGAGGTTTTCATGCGAGGTGTTTCGATCGGACTGGCATGCGCAATCGTGGGTTTTTCTTCCCCGTCGCAGTCATTCGCAAGCGGGTGCAGGCAAATGTTGGAATCGGACGTCAAGATTGCCAGCATGCGGCTTTATGCCGACATACTGGCCAATGCCGCCCGCAATGGCTGGGACTACGCGCCGGAGGCGATCGTCAGCGGCTCGAAGCGGCATTTCGATGAGATGAAGCTGCAATTGATCGCCGCCGGCTATGAGATCGTCTCCGTCGGCGCCCGCCCGCACTGTCCCCGCTTCGACACGCTGGCGAGCGAATAGCAACGAAAAGCCGGGATCGCAGGCCGCGGCGCTGAAAGCCGATTTCAGCAAAATATCAGCAGCCGTTCAGGAC
>NZ_SRTP01000086.1:0-430 GCF_004791945.1 Mesorhizobium sp. M3A.F.Ca.ET.175.01.1.1 | reverse complement strand
GTCCAGTTCTGGCCTTTCCCCTTCCGCATATAGTCGTCATCTATCAGTCCCGTGATCCAGACGCCGGCCTCTTCCTCGAAGCGGCGGCGCTGCACGAACGTCTTCTCGATCTTGCCGTGCTTGTTCAGCTTCCAGGAGCCATCTGGCAGCCTGGTCTGGATGCGGGCGACCTGGAAGACGGGGGCACCATCAGCGTCGACGTAATCCCAGGTGGCGACGGTCTCCTTCTTGCCGGGCCCGGCGAGCTGGTTGCTGCCGGTCTGCGGCGCCTTCGATGGCAGTTCGAAGCCGTTGTCACGCAGCCAGTCGACAGCCTCACCTTCGCTGAGACCCTGAAGCTTGCCGAGCAGGGCGAGGGTTCCGCCGCCCTCGTTGTCTTCATGGCTGAACCATGTGCCCTTCGCGACATCGATTGCCATCGATCCCTGTT
>NZ_SRTP01000085.1:0-432 GCF_004791945.1 Mesorhizobium sp. M3A.F.Ca.ET.175.01.1.1 | reverse complement strand
GTAGCGCTGGGGTTCGGCGCGCGCTATGCGCGCTGAACTTCAGCCGTTCGGCGTCCTCTGCAGGAGCTGCGCGCGCTGGCGCGGCACGCCGAGGCCGGTGTCAGGCGGCTCGCCGGCGGCCGGCCGCGCCTCGATCATATGCATGGTCCGCCAGCGGCCGAAGCGATAATAGGCGACGGCCAGCACCAGCGAGGCGATCGAGCCCGCCGGGAAACTCCACCACAGCGCCTCCTGGCCGATGACGCTGCGCATGGAATAAGCAAAGCCGGTACGCACGATCAGCACCGAGATGATCAGGATGATCAGCGGCGGCATCACGGCGCCGGTGGCGCGGACCGTGGCGAACAGCACGATGGTGACGCCGAACAGGATGAAGGACCAGGACGCCACCTTGTTGATATGGGCCGCAATGTCGATCGCCGTGCTGTCGGT
>NZ_SRTP01000084.1:0-434 GCF_004791945.1 Mesorhizobium sp. M3A.F.Ca.ET.175.01.1.1 | reverse complement strand
GATCATTGCTCACCCGGTAGGCCACGCCGGAGACGGTCTCGAAGTCGACACCGTGCAGCCTGGTCTTGCGACGGATCCGTTTCATGTGGGAACGAATTGCCCAGTCGGGGTCGAGGAGTTCAACGAGGTGTCGATCGGTGTAGATCGAGGCCTGCAGCTGGCCGTATTCGGCTTCGCCGCAGGTGACCAACATCATGACGATGGCGGCTTCCGCCTCTGTGAGGCCGAAGACCTTGCGTGCCACATTGGCGTCGTTGCGGCCTGTCAGCTTGGCGATCTTGTCTTTGAGCTGGCGGTTTTCCTCCTCGAGCATTTCGATACGCTCGCGAGCCGTGATGGTGCGCGTCATGCGAATTCCTCCGGCCGGCGCAGCACCGCGTAGGTGCGAGGGCCGATGCGTTGCACGAACCGGCCGCCGATGAGGTGGCGGAGGC
>NZ_SRTP01000083.1:0-434 GCF_004791945.1 Mesorhizobium sp. M3A.F.Ca.ET.175.01.1.1 | reverse complement strand
CGCGCGAACGCCATCGGCGTGCCGAACTCGTCGACGATGACGGAATGGTCGATGACCAGGTCGACCGGCACCAGCGGATTGATCTTTTCCGGATCGCCGCCGAGCGCCTTGATGCCGTCGCGCATCGCCGCCAGGTCGACCACCGCCGGAACGCCGGTGAAGTCCTGCATCAAGACGCGCGCCGGGCGGTAGGCGATCTCGACGCCGGCGGTGCCCTTGTCGCTCAGCCAGCCGGCGACCGCCTGGATGCTCTGCCGGGTGACCGAGCGGCCGTCCTCGTTGCGCAAAAGGTTCTCCAGCAGCACCTTCATCGAAAAGGGCAGCTGCGAGACGCCGCTCAGACCGTTCTTCTCGGCCTCGGCGAGGTCGAAATAGACATAGTCGGCGCCACCCGCGGAGAGCGTGCGGCGGCAATTGAAGCTGTCGAGGGATTT
>NZ_SRTP01000082.1:0-436 GCF_004791945.1 Mesorhizobium sp. M3A.F.Ca.ET.175.01.1.1 | reverse complement strand
TTTCGACCGGCACTTGGGTGGTGTCGATGGCGGTCGGCGGCAGGAAGGTGGAACTCGACCCTGCGCGCGACACGCTGGTCAACGTCAACGCGCTCGGCGACCCGGTGCCGTCGGCGCGCTTCATGGGCGGACGTGAATTATCCATGCTCACCGACGGTCGGCCGCAGGAATGGCTCGATGACGATGTTGCGGCGGTGCTGGCGCGGCAGGTGTTGCTTCTGCCTTCGACGCAGCGGGGCTCCGGACCCTTTCCGCATCGCGACGCTCGGTGGGTCAATGCCGAAGACTTGAGCCCCGGGCAGCGCTTCGCCACAATTTCGTTCTATCTGGCGCTGATGACCGCGACCTGCCTGGAGTTGATCGGCGGCGACGGACCGACGACGGTCGAAGGGCCCTTCGCGCGCAACCCGCTTTTCATCAATATGCTGGCGGCGGC
>NZ_SRTP01000081.1:0-437 GCF_004791945.1 Mesorhizobium sp. M3A.F.Ca.ET.175.01.1.1 | reverse complement strand
CGTCGATCGGCACGGCACGGCCTATCGCATCGAGAAGGATTCGAGGCTGCCCTCGCAGAGGAAGGTTCCGCGACAACGCCGCCGCCCGATCCGCTCGCCCGACAATTTTGACGCCGAGATCGTGCCGCTGCTGTGGGCTGCGCCGGGAATCCGGCCGGTCGCAATCTTCGAGGAGACGCTGCGGCGTCATCCCGAGCTGGGCAACGCCATTCGCCAGCGTCGCGTCCGATCCCGGCGCGCTGTCCGATGGCGAGGAACAGGAAGTCATCTTCCGGCAAACGCACGAGCCGGCCGCCTCGGCCTGTCGGATTTCACCGATCATGAGCAGCACCGGCCTCACCATCGCCGGACAGCCGCTCGATCACCGTCTCTATCATTCGCGGCTCGCCTATTCCGGCTTGCAGCCGTGATGGCAGGCGTTGACGCACTGGTTTTTC
>NZ_SRTP01000080.1:0-442 GCF_004791945.1 Mesorhizobium sp. M3A.F.Ca.ET.175.01.1.1 | reverse complement strand
GAGAAATCGTCCCTTTATCGGACACGACCATCTACGAAATGGAGCAACGCGGCGAGTTCCCACGACGCTTCAATCTGACTCCCCGCTGTGTTGTTTGGGATCTAGCAGAGGTCGAGGCCTGGGTTCAGGCAAGGCGAAACGCCTCGTCTGCCGGGACTCTCGAAACCGCCCCAGGTCCAGACGTCCGGTCGCGCAAGACGAGGCCTGTCAAATCGGATCGAGAATGATTGCCGCCCCGGCAGCCGGCTGGAGTACGGGGGTGTGCTTCTTGCCCGCTGCCCAGGCCTCAACCATGTCGGCCCATTCCTGGAGCATATGACGGCGCTGCGGCTCATATTCAGCCTTGTTATAGACACCGCGCGAAGTGCGGCTGTCTTCGTGAGCAAGGCATTTCTCGATCCAGTCGCGATTGAATCCGATCTCGTTTAGGATTGTCGAGCCA
>NZ_SRTP01000079.1:0-444 GCF_004791945.1 Mesorhizobium sp. M3A.F.Ca.ET.175.01.1.1 | reverse complement strand
CTTCTGGCTGTCGAAGAGGGGGGCCTCGTTCGCATTGGCAGGGGCTTCGCCCTGTGCGGCGGCGCCGGCATTCGCGCCGCCTTGGGCCGGCTGCTCGCCGGTAGCAGGCTGGCCGCCAGTCGTTGCCTGGCCTTCGCCGGAGGGCTGCTTGGTCGAAGGTTGCTCTCCCGTCACCGCTTGACCGGTGCCGGGCTGCTCACCGAAGGCCTTCTTGCGCTTCTTCGTCTTGTCCAGCGGCTGTTCGCCCTCGGCCGGTGCAGCCTGCTGATTGTTCTGCTGCGGTTCGGCCTGCTGCGCCGGCTCGCCTGCAGGGGCTTCGGTCTTCGGCGCCTGCTCGGTCGGGGCGGTTTCAGTCTGTTGCTGCTGATCGCGCTTCTTCTTGCGCAGCTTGTCCTGCGGCAAGTTGTCGTTGGCGGGCGCCGCCTGCTCGGCTGGCTGCTCGGC
>NZ_SRTP01000078.1:0-446 GCF_004791945.1 Mesorhizobium sp. M3A.F.Ca.ET.175.01.1.1 | reverse complement strand
CCCAATGTTCGCCGCAGCCGTAGCATTCATAATGGTTTGCGTACCAAGACATTTAGGCGTTGTCCCTTTGCTCGGTCTTCAAAAGCTCTCTTTCCTCAGGCGATAGCGGCCGCGGGCCACAAACTCGAGATATCTGTTGTCTCTGAGGAACTGCAATTGCTGACGAATCTTTGGTCTCACATTTCTGTTGTTCGGGTATAGAGCGCTCAGTTTCCTTTCGAACGCGTAGACTTGTTCGATATCGAAATCAGTCGCACCGATCATATCGACACATCTCATTACTTCAATTAGCCAGCCACGAGCATCTGCCTTTTCCTCACAAAGAAAAAGGGTGTGCTGCCATTTTGCGACAACGACCTCTTTAGGGATCGGAATGCTGTTCCTAACCAAAAATATTCGGCCCGCATCCGGAATGCGGTCGAGCAAAATATTGGAACCAACCCAAC